>NZ_JARESO010000009.1:0-283380 GCF_046030175.1 Paraburkholderia sp. RL17-373-BIF-A
CGCCGCAAAGAAAGTAGGCAAAGAAAGCGGCTTCACACCGCTAATTCTTAAGCGGGTCCCCCGCACAGTCGCGGTAGTGGTGCATCTGGAATCCGTGTTCTCGCACATTACCCGTCAGTGACAAAGCGCTCATTCTTCCGGCGGCGCTCCGCGCGCCGTCGCGGTAGTTCATCCAACAGCGGTTGTCTCGCGGGTCGATACTTCTCAAAACGCTGCCCGTCTTTCGCGCCAGCAACACTCGTCGAATCGCTACCCGTCTCTCGCGCCAGAAGCACTCGTCGAATCACGGCCGTCTCTTGCGCCGGTGGCACTTCTCAAACCACCGGCCGTCTCGCCAGCGGCACGTCTGAAACCACGGGCCTTCCCTTGCGCCCGTAGCGCTTCTTTAACCACGGCCATTTCGGCGCCTCGCCGAGGCGAAGCCGACGGCTCCCGCAGCGCACAAACGAATCCGCTGGTTTCATGCGGACCGTTCCGGCGAGCACGCAGTGCGAGGCGGGAAGCATGACTGCCTTGTCACGCACGTCGAATGTGCGAGGGCACGGATTCCAGATGCACCACTGCCTCCTCCGAGCCAGGGGAGCCGCTTATAAGCTGGCGGTGTGAAGCGGCTTTCTTTGCCTACTTTCTTTGCCGCGGCAAAGAAAGTAGGTGCCGCCCCGCACAGGGGCAACGCCAACAGACCACCATGAACTCAAGGAAAGGCCAACACCCCCAAAGCGCCCCGCGCAAAAAAACCCCTCATAGCGCCCCAGCCCAATTTGTGCTTTACTTTTCAGCAGCCGTATAAAGAAAGAAAAACCCCGCAGCACCCGCATCGGACCCCACGAAACAGGCAACAGAAGAAAGACCAAGCAAAAAGGTCCGGTCTCACCCCATAAGGAGACAACTTCATGGCGATCAGCATCAGTCTGACGGTGAACGGCGCGCCCATCAGCGCCTCAATCGACCCTGGCACTCTGCTTGTCCAGTTCCTTCGAGATCAACTGCGCCTCACCGGCACACACGTCGGCTGCGACACAGCCCAATGCGGCGCATGCACGGTCCACCTGAACGGACGCGCGATCAAATCCTGCAACATCCTCGCGGTGCAAGCGGAAGGCGCGGACATCACCACCATCGAAGGGCTCGCGAAAGACGGCGCATTACATCCCATGCAGACGGCCTTCAAACACTGCCACGGCCTGCAATGCGGCTTCTGCACCCCCGGCATGGTGATGAGCGCGGTCTCGCTGGTCCAGCGCCAACCGGATCTCACCGGCGAAGACGTGCGCGCCCAACTCGACGGCAACCTGTGCCGCTGTACGGGCTATCACAACATCGTCAAAGCAGTGCTCGAAGGCGCCGAAGGCATGAAGTCCGCCGGCACGGCCAACGCCGCCACGAATGCCAACGCACCGGCCACCGCCTGAGGAGCCGACGATGAACGCACCCGACACTCACCTGATTGGCGCTTCCGTCGAACGCAAGGAAGACTATCGGTTCCTGACCGGCAACGGCCAGTACACGGACGACATCGTCCTGCCCCAGCAAACCTACGCGGTGTTCCTGCGCTCGCCCCACGCGCACGCGAAGATCAACAGCATCGACACCGCCGCGGCCAAACAGTCGCCCGGCGTGGTCGCGATCTTCACCGGCGCGGACATGGCCGCTGACAACGTCGGCGGCCTGCCGTGCGGCTGGCTGATTCACAGCACCGACGGCAAGCCGATGAACGAGCCGCCGCATCCGATCATCGCGCATACGAAAGTGCGTCACGTCGGCGATCAGGTCGCGCTCGTCATCGCCGATTCGATCAAGGCCGCCAAGGACGCCGCCGAATTGATCGAAGTCGATTACGACGTGCTGCCGGCCGTGGTCGACACCGCGCATGCAGCCGACGCCGGCCAGCCCGCCGTGCACGACGAAGTGCCGGACAACATCTGCTACAACTGGGGCCACGGCGACAAAGCCGCCACCGACGCCGCCTTCGCCAAAGCCGCGCACGTCACCACGCTCGACATCGTCAATAACCGCCTGATCCCGAACGCAATCGAACCGCGCGCGGTCAACGCGAGCTACTCCGTGCAGGACGAGAGCTACACGCTCTACGTCGCGAATCAGAATCCGCACGTGGAGCGCCTGCTGATGGCCGCGTTCGTGCTGTCGCTGCCGGAATCGAAACTGCGCGTGATCGCGCCGGACGTCGGCGGCGGCTTCGGATCGAAGATCTTCCTATATGCGGAAGACGTCGCGCTGACCTGGGCGTCGAAGAAAATCCGCCGTCCGGTCAAGTGGACGGCCGAGCGCTCGGAAGCGTTCGTCTCGGACGCGCACGGCCGCGATCACGTGACCAAGGCCGAACTGGCCATGGACGCGGACGGCAAGTTCCTCGGCATGCGCATCCACACGACCGCCAACATGGGCGCGTATCTGTCCACGTTCGCGTCGAGCGTGCCGACCATTCTGTATGCCACGCTGCTCGCCGGTCAGTACGCCACACCCGCGATCTATGCGGAAGTGAAAGCGGTCTTCACCAACACCGTTCCCGTCGATGCCTATCGCGGCGCGGGCCGCCCCGAAGCGACGTACGTGGTGGAGCGGCTGGTGGAAACCGCCGCGCGCGACATGAAGCTCGATCCGGCGGAGATTCGTCGCCGCAATTTCATCCGCGAGTTTCCGTACGCGACACCGGTCGGCCTCACCTACGACACCGGCGATTACGAGACCATCCTCGCCCGCTCGCTCGAACTCGCGGACGTCAAAGGCTTCGCGGCGCGCAAACAGGAATCCGAAAAGAACGGCAAACTGCGCGGCCTTGGCTACTCGTGCTACATCGAGGCGTGCGGTCTCGCGCCGTCGAATATCGCGGGTGCGTTGGGCGCGCGGGCCGGCCTGTTCGAAGTCGGCCAGATTCGCGTGCATCCCACCGGCTCGGTCACCGTGTTCACGGGCTCGCATAGTCACGGCCAGGGACACGAGACGACCTTTGCGCAAGTGGTGGCCGACAGGCTCGGCATCGCACTGGAAAGCGTCGAGATCGTCCACGGCGACACCGGCCGCATTCCATTCGGCATGGGCACGTATGGCTCGCGCTCGATCGCGGTCGGCGGCTCGGCGATCATGAAGGCGCTCGACAAGATCGAAACCAAGGCGAAAAAGATCGCCGCGCACCTGCTCGAAGCCGCGGCGGAAGACATCGAGTTCAAGGACGGCGTGTTCCGCGTCGCGGGCACCGATCGCACCAAAGCGTTCGCCGACATCTCGCTCGCCGCCTACGTGCCGCACAACTACCCGCTCGACGTGCTCGAACCGGGCCTCGAAGAAAGCGCGTTCTACGATCCGACCAACTTCACCTATCCTTCCGGCGCGTACATCTGCGAAATCGAAGTCGATCCGGAGACAGGCGTGTGCCGGATCCAGCAGTTCACCGCGGTCGACGATTTCGGCAACGTGATCAATCCGATGATCGTCGAAGGACAGGTGCATGGCGGGCTCGCGCAGGGCATCGGCCAGGCGATGCTGGAGCGCTGCGTGTACGACAACGAGAGCGGCCAGCTGCTGTCAGGCTCGTACATGGACTACGCGATGCCGCATGCGTCCGATTTGCCGAACTTCACTGTCGAAACCGTGAAGGGCACGCCGTGCACGCACAATCCGCTCGGCGTGAAAGGCTGCGGCGAAGCGGGCGCGATCGGCTCGCCGCCAGCGGTGATCAACGCAATCCTCGACGCGCTCGCGCCGCTCGGCGTGACCGACCTGCAAATGCCGGCGACGCCGCATCGCGTGTGGTCCGCGATTCACGCTGCCAAGCAACCCCATTGAGATCCTGAGCGGAGCATTCGACATGTATTCATTCGAGTATCAACGCGCGACGGACCCCAAAGCGGCCGCCGCCATTCTCACCGCCGACAGCGACGCCAAGTTTCTGGCCGGCGGCCAAAGCCTCTTGCCCACCATGCGGTTGCGGCTCGCCCAGCCGTCGCAACTGATCGACGTGACGCGCATTCCCGCGCTCAAGGCGATCACCGTCGACGCAAAAACGGTGACGATCGGCGCCGCCGTGTGCCATGCCGACGTGGCGGATCACGCGGAACTGCGGCGCGTCTCGCCGGGGCTCGCGGATCTCGCCGCGCACATCGGCGATCGTCAGGTACGAGCGCTCGGCACGATAGGCGGCTCGCTCGCCAACAACGACCCGGCCGCGTGTTATCCGGCGGCGGCCGTGGGGTTGGACGCGACCATCGTCACGGATCGGCGGCGCATCGCGTCGAGCGACTTCTTCGTCGGCATGTATGAGACGGCGTTGGCGCCCGATGAGCTAATCGTCGCCGTGGAGTTTCCCGTGCCCGAGCGCGCGGCCTACGAGAAATTCCGCAATCCCGCTTCGCACTTTGCGTTGGTCGGCGTGTTCGTCGCGAAGTTCGCGGGCGGTGTGCGCGTCGCGGTGACGGGCGCGGCGTCGTCGGTGTTTCGTGTGCCGGAACTGGAAAGCGCGCTGTCGGCGAACTTCACGCCCGAGGCAGCACGTGGGGTGACGGTGTCGGCTGCCGACCTGAACACCGACATGCACGCGAGCGCCGAATACCGCGCGCACCTGATTCCGGTGCTGGCCGCGCGCGCGGTGACGAAGGCGAACACTTAGCTTTTCCTTGCCGTTCGTGGCTGGTGTGCCTTGTGCCTCGGCACAGGACACACCAGCCGCATTTGCTCATGTGCGTTAAGGCCGCTTTGCTTCATTGGCGTCGCTCCATTGCGCAGATTCAGGAACACCATGCAGCCCGCTTCAATCGACGACACCGTCGCTCAACTCGCCGCCCAAAGCTATTTCGCCAGCCGCGAGCTAGCGACCGCGCTGTATCTCGCGCTGCGCATGGAGCGGCCGTTGTTCGTCGAAGGCGAGCCGGGCGTCGGCAAGACGGAACTCGCCAAGGCCGCAGCGGGCATGCTCGGCACCTCGATGTTGCGCCTGCAATGCTATGAAGGTCTCGACACGGCCAGCGCGCTCTACGAATGGGACTATCCGCGGCAGATCATGGCGCTGCGGCTTGCCGAAGCCGCGGGCGAACGTCCCGATAACGACACCTTGTATCGCGGCGAATTCCTGCTGAAGCGTCCGTTGCTGCAAGCGCTGATGCCGGACGAAAATCATCCCGGCGCGCGGCGCGTGTTGCTGATCGACGAGATCGACCGTGCCGATGAACCGTTCGAGGCGTTTCTGCTGGAACTGCTTTCGGACTTCCAGGTATCGATTCCCGAATATGGCACGGTCCGCGCCGTGCAACCGCCGCTCGTCGTGATGACCTCGAACCGGACGCGCGAAGTGCACGACGCCTTGAAGCGCCGGTGCCTGTATCAATGGATCGGCTATCCGGAGCGCGATCGCGAGTTGGAGATCGTCGCCGCTCGCGCGCCGCAAACGTCGGCGGAATTGCAGCGGCGTGCGGTCGATTTCGTGCACCGGCTGCGCGGCATGGATCTGTTCAAGGCGCCCGGCATCGCCGAGACGATCGATTGGTGCCGCGCGTTGGAGGCATTGTCGGTGACGGAGCTCGATCCGCAATCGGTGCACAACACGCTTGGCGTGCTGCTCAAGTATCAGGACGATCTGGCGCGCATCGATGCCGCGCAAATCGCGCAGTGTCTCGCCGCGCCTGGATAGCCAGCATGACGAATTCAATCGACACGGGCAACGACGACGCTTCAGGCCATCGCATTGGCTTGCCCGGCAGCGCGTCCGGCGAGCCCGCCTCACCGCTCGACGACACGCCCACGCTCGCCCGCAACGTCGTCCATTTCGTGCGCGTGCTACGCGGCGCCGGTTTGCCGATGTCGCCCGCGCAAGCCGTCGATGCGCTCGCCGCGCTGCACTGGATCGATCTGAGCCGCCGCGACGACGTGCGCGCCGCCCTCGCCGCGTCGCTGGTGTCGGCGCCCGACGAGCGCGATCTGTTCAACGCCGCGTTCGATTTGTTCTGGCGCGATCCCGATTGGGAAGGCAAACTGCGCGCGCTGCTTCTGCCGAAAGTCCGCGACGGCCTGCCGCCACCCAAACGCAACAACCGTCTCGCCGATGCACTGGCCGTGCGCGCGCCGAAATCACCGCATGGCAAAGCGCCGCAGGAAACCGAGCAACACGAACTGCATGCGCACGTCACCTTCAGTGCGGAAGAGCGGTTACGTCACCGCGATTTCGACACCCTTTCCGCCGATGAATGGCGCACCCTGCGTCATCTGATTCGCGGCCAGCGTCTGCCGCTCGCCACCGAACCGACGCGTCGTCTGAAAGCCGCCTCGCACGGCACGCATGCGGACTTGCGCGCGAGCGCCCGGCACGCGGTGCGCGCGGGCGGCGACTGGACGGTGTGGAAGTATCGCGCGGTGGTCGAACGCAAGCCGCCGCTGGTATTGCTGCTCGACATCTCCGGTTCGATGAGCAGCTATTCGCGCGCGGTGCTGTATTTCTGCCACGCGCTGTTGCAATCGCGTGAACGCTTGCAAGTGTTTCTGTTCGGCACGCGGCTCACCAACGCGACGCGCGCGCTACGCGAGCGCGATCCCGATGTGGCGATCGCGACGCTCACCGAGCAGGTGGTGGACTGGTCGGGCGGCACGCGGATCGGCGCCGCGCTCGCCGAATTCAACCGCCGGTGGGCGCGGCGCGTGCTGACCGGGCGGGCCACGGTGCTGCTCGTCACCGACGGCCTCGATCACGAGGCGATCGATGTGCTCGATACCGAGATGGCCCGCCTGCACCGCTTCGCACACCGCATCATCTGGCTCAACCCGCTGCTGCGTTTCAGCGGCTTTTCTCCGAAAGCGCGCGGCGTGCAGGCGATCCTGCCGTATGTCGACGCGCATCGTCCAGTTCATAATCTAGACAGCCTGACGGCGTTCGGCCGCGACCTCGCGCAACTCTCGCGCGCGCCTCGTCGCAGTGCCGGCGTTACAGGTACCGCAGGAGCGACATCATGGAATTGACTGAAACGCATACGCTGCCCGTTTCGCAGCAGCGCACATGGGACGCGCTGAACGACACTGAGGTTTTGCGCGCCTGCATTCCGGGCTGCGAAAGCATCGACCCGGACGGCGAAAATGCCTACGTGGTGGCGCTGAGCGCCGCAGTCGGCCCGGTCAAGGCGCGCTTCAAGGGCCGCATGCAACTCACCGACATCGACGCGCCGAACTCGTACAGCATCGTATTCGAAGGCCAGGGCGGCGCCGCGGGTTTCGCCAAAGGCAACGCGCACGTCTCGCTCGAAGCCGACGGAGAGGCCGCCACGAAGCTCAGCTACACGGCGAGCGCACAGGTCGGCGGCAAGCTTGCGCAGATCGGCTCGCGGCTCGTCGACGGCGCGGCGCGTAAAATCGCAGGCGAATTCTTCAAGCGCTTCGGCGCCCAGGTAGGCGGCGACAGCGAGGGCGCGGCAGCCCCGGACGCCGGTGAGAATGCAGCCGATGACGCGGTGCCGCACAATACAGCATCGAATGAGGCCGCGGACGGCGAGTCCGGCGGCGACGCAACGAAAAGGAAGAAATCATGGACAGCGTGGATCTCGAAGTCCTGAAGTCCAGCGCACGCTGGCTGGAAGAAGGACATCGCGCGCTACTGGTGACGGTGGTGAAGACGTGGGGCTCGTCGCCGCGTCCCGAGGGCGCGATGCTCGCGGTGCGCGACGATGGACTCGTGGTGGGCTCGGTATCGGGCGGTTGCATCGAAGACGATCTGATCGACCGCGTGCGGCAACGCGGTATCGAGCAGACGCGGCCGGAAGCGGTCAAGTACGGCATCACGGCGGAGGAAGCGCATCGCTTCGGGCTGCCGTGCGGCGGCACGATCCAGTTGGTGCTCGAACCGCTGACGCCGCAAAGCGGCATTGCCGAACTGTGCAACGCGGTGGAGAACGGACGCCTCGTGGCTCGCGAAGTGAATATGTCGACGGGCGCGACGCAGCTCGAAGACGCGCAGGCAACCGACGGCGTGCATTTCGACGGCGAACGTCTGCTGACGATTCATGGTCCGCGTTACCGCATGCTGGTGATCGGCGCGGGGCAGTTGTCGCGCTATCTGTGCCATATCGCGGTGGGGCTCGATTATCAGGTCACCGTGTGCGATCCGCGCGAGGAGTACACCGAGGAATGGAATATTCCCGGCACGAAGATCGTGCGGACCATGCCCGACGACACCGTGATCGAGATGAAACTCGACGAGCGCTGCGCGGTGATCGCGCTGACGCACGACCCGAAGCTCGACGATCTCGCGCTGATGGAAGCGTTGAAGACGCCGGCGTTTTATGTCGGCGCGTTGGGTTCGCGAAGGAATAATCAGGCGCGGCGCGAACGTCTCAAGGAGTTCGATCTGAACGATACCGAGTTGGCCCGCTTGCATGGACCGGTCGGGATTTATATCGGCAGCCGCACGCCGCCTGAAATCGCGGTGTCGATTCTCGCCGAGGTGACGGCGGCCAAGAACGGCGTTTCGCTGCCGACCTTGCTTCAGGTCGAAGGCGCCAAGGCCGCGCGGGAGATCGCGGCTTCCGGCGGGACGGCTTGCAGCGTTTGAAGCGAAGCTAGCCTGCGCACGGCGCTTTTCCCGGCCGCCGCTGCGCCGGATAGCGTAGCGCGCCTTACATCAAGCCGCACACCACCGCGGCGATCACCGATCCGCCCACGAGCACAGCGCCCACCACGCGGCGCTTGTTCAACTCGGTCCACAACAGCACACCGGTCAGCGAAAGCAGAATCATGCTGCCGGCAATCGTATCGATCAGCAACACCCAGCCGACGCTCAGGCCCACGCCTTTGTGCAGGTTGTTCATGGTCGCGAGAAACGAGTTGTGCGTGCGTTTCACCGCGACGAAACCGTTGCCCACCCAATACTCGGCCTGCACGTTCTGCGACGGCCCCGTGATGCCGACTTGCCAGAACTCCGGCTGCATCGTGCTGCGATCGCCCCACGCCACCGGATGTGCCGGCTCGCGCTTCATCCTGCCCGGCTTGCCGTCGATCTTCAATTCGCTCTTGAGCCACTTCACCATGTCCATCGGCGAATGCAGCGGCTTTTGCGGCGCGGGAATCTGCATTTCCTCGACCTGCGGCTCGCCCGACGACACCTTCAACGGACCGGCGCGGTGATTCAGCAGAAAACCGGTCGCGCCGAACATCAGGCCGAGCACCGCGCCCCGCAGGCCGACCCATCCATGCACCTTGCGCAGCCACTTGATGAAGTTCGCGCGCCGCGAACGCCGACGCCGCGCCGCCTGCTCAGCGTCGTCCATCAGATGATGGCCGCGCTCCAGTTTATGGGCAACGTATTGCGTGCCGTGACCAGCGGCGGGTTTCATCTCGATCGAGTCAGGCGCGTTCAAATCCGGGCTCCAGGCGCAGCAAGTTGATCAATCGCGGGCACACGGCGACAAAGCGCGCGTTCACCCGCCATTGATCAAGGAAGGGTTCGAAACGGAGGTGCCGGACGACCCGGCTTGCGGTCCAGGCCATCCGGCTGAGAGGCTGGCTGGCAGTCACAGAGGAGGAGAATGTGACAGAGAGCTGGCGATGCCTTTCAAATGAGAATGGCTATCATTACACAATTAAGCGGTTTGCTCAATCCGAACGCGCGGCAGCCGCTTGACATCTACGCGGCGCAAACCGACTCTAACTGACGATCCCGTCAACGTTATGTTCGGATACCAGCCTGCCATGCGCCTCTCTTTCCTGGTCTGTCTTGCCTCTTTCGGCTGGCTTGCCGGCATCCACGGTGCGGTGGCGGGCGTCCCGGCCAGACTGGACGATCCCTATACGAACGAAGGCGAGACCCAGACCTTCACCGTCAGCGCCGACGGCTCCTTCTCGAAGCTCGATTCGATGACGCTGCACGTGAACAACGAAGCCGGCGTCGCGCGGGTCGCGCAGCAATACGTCTGGTTCAACCGCAACATGGCGGACGTGCAGATTCTCGAGGCCTACACGACCACCGCCGACGGCGTGCGTCACGACGTGCAGCCCGAGCAGATCCGCGACGTCCAGGAAGCCCGTTCGTTCGACGCGCCGATGTTCCAGGACATCCAGGAAAAGGTGATCGTGTTCCCCGCCGTGGAGCCGGGCGCGCGCGTGCACCTCACCTATCGCAAGACGCAGAAGCAGCCGATCGTGCCGGGCGAATTCAGCGACTTCACGCCGCCCGATCTCGCGCCGACGCACAACTTCCGCCTGATCTACGATCTGCCCGCCGACAAGCCGCTTTATGCCGACGCGCGCGGCTTCACCGCTCTGCAACCCGTGACACGCGACGGCCGCACGCGTTACGAATATCGCTACGACAAGGCTCATTTCAGTCGCCTCGAACGTGGTTCCGTCGCCTACGTGTCGTATGGCGACCGGTTGATGGTCTCGACCTTCCCCGACTACGCCGCGTTCGCCGCGACCTACCGCGAATCCGCAGCGGACCCGAGCGCGCGTGACGCCGCCATCACGCGTCTTGCACAACAGCTCACCGCGCACGACCGCACGCCGCGCGACAAGGCCAAGACGCTGTACGACTGGGTACGCCGCAATGTGCGTTACGTGGCGATCAATGTCGGACGCGGCGCGGTGGTGCCGCACAGCGCGAGCGCGGTGCTCGCGAACCGCTACGGCGATTGCAAGGATCACGTCGCGCTTTACGGCGCGCTACTCGACGCGGCCGGCGTGCGCAACGAGCCGGCGTTGATCAGCAACGGCACGATCTACACGCTGCCGAGCGTGCCGGGCTACGGCGTGATCAATCACATCATCACGTGGCTCCCGGATTTGCAGCAATACGCGGACTCGACCGCGTCGAATGTCGAATTCGGTTTTCTGCCATCGTCCGATATGAACCGGCCGACCGTGCTCGTCGGCGAGGGTGTGCTCTCGCGCACGCCGGCCACAGCGTTCATGACGCGTAACACCGATCTGTCGATCAAGGTCGAACCGGACGGCTCGGCGAGTTTCACGTATCGGCTGGAAGCGGTCGGCGCCTCGGCCGAACAGGCGCGCGCGATGTTGCGCACGCAGACGCCCGCGCAACGCGAGGAGTCGATTCAGGCCGAGTTGCGCAGCGCCAACCTGCGTGGCACCGCTATGCTCACCACCAACGACCTCGACGTCGCCGACGGCCCGCTCGTCATCAACATGAAAGGGACACTGGAAAGTCTCGTAGTGCCAGGCGCGGCGGCCTCGATTCCGGCGTTGACGAGTCTGGCCGGCGGCTTCGAAGCGGATACGCGTTACTGGCTCGGCGAGCGCCAGCGCACGCAGCCGTTCGTCTGCCACAACCTGGCGTTGCACGAACGCGCGCGTATCGAGTTGCCCGCCAATTTCCGCGTGCTCGACATGCCGGAGGCGAAACGAACCCAGGATCGCTTCGTCGATTTCCAGTCGCAGTACGCGTTCGATCCGCTCGGCAACGTCGTCACGATGACGCGCGATGGCGCCACGCATTTCGATAGCGACGTCTGCACGCCCGACGACTTCGCGCAGATGCGTCCCGCGATCGAAGCAATCGGGCGCGACGTCCGTGCGGAAGTGATCGTCAGATCGACGCTGGTGGAGTCGTCGAGCGTTGCTTCGCAAGCGCCGTGAGCGCTCGCGTCAGATAAGAGTGCATGCCTTCATCAACCGGGATGCACTCAAACGGGCCAGAGCGGCCCTTCCTGCATCGCGCCAAGCTGCTCGCGCAATTCGAGGATGCGATCCTCCCAGTAACGCTGCGTGTTGAACCACGGAAACGCCGCGGGGAAGGCCGGATCGTCCCAGCGGCGCGCAAGCCACGCCTGATAGTGAATCAACCGCAGCGTGCGCAGCGCTTCGACCAGATAGAGTTCGCGCGGCTCGAAGTCGCAGAAGTCTTCGTAGCCGGTGAGCAGATCCGCCAACGCGCGCGACGCTTCGACGCGTTCGCCCGGCAGCAGCAGCCACAAATCCTGCACGGCCGGTCCCATGCGGCTGTCGTCGAAGTCGACGAAATGCGGCCCCGCGTCGGTCCACAACACATTGCTCGGATGGCAATCGCCATGCATGCGCAGCATACGGATGTCGCCAGCCCGTTCGAACGCACGCTCCACGCCTTCGAGCGCGAGGTTCACCACGGTTTCCCACGCGGTGCGCAAGTCGTCCGGCACGAAACGATGCGCGAGCAGAAAATCGCGCGGCTCGTAGCCGAAGGTGTGGATGTCGAGCGTAGGACGTTCGGCGTAGTTCTGCGTCTGGCCGACCGCATGGATGCGGCCGATGAACCGCCCGAGCCATTCGAGCGTGTCGCGCCGGTCGAGATCCGGCGCGCGACCGCCGCGACGTTCGAAGATGGAAAAGCGGAAGCCATCGAAGGTATGCAGCGTGCGGCCATCGAGCTCGCGCGCGGGCACCGCCGGAATCTCGCGCGCGGCGAGATCGGCAACGAAAGCATGTTCTTCAAGGATGGCGGCGTCGCTCCAGCGCTCAGGACGGTAGAACTTTGCGACCACGGGCGGGCCGTCTTCCACGCCCACCTGGTACACGCGGTTCTCGTAGCTGTTAAGCGGCAGCATGCGGCCGTCGGTGCGCACGCCGACTGTGCTGAGCGCGCTGTCGAGCGCGTCGAGCACGATTTCCGGCTTGAGCCGGGCGAAAGGCACAGCGCTGTTTGCGCTGTCCTGTGGATCGAGGATGTCGTCGTTCATGCCCGCATTGTGCGCCGCGCCGCCGTCAAAGACGAGGGCGAAGGCTCACAACGCGGAACCACCCGCGGCTTACAACTTGCACACGGCTTGGACTCAAACTGCCTTCAATGCATCTGCGCGCTAGACGGTCGCACTTGCTCGCCCGTATCGATCAGGTCTTCAAGGAAAAAGGGTTCAGTATTCAGGTGCGGCGATGCGCCGGGCTCCCCGGCATACCACGCCACCATGGCCATGTCGCCGAGAATGCGCATGACGATCCCGCGCGCGCCTTGCGGCACGGCGATATGCACCGATCGGACAATGGAACCGATTTGCATGATGTTTCCCCGTTTCTCCCATAGCCGGCTTTATGATTTCACGCCGGTCAAGGTGATGATAAAAGCGTCGCTCCGCCGATAACGTTGCGTACGCACCCAATCTGCTGCGCGTGATACGCGTGAGAGGTTCGAGTCATTGTTCCCGTTTTGCGGGGCCGAGGAAAGCGCGAACTCAAGGCTCTTTACCCCTTGTTTCGCCCTATTCCCATTACGGCGCGCTGGACCGATGATTCGGGGCGTAACGCGTCGCAACGAGACCATCATAAACCCTGCTGGGGTGAGATATCAAAAACGTGCACCAACTAGACCATTTGCTCGATCCGACCGCCGCGCCGGCCTGCCCGCACCGCTGCGGCGCGCGTCCCGCCCGCCGCGTCCGCCATGTAGATGGCGCCGCACTGCGCGGCTTTGAGCGGCAGAACTAGTCATGTGGATCGTTCGTCTCGCGCTGCGGCGCCCGTATACGTTCGTCGTCCTGGCCCTGCTATTGCTGGTCGTCGGACCTTTGACGATCCTGCGCACGCCCACCGACATCTTCCCGAATATCGACATTCCAGTGCTCTCGGTGATCTGGTCGTATAACGGCCTGCCCGCCGACGAGATGGAAAAACGCATCGTGCTCAACTACGAGCGCGGGCTCTCGACTGCGGTCAACGATATCGAGCACACCGAGTCGACCTCGCTGAACGGCATCGCGGTGGTCAAGATTTTTTTCCAGCCGCACGCCAATATCGATGAAGCGCTCGCCGAGGTCACCGCGCTGTCACAAACGCAATTGCGCTCGCTGCCGCCCGGCATCACGCCGCCGAATATCCTGCGCTACAACGCCTCGACGGTGCCGATCCTGCGGCTCGCGCTGTCGTCCGCCTCGCTCACCGAGCAGGAGCTATTCGACTTCGGCAACAACTTCCTGAAGACGCAGCTCGCCACCGTGCCCGGCGCGTCCGCGCCGCTGCCGTACGGCGGCAAGCAGCGGCAGATCATGGTCGATATCGATTCGCGCAAACTGCAGGAGCGCAATCTTTCGCCGATGGACGTGGTCAATGCGGTCACCGCACAAAATCTGATCCTACCCTCGGGTACCGCGAAAATCGGCTCGACCGAATACTCGGTGCAAATGAACGGCAGTCCGGATTCGCTGGCAGGCCTGAACAATATTCCGATCAAATCCACCGCCAACGGCACCGTCTATATCCGCGACGTCGCTCATGTGCGCGACGGTTTCCAGCCGCAGACCAATATCGTGCGCGTGAATGGCCAGCGCGCGGCGCTCCTCACCATCAACAAGAGCGGCAACACATCCACGCTCGAAATCGTCGACCGCATCAAGAAGATGATGCCGACGCTGCGCAATCTCGTGCCTGCCTCGCTGAATATCGACCCCGTCGCCGACCAGTCGCTGTTCGTGCGTGCTTCCGTGCAAGGCGTGCTGCGCGAGGCGCTGATCGCGGCATGCCTGACCGGTCTGATGATTCTGCTGTTTCTCGGCAACTGGCGCGCCACGCTGATCATCGCCGTGTCGATTCCGCTGTCGATGATCACGTCGATCATCGCGCTCTCCCTGCTCGGCGAAACCATCAACATCATGACGCTCGGCGGGCTCGCGCTCGCGGTCGGCATTCTGGTGGACGACGCGACCGTGGCGATCGAAAACATCAGCCATCAACTCGAACAAGGCAAGACGCTCGAGCAGGCGATTCTCGACGGCGCGCATCAGATTGCCATTCCGACGCTGGTGTCGACCTTGTCCATCTGCATCGTCTTCGTGCCGATGTTTCTGCTGACGGGCGTCGCGCACTATCTGTTCATCCCGCTCGCCGAAGCGGTGGTGTTCGCGATGCTGGCGTCCTACTTCTTCTCGCGAACGCTCGTGCCGACGCTCGCGAAATACCTGCTGCGTTATCACCATAAGCCGGCGGATCTGCATCACGCGCCGGCGCAAACACGCAATCCGTTCATGCGCGTGCACTACGCATTCGAAGGCGGCTTCTCGCGTTTGCGCGACCGCTATCGCGCGTTTCTCGAAGCGCGCGTCGCGCGGCCCGGTCTGTTCGTGACGCTGTTTCTGGTCTGCTGTGGCGCGTCGATGCTGCTGATGCCGTTTCTCGGCCGCGATTTTTTCCCAGCAGTCGACGCCGGCACGATCGCGCTGCATCTGCGCGCGAAAACCGGCATGCGAGTGGAGGAAACGGCGGTAGTGACCGATCGTGTGGATACGCGGATCCGTCAGTTGATACCGCCCGGTGAGCTGCATTCGATTATCGACAACATCGGCTTGCCGGTCTCGGGCATCAACCTCTCGTACAGCAACACCGGGACGATCGGCACCTCGGATGCGGACGTGCTGATCACGCTCAATCCCGATCACCATCCGAGCGCCGACTACGTGCGCACGCTGCGGCGCACGCTCACCGACGAATTTCCAGGCGTACAGTTCGCCTTCCTGCCCGCGGATATCGTCAGTCAAACGCTCAACTTCGGCATGCCGTCGCCGATCGATATTCAGATCGTCGGCCGTGACGTGGCCGGCAATCGCGTGTTCGCCGCGAACTTGCTGAACCGTCTGCGCACGGTGCCCGGTCTCGTCGATGCGCGCATCCAGCAGCCCGCGGATTTGCCGCGCATCTTTATCGACGTGGATCGCACGCGTGCGCAGCAAGCCGGCTTCTCGCAACGCGACATCGCGAGCAATCTGCTGATCACGCTGTCCGGCAGCCAGCAAACCACGCCGACGTTCTGGCTCAATCCGCGCAACGGCGTGAGCTACAACGTGATCACGGAAGCGCCGCAATACACGATCGACTCGTTGCAATCGCTCGCCAACATTCCGCTGAACGCGAATGGCCGCAGCAATATTCTCGGCTCGCTCGCCAGCATGAGGCGCGAAGCGGGCAACGCCACACTCACGCACTACAACGCGCAGACCACGATCGATATTTTCGGCACCGCCGACGGCCGCGATCTCGGCGGCGTGTCCGACGACATCCGCAAGATCATCGACGACGCCAAGGCCGATCTGCCCAAAAGCTCGACCATCGAAGTGCGCGGCCAGGTGCAGACCATGAACGATTCGTTCTCGGGCCTGTTCGCGGGTTTGGTGTTCGCGATTCTGCTGGTGTATCTGCTGATCGTGGTGAATTTCCAGTCGTGGCTGGATCCGTTCATTATCATCACCGCACTGCCGGGCGCGCTCGCGGGCATTGTGTGGATGCTGTTTCTCACGCATACCACGCTGTCGATTCCCGCGCTCACCGGCGCGATCATGTGTATCGGCATCGCCACCGCCAACTCGATTCTCGTGATCAGCTTCGCACGCGAGCAGCTGCTCGAACACGGCGACGCCACGCGCGCGGCGATCGAAGCGGGCTTCACGCGTTTTCGTCCGGTGCTGATGACGGCGCTCGCGATGGTGATCGGCATGGTGCCGATGGCGATCGGTCTCGGCGAAGGCGGCGAGCAGAATGCGCCGCTCGGGCGCGCGGTGATCGGCGGCCTGACGATCGGCACGCTGGCCACGTTGATTTTCGTGCCGGTGGTGTTTTCGATGATCTACCGGCGACTCGCGGCAAGTCGCTTGCGCGCGGCTGAACACGTGGTGGGCAAGCCGTGATGCAGAGCGCTTTGGTTATCGTGCCGGAAACAGCAGGCAGCACAAGAGGCAGCTTCGACTGCCCATGCATCTTGACAGGGGAAGTTTGATGGAAGGACAACGTCCAGACGGTTCCGGCACTGCGCACGATCCGGCAAAGGCAAAACGTGCGCGCTGGATCGGCATCGCGGTTGCCGTAGCCGTCATCGCGCTTGCGGCACAAGGTATCTGGTCGCGCCACGATGCACACGCGGAGCTCGAACGCGATGCCGAGCATGCGAGCCAGACGAGCGTCGAAGTCGTGCGGCCGCAGAAGTCGACGGTCGGACTCGATCTCGTGCTGCCCGGCAATGTGCAGGCTTTTCTCGATACGCCGATTTACGCGCGCACGAACGGCTATCTGAAGAAGTGGTACGCCGACATCGGCGCGCATGTGAAAAACGGGCAGTTGCTCGCGGAGATCGACACGCCGGAAGTCGACGATCAACTGCGCGCCGCCCGTGCCGATCTCGCGAACGCCAACGCCAACTATGCGCTCGCGAAAAGCACCGCCGACCGCTGGACCGACATGCTGAAAAGCAAATCCGTCTCGAAGCAGGAAACCGACGAGAAGGTCGGCGACATGCTCGCGAAGAAAGCCACGCTCGACGCCACGCGTTTTAACGTGGCGCGGCTCGAGAAGACGCAGTCGTTCCAGAAGGTGTATGCGCCGTTCGACGGCATCGTGACGGCGCGCAATGTCGATGTCGGTGCGCTGATCGACGCGGGCAGTTCCGGCGGCCCAGCGAAGGAGCTGTTTCATGTCGCGCAGGCGGATCGGCTGCGCGTTTATGTGAATGTGCCGCAGGCTTACGCGCAGCAGGTTCGCGCGCAGCAGAACGCGTTTCTCACGCTGACGGAGACGCCGGCGAAACATTATCCGGGCACCGTGGCGCGCACCGCGGGCGCCGTCGATCCGCAACAACGCACGATGCTGGTCGAAGTCGATGTCGATAACCGCAATGGCGATTTGCTACCGGGTGCGTATGCGCAAGTGCACTTCGCGTTGGGCACGGGTGCGGCGCCGTTCACGTTACCGGGCAATGCGCTGCTGTTCCGTCCGGACGGTGTGAAGGTCGCGACCGTCGACGCGCAACACAAAGTGAAGCTCGTGCCGGTGTCGTTGGGAACGGACTTCGGCACGCGCGTAGCGATCGTGTCCGGCCTGCAAGGCGAAGAGGAGGTGATCCTGAATCCACAGGACTCGATCGTCGATGGCGCACCGGTGCGGATCGTGGCGGCGAAAGCGGGTGAGGCAACGGGTGCTTCTGGCGCGGCGGCTGGTGGTGAAGGGGCAGCGGGCGCGTCTGGCGCAGCGGCGAGCGGTGAACGGGGAACGGGCGCGTCTGGCGCAGCGGCAAAGGGCGAAGCGGCGGCGGGCGCATCCGCCGCGGTCGCGAGTGGTGGCGCGGCAGGGAGCGCGTCCGGCGCAGTGAAGAGCGGTGACGGAGCGGCAGATTCCTCCAGCGCGATAGCCTCAAGCTCCGAGACTGCGCACGTCGCCTCATTGCTGTTCGCGAGGGCATCGTCATGAACGCGCCGGCATCTCGTCGCCGTTTCGCCGCCCCACCGCTGCGACACGTCTCGCTGCGCGCGTCCGCTTTGGCGCTAGCAAGCGTATGCGCACTCACCGCATGCACCGTCGGCCCCGACTATGTGAAGCCGTCCGCCACCACCACCGCAACCTACAAGGAACTCGAAGGCACCGGCTGGAAACCCGCGCAACCCGCCGACACGCTCACCCGCGGCGCGTGGTGGAGCGTCTACGCAGACCCGTCGCTCGCCGCGCTCGAACAACAGGTCGCGAGCGCGAACCAGAACGTGCAGGCCGCCGAAGCACGCTTTCGCGCCGCCCGCGCAACCGTGGCGCAATATCGATCGAGCTTCTTCCCGGTCGTCAGCGCGACCGGCGCCTATTCACGCGCGCGTTCGTCGGAAAACGTGCTGCACAAATCGACCGCCGGCCTCACGCTGAACGACTACCTCGTGCAAGCCGATGCGTCATGGGAACCCGACCTGTGGGGCCGCGTGTCGCGCAGTGTCGAAGGCGCGAAAGCCGAAGCGCAGGCCAGCGCCGCCGATGCGCAAGCCGTACTCCTGTCGATGCAGGCCGAACTCGCCACCGACTACTTCGAGCTGCGCGGGCTCGATCAGGAACGCCAACTGCTCGACGACACGATCGAAGCCTACAAGCAAGCCCTCGATCTGACTCAGCACCGCTACGCCGGCGGCATCGCCACGGACGCCGATGTCGCGCAGGCGCAAACGCAACTGAAGACCACCCAGGCGCAAGCACTCGACCTCGGCGTGCAGCGCGCGCAACTCGAACACGCGATCGCGATCCTGATCGGCCAGCCGCCTTCCACGTTTTCGTTGCCGGTTGCGCCGCTCGCCGCAGTGCCGGTCGTGGCGGCGGCGGGCGTGCCGTCCGCGTTGCTCGAACGCCGCCCGGACATTGCGGCGGCGGAACGGCACGTCGCCGATATGAACGCGCAGATCGGCGTGGCGACGGCGGCGTTTTTTCCGAACCTCATCTTGTCGGTGACGGGCGGCCTCGAAGCCACCAACTACAGTCAATGGTTGCTGGCGCCGAGCCGGTTGTGGTCGCTGGGGCCGACGCTCGCGGGCACGCTGCTCGACTTCGGCGGACGCGCTTCCGTGAAGGAACAGGCCCGCGCGCACTACGACGAAAGCGTCGCGCAATACCGGCAGACCGTGCTGAGCGCCTTCGGTCAGGTCGAGGACAATCTCGCCGCCTTGCGCGTGCTCGAGCAAGAAGCGACCGCGCAGGACGATGCGGTGACCGCCGCGCAACGTGCGCTGGCAGTCGTATCGAATCGCTATAAGAACGGCGCGATCACGTATCTCGACGTGGTGGTCGCGCAAACCACTGCGCTCACCAACGAGCGCGACGCCGTGTCGATCGCGCGGCGGCGGATGGCCGCGAGCGTCGCGTTGATCAAGGCGCTGGGCGGTGGCTGGGACGCGTCCGCGCTGCCGACGGATGAGCAGATCGTGCATCCTTCCGCGCCCGCCAGCGATGCCGCGACGCGCGGGTAGTCATCGTTTTTCGATGCCGCGAAGAGGGCGCAGGACGCGCCGGCAGATCGCGTCGTCGTGGCGGTTAACCGCGCTCTGCACTGACTCGCGCGCTCTTTTCAGCGTATCCTTAACTCCTTTGTGTCCTTTGCATCCCTGAGGAGATTTTTTCGTGACCCCGCCGCCGGACTCCCACCGGACTGCTACTTCGACTGCTCCTGCTTCGACCGCTTCTTCGACCGCTTCCGCCGTGCCCGACATCCCATACCTCGAACGCGGCACACGCGCGTACTGGCGCGCCAGCATCGCGTTGCTGTTCGCCGGTTACGCGACGTTCTCGCTACTCTATTGCGTGCAGCCCTTGCTGCCGTCTTTTTCGACGGCGTTCAACGTGACGCCGGCACAAAGCAGCCTGTCACTCTCGTTGACCACGGCCGCGCTCGCGCTTGCGGTGTTCGTCGCCGGCTTCGTTTCGGAAGGCTGGAGCCGTCACAAGCTGATGACGCTGTCGCTCACCCTTTCCGCGCTGCTGACCATCGGTGTGTCGATCGCGCCGCAGTGGCACCAACTGCTCGTGCTGCGCACGCTCGAAGGTCTCGCGCTCGGCGGCGTGCCCGCCGTCGCGATGGCCTATCTCGCGGAAGAAGTGCATCCCGACGGGCTCGGCCTCGCGATGGGACTCTATGTCGGCGGCACGGCGATCGGCGGGATGGCCGGACGCGTGATCACCGGCGTCGTCGCGGATCTGTTTTCGTGGCGTGTCGCGATCGGCACGATCGGCGTGCTCGGCATTCTGTCGATGCTCGCGTTTCGCGCGCTGCTGCCACCGTCACGCCATTTCGTACCGCGGCGCGGACTCGGCTTTACGCATCACCGCACTGCCCTGCTCAAGCAATTCACGCGACCCGGACTGTCGCTGCTGTTTCTGCTCGGCTTCGTGCTGATGGGCAGCTTCGTCACGCTGTACAACTACATCGGCTACCGCTTGCTCGCGCCGCCTTATCAATTGAATCAGACGGAGATCGGCGCGATCTTCGTCGTGTATCTGACAGGCGTGGTCGCCTCGCCGTGGTCGGGGCGCATGGCCGATAACTTCGGCCGCGCTCGCGTGCTCACCGCCAGCTTGCTGTTGATGGTGCTCGGTCTCGCGCTCACCATGTTGCAGCCGTTGGCGGCGATCGCGGCCGGCATCGCGTGCGTGACGTTCGGCTTCTTCGCCGGACATTCGGTGGCGAGCAGTTGGGTCGGACGCCTCGCCAAGGATGCCAAAGGTCAGGCCGCCGCCCTGTATCTGCTCGCGTATTACATCGGGTCCAGCGTGGTCGGCTCGTATGGCGGTCACGTGTGGGCCGGTTTCGGATGGAACGGTGTCGCGGGACTGGTGGGCGTGCTGCTCATCATCGGACTGGTTGCAACGATGCGCTTGCGCGGACGTGAGCAACCTCGCATCTGATGCTCGCGCGACGACCCAACGCGCATTGAATGACGCTAAAACGTAAGGCCGACGTAAACGAACGCGACATTTTTTGCGTCGCATTTGCTGCGTCGCGGCAATCGCGGCGGCCCTTGCCGCACCGGGTTCAGCGGCTTGCGAATAGCCGCTGCAGCGCCGCAAAGCGCCGTCATATCGACTTCACTTGTCTCCTATACTCAAATCGAGCGTGGGCGGTGCATGACTCCATAAATCGAGCCGCCGCCTTCGCCGGAATACATATGGAGACAAGAATGACGACCTACTTCACGATCGGCGATTTCATCCTGGTCATTCCGATGGCGTTGGCCGGGGCTTTGTTTGTCGGTGCGCTTCCCTGCAAGACGGAATTCCGGCACAACGCGTTGCGCGTGCTTGGCGCGCTGATCGGCGTAGTGTTCGCGGTCGTGCTGGTCGAAGGTTTGCCGGCGCTCGTCTAAAAGAAAAAAGCCGCCCCGTGGGCGGCTTTTCTATTGCTGCGGCGTGAAGGACCAAGGCGCGGGGATCAGATCGCCTGATCCGTGGACGGCTTTTCCCACAGGTTGATGCCACCTTCGGTCGCGTAGCGGTCGATCTCGGCCAGTTCGTCCTTCGAGAACGCGAGATTCTTCAGTGCACCGACGTTCTCGCGCACCTGCTCCGCACGGCTTGCGCCGATCAGCACGGACGTCACGCGCGGATCGCGCAGCGCCCAGGCGAGCGCCATCTGCGCCAGGCTCTGGCCGCGACGTTGCGCGATGTCGTTGAGCTTGCGCACGTGTTCGATGTTTTGCGCGCTCAAATGCTCCTGCTTCAACGATCCACCGCCCGGCTTGTTGACGCGCGCGTCTTCCGGCACGCCGTTCAGGTATTTGCCGGTGAGCAGACCCTGAGCGAGCGGCGTGAACGCGATGGCGCCGGCACCGACCTTCTCGAGCGTATCCAGCAACTCGTGTTCGATCCAGCGATTGAGCATGTTGTACGCGGGCTGATGAATCAGCAGCGGCACCTTGTACCCGGCGAGCAGCTTCGCCATTTCGAGCGTTTTGGTTGCCGAGTACGACGAAATCCCGATGTACAGCGCCTTGCCCTGCTGCACGGCGCTCGCCAACGCGCCCGCGGTTTCTTCGAGCGGCGTATCGGCATCGAAACGATGCGAATAGAAAATATCGACGTAGTCGAGGCCCATGCGTTGCAGGCTCTGATCGAGACTCGCGAGCACGTATTTGCGCGAACCGCCGCCTTGACCGTACGGACCCGGCCACATGTCCCAACCGGCCTTCGACGAAATCAGCAGCTCATCGCGATACGGCTTGAAGTCGTCCTTGAAAAGCCGGCCGAAATTGGTTTCGGCGCTGCCGTACGGCGGCCCGTAGTTGTTGGCGAGGTCGAAGTGCGTGATACCCAGGTCGAAGGCCGTGCGCAAGATGTCGCGCTGCGTGGAGATCGGCGTGGTGTCGCCGAAGTTGTGCCACAGTCCGAGCGACAGCGCCGGCAGTTTGAGACCCGACTTGCCGCAGACGCGGTACTGCATATCCGAATAGCGTTCTGAAGCTGCTTCGTAAGCCATTGCTAGTGTCCTTGATGGTGAAGGCGCCCGACCAGTGTGCGGGCATGGGCAATTGCATGCTGCGGGAGGCGTGCTGCTATGTTTTTGTAGGAGGGGATGCGGCCAGACCGCTATGGTAGCGAATCGACGTGATGCATGCAGACACCCAGTATGCGGGATGGACGATCGCCTGCGGCTCCCCTACACTTTGCCCGACTCAAGCTCATGGGAGAGGTAGATGACGAAGGCGATTTCCATCGCGTTGATTGTCGGCGGTGTCGTGCTGCTGTATTTCGGCGGGCAGGCGTTCAATTCGGTGAGTAGCGACGTCTCGCGCGTCTTTACCGGTTCACCGACCAACAAGGCGATCATGCTGATCGTGGGCGGCGTCGTGGCCACGATCGCCGGATTGACGGGAATGGCTTTGTCGGGACGCAAGCGCTAACGGCGTGCGCGAGCGCGCGGCGCTTCGGATTTTCAGCGTGTGAAGCCGATGCGCCGCCGCGAGAGATCGAAAACCTAGAACGCCACTTCGGGCTTCGCAGCCGAACGGGTGCCAGGCAACGGCACGTTGCTCGCGCCGTGATAGGTGTACACCAGCGAAAACTTCACCTGATCGCTGATGTTCTTGCCGGCCGAATGCAGGGTATTGCAGTGAAAGAACACCACGTCGCCGGCCTTCAGTTCAGGCGACACCGCCGTGCGAATCCATTCCTGATTTTCTTCCAGATCGGAGCGGAAGAATTTGGACTGATCGAACCGGTCGGAGGTGAACGCGGCGCTGTGCGACTTCGGAACCAGCCACAGCGCGCCGTTATCCACCGTCTCCGCGCCGACTGCAAGCCACACCGAAACCAGATCGTCCCGCTCGAACGACCAATACCGCACGTCGCGATGCCAGCCGGTCAAGCTGCCGTACGCCGGATGCTTGGTCATCATGCAGTTATGGTGTGCGCGTGACAGACGCGGCTCCTCGCCGAAATACAGTTCCATCCAGCCGCGAATTTCCGGCGCGGTCGCCCACTGCGCGAAACTCGGATGACGTCCATACGCATCCAGCAGCCGCCGCACCGTATGGCCGCCGGGCGCCTGTTTGGAGCTCGGTGCGCCGGGATACTGCAGATCCGCTTCGAACTCGATCGGCGCGGCTGCTTCCTGCAACTGACGCTGCGCAATCTGCTTCAATTCATCGCAACGCTCGGGCGACACCAATCCGGGCACCACGACAAAACCCTGCTCCCGCAACGTCTGAATCTGCTCTTTCTTGGAATGAAGTGACATGGTGTTCCGTTACTGTCGACAAGCTGATGCCCGATTGTAAAACGGGCGCGATCGCACAGTGTGCTGTTTCACCGCCGCAAAACCGCAGCTTACGCACTGCTTTCATGCGCCGTGCTCGATTTCATGGCACTTCAAACGGGCAAGCACGCACAAAAATCGACCGCAAAGGGCGCGACCCCGTAGCCGCAAATCGCGATCTACCCCGTAAAAACCCGTATTTGCAGGGTAAAAACGGACTTTATGACGTCACGAATCGCGTGTAACCTGCGTTGCATGTTGATCGTCACTCCCGCACTTTCGCGCCGCGCACAGGCCACCAAGGCCGACCCCGCTGTACTCTGTGCATTTTTCAGTCGAATTCCAGGCTTTCGCGCCGTCCATCGCGACACCGCCATTGGCACATTTGGTGCTCTTCATGGCGCACATTCCGTCGCGCGACACGTTGCCTACTTGTGAAGCCATGCATACTCTCCTGAGCACCCGTCTTACCCGCGCCGCACTGAAAGCGGCGCGTCCCGCGCGCCGCCATGTCGTGCGCGCGCTGCGCCATCACGCCACCCGCACCCGCGCGCTGGGCGAACAATGGCGCGATGCCAAAGCCGTCGACGGCATTCGCACCTGGTTCAACACGTTCTTCTCCGCCTTGCGTCTGCAAGGCAGCTCGCGCCGTTTTTCGCTGCGCACGCTGCTGCGCAAACCGACGCCGCTGCGCCTCACCGCGCAACGCGCACCCGTCGCCGTGCCACAGAACACGAGCCGCCGCCCGCGTCGGATGTCGACGAATGGCAGCACCGGCTGGTTCGCGTTCGCGTTTGCGAGCCGTTAAGGCGAGTACAGAACACGCTGCTCGACCCGCGCGGTTCCACGCACTACGCGCTGACGATGCGAAAGCCCATCGCGGCCGGTGAAGCCGCGGGTCGATTGCGCAGCAAAGCGACCGCCGCAAATTAAAAAACCCTGCTGGCTCACGCCCGCAGGGTTTTTTGTTGAAACGGACAACTCGCGCTATTCGGCCAGCGCGGCAACCGGTTCCGTGCCAGCGGCTTCGGCGAGCGCCAATGCCTTGTCCGTGGATTCCCACGTGAATTCCGGCTCTTCGCGGCCAAAGTGACCGTAGGCCGCGCTCTTCTCGTAGATCGGGCGCAGCAGGTCGAGCATCTGGATGATGCCCTTCGGACGCAGGTCGAAATGCTCCTGCACCAGACGCGTGATAGTCGCATCCGACACGCGGCCCGTGCCGAATGTGTTCACCATCACCGACGTCGGCTGGGCGACGCCGATGGCGTACGACACCTGAATCAGGCAGCGCGAAGCGAGGCCCGCGGCCACGATGTTCTTCGCGACATAACGGCCGGCGTAGGCCGCCGAACGGTCGACCTTCGACGGATCCTTGCCCGAGAACGCGCCGCCGCCGTGCGGTGCGGCACCGCCGTACGTATCGACGATGATCTTGCGGCCGGTCAAACCGCAATCGCCTTGCGGACCACCGATCACGAAACGACCCGTCGGGTTCACCAGGAACTTGATGTCGCCCTTGATGAGCTCGGCCGGCAGCGTCGGCTTGATGACTTCTTCGATCACGGCTTCGCGCAGCATGCCCAGATCGATGTCCGGCGAATGCTGCGTGGACAGCACCACGGTGTCGATCGAATGCGGCTTGCCGTCGACATAACGCACGGTGACTTGCGACTTCGCGTCCGGACGCAGCCAGGGCAAACGGCCGTCACGGCGCAGATTTGCCTGACGCTCCACCAGACGGTGCGACAGGTGGATCGGCAGCGGCATCAGTTCAGGCGTTTCTTCGCACGCGTAGCCGAACATCAGGCCCTGGTCGCCGGCGCCTTGATCGAGGTTGTTGTCGTGCGCGCGGTCCACGCCCTGGGCGATGTCCGGCGATTGCTTGTCGTATGCGACGAGCACCGCGCAGCCGCGGTAATCGATGCCGTAGTCGGTGTTGTCGTAGCCGATGCGCTTGATCGTGTTGCGCGCAACCTGGATGTAATCGACGTTCGCGGTGGTGGTGATTTCACCGGCCAGAACGACGAGACCAGTGTTGCACAGCGTTTCCGCGGCGACACGCGAGTATTTGTCCTGAGCGAGGATGGCGTCGAGAATGGCGTCCGAAATCTGATCCGCGACTTTGTCGGGATGGCCTTCGGAGACGGATTCGGAAGTGAAGAGATAGTCGTTTGCCACGTTGCAGACTCCTGTTTTGTGGTTACGGTTGAGTTTCACGTAGCCAGCTTCGGGAGCCTTGAAGCGGCGACGCTTTAGCGGATTACCTTACCGGGAGGCGCAAATCACATGGTTTGCAGCCACCGGCTTCGCCCCGCAAGTTGTCTATTAACTCGGCGAAGCCCTTATTATAGCGACTTCTTATGATTGTCACAGAGTGTCCAAGAGTGCGGCATTACGTCAACTTTTCCGCTTTCCTGAAGCCTGCCTTGCCCCGCGCATCTTTTCAGGGGGTGGCATGCTGAGCCGCTATGGCGCCAAACTCGCGATCGGGCTGCTGAAACTGTTTGCACTGTTACCTTATGGTGTCATCGCCCGTCTCGGTGACGGACTCGGCTGGCTGCTGTATCAGATCCCGAGCCGGCGCAAACGCATCGTCCATATCAATCTGAAGCTGTGCTTCCCCGAATGGAGCGACAAGCGCCGTGAAGACGTCGCGCAGAAGCATTTCCGCCACGCGATCCGCAGCTACCTCGAGCGCAGCGTGCAGTGGTTCGGCTCGGCGAAGAAGCTCGAAAAGCTGATCCAGGTCGACAGCGAAATCGATCTGACCGACCCGAATCTGCCGCCCACGCTGCTCCTCGGCCTGCACTTCGTCGGCATCGAAGCCGGTGCAATCTTCCTGAACTACTCACTCAAGCGCCAATGCGGCTCGCTGTATCAGCCGATGTCGAATCCCGAGCTCGAGGAAGTCGCCAAAGCCGCGCGGGCGCGCTTCGGCGCGGACATGGCGAGCCGCGCCGACAGCGCGCGCATCGTGCTGCGCTGGCTCCGCGACGGCAAGCCGGTGATGCTCGGCGCCGATATGGACTACGGCGCTCGCAACTCCACCTTCGTGCCGTTCTTCGGCGTGCCGACCTGCACGCTGACCGCGGTGGGGCGTCTGGCCAAGGTCGGCCACGCGCAGGTCGTGCCGTTCATCGGCGAAGTGCTGCCGAATTACAAAGGCTACCGCCTCAAGGTGTTCAAGCCGTGGGAAAACTACCCGACCGGCGACGACGATGCGGACGCCCGACGCATGAATGCTTTCCTGGAAGAGCAGATTCCGTTGATGCCCGAGCAGTACTACTGGGTGCATAAGCGCTTCAAAACCCGGCCGCCGGGCGAACCGAGCGTGTATTGAACGGCCGCCTTCGCGGTGTGCGAAGAAAGCGCCCGGACGCGGAAATAACGCGGCGTTCGGGCGCACCCAAGGGCGCGTCACTTACAATAGCGTGATGAAACTGAAATTCACCAAAATGCACGGCGCGGGCAATGACTTCGTCGTGCTCGACGGCTACACCCAACCGGTCAACCTGACGCCGGTGCAGGTGCGCGCGCTCGCGGACCGGCATTTCGGCGTCGGCGCCGACCAGTTGCTGCTGGTCGAAAAGCCCACGGTGGCCGGCGTCGATTTCAGATATCGCATCTTCAATTGCGACGGCGGCGAGGTCGAGCATTGCGGCAACGGCGCACGCTGCTTCGTCAAGTTCGTGCGCGACAGCGGCCTCACCGATCAACGCAGCGTACGCGTGCAGGTGCAAAAGGGCACCATCACGCTGACCATGCAGGAAAACGGCGAAGTGCTGGTCGACATGGGCTCGCCCGTGTTCGACCCGGAGCGCGTACCGTTCGCCACCAAAGGTCTGGAAGGCCGCCGCGAAGGCGCGGACACGCTCTGGCCGCTCGACGTGAGCGGCACGACGCGCTGGATTTCGGTGGTGTCGATGGGCAACCCGCACGCCGTGCAAGTGGTCGACGACGTCGAAGCATTCCCCGTGCTGGTCGAAGGCCCGGTGATCGAACGTCATGCGCGTTTTCCGCAGCGGGTGAACGCGGGCTTCATGCAGATCGTCGGCCGCAGCGAGATCAAGCTGCGCGTGTACGAACGCGGCGCGGGCGAAACGCTGGCGTGCGGAACGGGCGCCTGCGCGGCCGTCGCGGCCGGCATCCGGCGCGGGCTGCTGGACGCACCGGTGCTCGTGCACACGCACGGCGGCACACTCACCATCACGTGGGACAGCACGCAAGCAGACGAGCCGCTGCTGATGGCCGGGCCTGCCGCGACGGTCTTCGAAGGCGAAATCGAACTGCCCGACTCATTAGCCGATTCACAGGCCGCATAAACTCATTGACCGATGCTTCGCCTCAAGGCGTCGCCCCGTAGTCCTTTAGCCCAAACCATGAACGATCGCGAAGTCGCCGAATATCTGCTCGCCAATCCTGAATTTTTCGCCGAACACGCGGAAATGCTCGCGACGATCCGCCTCGCGAATCCACACGGCAAAGCCGCGGTGTCTCTGCAGGAACGGCAGATGGAGATGCTGCGCGACAAGAACAAGCATCTCGAACGACGTCTCGCCGAACTCCTGCGCTACGGCCACGAGAACGACAGCATCGCGTCGAAATTCAACCGCTGGACCATTCGCGTGATGGCTGAGCGCGATCCGTATGCGTTGCCGCGTACGATCGCCACCGGTTTGCGCGACATCTTCGACGTGCCGCAAGCCGCGCTGCGCGTGTGGGATGTGGCCGAGCCGTATGCTCAGGCCGACTTCGCGCGCCATGTCGGCGAGGAAGTGCGCATCTTCGCTAATAGCCTGACCACGCCGTATTGCGGCGCGAATACCGGCTTCGAGGCGGCGCAGTGGCTGGCGCCGTCCGTGGCCGCCGTGAGCGACGAGGGCGCGGCCGGCCACGCGGCGTCCGAGTCGGCGCACGCCACCGAATCGATCGCCCTGCTCGCGCTGCGCGATCCCGAAGGCAAGGAAGAAGCGCCGACCTTCGGCCTGCTGGTGATGGGCTCGGCCGACGCGCGCCGCTTCCACGACGGCATGGCCACCGATTTCCTGACGCAGATCGGCGCGCTGGCCAGCGCCGCGCTGAGCCGTCTGTTGCCGCGTTGAGCCGCGTCTAGCTCCGCGCCAGCCGCTCAACAAGCCCATCGTGACCGCCGCCGACCCGATCGCCGCCTATCTGTTGAATCTCGAACACGAGCGGCGGCTGTCGGCACATACGCTGCGCGGCTACACCCACGAACTCGAAGAACTCAAGCAGTTGGCCAAAGGCAGGCCGCTCGAAAGCCTGACCGCCGTGGACATTCGCGGCGCCGTTTCGCGAGCGCACGCCGGCGGCCTGACGGCGCGCTCAATCAGTCACCGGCTGTCGGCGTGGCGCGCGTTTTACCGCTGGCTCGCCGGCCGGGTCGATCTGCCGGCCAATCCGGTCGCGACCGTGCGCGCGCCGAAGCAGCCTAAAACGCTGCCCAAAGCGCTTTCCGTCGACGACGCTACGCGCCTGATGGAAAGTCCGCCCGCTGCATCGCCCGAAGGTTTGCGCGATCACGCCATGCTCGAACTGTTCTACTCGTCGGGCCTGCGACTCGCGGAACTGGTCGGTCTCGATGCCCGTTTCGCCGATGCCGACGGCTACCGCTCGGCCGGCTGGCTCAAGCTCGATTCCGCCGAAGTCGAAGTGCTCGGCAAGGGCAATCGGCGCCGCGTCGTGCCGGTCGGCAGCAAGGCGCTGGAAGCCTTGAGCGCCTGGCTCGCCGTCCGTGACCAGATGGTGAAGCACGATCCGCATCCACTGTTCCTGTCGGTGCGCGGCAACCGACTGTCGCCGAACGTCGTGCGTGAGCGCGTGAAGCGCGCGGCACTGGTCGCCGGCATTCCCGCCAATGTGCATCCGCACGTGCTGCGGCATTCGTTCGCCACGCACGTGCTGCAGTCGAGCGGCGATCTGCGCGCCGTGCAGGAACTGCTTGGCCACGCCAGCATCACCGCGACGCAGGTCTACACCGCGCTCGATTTCCAGCATCTCGCGCACGTCTACGATCAGGCGCATCCGCGCGCCAAAAAACGCGACTGACTCCGCGACTCGCGGCGTGCAGTCTCCGCCTTCGCTTCACCTGCCGCGTGCGCTAAGCCGCGCGGCCCATTGCTCTCTCTGACACCCTGATGAATACCGTTACGCTCAAACCGTCGAAAGAAAAGTCGCTGCTGCGCCGCCATCCGTGGGTCTATGCCAACGCGATCGACCGGATCGACGGCAATCCCGCGCCCGGCGCCACCGTGCTGGTGCGCGCGCACGACGGCCGTTTTCTCGCGCGCGCGGCCTACAGCCCGCACTCGCAGATCCGCGCCCGCGTGTGGAGTTTCGACGAATCCGAGCCGATCGATCACGCGTTCTTCAAGCGGCGCGTGCAGCGCGCGCTCGCCCATCGTCAGACGATGGTCCACGACACCGGCGCGGTCCGGCTGATTTTCGGCGAGGCGGACGGCCTGCCGGGCTTGATCGTCGATCACTACGTTGCCGAGGACGAAGGCCAGCGCAGCCAGTTGGTCTGCCAGTTCATGGCGGCGGGCGTCGAGGCGTGGAAGGAAGCGATCGTTGCGGCGCTGACGGGCGCGACCGGCTGTCCGAATGTCTACGAACGCTCGGACGTGTCGATTCGTCAGAAGGAAGGACTTGAACAGGTCACGGGCGTGCTGGCGGGCGAAGCGCCGTCGGAAGCGTTGATCGCGAGCGAAAACGGCGTGCGTTATCACGTCGACGTGCGCAACGGCCACAAGACCGGCTTTTATGTCGACCAGCGCGACAACCGCCTGCTGGTGCAACAGCTCGCGCAGGATCGCGAGGTGCTGAACTGCTTCTGCTACACCGGCGGATTCTCGCTCGCAGCGTTGAAAGGCGGCGCCAAACGGGTCGTGTCGATCGATTCGTCGGGCGACGCGCTGGCGATCGCGCAGCAAAACGTGGTGGCCAATGGTTTCGACGCCGAACGCGCCACCTGGCTCGACGCCGACGCGTTCAAAACGCTGCGCCGCCTTTACGACGACGGCGAGCGCTTTGACCTGATCGTGCTCGATCCGCCGAAATTCGCGCCGTCGCGTGAACATGTGGACCGCGCGTCGCGCGCTTACAAGGACATCAACCTGACCGGGCTGAAGCTGCTGCGCCCGGGCGGCCTGCTCTTCACCTATTCGTGCTCCGGCGCGATCGACGCCGAACTGTTCCAGAAAATCGTCTCCGGCGCGGCCGCCGACGCGCGCGTGGACGCCCGGATTCTCAAGCGACTGGGCGCCGGCGTGGATCACCCGTTGCTCACCGCGTTCCCGGAAGGCGAATACCTGAAGGGCCTGCTGTTGCAAATCGCCTGATCGCCCATAGTTTTGGGGGATATTTCCGGCGCCACCGGCATCGGTGAAAGCGGGCTCGAACAGGGGCTCGCCAACGCCGGCTCGGCAGATATGTTTCAATAACCGCCTGGACAGGGCAGCGCGCCACCCGGCTGCGCGCCCGGCCTACGCATTCGCTATTCACCCGATTACGCACCGTTTCACGACAATACAGGCGACCAATATGATTCCAGTCACCATCCTGACCGGCTTTCTCGGCAGCGGCAAAACCACCCTGCTCAAGCGCATCCTGAATGAAAAGCACGGCATGAAGATCGCCGTGATCGAGAACGAGTTCGGCGAAGAGAACATCGACAACGAAATCCTCGTACAAGACACGGGCGAGCAGATCATCCAGATGAGCAACGGCTGCATCTGCTGCACGATTCGCGGCGACCTGTCGCGCGTGCTGGGCGATCTGGCGGCGCAGAAACAGTCCGGCAAACTGGATTTCGACCGCGTCGTGATCGAAACCACGGGCCTCGCCAATCCGGGCCCCGTTGCGCAGACGTTCTTCATGGATGACCAGATCGCCAACGAATTCCTGCTGGACGCGATCATCACGCTGGTCGACGCCAAGCACGCGAACCACCAGCTGGATGAGCACGAAGTCGTGCAGCGCCAGGTCGGCTTCGCCGACCGTCTGTTCATTACCAAGTCCGATCTGGTCGATGAAAAGCAACTGGCCGATCTGCGCCACCGTCTGCTGCACATGAACCCGAGGGCGGCGATCAAGGTCGTCAATTTCGGCGAAGCGGACATCAAGGAAATCTTCGACCTGCGCGGCTTCAACCTGAATTCGAAGCTCGAGATCGATCCGGACTTCCTCGTCGAAGACGAACATGCGCACAGCCACGCTCACGCTCATGACGAGCACGGCCACACTCACGACGATCACGCCGACTGCGATCACGACCACGGGCAGTGCGATCACGAAGGCCACGATCACGCGCATCACCACCATGCGCACCACGACGACAAGATCAAGTCGTTCGTCTACCGCAACGACCGGCCGTTCGATCCGAACAAGCTGGAAGACTTTCTCGGTGGCATTCTGCAGATTTACGGCGAGCGCCTGCTGCGTTACAAGGGCGTGCTGTATATGAAGGGCGTCGACCGCAAGGTGGTATTTCAGGGCGTGCATCAGATGATGGGCAGCGATCTGGCCGCGAAATGGCAGCCGATCGAGAAAAAGACCAACAAGATGGTGTTTATCGGCATCGAACTGCCGCAAGACCTGATCACCGACGGTCTGGACGCCTGCCTCGCGTGATATGCGTGGCGCCCCGGCTTGTCCGGGGCTTGTCATTCAGTCGGAGCGACGGTTCGCTCGGCGCCGCGCGGCGCGGCATGCACCGTGCTGCCAGGCCCAAAATGGGTGTATTCGTAAAGCGCGCGGCCGCCAAATCATCTGCTGAATCCGCCCGCCGGCAGTCGAAAGCTGACTGAAAAGTCGCGCGTGTGAAAAGCACGTGAAAACCCTGCTGTATTAAAGCGTGCACGACCATCGCTTTTTGATCGTGCGCGCGTTATATTTTCGGGATATCGGGGTGCCGCACGGGGATTTTCACCACTTGCGGTGCTAGATTGTGATTCAGTTACAATACGTGCCCACTGGAGAATGACAACGAATTGCCCCGTCAGCGCGTATTCCGCGCCGGGCCTGAAAGGCGCCGGAAAATCTTATCCGGACGATACGCCGACAATGCCGGCTGGCAGCGCCTGAAAAGGCGCGCTGTCGGCAAGCAATGCCTCAGGAGCATCTGAGAATCGGTTTCCAGAGGAGTTCGGCCCCGCATTAGCGTTGCGACGCCCGGCGTGTGGGCGCCAAGCGCTTCGGCGTCACGACAGTCCATCGTCCGTGCCCGCCTTGGCGCTCCGCGTCCTCGAGGCGCATTTGCGGGCAATACGAAAGTGCGGGCACTATGTAAGAGTTTTGCCTCACATTGAAGAAGTAAGCCAGATGACGACGAAACGACTCTTGACCGAAGCCGAAATCCTGAAGATGAGCGACAAGGATTACATGAATGAGGATCAGCTCGCCTTCTTCAAGAACAAGCTCGAACAGCTGCAGGCGGACATTCTCCGCAATGCCGGCCAGACGACCGAAAACCTGCGCGAAACGGTAATCGTGCCGGACCCGGCCGACCGCGCGACGATCGAGGAAGAGCATGCGCTCGAACTGCGCACGCGCGACCGCGAGCGCAAGCTGCTGAAGAAGGTGCAGCAGTCGATCGCGCGCATCGATTCGGGCGACTACGGCTGGTGCGAAGAAACCGGTGAGCCGATCGGCATCCCGCGTTTGCTCGCACGGCCCACGGCCACCCTGTCGCTCGAAGCGCAGGAGCGCCGCGAACTGCGCCAGAAGCTGTTCGGCGACTGAAGGCTTGCGGCGCGGCTTCGGCTCCGCGCCCTGAAACGCTGCTTCGTCGAGAGGCGCACGGTGAGCCGTGCGCCTTTTTCTTTTGTGTGATGCTTTCTTTCGCGCCGCCTTGACGCTGGCTTTACGCGGCTTCCCGGCGAACGTCCGCTGCGGCTGTCTTTCTGTCTCTTCCCTTGCACGCGGTGCCCACTCTTGCGCGCGTCGTCCGCTCCTCGCACCAATTCGCGTGTTTTTTGTCTTATGCCATTTGCCGGCTCTTGATATGACCGCGCACGCCCTAAAATAAATCGGGCATGCGCTGCACGAGCGCGCGCCGGCCGGTTCGTTTGTTAGCGTCGCGCGCCGTCCGCTTTCAGGATTCATGCGGTAGCGCAGTGCGCTGCCGCGTCCTACCCGTTTTGCAAAGAGGAACGCATATGGAGCAATTTCACGGCACGACGATCGTCTCCGTGCGCCGCGGCGATAAGGTCGCGCTCGGCGGCGACGGCCAAGTGACGCTAGGCAACATCGTCATGAAAGGCGGTGCGAAGAAAGTCCGGCGCATCTATAACGGCAAGGTGCTGGTCGGCTTCGCCGGCGGCACAGCCGACGCCTTCTCGCTGCTCGACCGCTTCGAAGCGAAGCTGGAAAAACATCAAGGCAACCTCACGCGCGCCGCCGTCGAACTCGCCAAAGACTGGCGCACCGACCGCATGCTGCGCCGTCTCGAGGCCATGCTGATCGCCGCGGACGCCACCACCACGCTGGTCATCACCGGCAACGGCGACGTGCTCGATCCGGAAGGCGGCATCTGCGCGATCGGCTCGGGCGGCGCCTATGCGCAAGCCGCCGCGAAAGCGCTCTCCGACAACACTGACCTGTCGCCCCGTGAAATCGTGGAGAAGTCGCTGGAGATTGCCGGCGACATGTGCATCTACACGAACCATAACCGCGTTATCGAGACGATCGAGTAAGGACCCACGATGAGCACCATGACCCCTGCCGAGATCGTCTCGGAACTCGACAAACACATCATTGGCCAAGGCCGCGCGAAAAAAGCGGTGGCCGTGGCGCTGCGCAATCGCTGGCGCCGTCAGCAGGTTGAAGATCCGCTGCGTCAGGAAATCACGCCGAAGAACATTCTGATGATCGGACCGACCGGCGTCGGCAAGACCGAAATCGCGCGGCGTCTGGCGAAACTGGCCGACGCGCCGTTCATCAAGATCGAAGCGACCAAGTTCACCGAAGTCGGCTATGTGGGCCGTGACGTGGACAGCATCGTGCGCGACCTGATCGAAATCTCGGTCAAGCAGACGCGCGAAACGGAAATGCGCAAAGTGCGGACCAAGGCCGAAGATCAGGCCGAAGACCGCATTCTCGACATTCTGCTGCCGAGCGCGCGCCCGGTCGGCTTCGGCGCAAGCTCGAGCGCGGCTGATACCGTCGACGAAGGCAGCACCACGCGCCAGACATTCCGCAAGCGCCTGCGCGAAGGCCTGCTCGACGACAAGGAAATCGAGCTCGACGTGGAACAGCCGCAAGTCGGCATGGACATCATGGGGCCGCCGGGCATGGAAGACATGACCGAGCAGATCCGTTCGATGTTCGCGAACATCGGCGGCGGCAAGAAAACGCGCCGCAAGATGAAGGTGAAGGAAGCGCTGAAAGTCCTCACCGACGAAGAAGCCGGCAAGATGTTGAACGACGAAGAGGTGAAAACCAAGGCGGTACAGAACGTCGAGCAGAACGGCATTGTGTTTCTCGACGAGATCGACAAGATCGCCTCGCGCAACGAAGCCGGCGGCGGCGAAGTCTCGCGGCAGGGCGTGCAGCGCGATCTGTTGCCGCTGGTCGAAGGCACCACGATCAACACCAAGTACGGCATGGTGAAGACCGATCACATTCTGTTCATCGCGAGCGGTGCATTCCACCTGGCCAAGCCGAGCGATCTGATTCCCGAACTGCAGGGCCGCTTTCCGATTCGCGTCGAACTGGACTCGCTCTCGGTGAACGACTTCGAATCGATCCTGGTGTCCACGGACGCGAGCCTCGTCAAGCAATATCAGGCACTGCTCGCCACCGAAGACGTGCACCTCGAATTCGCGGACGACGGCATTCGCCGCCTCGCCGAGATCGCGTACTCGGTGAACGAGAAGACCGAGAACATCGGTGCACGGCGTCTCTACACGGTGATCGAAAAGCTGCTTGAGGAAGTCTCGTTTGCGGCCGGTAATCACTCGGGCAGGACGGTGCAGATCGACGCGGCCTATGTCGATCGCGCGCTGAACGAAGTCGCGGAAGACGAGGATCTCTCGCGCTACGTGCTGTGAAGTCGATGCTGAGATTGCCTCGAGCTGTTGTGTTCCCTGCTTGAGGCAAAACAGATGTGATGCGTATAAAAAACGGGCTGCCTTTTGATAAGGCAGCCCGTTTTTATTTGCTTACGACAAGCGGAACTAAAAGTCCGCGCTTACTGCTTGACCGGCCGCTTCGCCAGCTTGCGTTGCAGCGTGCGTCGATGCATGTTCAACGCGCGCGCGGTAGCGGAAATATTGCCGCCGTGCTCGGCGAGCACGCGTTGAATATGCTCCCACTCCAGCCGCGCCACCGACAACGGCGTGGGATGCTCGATCGCCTCTTCTGCTTGCAGTGCGCTCGCCTCACTTTGCAGCGCCGACAGAATCGTCTCGACGTTGGCAGGCTTAGCCAGGTAATTATCGGCACCGTCTTTCACTGCCTGCACCGCGGTGGCGATGCTCGCATAGCCGGTCAGCACCAGCATGCGCGCGTCGGGCTGCAAATCGCGCAAGGGCGCGACGAGCGTCAGACCGGAGTCGTTGCCGAGATGCAGATCCACCGTGATCTGGCTGAACTTCTGCTGATTCGCCAGCTTGATCGCCTCATCAGCGTTGTGCGCTTCGCTCACCGTGTAACCGCGCCGGGTGAGACCGCGTGCGAGGATGCCGGAGAACACCTCATCGTCGTCGATCACCAGAAAATTCATATCGCTCATGCCTGTTTCTCCGTGTTGGATGGCGCAGCGCCTTGACGGCCTTTGCCAGAAAATTTGCGCCCGGCGAGCGGCAGCTTCAGGACCGCGCGCGTACCACGCGGCTTGATCGTGCTGACATCGGTCAGTTCGATCGATCCCTTCAGACGCGCCGCCGCCGAAAAAGCCAGATAGAGGCCCACGCCGTGTCCACCTTGCGTACTCTCGACCGGCACCGCGCCGAGCGAGCCACGCAACGTGGCCGGAATGCCCGGGCCCGCATCACATACTTCGAATACGATCTGGTCGCCGCGTGACGCCAGTGTGCAGGACAGCGTCACGTGATCGCGGCTTGCACGCGCGGCGTTGTCGAGCAAAATCGTGAGAATCTGGCTCACGGCCACCGTATCGTCAAGACTGACATCTTCCGGCGGCACGCCGATCCGCTCGAATTTCACATGCGGATGACGCAAGCGCCACTGCTCGCCGAACGATTCGAGCCACTCGCCGACCTGCTGCCGGTTGGTGGTTGTCGACGCCCGGCTGCGCAAGCGCGCAAGCGCCGACGTACACAATGTCATTTGTTGTTCGAGCAGTTCGAGATCGGCGCTATAAGCCGCAAGTCCCTTATCGGAACGCGCTGCATCTCGCAATTCTTCGGACAACATGGCAATTGTAGACAACGGCGTACCGATTTCGTGCGCAACGGTAGCGGCCTGCACACCCAGAGCGACCGCGCGTTCGTCGTGAAGCAAGCGCTGCTGCGCGTCTCCGAGCGCTGCGTCACGTAGCCGCAATGCTCGCGACATGCGCGCAACGAACCATGCAATGAGGCCGACGCTGACCATGAAGTTCACCCACATGCCCGCGCGGTAGTAGTCGAACAGGTTCGCGGGATTGTCGAGATTCAGCGGCACGGAATCGAAACCGAGGACCGCGTAGCAGGCCACGGCGAACGCCGCGAGCCATGCCATCAGATGCCACGGCAACACGGCAGCGGCAATCGCGAGCGATGGCAGGTAGAGCGAAACGAAGGGATTAGTGGTGCCGCCGGAGAGAAACAACAATGCGGACAACGCGCCCAGATCGACCCAGATCTGGCCGAACAATTCCATGTTGGATTCGGGCCGCTGCTGCGAGACGCGCCACCATGTAATCCCGTTGAAGATCACTTCGAGCGCGATCACGAGCAGCATGGCAGGCAACGGCAGGTGCACACCGATGAAGATCTGCACGAACGCGATCGTCATCAACTGGCCAATGATCGCGAGACAGCGTAGCCAGAACAGATGTCCGAGATTGACGCGGCCGGTGTTGGTTATTCGATGCATGACTTTAATTTACCTGTTCGGACTAGTCCGACTTACCTCGCGGCTTCGCGCCGGTAACATGGAATTTTTGCGATAGCGCCTAACGGGGACGATCTTTTCTTCGATTCCTCCATCGTGCAACCCATCCATGCTACCTACTTCCGACGAGGCCGATGCCTCCTCAGCTTTCCTGACTGTTCTGCGACAAGCCGCCGCAGCTCGGCAAAACGGCACGGCACAGGCCGAAGCTGAATGCCTCGACGCCGCGGCGCGAATTCATCCGCTCGACTATGCGTCGCTCGATTCGCTCATCGCCAGGCTACTCGAACAACACCGTTCCGGCGACGCAGTCGAACTCGCCGCCATTATTGCTCAACTCGATCCGCACAACGCGCTTGCGCACTTTCGTCTCGGCCACACGCTGCAGATGGCGAATCGGCATCACGAGGCCATTGCCCCGTACCGTCATGCACTCGCAATCGATCCGCGATTGCCGCGCCTACGCAACAATCTCGCCGCGGCACTGACGTTTACCGGCGGCGACCTGAACGAACAGATCGCGCTTCTGGAAAGCGCCGTCCGCGATGAGCCTCACGATGGCAACGGCTGGACCAATCTCACGCACGCTTACCGCACGAATATGGATCTGCCGCGCGCGCTCGAAGCCGGCGCAAAGGCCGTGCAATGCGCACCGCATAGCCCGCTGGCGCACAACAACTATGCGCTGACGCTGCGTGAGGCGCAACGCTGGGACGACGCGATGCAAGCCGCCCAAACCGCTTGCGCGCTGGCCCCCAACGACGCCTCCATGCACTCCAATCTCTCCATGCTGCAACTCGTGCGTGGCGACTACGCGCACGGCTGGGCATCGCACGAGGCACGCTGGGACGGCTCTTCGGAATTGGGCGGCAACCGTCCTGTGATGCCGGCGCCGCTTTGGCGTGGCGAACCGCTCGCGGGCAAGACGCTGCTCGTGTGGGGCGAACAAGGCATGGGCGACCTCCTGCAGTTCTGCCGCTATATCTCGATGCTGGCCGAGCGCGTCCATCGCGAAGGCGGCCGTCTCATCTGGAATTCGTTTCCGCAGATGGGCGCGCTGCTTTCGCGCAGCCTGGGCGGTCATGCAGACGAGTTTTCGGCCGGCGGCGGTGTCGAATCGCTACCCGCGTTCGACTACGAGATTCCGTTGCTGAGCCTGCCGCTAATATTCGACACGCACGAGGAAACGATTCCGGCGGCACCCTATTTGCGAGCGGACCCGGCAGCCGCCAAGTCGTGGCAAAAGCGGCTTGCCGGCGAATCACGGCTCAAAGTCGGACTGACATGGACGGGCAGCCACGGCCATCAACGCAATCCGTTCCGGCGTGTCGGCTGGGAACGCTATGCGGCTTACTTCGGCGGCATGCAGGACATGGCGTTCTATTCATTGCAACCGGGCGCCGGCGCGGACGTGGTGGCAGCGCGCACGGCCGGCTTGCCGATGACCGACTACACCGCCGAATTCGCCACCTTCGACGACACCGCCGCGTTTGTGGGCGCGCTCGATCTTGTCATTACGGTTTGCACCTCTGCGGCGCATCTTAGCGGTGCAATCGGCCAGCGCACCTGGGTGTTGCTCGACGTCAACCCCCACTGGGTCTGGTTGCTCGACCGCGGCGACAGCCCGTGGTATCCAAGCGCCACGCTGTATCGGCAGCCGCAATTCGGTCGGTGGGAGCCGGCGCTGGAAGCCGTCGCGCGTGATTTGAGCGCGCTTGCGGCCCAGCACCGCCGTGCGGCTTGAGCCAGTGACGCTTTCGTGGCTGGTGGCGCTCGTGGCCGGCGCTTTCATGGCCGGTGGGGCGTCCGCGCGGGTCTAAGGCGCTCGCCAAGCCGGCGATGCTCGCGTAGGCCTATGCGCTACCGTAAGCCGATGCCGCCCGAGTAGGCCGGCGGAGCCATCGTGACGCCTCCGTAAGCCGGCGGAGTCCCCATAAGCCCCTGATACTGCTCTCAAACAGCGCGGCTTCCGTCGGCCGCAACGCCGATCACGCACCGCGCGGCCGCCCCTGAGCCACCCGCGCAATCTCCGCCGCAAGACACTCCGGACACAGACAGCGCCCGCTCGAATCGAGCCGATCCGCCGGCAACGGCGGCATCTCACGGCACCAGCAGTCAAAGGGTTGCCCATGCATGGCGCAATCGAACGCGTTGCCGCAGCGCGGGCAGCGCGCGCTGCTTTCAGAGCGGGAAACGGACGGTTTCATGACGGGCCGGATACCCTCGCTTCAGCCTGGATCAGGAAATGATGCCACGACTGGCGAACCGTCGTGAGTCGTCCGTTCGGCTAGTTCACGGGTGCCTCCAAAGCGCGGTACGCTTCCTCGTCCGGTTGGTGTCCGTGACATGTCATTGCGCGGCGCGCAAACCCGGTAATGCCCGCCGCCCGCGCAACTATCGAAAACCCTGTTGCAGCGCGCCAGTCCTGTACAATTCGCCCTGTTTTAACTGTCCCGTGCCTGAGCCTGCCGCCATGTCCGAGCTTCCCGACCTTTCGCAGATCGCGCCCACCCTGAAGGCTGAAATCCTGGCCGAGGCGCTTCCCTACATTCGTCAGTATCACGGTAAGACCGTGGTGATCAAATACGGCGGCAACGCCATGACCGAAGAGCGGCTCAAGCAAGGCTTCGCGCGCGACGTGATCCTGCTCAAGCTGGTCGGCATCAATCCGGTCATCGTGCACGGCGGCGGTCCGCAAATCGACCAGGCGCTGAAGAAGATCGGCAAACAGGGCACGTTCATCCAGGGCATGCGCGTCACCGATGAAGAGACGATGGAAGTCGTCGAATGGGTGCTCGGCGGCGAAGTGCAGCAGGACATCGTCACGCTGATCAACCATTTCGGCGGCCACGCGGTCGGCCTGACGGGCAAGGACGGCGGCCTGATCCACGCACGCAAGATGCTGATGCCGGATCGCGACAATCCGGGCCAGTACGTCGATATCGGCCAGGTGGGCGAAGTCGAGGCGATCAACCCGGCGGTCGTGAAGGCGCTGCAAGACGACGCGTTCATTCCGGTGATCTCGCCGATCGGCTTCGGCGAAGACGGCCTGTCGTACAACATCAACGCGGATCTGGTCGCGGGCAAGCTGGCGGTCGTGCTGAACGCCGAAAAGCTCGTGATGATGACCAACATCCCCGGCGTGATGGATAAGGAAGGCAATCTGCTGACCGATCTGTCGGCGCGCGAAATCGACGGCCTGTTCGCCGACGGCACGATCTCCGGCGGCATGCTGCCGAAAATCTCGTCGGCGCTGGACGCGGCCAAGAGCGGCGTGCGTTCGGTGCACATCATCGACGGCCGTATCGAGCACTCGGTGCTGCTGGAAATTCTCACCGAACAGCCGTTCGGCACGATGATCCGTTCGCATTGATTCCTGCCTCAAACCCGGCACACGCGGCACGTCAACTCGGCGCGCCCTGTGTGCCGTGCCTTTGCGTCGGCCAGTCGTACGGCGCGCACAGCGTCTTCGGCGGCTCACAACGCGCAGCCATGGCGCGCCTACCCGCTCTCCCCTCTTTTTTCATCAGCCGCACCGTGAACCGTTCGCGTTCGCCGCGTGAGGCAACTGTCCGCGCCTGAACGGCGCCCTCCATCATGCGCACTCCCACTTCCCGACGCCGCCGACCGCACATCGCAGGAGGCCGTCCGGTCTGGCTGTTCGATCTCGATAACACGCTGCATCACGCATCGCACGCGATCTTTCCGGCAATCAATCAAGGGATGACGCAGTACATCATCGACGCGCTGCAAGTGGACATCGACGAAGCCAACCGGCTGCGCACCGGCTACACGCAACGGTATGGCGCAACGCTGCTGGGCCTGACGCGCCACCATCCGCTCGATGCGAACGACTTCCTGAAGGTCGTGCACACCTTCCCGGATCTCGGCTCGATGATCCGCCATGAACGCGGCGTCGCACGCCTCGTGGCTGCCCTGCCGGGTCGCAAGATCGTGCTGACCAACGCGCCCGAAGCCTATGCGCGCGCGGTGCTCGCCGAACTGCGGATCGAGCGTCTGTTCGAACAGGTAATCGCCATCGAGCACATGCGCGATCGCCGCCGCTGGCGCGCCAAGCCCGACCACGCGATGCTGCGCAAGGCCATGCGCGACGCGCACGTTTCGCTGAAGGACGCGATCCTCGTCGAAGACACGCGCTCGCATCTGAAGAACTACCGGCGGCTCGGCATCCGCACCGTGTGGATCACCGGCCATCTGCCGCGCAAGCCGCACGCGGACGGCGTGCCGACGCGCCTGCCGGGCACCGGCCGGCCGCACTATGTCGACCGGAGCATTCGTTCGTTAAAATCGCTACGACTGAGCACCCGCTCGGTTCGATTGAAAAGACAGCAGACGGGACGACAGCCATGCAGCCGATCGACAAGCCTGACGAAGTCTTAGCCGAACACGAACCGACCCCCACGCTCGCCGCGCCGCGCGCGCAGCGCCTGAAGCCGGGCGAGCGCCGCGTGCACATCCTCCAGACGCTCGCCGCGATGCTGGAGGCGCCCAAGAGCGAAAAGATCACCACTGCGGCGCTCGCCGCGCGGCTGGGCGTATCGGAAGCCGCGCTGTACCGTCATTTCGCCAGCAAGGCGCAAATGTTCGAAGGGCTCATCGAGTTCATCGAGCAGACTATCTTCGGGCTGATCAACCAGATCGCCGACAAGGAAAGCAACGGCGTGCTGCAGGCGCGCTCGATCGCGCTGATGCTGCTCAACTTCCCCGCGAAGAATCCCGGCATGACGCGCGTGCTGACGTGCGAGGCGCTGGTCGGCGAGCATGAACGGCTCACCGAGCGCGTCAATCAGATGCTCGAGCGCGTCGAGGCGTCGTTGAAACAATGTCTGCGCCTCGCGCAGATGGAGGCGAACACGGCTGAAAGCGCCGTCCCACTGCCCGCCGGCTACGATCCCGCGATCCGGGCGAGCCTGCTGCTGAGCTACATCATCGGCCGCTGGCACCGCTATGTGCGCAGCGGCTTTGCGCGGCCGCCCGCCGAACACGCCGACGCGCAACTGCTCCTGATTCTTCAGTAGTCCGCGTGGCATGCGCCGCGCCATGCTCTGCGCCCGCGACGTTGCCGCATGAAAATTTCCGCTATACTTTGCGCCTGACTGCGGCACCCCGATGCATGCGGGACCGCTGTCCGCAACACCTGAACACCTGCTTGAAAACCATATACGCGCCGATTTGCTGACTCGATTGCGGGCGCGCGAACTGCCGGGAACATTTCCGACAGTTCACTATAAATGCGGCTAAAGAGGTCGTCAGCCGCGCACACAGTCGTTCCTCCGTGCTTTTGCCGACGCCGTTTAGCCGCCCTGTTTTGATAAATGGCGGAATGAATGGAATCGATCGGTATCGTCGCTCCCCAAAAAATGCATTTCACCGAGCCGCTGCAGTTGCAGAACGGCAGCTCGCTCGCCGGTTACGACCTGATGGTCGAGACCTACGGCACGCTCAACGCCGCGCATAGCAACGCGGTGCTGGTGTGCCACGCGCTCAACGCCTCGCACCATGTGGCAGGCGTGTACGCCGACAATCCCAATGACATCGGCTGGTGGGACAACATGGTCGGGCCGGGCAAACCGCTCGACACCGACAAGTTCTTCGTGATCGGCGTGAACAACCTGGGATCGTGCTTCGGCTCGACTGGGCCGATGAGTATCGACCCGGCCACCGGCCATCCGTACGGCGCGACGTTCCCCGTCGTGACAGTGGAAGACTGGGTCAACGCCCAGGCGCGCGTCGCCGATCAGTTCGGCATCACGCGCTTCGCCGCGGTGATGGGCGGCAGCCTCGGCGGCATGCAGGCGCTCGCGTGGAGCATGATGTATCCGGAGCGCGTCGGTCATTGCATCGTGGTTGCGTCCACGCCCAAGCTGTCGGCGCAGAATATCGCGTTCAACGAGGTCGCGCGCTCGGCGATCCTGTCGGACCCGGATTTTCACGGCGGCAACTACTACGCGCATAACGTGAAGCCGAAGCGCGGCTTGCGCGTCGCGCGCATGATCGGCCACATCACGTATCTGTCGGACGACGACATGGCCGAGAAATTCGGCCGCTCGCTGCGCCGCGCGGAAGGCGCGCTGGACGCGTACAACTTCAACTTCGACGTCGAGTTCGAGGTGGAGTCATACCTGCGTTACCAGGGCGACAAATTCGCTGACTACTTCGATGCGAACACGTACCTGCTGATCACCCGCGCGCTCGATTACTTCGATCCCGCCAAGGCCTTCGAAGGCGATCTGACGGCCGCGGTCGCGCACACGACGGCGAAATACCTGATCGCCAGCTTCTCGACCGACTGGCGTTTCGCGCCGGCCCGCTCGCGCGAACTGGTGAAGGCGCTGCTCGACCACAAGCGCACGGTCACCTACGCGGAAATCGACGCACCGCACGGCCACGACGCCTTCCTGCTCGACGACGCGCGCTATCACAACCTGATGCGCGCCTACTACGAACGTATTGCAAACGAGGTGAACGCATGAACCAGCGAGCACTCGATTACCTGGCGCTGCGCCCGGACTTCCGCGCGATCGCCCGCTGGGTCGAACCGCGCGCCACGGTGCTGGATCTGGGCTGCGGCGACGGCTCGCTGCTCTCGCTCCTGACCGAGGAACTGGACGTGCAGGGCTACGGCATCGAAATCAACGACGCCGGCGTGCTGGCGTCGACGCAAAACGGCGTCAACGTAATCCAGCAGAATCTGGAAGACGGCCTGCGCCTGTTCGAAGACGCCAGCTTCGATTTCGCGATTCTGTCGCAGACGCTGCAAACCATTCATCAGACGGCCGCGATCCTGCGCGAGACCGTGCGGGTCGGCAAGGAATGCATTGTGTCGTTCCCGAACTTCGGCTACTGGGCGCATCGGCTCTCGGTGCTGCAGGGCCGCATGCCGGTGTCGAAGTCGCTACCTTATCAGTGGCACAACACGCCGAACGTGCGGGTGCTCACGATCGAGGATTTCGAGGCGCTGGCGCCGGAAGTCGGCATCGAGATTCTCGACCGCGTGGTGCTGCACGACGGGCAGGTGGTGCGGTGGGGCGTGAACTGGCGTGGTAGTCTTGCGGTCTATCGCGTCAAGAAAAGCTAACGCAAGTTATCCACATGTCGAACCCGCCGCACGAGGCGCCTGCACTTACCGCTCACGAAGAACATCCCGGCTGGCGCGCGTTCCTGAATACGCGCATGCTGATCTGCGTCTTTCTCGGCTTTACGTCGGGATTGCCGCTGTTCACGCTCGTCTATCTGGTGCAGGCGTGGTTACGCTCCGAAGGCGTCAATCTGAAGGAAATCGGCCTCTTTGCGCTGATCCAGTTCCCGTACACCTGGAAATTCATCTGGGCGCCGCTGATGGACCGCTACGTCCCGCGTTTTCCGGGCTGGCGTCCGGGCAGGCGACGCGGCTGGATGCTGGTCACGCAGATTCTGGTGGCCGGCGCCATCGCCACCTTGGGATTCGTGTCACCTAAAGATTCGATCTGGACGGTGGCGGCATTGACGGCGCTGGTCGCGTTTTTTGGCGCAAGTCAGGACATCGTGATCGACGCCTACCGGCGCGAGCTGCTGAGCGACACGCAGCAAGGGCTCGGCAACGCGGTGCATGTGAACGCGTACAAGATCGCGGCATTGGTGCCGGGCTCGCTCGCGTTGATTCTGTCCGATCATTTGCCGTGGACCACCGTTTTCATCGTGACGGCCGCGTTCATGTTGCCCGGCATGGTGATGACACTGGTGGTGCGCGAACCCGCGGTCCACGGCACGCCGCCCAAGAACCTGCGCGATGCGATCGTGCAGCCGTTCAAGGAATTCATTCAGCGCGACGGCTGGCGCGGCGCGCTGTTCGTGCTCGGTTTTATCTTTCTGTACAAGCTCGGCGACACGATGGCGACCACGCTGTCCACCTCGTTCTTTCTCGACATCGGCTTTTCGCGCACGCAGATCGGCGTGATCGCGAAGACCACCGCGTTCGGCGCGAGTCTGGCGGGCGGGATCGTCGGTGGGATCTGGCTGATGAAAATCGGCATCGGCCGCGGGCTGTGGATCTTCGGCGTCCTGCAGATGGTGTCGACGCTCGGCTTCGCGTGGCTCGCGCATCTCGGACCGGCTTCGCCCGGTCTCGTGGCGATCTACGACATCGCCGTCTGGCTGAGCGAGGGCACGACGAAGCTGCTCGCACTGGTGGGCGTCGATTGGGCCGTGCAGCTCGAGCCGCGTTCAGTCGCGCTGGCGCTCGTCTACGGCTTGGAAACCTTTGCCACCGGTCTGACGATGGCGGCGTTCACCGCCTATATCGCCAGCACCACCGATCCGCGCTATACGGCCACTCAGTTCGCACTCTTCACGAGCCTCGCTTCGGTGCCGCGCACGCTGGCTTCGGCGGCGAGCGGCTACGTGGTCGCGCAGATCGGCTGGTTCGATTACTTCATCGTCTGCACCGCGCTGGGGTTGCCCGGCATGTTGCTTCTGCTGCGCATCGCGCCGTGGAGGACGCGGTCGTGAAGGCGCTTCTTTCGAAGGGCGCGCTGCGCTCGACTACATCCCGGCGTCCTGCGCTCAAAGCCAGCCGCGTCGTACCGCACGCAGTATGGGCGCTCGGCTGGGTGGGCCTGGCGTTGACCACGCCATCGAGCGCCTACGCAGCGGCCGCGCCGGCAGCCGCTACCAGCGCACCCGCAGCGGCTCCGGCGGCCGCACCGGCCACGACGGCCGCGCCAACGGCGAAGTCCGCAGCGACTGCCGCGAGCCCGGAAAGCGCGACGTCGGCGGCACAAGGCGCGAATAGCGCCACCAGCGCGCCGGGTGCCGGCAGCGCGCCCGCTGCTGCGACGCCGCCCTCGCCGCCTGCATCGCCCTCGTCACCTCAATCGACGCAGCCGCCGCCGGCCCCGGTCACGGCCAGAACGCCCGCTGCGACAGCTTTGCCGCCCGCGGCCGCCAAGGCGCCTGCGCTCCCGTCAATGCCCACGCCGGCGTCCGCATCGTACAGCCCGAACACGCAGCTACGTTACGGCGGCTACCTGGTGTTCCGCAACCTGATCCCATCGCCGATGCTCGAGGCGCAAGCCGCCGAAGAGTTCGAACAGATCGCCTACGGCGCCGAACACGCGAACCGTCTGTACGGCGACACCGACGCGCACGTCACGCGCGTGCGGTCGACCGTCGACAAGATGATTCCGTACTCGCTGAAATGGAACGAGCGGGCCAAGAACTGGAAGTGGGATGTGGCAGTGGTGCGCTCGCCCGATATCCGCATGTACTGTCTGCCGGGCGGCAAGATCGTCGTCTACGGCGGCCTGCTGGATCGCGCGCGTCTGAACGACAACGAGCTCGGCATGCTGATCGGCCATGAGATCGCGCACGCGCTGCGGGAGCATGCGCGCGAGCGGCTCGGCCAACTGCAGGCGAGCCAGCTCGACTCGTCCGGCACGATCCCGCAGCTGTTCGGGCTCGCCGATCTGGGCGCGGCCCCGCTCGGCATCGGTTCGCGCCTGCTGGAAATGAAGTACGAGAATACCGACGAGACCGAAGCCGACGTGATCGGCAGCGATATTGCGTCGCGCGCCGGCTTCGATCCTCGCGCGGCGGTCACGCTCTGGGACAAGCTGGCGCAGGCCACGCGCAGCAACCGCGATCAGGGCTTCATCTACGTGCATCCCTACACGCCGGCGCGCCGTCAGGACATCATTAAGCGCTTGCCCGACATGCTGCCGCTGTACGCCAAAGCGATTGGCAAAACGGTGGACGCGCTGCCGGACTACGCCGGCATGGGCCTTCCGCGCCGCAAACTGGTCCGCGATTGAATTGCGCGGGCCGAATGCGCCCGCGGATCTTCTCTGACGAGACAAATTCGGCGTTGATTTCAGCATCGCCTGCCACGCCGCGAGTTGTGCTTACTTCTTGACCTTGTGGTCGTAATCCACCGTCAGCGGCGCGTGGTCGCTGAACTTGATATCGCGGAACACGTCGGTGCGTTTCGCCTTGCTTGCGATACCCGGCGTCGCGATCTGATAATCGATCCGCCACCCGACGTTCTTCGCATACGCCTGACCGCGATTGCTCCACCACGTGTACTGTTCGGGCCGCTGGTCGAGCGTGCGGAACACGTCGACGTAACCCACTTCATCGAACAGTTTGGTGAGCCATGCGCGCTCTTCCGGCAGGCAACCTGAGTTCTTCTGGTTGCTCTTCCAGTTCTTGATGTCGATTTCCTTGTGGACGATGTTGACGTCGCCGCACACGATCACTTCACGCTCCTGAGACAGTTCCGCGAGATGCGGCATGAACTCGTCCATGAAACGGTATTTGGCCTGCTGGCGTTCGTCGCCGCTCGAACCCGACGGCACATACACCGAAATCACCGACAGCTTGCCGAAACGCAGTTCGACATAGCGTCCTTCCGGGTCGAACTCCTCGCTGCCGAAACCGATCACCACTTCGTCCGGCTCGTGACGCGTGTACACGCCCGCGCCGCTATAACCCTTCTTCACGGCGTGCTGGAAATAGCCGGTGAAATTGTGCGGGGCCATGAATTCCGGCGTCATGTCGTCCTGCGAGCATTTGATTTCCTGCACGCACAGCACGTCGGCCTTCTGTTCGCCGAACCAGTCGAAAAAGCCTTTCTTCGCCGCTGAGCGGATGCCGTTCAGGTTCGCGGTAATCACACGCAACATGTCGTTCCTTTTATGTTCGATTCGTTGATGAAGCGAAAGGGCACGGTCACTCGACCTTGACGCCCTTCAGCGATTCTTTGGCAGGCGGATATTCGAGCTTGAGCGCTTCGAACGTGCGCAACAGCAACTCCGCGACCATCACACTACGATGCGTCTTCGAGTCGGCCGGGATCACATACCACGGCGCGTACTCCGTCGAAGTCGCGGCCAGCGCGTCCTGATATACCGCCTGATATTTGTCCCACTGCTTGCGCGCTTCGAGATCGGCGACGTCGAATTTCCAGTGTTTGCTCGGATCGTCGATGCGCGCCTGCAGCCGCGTACGCTGCTCGTCTTTCGAAATGTGCAGCATGCATTTGACGATGGCCGTGCCGCTATACGCCAGCAACTCTTCGAACTGGCGGATGTGGCAGCAGCGTTGCACGAACGCTTGCGCGTCCAGAGTGCCGAGCACGGTGGGCACCAGCAGATCTTCGTAGTGACTGCGATTGAAGATCGTCAGTTCGCCGGCGGCCGGCGCTTGCGAATGCACGCGCCAAAGAAAGTCGTGCGCGAGTTCAACGGGCGTCGGCGCCTTGAACGGCACGATGCGCAAGCCGAGCGGATCGACTTCGTGAAACACCGCGCGGATCGTGCCGTCCTTGCCGCTCGTGTCCATGCCCTGCAGCACCAGCAATACGCGGCGCGTCTGCTGCGCGTGCAAGCATTCCTGCAAGGTGTCGAGCTTCGCGCCGATCTCCGACAGACGCGCCCTGTCGATGTCTTTCGAACCGCTCGAAAATGGCTTGGCGGCCGGGTCGAAGTCGCTCAGCGAGAACTTGCTTTTTTTCTTGCCGTCGTCGAAATACGGCACGCGGAAATCGTCGAGTTCGGGTTGCTTGGCCATCCACACACTCCGTGATCTGCGTTTAAAAAGACCCGCAAATGAAACGGGCCGTTGCCCCACTTTCGTTTCCGGCAACAGCCCGCGGTGGCTGAAGCGTGACGCCTCAGCCGTGCTTCTCTAGTTCAGCTTCAACTCAGGACAGCTTCTTCTTCAGCAGTTCGTTCACCTGCGCCGGATTGGCCTTGCCCTTGGTCGCTTTCATTGCCTGGCCGATCAGCGCGTTGAACGCCTTTTCCTTGCCGGCGCGGAATTCTTCTACCGACTTCTGGTTCGCGGCAAGCACTTCGTCGATGATCGCTTCGAGCGCGCCGGTATCCGAAATCTGCTTCAGCCCCTTCGCTTCGATGATGCGATCGGCGGCGGCTGCGTCGGTGGCCTTCTCTTCCCAGATCGCGAGGAAAATTTCCTTGGCGATCTTGTTGGAGATCGTGCCGTCAGCGATACGTTGCAGCAGCAACGCGAGTTGCGTGGACGACACCGGGCTCTCAGCGAAGTCGAGACCTTCGCGATTCAGTTGCGACGACACTTCGCCCATCAACCAGTTAGCCGCGGCCTTGGCGTTGGCCGGCCCGACTTTGCTCACCACCGCTTCGTAGTACGCGGCCATGGCTTTGCTCGATGTCAGCACGTTGGCGTCGTACGGCGTCAAACCGTATTGCGACACGAAGCGCTGTTGAATCGCCACCGGCAGTTCCGGCATCTCGCTCTTCACGCGCTCGACCCACGCCGCGTCGATCACGAGCGGCATCAGATCGGGATCGGGGAAATAGCGGTAATCGTGCGCGTCTTCCTTGCTGCGCATGGAACGCGTTTCGCGCTTGTCCGGATCGTAAAGACGCGTTTCCTGCACCACCGTGCCGCCGTCTTCGATCAGTTCGATCTGACGGCGCACTTCGTACTGGATCGCTTCTTCGAGGAAGCGGAACGAGTTCAGGTTCTTGATCTCGGCGCGCGTGCCGAATTCGGCCTGACCGACCGGACGCACCGACACGTTGGCGTCGCAACGGAACGAGCCTTCTTGCATGTTGCCGTCGCAGATGCCGAGCCACGTCACGAGCGTGTGCAGCGTCTTGGCGTAGGCGACCGCTTCCGCCGCGCTGCGCATTTCCGGCTCGGTGACGATTTCGAGCAACGGCGTCCCGGCGCGATTCAGATCGATGCCGGTCATGCCCGCGAAGTCTTCGTGCAGCGACTTGCCCGCGTCTTCTTCGAGGTGGGCGCGCGTGAGGTTGACGACCTTCTCGTACGCTTCCTTGCCCGCCTTTTCATTGGCCGGAACCTGAATCGTCACCTGGCCGCCCTGCACGACGGGAATTTCGTACTGGCTGATCTGATAGCCCTTCGGCAGATCGGGGTAGAAATAATTCTTGCGCGCGAAGATGCTGCGCGGCGCCACCGTCGCGCCGATCGCGAGGCCGAACTGGATCGCGCGCTCCACAGCGCCGCGGTTCATCACCGGCAACGTGCCCGGCAAGGCCAGATCGACCGGGCTGGCTTGCGTGTTCGGCGCGGCGCCGAATTGCGTCGCGGTACCGGAAAAAATCTTCGATTGAGTCGACAGTTGCGTGTGGGTCTCCAGACCGATCACGACTTCCCATTGCTTGGCCATGGTGCTCACACTCCTGCCGGTGCTTTGCGGTGCCAGTCGGTCGCACGCTGGAACGCGTCGGCCACCTGCAGCATCCGGGCTTCATTGAAATAGTTGCCGATGATCTGCAAACCCACCGGACGCTGCGCATTCGCGCCCGCGCCGAAACCGCACGGCACGCTCATGCCCGGCAAACCGGCGAGGCTCACCGACAACGTGTAGATGTCGGCCAGATACATCTGCACCGGATCGTCGCCCTTCGCGCCGAGGTCCCACGCAACCGTTGGCGCGACCGGGCCCATGATCACGTCGCACTGCTTGAACGCTTCCTGGAAGTCCTGCGCGATGATGCGGCGGATCTTCTGCGCCTGCAGGTAGTACGCGTCGTAATAGCCGTGCGACAGCACGTACGCGCCGACCAGAATGCGGCGCTTCACTTCCGGACCGAAACCTTCGGCGCGCGACTTCTTGTACATGTCGAGCAGATCGCGATACTCCGCCGCGCGATGACCGAAGCGCACGCCATCGAAACGCGACAGGTTCGACGAAGCCTCAGCCGGCGCAATCACGTAGTACACCGGAATCGACAACTCCGTTTTCGGCAACGAGACTTCGACCAGCGTGGCGCCGAGCGCTTCGTATTGCTTCAGCGCGGCGTCGATCGAGGCGCGCACGTCGTCGGCAAGACCGGCGCCGAAATACTCTTTCGGCAGCCCGATGCGCAAGCCGGCGAGCGGCTTGCCGGCGCTGTCTTCTTTCCACGACTTGCCGAGGTAACGCGTGTAGTCTTCGTCGTCGCGCACGAGGCTGGTCGAATCGCGTTCGTCGAAACCGGCCATGGCGTTGAGCAGCGTGGCGCAATCGGCGGCGCTTTGCGCCATCGGACCGCCCTGATCTAGCGACGAGGCAAACGCGATCATGCCGTAACGCGACACGCGGCCGTACGTCGGCTTGATGCCGGTGATGCCGGAGAACGACGCCGGCTGCCGGATCGAGCCGCCGGTATCCGTGCCGGTTGCGGCAGGCGCGAGGCGCGCGGCGACGGCCGCAGCCGACCCGCCCGACGAACCACCCGGCACAGCCTTAACATCCCACGGATTCTGCACGGGACCAAAGTACGAATTCTCGTTGGACGAGCCCATCGCGAACTCGTCCATATTGGTCTTGCCCACGCACACCATGCCGGCCTTCTGCAGACGCGCGACCACGGTCGCGTCGAACGGGCTCTCGTAGTTCGACAGCATTTTCGAGCCGGCGGTGGAGCGCCAGCCCTTGGTGACGAACACGTCCTTATGCGCGATCGGCAGGCCGACCAGCGGGCCGGCGTGGCCGGTATGCAGCAGCGCGTCCGCGGCTTTCGCCTGCGCGAGCGTCAGCTCGGGATCGACCTGGATGAATGCGTTCAGGCTGTTGGCCGCGTCAATCCGCTTCAAATAGAGCTGCGCCAGTTCGACTGCGGAGCATTCCTTGGCCGTCAGTGCGGCGCGCAGTTCGGTCAGACTTTTTTCATGCATTGCGTTTTATCCTGAAGAGCGCGGCAGCGTAGTCACGCTGCCGTGGAGGCGTTCGGCTGCCCGCCGGCAAGCCGAGCCGAGGAAGCCGGAGACGACGGTCATGCAAGCGCCGGAGCCACGAGGCGAGATGCCGCTGGTGGCACATCGCCGGAAGGCTGGCTCGCGCGCCGCGCCCGGCTCGATGCGCGGGTTTTACTCGATCACCTTCGGCACGAGGTACAAGCCTTCCTGCACAGCCGGCGCCGGGCGCTGGAAAGCTTCGCGTTCGACCGTTTCGGTCACCGCGTCGTCACGCAGACGCAGCGCGACGTCTTCGATCTGCTCGATCGGATGGGCAAGCGGCGCGATGCCGGTGGTATCGACCGCCTGCATCTGCTCGACGAGGCCGAAAAAATCGTTGAGCTGGACAAGCGTGTGCTCAGCGTCGGCGTCGGCCAGTTCGAGCCGCGCAAGATGCGCGATGCGTTTTACATCGGTCAGGGTCAGAGCCATGCAGTCACCGGAAAATGTGGTGGACTGCCGCAGCACGGAAAAACAACGCTGCGACAGCGGGTTACGACGCTGGAGGAAGACCTCGAAAAAGGGGCCAGCGGAGGCAAAAAGTGCCGTCCGTTTCCTTCAAAACATCCAAAATTATAAGGTATCATTACGCGTTCGACCCAAACCCGGACCGACTTACCAAGGCCTTTCTGAACAATTCCCAAAGATAGTTCGGATTTTTCTGACCTGGCTTTGCACCGGCCTCCGGTAGACTCCCTCGCAGCTTCAAGTTCCTGTGGCGCCGCTTCCGCCCGGTTGAAGCTGTTATTTTTTCCGCTGCCGCCCTGCGCAACCATTGCGAGGCCCGGCTTCCAGCGAGACAGGATTTTGAATGTTCGGTTTTTTGCGCAGCTACTTCTCCAACGATCTGGCCATTGACCTCGGTACGGCCAACACGCTCATTTACATGCGTGGCAAGGGCATCGTACTTGATGAACCGTCGGTGGTCTCGATCCGCCAGGAAGGCGGTCCCAACGGTAAGAAAACCATCCAGGCAGTCGGCAAGGAAGCCAAGCAGATGCTCGGCAAGGTGCCGGGCAACATCGAGGCGATCCGCCCCATGAAAGACGGCGTGATCGCCGACTTCACCGTCACCGAGCAGATGATCAAGCAGTTCATCAAAACTGCTCACGAATCGCGCATGTTCTCGCCGTCGCCGCGCATCATCATTTGCGTGCCGTGCGGTTCGACCCAGGTCGAACGCCGCGCCATCAAGGAAGCCGCGCACGGTGCGGGCGCTTCGCAGGTGTACCTCATTGAAGAACCCATGGCCGCTGCGATCGGCGCCGGCCTGCCGGTGTCGGAAGCCACCGGCTCGATGGTCGTCGACATCGGCGGCGGCACGACCGAAGTCGGCGTGATCTCGCTCGGCGGCATCGTGTACAAGGGCTCCGTGCGCGTGGGCGGTGACAAGTTCGACGAAGCCATCGTCAACTACATCCGCCGCAACTACGGCATGCTGATCGGCGAGCAAACCGCCGAAGCCATCAAGAAAGAAATCGGTTCCGCCTTCCCGGGTTCCGAAGTCAAGGAAATGGAAGTGAAGGGCCGCAATCTGTCGGAAGGCATACCGCGCAGCTTCACCATCTCCAGCAACGAAATTCTCGAAGCCCTCACCGATCCGCTGAACCAGATCGTGTCGTCGGTGAAGATCGCGCTTGAACAGACTCCGCCGGAACTGGGTGCGGACATCGCCGAGCGCGGCATGATGCTCACAGGCGGTGGCGCACTGCTGCGCGATCTGGACCGCCTGCTCGCCGAAGAAACCGGCCTGCCGGTGCTCGTCGCCGAAGACCCGCTGACCTGCGTTGTGCGCGGCTCGGGCATGGCGCTCGAACGCATGGACAAGCTGGGCAGCATCTTCTCGTACGAGTAAGCGAGCCCGTCTCCATGTCAGTAGCGCGGATCAGGCAAACGGCCCCTTGCGGGCCGGTTTGCCGTTGGCTGGGCCTACCAGCCTCCGCGTGCTGAACGCGCGTCCCTCGCGCGCCGCCGTCTCACCCAACCGCTCACGCCCCCGGCGCCGACCATGGAATACAGTCCGCCGCCCCTGTTCAAGCAAGGACCGTCCGCCCTCGCACGACTCGTGTTTTTCGTCGTGCTGGCGCTCGCCCTGCTGATCTCCGACGCACGCTTCAAAACGCTCGAAATCGTGCGTGGCGTGCTCGGCGCGGGTCTTTATCCGTTGCAACGCGCGGCGCTCGTGCCGCGCGACATGTTCGTGGGCGCCGCCGACCTGGCCGTGACCAGCGCCACCCTGCGCAGCGAAAACGACAAACTGCGCACCAAAGATCTGCAGCTTTCGCAGCAAGCCAATACGGCCGCCGAACTGGCTGCCGAGAACGCTCATCTGCGTGCGTTGCTGCAGTTGTCGCAACGCTCCACCACGGAATCGCTGCCCGCCGAGATCCAGTACGACACGCGCGATCCGTTTACGCAGAAGGTCGTGATCGGCCGCGGTGCGCAGCAAGGCATCCAGAACGGTTCGCCGGTCGTCAATGAAGACGGCGTGATCGGGCAAGTGACGCGCGTGTTCCCGCTGCAAGCCGAGGTGACGCTGCTCACGGACAAGGATCAGGCGGTGCCTGTACAGATCGTGCGCACCGGCTTGCGCAGCGTGATTTACGGCACGCCGAAGGGCGACACGCTCGATCTGCGCTTCGTGCCGATCAGCGCCGACATTCAAACCGGCGACGAACTCGTCACCAGCGGACTCGACGGCGTGTATCCGCCGGGTCTGCCGGTCGCCAAGGTGGTGCGAGTCGACAAACAAGCCGACACGGCGTTCGCGCGCGTGATCTGCCTGCCGATCGCGCCGGTGCGCGGCGCACGCCAGTTGCTGGTGCTGCATTACGTGAACAATGTGCCGCCGCGTCCGGCCGAAGAGCCCGACGCAGCCACGGCCGCGAAAGACGCCAAAGCGAAAAAGGGCGGCAAACCGGCAGACGGCAAAGCTGCGGCGGACAAGTCTCCGGCAAAAGCAGGTGAAAAACCCGCCGCCGCCGAGAAACCTGCAGCCGCCAAGCCCGTCGAAAAAGCGCCGGCCAAACCGGCCGCCGCGGAGAAAAAGCCCGCCCCCGAAAAGAAACCGGCCGCTGAGAAGAACGCGAAGCCGCCAGCCAAGCCAGGGGCCCAGCCATGAACCGTCCGCAATACATTCTGCAGCCGGTCAATCCCTACTTCATCTCGTTCAGCCTCGCCGCGGCGTTCCTGCTGAACCTGATGCCGTGGGGACGCCTCCTCGGCGTGCCGGACTTCGTCGCGCTCGTGCTGCTGTTCTGGAACGTGCACCAGCCGCGCAAAGTCGGCATGGGCATCGCGTTTTCGCTCGGTTTGCTGATGGACGTGCATAACGCCAGCCTGCTCGGAGAACACGCGCTGGCGTACACGTTGTTGTCGTACGGCGCGATCACGATCCACCGTCGCGTGCTGTGGATGTCGCTCGGCGTGCAGACCTTCGCGGTCATGCCGCTGCTAGTCGTCGCGCAACTGGTGCCGTTCGTGATCCGTCTGTTGACGGGCGCGGCGTTTCCGGGTTGGGGTTATCTGATCGACGGCTTCGTCGAAGCCGCGCTGTGGCCGGTCACCAGCGTGCTGCTGCTGATGCCGCAGCGCCGCCCGGCCGATCCGGACGATACCCGGCCAATTTGATCCCGCATCGAGCCCGCCGGCCGTTCTGATGGAACCCACTTTGCCGGCCCGCTCGACGCGCATCGCTGTTCATGCCTTCCGGTTCCGGCCGGAAAAGGCGCACACTCATGATGGCCGTCACCCGGCCTTTTGCAGAATCGCATGACCGAATTCAAGGACACTCAGCAACAGCTCTCGAAGTTCCGCCTGCGCGTCGCGGCGGCGGGCCTGTTCGTGTTCGTCTGCTTCGGGCTGATCGGCTTCCGCTTCCTGTTCCTGCAGGTCTGGCACTACAGCAAATACTCGCTGCAAGCCGATGAAAACCGCATCTCCGTCGCGCCGATCGTGCCGAACCGCGGCATCATCACCGATCGTAACGGCGTCGTGCTGGCCAAGAACTACTCGGCCTACACGCTTGAACTGACGCCCTCGAAACTGAACGACTCGCTCGAAAACGTGATCGACAACCTGGCCACGGTCGTCTCGATCGACGCACGCGACCGCCGCCGCTTCAAGAAACTGCAGGAAGACTCGAAGAACTTCGAGAGCCTGCCGATCCGCACCCGCCTGACCGACGACGAAGTCGCGCGTTTCACCGCGCAGCGTTTCCGTTTTCCCGGCGTGGAAGTGCGCGCGCGCCTGTTCCGCCAATATCCGCTCGGCCCGACCGCGGCGCACGTGATCGGCTACATCGGCCGGATTTCGCAGCGCGACCAGGATCGTATCGACGACGCCAGCGACCAGAACGACAGCGATCCGGACCACTATGATCCGCGTCTGGACGCGAACAACTACAAGGGCACCGATTACATCGGCAAGATCGGCGTCGAGCAGAGCTATGAGACCGAGTTGCACGGCCAGACCGGTTTCGAGGAAGTGGAAGTGACCGCCGGCGGCCGTCCGGTGCGCACGTTGTCGCGCACTCAGGCAACGCCTGGGAACAACCTCGTGCTGTCATTGGATATCGGGCTGCAGCAGGTCGCCGAGCAGGCCTTCGCGGGCCGCCGCGGCGCGCTGGTTGCAATCGAACCATCCACGGGCGACGTGCTCGCATTCGTGTCCGCGCCGAGCTTCGATCCGAATTCGTTCGTCGACGGCATCGACCAGCAGACCTGGGACGATCTCAACAATTCGCCCGATCACCCGCTGCTCAACCGGCCGCTGCACGGCACCTATCCGCCGGGCTCGACCTACAAGCCGTTCATGGCGCTCGCCGCGCTCACGCTGCATAAGCGCACGCCGGGCTGGGGCTTTCAGGATCCGGGTTCGTACACCTTCGGTGGCCACACGTTCCGCAACGACGTGCGCTCGGGCCAGGGCTGGGTCGACATGAACCGCGCGATCGTGGTGTCGAACGACACGTATTTCTACATGCTCGCGCACGATCTCGGCGTCAACAATATCGCCAACTTCATGAAGCCGTGGGGCTTCGGCCAGATCACCGGCATCGACATTTCGGGCGAGGCGCGCGGCATCCTGCCTTCCACGGAATGGAAGCGCAAGGCGTACCACAAGCCCGAACAGCAGCGCTGGTATGAAGGCGAAACGATCAGTCTGGGCATCGGCCAGGGCTACAACTCGTTCACCATTCTCCAGCTCGCTCACGCAACGGCCACGCTCGCGAACAACGGCGTCGTGATGAAGCCGCACCTCGTGCGCGACATCGAAAATCCGATCACGAAAGACACCCGGCCGGTCGTGCGCGACCCGAGCGACAAGATCGCGGTGAAGCAATCGGACATCGACATCATCAAGCGCGCGATGGAAGGCGTCGTGACCAACGGCACGGCGTCGAAGCTGTTCATCGGCGCGCAATACCAGGCCGCCGGCAAGACGGGGACGGCGCAGGTCTATTCGCTGCAGGGCGCGAACTACAAAGGCCACGCGATCGCCGAGCATTTGCGCGACCACGCGCTCTTCATCGCGTTCGCACCGGCCGAGCAACCGAAAATCGCGCTCGCGCTGATCGTCGAAAACGGCGGCTGGGGTGCGGAATCGGCGGGCCCGATCGCGCGCAAGGTGCTCGATTACTATCTCGTCGGCAAGAACAAGCCGGGCGCTCAGGCGGCGGCCATCGAGGCAGCGGCGTCGGCGACCGAAGATGCGTCCGCGCCCGAAGTCGGCGGCGCACCGTTGCCGCCGCAAGACGGAGTTCAGCCGGTCAAGGTCGCGGCGGGCTTCACGGCCCTGCCGATTCCCGGCGCGGCTTCGGCGGCAGCAGCGGCCTCCGCTGCGGCGGCCGCGAAAGCTGCATCCGCGTCAGCGCTTGCCTCCGCGCCGGCTGCTGCGTCGGCGCCCATGGCCGCATCGACGTCCACCGCCGCAAAGAATCCAGCGTCGGGTAAATCCGGCGTCCCGCACAAACCCCGTCCGGCCAGCGCGCCGGCGCCGACTGCCGCCGCTCCGTCGCGCGATGACGGCATTCAGGCCACGTCGCCACGCCAGCCGGTTTCCGGCGGCATCGACGAGTAAGGAGAAAGGCATGCAATTCGACAAGCGCGCCTGGCTCGACCGCATCAAGCGGATGTTCGCGGGCTTCGACCGTCCGCTCGCACTGATCGTGTTCCTGCTGTTGTGCGTCGGCATCGTCACGCTGTACAGCGCGAGTCTCGATGTTCCCGGCCGCGTGGAAGACCAGTTGCGCAACATCATGCTGACGTTCGTGCTGATGTGGGCACTCGCCAATGTGCCACCCACCACGCTGATGCGCTTCGCGGTTCCACTCTATACATTCGGGATCGCGCTGCTGGTCGCGGTGGCGCTATTCGGCCTCACGCGCAAGGGCGCGAAGCGTTGGATCAATGTCGGCGTGGTGATCCAGCCGTCGGAAATCCTGAAGATCGCCACTCCGCTGATGCTCGCGTGGTACTACCAGCGGCGCGAAGGCGTGATGCGCTGGTACGACTTTCTGGTCGGTCTGTTGATCCTCGCCGTGCCGGTCGGCCTGATCGCCAAGCAGCCCGACCTCGGTACCGCCGTGCTGGTGTTCGCGGCCGGCCTCTTCGTGATTTACTTCGCGGGCCTGAGTTTCAAGTTGATCGTGCCGGTGCTGATTGCAGGCGTGATCGCGGTGGCTTCGATCGCGGCGTTTCAGGACAAGATCTGTCAGCCGCAAGTGCAATGGCCGTTGATGCACGACTACCAGAAGCACCGCATCTGCACGCTGCTCGATCCGACCTCCGATCCGCTCGGCAAAGGCTTCCACACGATCCAGGCGGTCATCGCGATCGGCTCCGGTGGTCCGCTTGGCAAAGGCTGGCTGAAGGGCACGCAGGCGCATCTGGAGTTCATCCCCGAGAAGCACACCGACTTCATTTTCGCGGTGTTCTCCGAAGAGTTCGGCCTGGCGGGCGGCATCGTATTGCTTACGCTATACATGCTGCTGATCGCGCGCGGGCTGTATATCGCGGCGAATGGCGCGACGCTGTTTGGACGCTTGCTGGCCGGCTCGTTGACGATGGCGTTCTTCACCTACGCGTTCGTGAATATCGGCATGGTGAGCGGCATCTTGCCGGTGGTCGGCGTGCCGTTGCCGTTCATGAGTTACGGCGGCACCGCACTGACGACGTTGGGGGTGGCCATCGGCCTGATCATGAGCGTCGCGCGGCAGAAACGGTTGATGCAGAGTTAGCGCCGCGAAGCCGCGCGCACGGCATCGACAACACCACAAGCAAAAGGGGCGCTCTTCACACACGGAGCGCCCCTTTTTGTATTCAGCGGCGTAATCAACCGCCTCGGGTTTACTGCGGCTTCACTTCCTTCTGATCCCGCAACTGCGCGCTGAGTTGCTGATACTTGAGCCGCGCCGCCGGATCGCCCTGCGCCGCCGCGGCCGCGTAGTAAGCGCGCGCCACGTTGAGATTCTTCTCCACGCCGTCGCCGCCTCGCTCGTAGAACGAACCCGCTACGTATTGCGCGGTCATGTCGCCGCCCTCCGCCGCTTTCTTGTACCAGACGAACGCCTGCTTGTTGTCGCGCTCGGTGCCGCGTCCATCGAGGAACTGATTCGCCAGCGCCAACTCCGCCTGCACGTGCCCTTGCTGCGCCGCCTTCAGGAACCAGCGGTGCGCCTCGACCGGATCGCGCCCGACGAACTCGCCATCGTCGTACATCTTGCCGTACACGTATTGCGCATGCGACATGTTGGCGTCGGCGGCCTTACGCAGCCATTTCTTGCCTTCATCGATATTCGCGGGCGCGCCTTCGCCGTTGAGCAGCATCATCGCGTAGTTGAACTCGGCGAGCCGGCTGCCGCGCTCGGCGGCCTTGCGGAACTCGGCAAGCGCCGCGCCCAGATTGCCGGCGTTGTAGTCGGCGACCGCGGTTTGCGTCTCCGGATCGTTCGACTTCGCAACGCGGCTGTCTTGCGCATAGGCCACCACATTCGCCATCAATGCCGCTGTGACTGCCAGACGCACCACGACGCACTGCACCATCCCCTTCATGACCTCACCTCCTGCAGCGCCTGGCGAGTCGCGCGCAACATCCACATGACGTCCGCGGCCAGAGCGATGAAACGAAAACCGGCATCGCGATGCTGCTTGGCACCCGCGACGTCCATGGCAAAAATACCGGCGGCAATGCCCGCCTTGTCCGCGGCGCTGACGATGCGCGCCATCGCGGCCTGCACGTCGGCGTGCTTCGAATCGCCGAGATGACCGAGGCTCGCGGCGAGGTCGGCCGGTCCGACGAACAGGCAATCGACGCCCGGCGTCGCCGCGATCTTTTCCACCTCCTGCAAGCCGCGCGCCGACTCGATCTGCACGATGGTCGCGATCTGCGCGTTGGCCGTCTGCACGTAGTCGCGCCGCATGCCGTACCCCGCGGCTCGCACCGCGCCGGCGACGCCGCGCTCACCATCGAGCGCTCCGGCGGTCGGATATTGCGTGAGACGCACGGCACGTGCCGCCTCGTCCGCGGATTCGATATTCGGGAACATCAGCGTGCGCGCGCCGGCATCCAGCACGCGCTTGACGAGCCACGCCTCGCTGGACGGCACGCGCACCACCGGCTCGCTCGGCAGATGCGCGGCAGCGATCGCGCGCAATTGCGAGGCGACGTCGCCGCTATCGTTCGGCGAGTGCTCCATGTCGATCAGCAGCCAGTCGTAACCGGCGTGCGCGAGCGCTTCGGCGGCGGCGTCGCTGCCGAGCGAGAGCCATAGCCCGAACAGCGGATCGGTTTCTTTAAGGCGTAACTTGAGGGGATTGGTGAAGGTGCTCATCGCCGCGCTCCGTGACGATGAAGCGGCGCTTCGCCTGAACTGCGGGTAAGCATGCTGGCCTCGTGGGCCAGATGAGCGCGCGGGCCGTGGCGGCCCGGCTGCTTGCTGCGACGCAATGCGGTGACCGGCATGTCTCGCTCCGTGTGGTTGTCGGAGCGATCATACCGTGACAATAACGCGGGGGTTGGCGTTCCCCCGCGGAGTCTTCCTTCGGGGGACGAGGCGCCGCCGGGTTTAGTCGCGGACCACGTCGGCCCAGCAATTCGGCGTCTCGTACAGGCGCAGCTTGTGCAGACGCAGATTCACGCCGTAGTGCGCGTCGTAGACATTCGCGAGAATGTCGAACGCGACAGCGGCAAGATTTTCGACGGTAGGAATGCGATCGAGCACGACCGTCTTGTGGCCGGCCATCGTTTCCAGGAAACCGCGCACCTGCGTGTCGCCTTCATAGACGAGAAACGCATGGTCCCACTTGTCGACGAGATGCTCGACGGCGAGCGACTTCACGTCGGCGAAGTCCATCACCATGCCGCGATCGGGCGCGCCTTCGGTGTCGACCAGATCGCCTTGCAGCGTGATTTCGAGCACATAGCGATGACCGTGCAGATTACGGCACTGGCTGCGGTGATCAGGAATGCGGTGACCCGCGTCGAATTCGAGTTTTCGTGTAATCGTCAGCACGGCAAATCAGGGAATGTTCAGATACTTGTGGGTCTGCATCGACAGGCGCCATTGCGGATGGCGTTTGCACCAGTCGATCGCGAGCTTGGTGTTGATGTCGCGCGACGGACCGTCCATGGGCTGGACGAGGAAATACTCGAAGTCGAGCTTCGCATACTCGGACAAACGCTGGTTGTCCTGCGGAATCACGACCTTCAATTCGTTGCCCTTGGTCACAACGAGCGGCGCGTCGGCCTTCGGGCTCACACAGATCCAGTCGATCGTTTCGAGCACCGGCAGCGAGCCGTTGGTTTCGATGGCGATTTCGAAGCCGGCGGCATGCAGCGTGTCGACCAACGGCGGGTCGATCTGCAGCATCGGCTCGCCGCCCGTGCACACCACGAAACGCTCGCCCTCGCCTGCCGGCCATTGCGACGCGATCATCTGCACCAGATCGTCAGCCGTGCGGTACTTTCCGCCGTTCTCGCCGTCGGTGCCGACGAAATCGGTATCGCAGAAGCGGCACACCGCCTCGGCACGATCTTCTTCGCGGCCCGACCACAGGTTGCAGCCGGCGAACCGGCAGAAGACAGCCGGACGCCCGGCATTCGCGCCCTCGCCCTGCAACGTGTAGAAGATTTCCTTGACCGCGTAAGTCATGCTGCTTTCTGCCCTGTGTTCCTGAAAATTATTGCCTGAGTTGCGCTGCTGCGCCGAGCGTCATCAGACCGGCGCCTCGGTGACCTTCTCACCCGAGAGATACGCTTCGTAGCCGCGCTTGCGCAAGCGGCACGCCGGGCACTCGCCACAACCGAAGCCCCATGCATGCAATTCGGCGCGTTCGCCGACATAGCAAGTATGCGTCTCGACGCGCACCAGCTCGACCAGTTCGTCGCCGCCGAGCTCGTGCGCAAGGCGCCACGTGTCGGCTTTGTCGAGCCACATCAACGGTGTCTCGAGCAGGATGCGCGTGTCCATGCCGAGGTTCAACGCTACCTGCAACGCCTTCATCGTGTCGTCGCGGCAATCTGGATAGCCCGAGAAATCCGTCTCGCACATGCCGCCGACCAGCACCTGCAAACCACGCCGATATGCAATTGCCGCCGCGATGGTCATGAACATCAGATTGCGGCCCGGCACGAACGTATTCGGCAAACCGTTGGCCGTGGCTTCGATCTCGATCTCACGCGTCATGGCGGTATCGCTGATCGCGCCGAGCACCGACAGATCGATCATATGGTCGTCGCCGAGGCGGTCGGCCCACGCGGGGAATGCGCGCGCGACGGCGTTGCGAAACCCCTCGCGGCATTCCAGTTCGACGCGGTGCCGCTGACCGTAATCGAAGCCCAGCGTCTCAACCGTTTCATAACGTTCGAGCGCCCAGGCGAGGCACGTGGCGGAATCCTGGCCGCCGGAAAACAGCACCAGAGCGCTACGTTTAGCGTCGTTGCGGATCACCGTGAAACTCCGTGAATGAAGAGTGCCACGTCGCGCTGCGCGAGGTGCGCCATGCAAGCAACGCGGCGCGACGCGTGCCGGCACTGCTGCCGGCCCAAAGCAGTATAGGCCGCGCCTTCCGCATGCAGAGTCGCTGGGCGCTTATACCGTTAATCGTCGGGCGAAGGGTTCGGTGCTGGTGGCGGCGTTGCCGCGCGGCACTCAGGCGACGCACTCACGTGCAAGTCCTTGAACTGGCGCGATTTTATCACGCGACGCCGAATACCGCCGAGCGCGCCCTGCCGCGTGGCGCGCGAAAACCGAAGCAACGGATGCCCGTCACGCCCGTCACAATAGGGGCACAAAAAGGAAAAGCCCCAGGAATCTTGCGATTTCCTGGGGCTGAATCCTGGTGGCCTGGGACGGAATCGAACCATCGACACGCGGATTTTCAATCCGCTGCTCTACCAACTGAGCTACCGGGCCAACGAAGAACGAAATAATATCAAAGGGTCAGCAGCAGGGCAAGCCCCTCGTCGAAAAAATCTGCGGAAGTGACAACCGCGCGCGGAACGCCGGCTTCACTTCCGCTTGGTACTCACCTTCACTCGCCTTTGTTTTTGCCGAGATCGACGCCGAGTTGCTTGAGCTTGCGATACAAGTGCGTGCGCTCCAGCCCGGTCTTCTCCGCCACGCGCGTCATGCTGCCGTTCTCACGCGCGAGGTGATATTCGAAGTACGCGCGCTCGAACGCATCGCGTGCGTCGCGCAGCGGGATGTCGAACGAGATCGAGGCCGTTTGCGCAGCCAGCGCGCCGCTGCCCATGCCATCGGTCGAGAGCATCGGCAAGGCCGCCGCCGAAGCCACGGCCGAGGCACTCACCGGCAACACCGGCTTGGCTGCCGCGCCGCCGGGCGCACCCACCGCAGTTCCGCGCGCGAGCCCCTGCTCGACGGCCTTCAGCAGCTTCTGCAGCGCAATCGGCTTCTCGAGGAAATTGAGTGCGCCGATCTTGGTTGCTTCGACCGCCGTGTCGATGGTCGCGTGCCCGGACATCATGATTACCGGCATGGTCAGCTGCCCTTGCGCGGCCCATTCCTTGAGCAAGGTCACGCCGTCGGTGTCGGGCATCCAGATGTCGAGCAGCACCAGGTCAGGCGCCTGGCGCAAACGGAACTCGCGCGCTTCCTGCGCGTTTTCCGCGGCCTCCACGACATGCCCTTCGTCGCTCAGGATCTCCGAGAGCAATTCCCGGATGCCCATTTCATCATCTACCACCAGGATGGTTGCCATTTACGCTGCCTTTGTCTGCACTGTTGCTTTTGTCTTTCCCTGCGACGCACCGCCGTGCGCCGGACGCGGCCCTGTTCCGGGTGCCGCGGCATCGTCTGCCAGTTGAAGGAAGAGAATCGAAATCTGCGCGCCCTCGATGACATCGCCCGCTTTCATACGATTGCGGATGTCGATGCGCGCGCCATGTTCATCGACGATCTTCTTGACCATCGCAAGACCCAGGCCCGTACCTTTGGCCTTGGTCGTCACGTAAGGCTCGAATGCACGTGTGAGGATACGCGCGGGAAAGCCCGCTCCGTTATCCGACACCGTCAGACGTACCGCGACGTGTACTTTGCCTTCCGCGTCGGGGTCTCCGTATTCTACTGTCCTCGTCTCGAGCAACACATGTGGATGCTCGAGGTCCGCAACCGCATCCTGCGCGTTCTGCAGCAGGTTGTGAATCACCTGACGCAATTGCGTCGCGTCGCCACGGATCGCCGGCAACGCAGCGAGCTCCACTTGAATAGCGCCCTTGCCCTCTTCGATACCGTACAGCGTGAGCACTTCGCTGACCAGATCGTTCAGTTGCAAATGCGCGAGCACCGCTGGCGGCGTACGCGCGTAGTCGCGGAAGTTGTCGACCATCTGCTTCATCGCGGCGACCTGGTTCACGATCGTGGTCGCGCCGCGCTTCAACACGTCGGCATCGGATGGCGACAGCTTGTCGGCGAGCTTCATCTGCAAACGTTCGGCCGAGAGCTGGATCGGCGTGAGCGGATTCTTGATCTCGTGTGCGAGCCGCCGCGCGACTTCACCCCACGCGATCGAACGCTGCGCGGAGATCACGTCCGAGATATCGTCGAACACCACGACGTAGCCGGAGGTCTGCATGTCTTCCGCGTCGCGGTCCGTCGCGGAGACGAGCCGCGCGCCGCGCACGAGCAAGGTGAGCGGCTCGGTTTCGCCCGGCACCTGCACCGAGAACTGCTGCTGCCAGTGGCCGCGATCGTCGTGACCATCGCCGCTCGCGGCTTCGCGATCGGCAAACGCTTTACGGACCATACCGCCGAATTCGCTCAGCACGCCGATCTGATCCAGCGCCGAACCCATCACCGCCTGGAACGGCTGACGGAATATCCGCTCGGCACCGCGATTCGCTGTGGTCAGCCTGAACTGGCGGTCGAACACGAACACGCCGGCGGTCAGGTTCGCGAGAATGCTTTCCAGATACGCCTTCGAATGTTCGAGCGCAATGCGATTGTTCTCGACCGCCGCGCGCGCTTCGGACAACTGCCGCGTCATCGCGTTGAACGACTGCGTGAGAAAGCCCAGTTCGTCGCGCGATTTGATTTCGCGCTTCGGCGTGTAATCGCCTTCGGTGATTTCCTTGGTGCCTTGCGCCAGCAGGAACAACGGCCGCGCGAGCTGGTTGCCGAGCGCAAGCGCCAGCATCATTGCGATGAAGGTGGCGAGGAACAGCGCGAGCGTCAGCGTGCCGATATACATCTTGCGCAGACCCGTGCGGCCGAGCGCCTTCTCCTGGTACTCGCGATAGGCGCGCTGCACCGCGTCGGCATTACGCGCGAGCGTGGGCGACACCGGCTGCGTGAGTTGCAGGAAGCGTTCGGTGGGCTGCAGCAGCGAGGCATTCGCATCAGGGATACGTTGCACCACGCGCAGGCGCAACACGCCCTTGCTGCCATGCGCGTGAGGATCGCCGTCCACTTCGCCTTCGATCGCCGCATAGCCGCGGCCGCGCGCCTGATCGATCATCAGCGGCGTGGGCAAATCGTTCGGCACAAGCGTCGCGTAGTTGCCCGATGCCTGCGCGACCACGTGCATTTCGGGCGTCGCACCGGACATGCTGCGCGTGGGTTCGACGATCGTCGCATCCTGCACGCCGAACTGATCGCGCAGACGCAGCAGCGTAAGCGTGGTGCCGGCGGCATCCGCGCTCGCCAACTGTTCCGACATCAGCCGGCCCTTGGTCTGCAGATCGGACAGTGACGCGTCGAGCATGCCGCGCCCGAGATTCAAACCGGACGTGAGCGCTGTTTCGACGTTCACATCGAACCACGACTCGATACTGCGCGACACGAACTGATACGACACGACGTAGATGATCCCGCCGGGCACCACGCCGACCAGCGCCATGAAGAACGCAAGTTTGGCCAACAACCGCGTGCCGAACTTACCCTTCCTCAGCCGCGCGATGATGATGATGACGAGCGTCGCCACCACCAGCAAAAAGATCATCGCGACCACGAGGTTGGCCGCGTAGAGCCACTGGTAATAGCGGTCGAAGAATTCGGTGTTCGCGCTGGCCGCGGCCAGCAGCACGAGCAGCAACACGGCCGTGACGGCGACCGTCGACACCAGCACGCGCACGACGATGCTGCTGACACTGGTAGCGGAGCGCACTTTATTTAGCACGTTCGGTCACCGTGAAGGTAAAGCGCTTCCATTCGGACGCGAGGTTCCAGTCGCGGTTGTTCACCGCGTCGATCTGGAACGGCTTGGGCATCAGCGCGATGTCGAGTTGCATACGCACCGACGCGTTATAAGTCTCGCCGACACGCACCTCACTCCGGTCGATCACGTGCCACGACGTGATGTGCTTGATCACTGCGAGCGCATCCTTGAGCGTAGTGAAGCCGAGCTGTAAACCGCCGGACGACACGCTCGACACGCGATATTCGCGCGTGAGCGGCTGGAACGACAGGCGAATGCTTTGCGACACACTCACCGGCTGCTCGTCGAACCAGTACCAGCGCGGCCGGCTCAGTTCGAAGTCGGTCGTGAAATAAAGCGGAATGCCTTTATTGACCGCGTCTTCGAGGTTGCTGTTCAGATCGAAGTCGAAACGCGCGTCGAGATTCCAGCCGGTGTTGTCGGATTGCAGCGACGCACGCTGGACCGCGATCGAGTCAGCGTGCGCCACGCCCGGCGCCGCCAGCCATACGGCCAGCGCGATCCAGAGCACGGCAGCGAGCCGAAGCGGGAAGAAGCGTTTGATGGTCACCGTTTCTGAAAGCGCGCGTAGAAAAATCCGTCGTGGTCTGAGTTCGCGCCGGCGCTGTCTTCAGCGGGTTGTCCGGCATGAGAACCGGCCGATGTGTCGGCGGGCGCGCGAGCGACTGAAGGCAACAGTTGCCCCGGCGCGTCCAATCGTACCGCATCCTGATACTTGTTTCCAAACCACTGCGCCTGCAACTCGCCTTCTTCCGGAAAGATCGAACACGTAACGTAGAGCAACTCGCCGCCTGGCTTCACGAGCGGCCACAGGGCGTCGAGAATGCGGCGCTGCTCGGCGACCAGCGCGGGAATGTCCGACGCGCGGCGCAGCCAGCGGATATCCGGATGGCGCCGCACGATGCCCGACGCCGAGCACGGCACGTCGGCCAGAATGCGGTCGAACGGCTGGTCGATGTCGTCGTGCCATTTCGCCGGTGCGCCCGCGTCGCCGATCCGCACTTCCGCTTCGAGCTTGAGGCGCTGCAGATTTTCACCGATACGGCGCGCGCGCGACGCATCGCTTTCGAGCGCGACGAGCTGTAGTTTGGCGAGTTCGAGCAGATGGCCCGTCTTGCCGCCGGGCGCCGCGCAGGCGTCGAGCACGCGCATGCCGTCGCGCACGCCGAGCAATTGTGCGGCGAGTTGCGCGCCGGCGTCCTGCACCGAGACGACGCCGTCGTTGAAACCCGGAATGCGGTCGACCGGCATCGGCGTGACGAGCTTGACGGCGTAGTCGCCGGCCTTGCTCGCGGCAATGTGATGGTTTTGCAGCACTTGCAGATAGGCGTCGACTGTCGAATGACGCGCGTTCACCCGCAGCGTCAGCGGGCCTTGCGTGTTGCCGGCGGCGAGCACCGACTGCCATGCGTCGGGCCATGCGCGTTTGACCGCGTCGATCCACCATGCCGGGTAGTTCCAGCGCGCCACTTCATCGGCCTGTGCGGCGTTCAAAAGCGTTTCGCGCTCGCGCAGAAAATTGCGCAGGACGGCGTTGACGAGGCCCTTCGCAAAGGCGAATTCACGACGTGCGCCGATCGCGTTCACCGCCTGATCGACCACCGTGAACGGCGCGTAGGCAGCGTTTGCTTCGTCGTCGACGAGCAGGGCCAGCGAGCAGGCGAGCACATGGCCGACGTGCGGCGGAGGCGCCTTTTTCACCAGCTTCGCGATCAGCCACTCGGCGGTCGCGAGACGCCGCATGGTGCGGTACGCGATGTCCTGCACCGCGCCACGCGCGGCGGCGGCGCTGCCCTCGGGCGCGGACACGAAGACGGATTGCAGCGCGGCCGGCAAGGCTGCGCCGAGACGCACGGCTCCGACCGCCTGGCCCGCGCAGTCGAGCGCGAAACCGAGCGATTCGGGCGCGAGATGCAGCATCGACAAACGTGATTCGCGCGGACGAGCCGATGAGGAAGCAGTACGCGAAGAAGGCTTTGTGGTCATGAAGAAGGCTAAAGCGGGCCGCGCGGGAGCGCGCGACACAATCAGCACACATTGTAGCGTGGCGCGGGGAGCGGGCCGGCGGGCGGTCTATGAGCGAGCCGACCGCGGATCTGCGACGAACGGGAAAGTGTGGGGCTGGAGGGCGGGTTCTGCGATTTGGTGCGAACTTGGGATGGCGCGACGCACCGGCCCGCGGGCAGTCCATAAGCGTAGCGATTGCAAATCCACGGCAGGCGGGAAGACCGGCATTTGAAGCGCAGGGTCAAAGATCCGGTGCGGACCTTCAGACGCCGGTGACGGGAATGATGTTCACGTGATCCGCAGCGCCATCACTAGCTCACGCTCCGTCGCGCCGGAATAAAAAAGGCGAGTCAGCCGACTCGCCCTTCCTCACACCGCGCGAGTGCCGCGCGGCGTTATTCGAAGCGCCCCGTACGCGCCATTTCCATCAAACGCGCGATGCGCTCTTCGGTGGCCGGGTGCGTGGAGAACAGATTCGCGATGCCGCCGCCCGACAGCGGATTCATGATCATCATTTGCGCGGTGGCCGGATGCTGCTCGGCCGTGGGGAACGGAATCCCGCTCGCGTAACGATGGATCTTGTCGAGCGCCGAAGCGAGCGCTTGCGGGTCGCCGGAAATCTGCGCGCCGGCACGATCCGCTTCGAATTCACGTGCCCGCGAAATCGCCATCTGGATCAACGCACCGGCGATCGGCGCCAGCAGCGCTACGGCGATGCCCGCGATCGGGTTCGTGGAACGGCCGTTTTCGTCGCGGCTGCCGAAGAACATCGCGAAGTTCGCCAGCGCGGAAATGGCGCCGGCCATGGTGGCCGAAACGGTCGAGATCAGAATGTCGCGATGCTTCACGTGCGCGAGTTCGTGCGCCATGACCCCGCGCATTTCGCGCTCGGACAGCACGCGCAGAATGCCGGTTGTGGCAGCGACCGCCGCATGCTCCGGATTGCGGCCTGTGGCGAACGCGTTCGGCGCGTCTTCATTGATCAGGTAGACGCGCGGCATGGGCAGTCCGGCGCGCGTGGAGAGCTCGCGCACCATGCGATAGAACTGCGGCGCACTGGTTTCGTCGACTTCCTGCGCGTTGTACATGCGCAAGACCATCTTGTCGGAGAACCAGTACGAAAAGAAATTCATCCCAAGGGCGATCACGAGCGCGATCGTCATGCCGCGCGACCCGCCGATCATCCCGCCGATCACGATGAAAAGGGCCGTGATCGCGGCCATCAACATCGCGGTTTTGACCCAATTGAACATGTCTGCAACTCCTTGCCCTAACGCGGGGTTCAAATCTGCACCGCGTGATCGCGGCGCTCGATTGTAAGCGAAATGTTAGATATGGGCGCGCAGGGAAAATTCAATCATCTTGATGCGGTGGCGAGCTTGAGGCCCAGGCCGACGAAAGCGCTGCCGACACCGCGATCCAGCCACTTCTTCACCGACGGCCGGCCCGAAAAGCGCCGCGTCACACTGCCCGCGATCCACGCGACAAAACTGTTCCAGAGCATGCTCATCACGACGAACACCGCTCCGAGCGTGAGGAAGGCAAGCGCTTTGTGGTCGCTGCCGGTCGTCACGAACTGCGGGAAGAACGACACGAAAAACAGTACCACCTTGGGGTTCAGCACGTTGGTCCAGAAGCCTTGCAGGAAAAGCTGGTGCAGCGATTTGGGCGCGCCGGCCGCGCGCGCTTCGCCCGCAGCCTGGTTGGCGGCTGGCTTGGCGAAGAGCAGGCGCACGCCGAGATACATCAGATAAATAGCGCCGACGAACTTGATGACCGTGAATGCGGTGGCCAACGCGGCCAGCAGCGCGGTCAAGCCGAACGCGCAGGCGAGCGAGTGAACGCAGCAGCCGGCGGAAATGCCAAGCGCCGACATGAGACCCGCGCCACGGCCTTGAGCGACACTGCGCCCGACGATATAAGCCGTATCGGGACCGGGCGTCACGTTCAGGAGAAAGACCGCGGCGACGAAAAACTCGAAATGGGTGATGCCGAACATGGAAATCCTCGAAATCCGGGCTATTGCATGGAGGATTCTAACGCGCGGCAGGCCTGTCCAGCGGGGTCTTGAACATCGTCCGAATGGACGATGTTCAGGTCGTGCGCGACGGTGTTACTTTGCTTCGGGAAGTTGAAAGCGCTGCCCCACAGCCAGCGTCGAGCCGGCCAGGAATTCGCGCACCGGCAGGCGTTTGCCGCCGGGTTTCTGCAATTGCGTGAGACGCAGCGCACCTTCGCCGCAGGCTACGACCACGCCGTCGGGAGAGATGTCGGTGATCGTGCCCGGTGCGCTCCTGGCTTGCGCGTCGCTGGGAACCGCAGCCCAGAGCTTGATCGACGTGCCGTCTTCAAGCGTGCCGACACCGCCAGGGAACGGGTCGAACGCGCGCACCTGGCGCGCGAGCACGGCCGCCGGGCGGCGCCAGTCGAGCGCGGCTTCCTGCTTGCCGATCTTTTCCGCGTAGGTCACGCCGTCCGCGGGCTGCGGGGTCGCCGCCAGTTTGCCTGTGCGCTCGAGTTCGATCAGCGCCTCGACGATCAGCTTCGCGCCGTCTTGCGCGAGACGGTCGTGCAAGGTGGCCGTCGTGTCGTCGACGGAAATCGCGGTGCGCGCTTCGGAGATCATCGCGCCGGTGTCGAGGCCGACATCCATCTGCATCAGCGTAATGCCGGTTTCGGCGTCGCCCGCTTCGATCGCGCGATGAATCGGCGCTGCGCCGCGCCAGCGCGGCAACAACGATGCGTGAATGTTGATGCAGCCAAGCGGCGCAATATCGAGCACTTCCTGCGGCAGGATCAGGCCGTAAGCGGCCACCACCATGACGTCGTGCGGCGTGGCGCGCAATTGATCGATCGCGGCGGCGGCTTCGGCTGGATATTTGCCGGCGCGGCGCAGCGAAGGCGGCTGGGCGACGGTCAAACCATGCTCCTGCGCATAGCGCTTGACCGGACTCGCCTGCAATTTCATTCCGCGTCCGGCGGGCCGATCCGGCTGGGTCAGCACGAGCGGCACCGGAAAACCGGCGCTGTGAATCGCGGCCAGCGCGGCCGCGGCGAACTCCGGCGTACCGGCAAAGATAACGCGCAACGAATGACTCATGAACGGGAGTGGTAGGCGAGGTGAACGCGAATTACATTGCGTGGGCGAGCTTCTTCATCTTGCTCTTGATGCGCGTCTGCTTCAGCGACGACAGGTACTCGACGAAAACGCGGCCCATCAGGTGATCCATTTCGTGCTGGATGCACACCGCGAGCAGGCCTTCACAGTCCATCTCGAAGGTTTCGCCCTTCTCGTTGAGCGCCCGCACGCGCACTTTTTCGGCGCGCTCGACATTGTCGTAAATGCCCGGCACCGAGAGACAGCCCTCTTCCGACAGCTTCCTTTCGTCGCTCGACCAGATAATTTCGGGGTTGATGAAGGCGAGCAGTTCGTTGTGGTCGTCCGACACGTCGATCACGATCACGCGCTCGTGCACGTCCACCTGGGTCGCGGCCAGGCCGACGCCGGGCGCGCCGTACATGGTTTCGGCCATGTCCTTGACGAGGCGGCGGATGCGGTCGTTGACCTCCGCGACCGGCTTCGCGATCTTGTGCAGCCGTTTGTCCGGGTAGTTGAGGATATTCAGTAAAGCCATGATCTCGAGTGTGATTTTCGGGCGCCGCTGACCTTGGGAAGGCCCGCGTTGGCCTTTCGGCCAGGTTGTGAGCCCGTCGCGTTACGCACAGGATAGATGGTGTCGAACCGGTTCGATTCAACGCGCCTCGTGCGCCAAACGACGAGCCCGCGCGGGTGGGCGCGGCGCCGCAGTTATTTCGGATGATGAAAATTTTAGCATGGCGCCCGCCTGCCCGCTGGCCCTGCACGAGGATCGACACGTAATGCACACCTTGCCCGCAACCGAAATTGAACTCGCCGCATGGCTGCGGCTTGCACTCGCGCCGGGGCTAAAACCGGCTGCGCTGCGCCTACTGCTGGGCGCGTTTGGATTGCCGAAAGCGATTTTCGATCAAACGCCCGAGGCGCTCGCCGAGATTGCTGGTGAAGCCGCGGCACGCGCGGCGCTGGCGCCGACGGGCCCCGGATTCGAGGCCCAGCTGGACGCGGTGATCGCGTGGCGCGAGCAACCCGGTAATCAGGTCGTGACGCTCGACGACCCCGCTTACCCGCCGGCGCTGCTGACCATGCCCGATCCGCCACCGCTGCTATATATAAAGGGCCGGTTGAAACTGTTGCATACGCGAGCAGTCGCCCTCGTGGGAAGCCGCAGCGCTACACCGCAAGGCGTCGAAGACGCGGAGCGGTTCGCGCGCGAACTGTCGGTGGCCGGTGTCACCGTCGTCTCGGGGCTCGCGCTCGGCATCGACGGCGCCGCGCATCGGGGCGGGTTAGAGGGCGTCGGCGGCACCGTCGCCGTGATCGGTACCGGCGCGGACCTCGTGTATCCGGCGGCGCATCACGCGCTGGCGCGCCAGATCGCGGTACAGGGCGCGATTCTCTCCGAATGGCCGCTCGGCACGCCCGCGCGCGCCGCCAATTTCCCGCAGCGTAGCCGTCTGATCGCCGGGCTCGTCAGCGGCGTGGTGATCGTCGAAGCGGCGATGCGCTCCGGTTCGCTGATCACGGCGCGGCTCGCCAATGAGATGGGACGCGATATCTTCGCGCTGCCCGGCTCGATTCACGCACCGCTCTCGCGCGGGTGTCATCGAATCATCAAGCAGGGCGCGAAGCTGGTGGAAACGCCGGATGAAGTGCTGGAGGAGCTGGGCTTTGCGCGGCGGGCAGCGCCGCGGGTGGCGTCGGGGTCGGCGCATGCCGTTCTTTGGGGCGGTGTCGATTCACCGAATACATCAGCGGTCAGCGGGACGGTAGCAGGCGAGCCCAAGTCGGCTGGAGCACAGACGGCAGAACCATCTCCGACCGAAGCAGCAGCGGCAGGTTCTGCGACGCCGGTCGCCGCGCCGCCTTGCCCACCGGTCGCCCCGGAAGCACAGCGCCTCCTCGCCGCGCTCGGTCATTCGCCCACCACGCTTGAAATTCTCGCCACCCGCACCGAGATGGAGGACGCGGCACTGCAAACCACCTTGCTGCAACTCGAACTCGCCGGCCAGGTGAGCGTGCTGCCCGGCGGCCGCTTCATGCGGACGAGCCACGGCTGACCTCGCATTGATCAGAGTTGACCACCATTCGGGATCGGCCATGCTACATTCGCGCCAAAGCACCTGACAAAAGTACGCAAGGAACCACCATGCCCGCGCTAAACCTCGACACCGACCAAGACCGGATCGCCGAGCGCGTCAACGAATCCGAGACGCTGTTCGTTGCCTGCCTGTGCGCGGAATGGTGCGGAACCTGCCGGGAGTATCGAGACGCTTTCGACAAGCTGGCCGACCGGCACCCGGAAATCTGTTTCGCATGGATCGATATAGAGACCCATGCGGACCGTTTCGAGGATCTGGATGTGGAGAATTTTCCGACCATCCTGATCGAAGACTCGGTAACGACACGATTCTTCGGCACCGTTTTGCCGCAGGCGGCGATTGTGGAACGGATGTTGTCTGATTTGACGGCCGTGCCCGGCGTCAGCGGCGCGCCGAAACTGCGGCCCGCGCTGGCTGTCGCCTGATTCAGGCTCGCCGGTTTGCGAGCCCAGCGGCCCGGGCGTTGCGAGCGGTGCACAAGGTGTTTGTCGCAGCTTGCCTGATGCCTGAGCACGCAATTATGATTTCGCGCTTTTATCGCACTTGACACGCCGGTCTCGCGCCGTGTGCTATAAAGCGGTCGTTAATGGGTCGCAAAGGTCGCAAACGAGGGTCGCGCTAACAGAAGCGCACTCACGGCCATCAACCCTGATCTACCAACCTCACATCGAGTCATGTCCAAAGCACTGATCATCGCCGAAAAGCCTTCCGTCGCGAACGACATCGCGCGCGCTTTGGGCGGCTTTACCAAGCATGACGAATACTACGAGAGCGACGACTACGTCCTTTCCTCGGCAGTCGGCCATCTGCTGGAAATTGCCGCGCCCGAAGACTATGAAGTCAAACGCGGCAAGTGGAGTTTCGCCAATCTGCCCGTCATTCCGCCGCACTTCGATCTCAACCCGATCGCCAAAAGCGAGTCGCGCCTGAAGGTGCTGACCAAGCTGCTCAAGCGCAAAGATGTCGACCGCCTGATCAACGCATGTGACGCGGGGCGCGAGGGCGAACTGATCTTCCGACTGATCGCGCAGCACGCGAAAGCCAAGCAGCCGGTGCAGCGCCTGTGGCTGCAATCCATGACGGCGGGCGCAATCCGCGACGGCTTCGCCCGTCTGCGCAGCGACGAAGAGATGCAGCCGCTCGCGGATGCGGCGCGCTGCCGCTCGGAAGCGGACTGGCTGGTCGGCATCAACGGCACGCGCGCAATGACCGCGTTCAACAGCAAGGGCGGCGGCTTTTTCCTGACTACGGTCGGGCGGGTGCAAACGCCGACGCTGTCGATCGTGGTCGAGCGCGAAGAGAAGATTCGCCGCTTCGTGCCGCGCGATTATTGGGAAGTGAAAGCGGAGTTCGTCTGCTCGGCCGGCTTCTACGAAGGCCGCTGGTTCGATCCGAAATTCAAGCGCGACGAGTTCGATCCGGAAAAACGCGATTCGCGTCTGTGGGCGCTGCCCGCGGCTGAGACGATCGTCGCCGCCTGCCGTGGCCAGATCGGCACGGTGACCGAGGAATCGAAGCCGTCCACGCAGCTCTCGCCGGCCCTGTTCGACCTGACCAGCTTGCAGCGCGAGGCCAACGGCCGCTTCGGCTTCTCGGCGAAGAACACTTTGGGCCTCGCCCAGGCGCTGTACGAAAAGCACAAGGTGCTGACCTATCCCCGTACCGACGCGCGCGCGCTGCCGGAAGACTATATGGATACGGTCAAAGAGACGCTCGGCATGCTCAAGGAGAGCAACAACTATCTGCCGTTCGCCAAGCAGGTGCTCGACAAGGGCTGGGTGAAGCCGAACAAGCGCATCTTCGATAACTCGAAGATCAGCGACCACTTTGCAATCATCCCGACGCTGCAAGCACCGAAGAATCTGTCCGAACCGGAACAAAAGCTCTACGACCTCGTCGTGAAGCGCTTCCTCGCGGTGTTTTTCCCGGCTGCCGAATTCAAGGTGACGACACGCATCACGGAAGTGGTCGGGCATCACTTCAAGACCGAAGGCAAGGTGCTGGTCGAGCCGGGCTGGTTGCAGGTTTATGGCCGCGAGATCAGCGGCGAAGACGCCAACCTCGTGCCGGTGCAAAAAGACGAGAAGGTCAAGACGGACAAGATCGCCGCCCAGCAACTGGTGACGAAACCGCCCGCACGCTACAACGAAGCCACCTTGCTGTCGGCCATGGAAGGCGCGGGCAAGCTCGTCGAAGACGACGAACTGCGCGAAGCGATGGCGGCCAAGGGGCTCGGCACGCCGGCCACGCGTGCGGCGATCATCGAAGGGTTGCTGGGTGAAAAATATCTGATTCGCGAAGGCCGCGATCTGATTCCGACCGCCAAGGCTTTCCAGCTCATGACGCTCTTGCGCGGCCTCGGTGTGAAGGAACTGACGGCGCCGGAATTGACCGGCGAGTGGGAATATAAGCTGTCGCAAATGGAACGTGGCAACCTGCCACGTGACGCGTTCATGCAGGAAATCGCCCGCATGACGCAGACCATCGTCAAGCGCGCGAAAGAGTACGATTCCGACACGATCCCGGGTGATTACGCGACGTTGCAGACGCCATGTCCGAATTGCGGCGGTCAGGTGAAGGAAAACTACCGGCGCTTCGCCTGCTCGAAATGCGAGTTCTCGATCTCGAAAATTCCGGGTGGACGTCAGTTCGAAATCCCGGAAGTCGAAGAGCTGCTGCAGAACAAGACGATCGGGCCGCTGTCGGGCTTCCGCAGCAAGATGGGCCGACCGTTCTCGGCGATCTTGAAACTCTCGCTCGACGACGAAATTAAGAACTACAAACTCGAATTCGACTTCGGCCAGGATGCGGGCGGCGAAGACGGCGAACCGCCTGACTTCTCCGATCAGCAACCGGTGGGCGCGTGCCCGAAGTGCAAGGGCCGCGTGTTCGAGCACGGCATGAGCTACGTCTGCGAGAACTCGGTCGCCAATCCGAAGACTTGCGATTTCCGCTCTGGCAAGGTGATCCTGCAGCAGGAAATCGCCCGCGAACAGATGGCCAAGCTGCTCGAAGAAGGCCGCACGGATCTGCTGACGAACTTCAAGTCGTCGCGTACCGGCCGTAACTTCAAGGCCTTCCTCGTCAAGCAGAACGACGGCAAGATCGGCTTCGAGTTCGAGAAGAAGGAGCCGTCGGCAAAGACTGCCGCGAAGACCGCGGCGGCCAAGGCGGCGGCCAACGCAGCGTCGGAATCGGAATCCGAGGACGGTGAAACGCCGGTGGCGGTAAAGGCCGCGCCAGCAGCCAAAAAGGCCGCAGCGAAAAAAGCACCGGCGGCCAAGAAAGCCCCTGCCAAGAAGGCGGTGGCGCGTAAAACCGGCTCGTAATTCGAACCGGCTGCCGGAAGAAGATTCTCTTCCGGCTTGCTTCATCTGGACTTGCCATGAAAAAAGGCGCGATCACATAACGTGACCGCGCCTTTTTGTTTGTCCGCCGGCAAGCGCCTAGCGGCGGCTTTCCCGGCTTGATCGATCCAATACTTACAGCGGCGACAAAGCCGTGGGCCGTGTACGAGGCGTCGTCTTGGCCAGCGTCTTCGGCAGCGGCGATAACTCGCTGTCCAGCAGGCGTGAGAGCGGCTCAGCGCCGTCAAATGCTTCCGGCGGCATGGATTCCGCGGAATCGAGCGCCGTCGTCGTGGCGGCCCGGCCGAGGCCGTCCTCCTTGATCCACTGTTCACCCAGCAGGCTGTTCGGCGTCTGGCTGAAATGCTCGACCAGATGGTCGATGAACGTGCGCACTTTCGCCGGCAAGTGACGGCGGCTCGGATACGCGATGTTGATCTCGACCTGCGGCAACCGGTAATCGCCGAGCAGGCGTACGAGCCTGCCGCGCGTCATGTCACGGCCGATCAGATAGCTCGGCAGAATCGCAATGCCCATGCCGAGCAGCGCAAACTGACGCAGCATTTCCGTGTTGTTCGCAACGATCACGTTCGACGGACGCACGCGCACTTCGCCTTCCGGCCCGGTGAACACGCGCTCGTCGCCCCAATATTCGGAGGGCAGGCTCAGGCACGGATGCTCGAGCAGATGCTCCGGACGCGTGGGCATGCCGTGCTTCTCCAGATACGCCGGCGTGGCGCACACCGTCATGCAACCCGTGGTGAGACGCCGCGTGACAATGCTCGCGCTGCGCATTTGCCGCGCGATCACCACGCCCACGTCGAAGCCTTCTTCGACCAGATCGACCTGGCGGTCGACCAGCGTGACGTCGGGGATGACTTTCGGATAGCGCTCCGCGTACGTCTGGAGCACGGGTGCCAGATTGTGCAGCCCGAACACCACCGGTGCGACGATCCGCAACGTGCCGACGGGCTCGTGATTGCGCGCGACCACCATCTGCTCGACGTCTTCCAGTTCGTCGAGAATCTGGCGCGCGCGCTCGAGATAAACCTGGCCTGATTCGGTCAGAGACAAGCTGCGGGTGGTGCGATTGAGCAGCCGCGTACCTAGACGGCCTTCGAGGTCGGCAACGTGACGGGTGGCAACTGCGTTGGAAATATCCATCGCGCTCGCAGCGCGGGCAAAACTGCCGAGATCCGCCACTCTGACGAAAACTCGCATCGACTGCAAATGATCCATAAGACAACTCCTGCCGTGTTGCTGCTTCCTGACAATTAGTGAAAACCAGTGAAGCGAACTTGGAATTCTCCTACGACTCGCGAAATCGTGCAGAAGTTGCCCGCGAAAGCGGAAATATTGTCGATATTTGTGCGACTGTGTTCACCAATGTGGGGCGTGACCATCGATTGTTCCTTGAAGCAAAACAATCTGCTGCAGTGCAGCTTGAACTGTCATTTTTGTTCGAACAGACGCAACGGCCGCTCCGGCATTGCGAAATCAGAAAAAATCGCAGTGCGACGGTGGACCGCAAAGAAAAAACCGCCCGAAGGCGGTTTTCGTGCGAAGTGAATACTCACCTGATCACGCGGCGAGTTTCCCTTCGAGCGCGCGTTTGGCCTCCGTTAGCGCCGGCGGCAGGCCTTGCTGCAATGTGTCAAACAGCTCGGCGTGGAGCGCGAGTTCTGCGCGCCAGGCTGCGTCGTCGACGGAAATGACCTGCTCGAACTGCTCGCGGCTGAAATTCAGCCCGCTCCAGTCGATGTCCTCGTAGTGCGGCGACACGCCGAAAGCATGTTCCTCACCTTGAGCTGAGCCTTCGATCCGGCCGACCATCCAGCTCAACACCCGCATGTTCTCGCCGAAGCCCGGCCAGACGAATTTGCCGTCCGCGCCTTTGCGGAACCAGTTGACGCAGAAGATTTTCGGCAGCTTCGCGTTCAGTTCCTCCAGACGCTTGCCGGTCTTCAGCCAGTGACCGAAATAGTCGCTCATGTTGTAGCCGCAGAACGGCAGCATCGCGAACGGATCGCGGCGCACCACGCCCTGCTGGCCGGCCGCGGCGGCAGTCGTTTCGGAACCCATGGTCGCCGCCATGTAGACGCCTTCCACCCAGTTGCGCGCCTCGGTGACGAGCGGCACGGTGGTGGAGCGGCGCCCGCCGAAGATGAACGCGTCGATCGCGACGCCCGCCGGATTTTCCCAGTCGGGGTCGATGGACGGGCATTGCGAGGCCGGCGCCGTAAAGCGCGCGTTCGGGTGCGCCGCCTTGCGGCCGCTTTCCTTCGCGCCGGCCGGCGTCCAGTCCTTGCCTTGCCAGTCGATCAGGTGCGCGGGCGCTTCGTCGGTCATGCCTTCCCACCAGACGTCGCCGTCGTCGGTGAGCGCGACGTTTGTGAAGATCACGTTTTCCTTCAACGTGGCCATCGCGTTGAAGTTGGTCTTTTCGCTAGTGCCCGGCGCCACGCCGAAGTAGCCGGCTTCCGGGTTGATCGCGTACAGGCGCCCGTCCTTGCCCGGTTTGATCCACGCGATATCGTCGCCGATCGTGGAGATTTTCCAGCCGTTCAGGCCTTCCGGCGGGATCAGCATTGCGAAGTTGGTCTTGCCGCACGCCGACGGAAACGCCGCCGCGACATGATGCTTGCGCCCTTCCGGCGAGGTCACGCCGAGAATCAGCATGTGCTCGGCGAGCCAGCCTTCGTCGCGGCCCATGGTCGACGCGATGCGCAGCGCGAAGCACTTTTTGCCCAGCAGCGCATTGCCGCCGTACCCCGAGCCGTAGCTCCAGATTTCCCGCGATTCAGGGAAGTGGACGATGTATTTGGTTTCGTTGCACGGCCACGGCACGTCTTTCGCGCCGGCCGCGAGCGGCGCGCCGACCGAATGGACGCACGGCACGAACTCGCCGTCTTCGCCGAGCACGTCGTAAACCTTGCGGCCCATGCGCGTCATGATGCGCATGTTGGTGACCACGTACGGGCTGTCGCTCAATTCGACGCCGATATGCGCGATCGGTGAACCGAGCGGGCCCATCGAAAACGGCACCACGTACATGGTGCGGCCGCGCATCGCGCCTTCGAACAGGCCGTCGAGCGTCGAGCGCATTTCGGCCGGAGCGATCCAGTTATTGGTGGGACCCGCGTCTTCGCGACGCTGCGAACAGATGAAGGTGCGGTCTTCGACGCGCGCCACATCGGACGGATCGGACCATGCGAGATAAGAATTGGGACGTTTCGCGGGATTGAGTTTCTTGAGCGTGCCGGCTTCGACCATCTGCGCGCAAAGCCGGTCGTATTCCTCCTGCGAACCGTCGCACCAGACGATCCTGTCCGGCTTGGTCTTCGCGGCAACGCGCTGGACCCAGTCGAGCAGCTTTCGGTGTTTGACCCACGCGGGCGCCTCGATAGTGGGCTGTCCTTCGAATGAGGGGTGGTTCATCGACTTGTCTCCGTTTTGAAAAAGCAATAGAAAAACGGTACAAGCCCAGAGACGCTGCATGCGAGAGGCATTCAATTCTTCACGCCAGGTTCCTGCTACCCGACGCACAATTGTGCAGGTCGTTCCGGGCTACACAGCCTGTTGAGCGGAGACGCCAGCCGACGGGCTTCTGCAACCGTCTGTAAAGCGGCTTGCCTCAACACGCAACAAACTGTTAAAAACGATGTCAATCCGCCTTGCCGTGGCGCTGCCATTCTGTGCGGTAGCTACTACGGTAAGGCATTCAGCCAGACCGGCATGTGACCTAGGTCACATGGTGGGACAGTCAGCATAACACTCCGTTCCGCACCGCCAAGGTGCGTCGCAAGACACATACCATGAAGATTGCCATCCTCGACGATTACCAGGACGCCGTTCGCAAGCTCGACTGCTTTCAATTGCTGGCCGACCATGAGGTCAAGGTTTTCAACAACACCGTCCGCGGTCTCGGCCAGTTGGCAAGCCGTCTTTCCGAAGTCGACGCCCTCGTCCTGATTCGCGAACGCACCCGCATCAGCTCACAACTCCTCGATAAATTGCCGCGTTTGCGCATGATCAGCCAGACCGGCAAGGTCTCGAGCCACATCGATCTGAACGCGTGTACCGAGCGCGGCATTGCCGTGCTGGAAGGCACCGGCTCACCGTTCGCGCCTGCCGAGTTGACGTGGGCTCTCATCATGGCTGCCCAACGGCGGATTCCGCAATACGTAGCAAACCTTAAGCAAGGAGCCTGGCAGCAGTCCGGCTTGAAGACATCGGCGCTGCCGCCGAACTTCGGCTTGGGTCAGGTATTGCGTGGCCAGACGCTGGGGATCTGGGGTTACGGCAAGATCGGCCGGCTGGTGGCCGGTTATGGCAAGGCGTTCGGCATGAACGTCCTGATCTGGGGCCGCGAGCATTCGCGCGAAGCCGCTCGCGCAGATGGTTTCGGTGTGGCCGAGAGCCGCGAGGCACTGTTCGAGCAGAGCGACGTGCTGTCGCTGCACTTGCGCATGCACGACGACACGCGCGGCATCGTCAAACAGGAAGACCTGATGCGGATGAAGCCGACCGCGCTGCTCGTGAACACGAGCCGGGCCGAACTGCTCGACGAGAACGCGCTGGTGAATGCGCTGTCGCACAACCGCCCGGGCATGGTCGCGATCGACGTCTACGAAAGCGAGCCGATTCTGCAGGGCTACAGCCTGTTGCGCATGGAAAACGTGATCTGCACGCCGCACATCGGCTATGTGGAACGCGAAAGCTACGAGCAGTACTTCACCGCGGCATTCAAGAACATCCTCGCTTTCGACGCTGGCGAAACGGCTAGTGTGGCAAATCCGGAAGCCTTGCAGGGCGGCCGCCGGCGTTAAAAACGCCAGGGCTTCGCGGCGCGCGGAGCGCCGAGCGGATTCGTGCGGCGCAGTTGTCGCCGTTTGGATCCGCGCCGCCGCCACTCAACTCATCGCGCTGCTTCGTGCGCGCCGGCTTCAAGCAGATCGGGCATGCGTTCCAGGAAAGTCTCGCCATCGGCGCGGCCGAGGTTGTACGCGTGCACCATCTGCGAAGGGCTCGTGTAATCCCAACTCGAAATCGGCACTTTGCGCGACGGCTGCACATAGAGCCGTTGCTGTACGCCGTGCGGCACGACGAACATCTGCGGCCGCGGATAGAGGCGCGTGACCATCACCAGCACGTTGCCCGGCGCCTCGGCATCGAGCGCGCCGACCGGCACGTTATCGACCATTCCGCCATCCAGCACCGGCCGGCCGTTGCGCCGCAGAACCGGCGTGAAAGGCGGCGTACTCGATGATTGCAGGATCAGATCCGCCAGATCCTCGACGCTCGCGCAATCCTGCGCGCGCACGAATTCCGGGTGAAAGCCGAGCGTCTGACCGAGCGTCGGATGCAGCGTCTTGCGCACGTATTTTTCGATGTTGTACGCGATCAAGCCAGCGGCAACCGCGCTACGCGCGCCGAGCCAGCGCGGCAGATGCGATACGCCGATGCGGATTTCCGGCGCGTCGGCGAGCGTCGAAAACTTCTCGCCGTAGATGTCGAGCAGCGCCTGACGGTAGATGCGGTAATGCGGAAACACCGACTCGCCGCGCAGCAAATTGCCCCAGTAGGCGTTGCGGGTGTTGTGGCGCAGCGCGTCTTCGTAATAGCGCATGACCCAGTCGGAATCGCGCGTGTAGAGCATGCACGCGGTGGCGGCGCCGGCCGAAATGCCGGTGATGACGCGCGGCCGGATCCGCAATTCCGGCTGGATCACGTCCCAGAAACCCGCCTGCCACCAGCAGCGATTGCCACCGCCGGCGAATACGACCTGATCGAACATCCTGGTTTTCCCTCTAATGCGGCTCTTTGGCCGGTTTTAGTCGAGCAGTGCGTAGGTGGTGGTGGCGTGGACGGCCATGTTGCCGGATTCGTCGAATAATTCGACTTCGCCGAACACCAGATTGCGGCCCATGCGCAACACGCGGGCGGTGATCAGCACGTCGCCCTTGCGCACCGCGCGCATGAAATTGATGTTGAGCGAGACGGTGGTCATCGGTTTGAAACCGCCGAGCGCGGCTGAAATGGCGACGATCATGGCCGTGTCCGCCGCGGCCATGAATACCTGGCCGCAGATCACACCGCCCGCATGACGCAGCCCGCCCGAGAACGGCAGACGCAGCGTGGCGCCCTCCTCATCGACCTTGACCGGCGTCAGCGTGAGCGCACGGACCCATGGTGCGAGGATGCGGTCGAGCAACTCGATAATCTCTTTGTCATCCATGGCAATCCCCGGTCGAAAGCCGCGCGAGGCTTCGTGCGGCAAGGTGTCCGCGACATGATACCGGCACGATGCAGGCAGCGCCTTTTTCACGACAACGCGTCCGTCGAGGAATGCCTCGGGGCCGCGGATGCAAATATTTTTAAGAAATCTGCTAAAGGGACTTGGCAAGCCAAAAAAGTTACTGCATAATTTCGCTTCTGTTGGGGGCGTTAGCTCAGTTGGTAGAGCAGCGGACTCTTAATCCGTAGGTCGAGTGTTCGAGTCACTCACGCCCCACCAAAGAATTCAAAGGCTTAGCGCACGCTAAGCCTTTTTTCTTGCACCGCAAATAAGCGGTTGCTCCGCAAAGCTTTCTTTGCGGCGTCGCGAGACAGCGGCGATCAGACTACACACCCCCTCCTGCGACTGACCAGTCGTGCTCTTCGCTCAATCGTTCCGTTGCACCGCAACCGCGGACAGTTCTCGGAAAAAGTGCATTCGTCGGTTATTCTTCACACGAGATTTCTATCTCAAAATTAGCCGACCTCCGACGAACGATACCAAACGAAGGCAGATATGATCATTACGGGCCACATGAACTACTTCACCGTGAACAAGTGCGGGCTGTACCGTCAGACATCCCCGAAGCCCCAAGGCCTCGACCTCGCGGAAACTTTCGAGGCGATCACCAACTGGGTTCGGGGCAAACCGCTTAGCGATACGCTGCCGTGGAACGCAAATGCACGATCCGGTAAGCCGAAGTGCTATTGCAAAGACATCTACACTTCCGAAATCACCGGCGACATTCTGGTTGTTCTATGGAAGTCTGAATCCTCGGGCAGCGGAAATCTCCTTGGCGCTCCCGAGGATGCAAAAACCGGCGAAGGCAATGTTGTTACGCAAGATGCCAAGTTCAAGGGCAAGAAGGTGATCTGGGGGCATCCGATGTACTACTGGATTGTTCCGTCGGAAGAGTTGGTTGTTTCAATTAAGTTTGAAAACTCAGTGTGTGACTCCCAGCTGTTCCAGGACTGGATCACCGAGGCGGTCACAAATCGCGTTGATCACGGCAATAAGAAAAAAGAATACACTGCCAGTGGCCAGACTCGTCTCTCCTTTGCTGACGGCACGGTAGGCGGTGATTTCCGATACCGATATCTGTTCGACGTGTCGCTCAAGACTGAGAATACTGCAAATGCCGCGATGACGGCGTTGGCATCCAATATCACTCATGTTATTAAGCGAGAAACGATCACGCTCAAGACAGCTGATGAACGCGCGATGTGGGTTAAATTGTTCAACACTTTTCCTCACCTCAAACCGGCCCCCAACTCCAAGACTCGCGAAATCGAAATAAAGGCACAAGCACGCCCCACCGCAGCCGAAGTCAAAAAAATCATCGAAGGTTACGCCCGCGAAAATCGAAGCCCAGCGGAATGGGATAACGTCGGATTTCTCACTTCAGATAATAAAACAATTTGGGTCGATCGATACAGACTGACTAATTCCATCGCCTACGATATCCCGAAGGATCAGATTGTAACGGCGGTTGATTTGTGCGAGGCCATTGCAAAGAAACGGACCAACTTTCTAGCGCCACAGATTGGGGGGCATGCCATCGTGGCAACGACGAGGACCGGAACCTAACATGACGATGAGGCTACTGATTTACGCAGTGCTTTTAGTCGTGTTTGAATGCACCTATCTTTATTTTAACGTTTCGTATAGTTTATCCGATCTTAAAAATTACACCGACTCCTTGTTGGCCGCTGCGGGAATGGTTTTTACCATTATGGGCATTTGGATTGCGTTCTTGTATCCAAATGCCCTGAAGAGAATTGTCGATCAAGAAACGGTCAAGGTCGCCGATTTCTCTGAGACTCTTTCCGAGACGAAACGTCTCGAGCAGATAGTGGCAAGCGTACTGAAATCCGGGCTCACTATTATATTTGTGCTGTCGCTTTACCTGGCAAAAGTAATTTTTTCTCATACACAGTTTTATACCGTCCATGCGCCAATCTTCAAGGCCACTGCGTTAGCTGGGATTACTTTGATGTCTTGGATACAGGTAGAGTCAATATTTTCTGTTGTAGTCGCAAATATCATGTTTATAAACGACTTGCACAAAAAGCGAGAAGACCGGCAGATGGACAGTGAAATTTAACGCAATGAGCCCCGGCTGGCGAAACGAGCATTATGCTTTTTCGCCAGTCAATATCACCGCAGCCCGCTACGGTGAGCCCAAATCATGGATTCGGCGTCAGTGCATGCGTGAAAATATCTAAGCTTCAGCGCGTCGGCTCAACCTTGTCCCCTTTGCGCTCACGAACGTAATGCTCGGTCATGTTCAGCGACCTGTGACCCAACTGCCTCTGCGCAGCTCGAATGTCTCCGGTCGATTCTGTCTTATCGGTCCCGGCTTTAGCCCGCAGATCACGAAACTGAAACAAGTCCTTTTGTACGCCAGCCGCGACCCGCGCCCGGTCGAATCTGAATCTAAGGGCATCGCGCATAAGACGCCCGCCGCTTTCATTGACAACTAACGCATCAGTCCCCGAACCACAGGTCGCCTTACGCTTACGAATTCGCTCGATTACCTTTGCCAGCTCACCTATCACTGAGATTCGAAGCCTTTTACCACGCTTACCCTGTTCTACCCAAAGCTCACCGCCTCTAATGTCACTCTCCGCAAACTTCAGCGTATCCGCTGGTCGTTGACCTGTGAGATACGCCAGATCCATCGCATCACGCGTTGGCTGGTCTGCCGCGTCCCAAACACGTCTGAACAGATCATCCTCAACATAGACAGATCGACCCGTTTCCTTATTCCGCTTCACGCCAACACACGGATTCACGGCATCGGTAATGCCATGTTCACGGGCAAAGTTGAAGATATGTGAAAACAAGGCAATTTCGCGATTTGCACGAACGTGCCCTGGGCGCAAAGGTACCGCTCTACCGCGCTCCACAAACCACTGCCTTGCCACCTCCGCACGCCACGCGAGATATTGCTTTACGTGCACCGGTCTAATCTCGCTAAGTTGTGCCGGCGGATCATCAAAAAACTTATAAAGGCTCTCAAGTTCTGTCAAATTGTCCCGCTGCGTACGCCGGGCCTTTGTCGGTAACACTTGACGAACATAACGCTCCGCGACATAGCGGAATGTAACCAACTCCACGTGTCGATTATGTGTCTGCGCTTCCAGATCACCCCACTTCCGGACAGCCTCCACAAAATCTGACCCCAGAGGCACCTCGCGTCGTGGTGTGCCGCCTACGTCGGCGTAGTAGTAAACAACACCGCTCCGCTGCTTCCTCGCGCGCATACCCGGCGGCAAATTTGCGTTCTTCCAAGGACGCCGCCCCATATCAATTCGCCACGACACGCGGTTGCCATGAAGCGCGCACCACTCGCTCGCTGGTACCCTGCCTGCTACCCTCAACCGCCGCCCGCGCCACGACGGGACGCCCCAAAGCGTTCACAAAAAACGGCAGCCCCATACGACGCAATGCCTCAATCTGTTTTTTCTTCACCTTTCTGCCCGTAAGTTGTACTAATTCTTGTGTGGAAAGAAACATTTGACGATCTCAGTTTTCACGCGTTGACAGCCAAAAACATCCGAGCTCTTCGTTCCAATATGTCTGGCAGCGCTCAAGGGTTGCTCCTACTTTGAGCGCCGCGTCGAACGCCTGCTTGATGGCCCCGACCGGATCGTTGTGAAGCAGATGCGCAATTGGGTGCAGGTCCGGCACACTTACCCCTCGACTGGTCCAGTAGCGCTTTTCATTCAAGGCATGTTCTGCGAAATCCTTTGTAATGTACTTAGCTAGATATGCGGCAAGCTTGTGACGCAGTCCTCTTTCACGAAAGGGATTGCGAACGTCGATATTCCCGTTGTTCTCGCCTACGATGCTTCGCCAAATTGATCGAAGCACGCGATAGTTTTGACGACCATTCACCGCTACATGAAGATGCCAAGCGCCACGCTTCTGACGTTCTGCTACTGCAACATATTGAAAGTCTTGAACCCTCCCGAGCCGACGACGCAGCGCGTCAAAATCCTTCTTCAACCGCGCTTTGTCGATCATGTTCTCCCGATACGTCAACGTGATCATCCGATCAGCGGCAATTGCTTTACAGCGGAGGCGAACCTGCTGTTTCGCGCGACGCGCTGCATCCATCAAATTGTCCTCGGTGTTTTCGGACTCACCACGTTTTGCCCGCGGCAGGGTGCTCAGTCGTTGCGCCCCCATGTAACGATCAGATCGGGTGGCCGTGACTTCGACTTGTCCATCACCGAAATTCCGACCACGCACTATCCATTCGCGCCGAAAGGCCGAAAAATCGCCTACAATTTCTTCGTGCATTGCAAATAGCCCTTGTAATGCTGTTGTACAAGCCTCGAACCGTTGCAGCGGTCGAGGCTTTTTTTACGTCTCAAATTCCCAACGGAAGCCCGAACTCGGCGACACGATAGTTATTTTCCAGCGGTAGCCACTGACGAACTTCGCTCACCCATCGTTTGCGAGGCACTCCCGTCAGCGCGACCCACACGAACCGCTCTCCACTCGACTGTGCACAAACCGTGAACGCTTCCCGTTTGACATCGAAACCAACGCGAGAAAGAAATCGCCGCACGCAATCTTCGAACTCAACCGCGCCTACCACCTCCGAATCAACGCTCAGCGTCGCAACTGACACGCAGCGGCGAGCGTGTGCAACAGTGCTGAATTGCCGGAACAACGCCTCAATATCGCCATCCATTTCCAGACCCATATCAACCCCGTACGTTAAGTGTCCCTGATATAAATCTAGGCGCGCTTCGCGCGCCCGGCTGTCCTCGCTCCCGCTGCGGGCAGTCGGCCGCGCGCCCGCGACTCCCTCCAACCGGCTACCCATACCTCGCCGGACGCCGAAAGACCAATGCGCACTCGGCTCCCAAAACCCATCGCACGTGCCAGTCGTGGCGTGAACAGCAAAAGCCCACCCGAGTGCGACAGCCGAGCCGGCACGCGCCCGACCATTACCCGTATCCGGCGCCCACTCCTTAATCGCTTCGTCAGGTACATTCAGACCTCCATGCAATCCGCTTTGCGGTCGTCATGGGCCGAGCCGTCCTGTGGACGGTTCGGCCCATGACTGAGCGTTGGGTGGTGTAGCCGACGTCAAGGCCAAGCCCTTCGGGTCGCTCTCGCGAGCCTTGACCCCGGCGCCAGCGGTCGCTCTCTATCAGATCTTCTGAACCTGCAACACCAACACAATGTCCGACCTGGTGGCGCCCTTTAAGACTCCATCCATAAACGACGGCAACCATCGAATTCCACTCGTCACCAACGAATCCTTGCCCTGACTCAAACCACCCATCACCACCACCTCACCGTCGCGCAGCGTCATGCTGGTCTCCGACTTGCGCGTGTTCTTCGTCGGCGAGTTATTCACGCCCGTGCTGGTCTTCTGGAAGTCTGAAATCTCGACCGTCACATCGGTGTCGATCACGTCTTCCTTGACGGTCGGCTGCACGTCGAAAATCACCCCGGCATCTTGGTATGTCACCGACTGCACCGGGGCCGCGCTCGAGTTCGGATACGACACCGAGTCGATCACCGGCACCGACTGACCGACGTTGAGCCGCCCATGCTTGCCGGATGCCACCCTCAGGTTGGGCGACGTGACGACGTGAAAGCGGCTGTCCGAGTCGAGCGCTGCAATCGCAGCGTCAAGGAAACCCGTATGCAGGCGCAGAGCGTTCGCGTTATCGTCCACCGTGCCAGCGCCAAGCGAGATCCCTAGCCTCCCGCCCAGAATGCTCGCCGCGAGCTGGAAACCCGTCGTCCGGTCGTCCTCCGTCGACACCTCATACACCCACGCCCGGATCGCCACCTCGCCCGTCTTCGTGTCCACCTGCGGCAGAACCGACTTGAGCATCGAAATCTCCTTGGCCGACCCGAGAAACACCATCGTGTCCGACGACTGATCGACCACCGCCGCCGCCGAAGTAGGCGGCGCATCGGCACGCGCACGGGACCCCGCCCCAGCAGGCACGGTACGGTTCATCGTGAACTGACCGTTAAACAGCGGTTGCACCAACCGCGCCAGATAATCAGCGGTCCGATACCTGGGTGTATACACGAACGCCTGCTTGTCCGGCTCAGCCTTGTCGTCGTCCTTGCGCTTGAACACGTAATCGACGCCCTTCTTCGTCACCACGCCGAACCCCAGCGACGACAGAAATTCCCCCAGCAAGTCGCGGATGTCGCCCTTGGCACGGTCGAAGCGGAAGGACACCGTGCGCGTGTCGGCCAGCACCTCCGGCGCAATCACGTACTGCGACTGGAGCATGTCCGCATACACCAGGTCGATCACCTGCGCGACGTTGACGAAGCGCAGATCGACCGATTTTGCATTGCCCATCTTCAACGGCACCATCGGCGGCGCAGCCAGCGGACCCGGACCAATACCGCTCGGCATACCAACGACGGACGGCAACGGCGGGATCGGTGGCATCGACACCGGCGCAGGCTCAGCCCCCATCGCGACGCCGGCCGCGAGCACCAGCACAACCGCAAGCCGCCTCATTTCGCCACCGTACCAAGACCGGCACCAGCCGCCCCACCGCCGCCACCGACCGCAGGCTTCGCGCCGGAGAAGGTCGAAACCGGCTCGCCGTCGATCGTGCCAACCCGCACCACGCCAGTGTTCTGGAACATCGACGGGCTTTCCATACGCAACCGCCCCGCGCTATCGGCCACCACCACCCACGCACGGCCCGGACCACTGTAGCTCCCAACGATGCGCCAATTTTCCGAAAACGACGGCTTAGAACCGCCCCCAACGCCCCCGGAAACCACCGCCGCCCCCACTGCACCCGGCGCAGCCGACGAAGCCGCCTGAGGTGCCGCAGCCGCCGCCGTGGTGCCATGCGCGGGCCGATGAAAGAACGACCACAGGAACCGCACCGACACCACCGGCATCACCACCAGCAACGTCGCGATCAGCCACAAACGCTTGTTGCGCAAGATGTTCTGCCGCTTGTCGACCACGGCCTCCTTGCCGCCGACACCCGCATAGCTCTTGTACAGCGGGAAAATCTCCTTGCTGTACTTGCGCACGTAGGTGCCGACTCGCGTCTTGCCGTTCTGCTTCCAGCCCTCGTACTGCTCGACGCGGTAACCGGACGACAGCCCCAGAGACTTGAGCTTGTGCATCCGGAACGACAGCTCCACGACCGGCTTGACCTTGCGGTGCAGGTCGCCAATGTCCTGCACCATCAGCACCACGTCGCAAGCCACGCCGGTCTCGGCGTGCGTGAAATGTCGGTGCATGCGAAAGAACGCCATATGCTCGCCGGAAATTTTCTTGTCCGATGCCCACAGCTTCCACGCCTCATCGACCACCAGCAAATCGCCCGGCCGAACAAACCCCGGCGTCACGGTCGCCCCTTCCGCCGACTCATGCTCAATTGGAAAAAATGCAGGCTCGTTGATGTCGTCGGTACGCACGTGCACCACCGCGCCGAAATGCGAGCCGTCGCCGCGCCCCTTGCCGATCAAAAACTCGTGGATCCGCTCCTCGTTGATGCCGTCCACGTTCGTCACGACCCGCCGCCCGCTGGCAATCGCGTCGAGCAGCGGACCCTGCACGACCTCATACGACTTGCCCGAGCCCATCACGCCGCAATACGCATTGATCGCCATCGCGTCACCCAATGATCGGCAGTCGCCGGATGATGAAACGCGTCACATAGGCCGACACCAGCAGCGGCGCTGCCGTAGCTGAACGCACAGAGGTCGAGGAAATACCAAACGTCGTTGCCGATCGCACCAAACGCCCCGGCCAGCGAAGCGGCAGAAGGAAGCACGCCGGACGACTGCAGGAACGACACCGCCTCAGTAACGAAGAAATACAGCGCGAAATACAGGAAGAACTTCGCGACCACCGAGCGCAGCAGAAAGCCAAGCGCGACATTGGCCGCAGAGACGAGAATCGCAAACATGATGCCTCTTAAGCGCGCAACACAATGAACAGCGCCGCGATCGTGAACACGGCAGCGAACGCGGAGTAGATGGCCGTACGGTTGGACTCGGCAAGGTCGCACTGCGCCGTCAGCGTGAACGAATGCCCCAGCACCGAGAACGACGGCTCCGGACACGCCGCGCCGTGAGCTGGCACAGCCCAGTGCTTCAGATCGGGCAGCAGGTTCACCAGAGGCGTAAGAATCATCGAAATAGTCGGTGTCGCTTCAAGCGACGGGGAACCCACGCCGGGATCTAAACCGAGATCAACCGACACCTTGTTCACCACGTTCACATTCGGCGTGTTCACCACGTTCACATCGTTACCTGTCGCCGTTGTACTACTCGCCGGATTCGTACTGGACGTCTGCCCCGGCTGCACCACAGGATCAATCGACACCGTCGATGTACCCGGATCGCTCGCTGGCGTGAACAGGTCTCCAACATTAGGCATAGAAGAAGGATTCGCGGAAGCCCACGGCTGCACGTCACCGTATCCGATAGGCTGCGTTACCGAATAGGGCAGGCCCTGATACCCGGGTTGGTTAGCGGCCTGCTGCCACGTCTGGTTAGCAAGCTGAGCCAACGTCATCGGATCAACGGGCTGCTTAAGTGACGCCGCGGAAAGCTTCGGGTAAATCTGCGACAGGTCAGTGCCAGTTACCGGCGTCATCCCCGGACCGACCGACCACCACGTCACGGGCTGACTCCCCGTCAGCGTCACCGGCGTATCGTAATTTCCGGTCGCAGAGTCATACTCCATGTGTGTTATCGACCGCGTCTCCATTAAAGTCTGTGACGTGCCGTCGGCGTTAGGAACAAACGCTACAGTCACACTTCTAACAGCGGAACAGGAACTAATCATCGACGGCCCAGCCGTACTCCCGCCATTACAGTTGTACTGCTGCTCATACAGATCGTAGGACTGCACCGCGGCCAACGTCCCAGCGACCAGCGCCGTGGAGCCAAAATTGCGCACGAAATTCAGGCCGCTAGTTGTCAGATCGGGCAGCGAAGGCAAATTGGCACACGTTGCATCCGTGGACAGACACGAGCTCGTGCGATACGCCTGCATGCCCAACGCCGTCGCGCCGTAATTCACCGGCAACTGCATGTTGCCCGCAGCCGGAGGCGTCGCCTGATACGGCGTGCCCGTATAGATCGGCAGCGCCGGCGCGGGTTGACTGGCAGTAATCGTCTTGCCATCGGCCGACCGCGAAAGCGACACGCCACCTGCATACAACGCCGACCCCGCAGCCAGAATTCCCACACCTGCAGCAATCGTCAGCCACACCGGCGCACCAGCGAATCCAAGCCCCACAGCAGCCCCCGTCGAAACGACATTCAACGCCGTCGAGACTTGACCCATGCCGGTCAAGGTCGCAGCAATACGCGGATCATTGGCCGCGAATCCTCGCGCTATCGCCACGCGCGTGATGATGGCCGCCTCCGCCCGATTGATCACAAGGTTCTCGACCGGCGCAAGCAACGCCTGCGCATGAGCGACCTGCACGCCGAGCACACAGCTCAACGCAACAAACAAGACCGCATTCCTGATCCGCATCACGACTCCTTGAAACCGACAATCACGGACCACGCGCACACCATGCCGAAAATGAACATCACGAGATACCAAGCGCTATTCGCGTCCACACGCCCTCCGTAAACCAAAACGGGGGCCGCAGCCCCCGCACGCAACGCCCCGGCGAGCCGCTTAGCCCCCGCGCACCATGCCCATCAGAATCTTCGCGCCCTTGATGGCGACATAGACCGTGATGAGCGTGGCCGCAACCGCCAGAATGCCGGTCGTGACCGTCGAGAAGTCGATACCGCTCGTCAGCGTCGAAAAGTCCGTGCCCGCAGCGTGCGCCTGCGTAGCGGCAGCACCAACGCCCATCAGCGCCGAACGCACCGCGACCTTCTTGAGTTGTTGCAGTTTTGCTTTCATATTGGATTGCCTTTTAAAGCGGTCTCACCCGCGAACGAAATCAGGCGCGTCTTAAGAAATTAACTATCGCGCCTGCGCCATGGCTCACCAACCAAAGAGAAATGATGGTGGTGAATGCCAACCCCCAAAACCCAGCCGCCGCCGTGTAGTCAAACGGCTGAGCTATCGAGTCGATGTACCCCGCACTTTCAGGTGCAAGTACGTAAGCCTGTTGAATTTGAAGTCGGAAGGTCTGCCCATTCGTTGCAGGACACACCTGCTGATCAACGCTAGTCGCTTGCTCCGTCGATGAAACGGGATAACAGACGACGACGTTCGCTACGACGCCTGCAGACATGGCAACTACGCCGCCTTTGCGTCTGCTTTAGGCTGAGCTCGGAGGTTACCGTGCGGAACCAACGACGTGATGCGGGGAACAAGCCGCCCCGCGTCTTGCCCGTATCCCTGCTCTAGCGCGAATTCCGCGAGGAAATCCCCAGGCGATGCTTCCTTAGCCAGAGCGTCTGGAAGATTGATGACACCGACCACCACATTCGAGACGCCTTCTTTCGACTGCTCAAGAATGCATTGAGCTTCGTGAAGCGTGTACGCGCGACCAGTCTTCTGCGACGTACCGGTACGGACATTGATTGCGATGATTGTGAGCTTTTGCTTAGACATACAGCCTCCTAGGGCGACAAGGAACCGCAAGTAGCGGCAATCACGGAACTCGGTTGTAGAATCGCTTCAACTGACGCTCGCTAACGTATAGTGTCATTTGAACCGACTCTACGCGCGTCATTTGACACGCGCCAAATGAATATACCGACCCGAGAGGCTTCATGTCAACTGACAATTTGGACATTCAGGCACGAACGCGGGCACTGATAGAACATGCAGTGCCGCCGTCGCGACGCTTTAAGGATTTGGAGCAGATTGGCGGGATTTCCGCAGGCACTTGGCGGACTTTTTGGACGCGTAACACCTATCCGTCTGCGCAGATGCTCGAGGCCCTGTCACGACAGTGGCCGCAATACGCATTTTGGCTGGTCACCGGAATTACAGATCCCGACAGTGGACACGTGGCGCCGCCGGAAGCCGGACCACGCTTGATGGAAGATGAGAGCGTCGAAAGAAAGGTCGCGACCGAATATTTTCAATATCAGATCGAAGCAACCAAACTGAAAAGGCACAGCCACGCGACACTCGACCTCTCCGCGCTGGAGGAATTCACATGGCAACAACAGGTAGAAGACTATATGCGGGAAAAGGGGCTATTGAAGACCACCCGCCATAACAAACCAACGGATCTCGTCGACCTTTCCGAACTGGATCGGCCGGTCAGCAAACAATGGAAAGTTGCGTTCGCACGCGCTGAAGAAGAGCTGCGCGCACAACAGCATATGAAGAATCAACAGGAACAGAAAGAACGCTCGACGCAGATCGCCAAGACAGTCAGCGCGCTACGCAAGCGAAGAGCTATGACGATTGGATAAACGTGGGCGGACGCGGCGGAAGCCGCGTCCGAACTTAGCAAACTCGCGACCAAGCTAAAACGCAGCCCGTGCCTTGCCACGCCTTATGAATTCGCCCAGGTCAATCTCGCCGCTAATGAATAGGGCAGCATCTTGCTCAGCCTCGGCTCCAATAGAAAACCCCTCCAGCTCGACCGACGCACGCGCGAAAGTTACGGCCCTCTCCCTTCGAAGACGATCTTCTCCCGCCCTCTCCTCAGCTGGACCCGCAGAACCGTTAGCGCTCCCCGTCGGACCAGGGTGCAAGACATCACCGTTCATTCAACCCTCCTGCGAGGCCTCATAGCCTATAGGCGAAACCCCGCTAATAGAAGGGGCTCGGCCTCGCTCTATTACTTCACAAAAACAAGATAACCACCAAACAACGTGGTCGCAGTCGTTTGATTTCCGTTGAGACCAACGACCGTTTGTGCCCCAAATCCGACCGAATCGTATGCATATGACTTCAACCCAGCGCATGCATCACAGTTGCCAGGCGCGTTGTCCACGAAAACCTGCGCGTAGCCTTTAGCCGGCGCATCCCCGTGACCCTGCATCGAAGTCACCAGCTGCGAGACCGGCAACAGCCGAACAACCGCCGACTTGCCCGGCGCGACGTCGACATCGAAAACGGTTTGATAGGCAACGTCACTCGTCTTCTCCCCCGCGTGCTGCGGCAACAACAGCGAAACCCGACCAATGCGAACCGGAGCATCAGCACGCGTATTGCGAACGCTCAGGGCGATCGCTCCGTCTTGCGAAACAAACTGCGCCGATACGCCCTCAGCAATAGTTGCGCATGAGGCGGCGCCTGAAACTGCCAACAACGCACCACCCACAATCAAATTCAAGTTCATTTTCAGGTCCTTAGCCAAGTTGACTTTTAAGCAATCACCGCACAAACAGATCGGCTAGTCACTTATCGGCCTCCAGCCGTGAACCTTTAGGCTGCGTCACCCAGCAAAAACTTGCTCCGCAAAACTCGCCACCGCCGCGCTCATCAAGACATTCTTCTGTCACTTGGGCCGAGTTTTGCGGTGCAGAAATCGGTACTAGTATCTTGATCTTACAGGCTATTGACCCGGACTCTTAATCCGTAGGTCGAGTGTTCGAGTCACTCACGCCCCACCAAAGATTCAAAGCAAAAAGCCCGGTCCTTGTGACCGGGCTTTTTGCGTTCTGGGCGCCAAGCAGGCACTGTTTAGGCCGCCCCTTACGCAGCCGGCTTCCGATATCGTGTCGGCTGGCATCGCCATCAACTCGATCGGCGCAGCGCTTTGGCTTCTCAAGCAACGATAAAAACATGAACACAACCGACCGTCCTGCCCGCTCCCGCTCACTCTGGCGGCGGGCTTTGTCATGGAATCTCAACGACCCTCGCCTGACAGCCGCCGCGCGCGTGTGGGTGCCGATCCTATTCGGCCTGTGGTCGCTTTTTCTCGGCCAGGACCGCAATTGGGACGGCTTCAACTACCACCAGTACAACGGCTTCGCGTTCCTGAACGACAAGCTGCATACCGACTTCGCGGCGGCCGGTATGCAGACCTACTTCAATCCGATGCTCGATGTCTTCTACTACGCGTTGAATCGGGCTTTTCCCGCGCTGCTGGCGGGCTTCATCATGGGCGCGCTGCACGGCCTCAATTTCGTGCTGCTGCTGTCGATCATCCGGCGAACGCTGCCGGAGCTCGCGCCCGAAGATGCGAACCGCACGCCTTTGCTGCTTGCCGCGGCGGGCATCCTGACGGCGAACTTTCTCTCCGGTTTGGGCAATTCCATGGGCGACGACACGACCACGCTATTCGTGCTCGCCTCACTGTTGCTCATCCTGCATCTGTGGGACAGGTTGACGACGTGGTCGGCTGCGGCCGCCGCGGCTCTGGTCGGCGCGGGGCTCATCGTCGGCCTGGGCATGGGACTCAAGCTGACCAATGCGCCGTTTGCTCTCGCCCTGTGCGCAGGGCTGCTGCTGTTACCGGAAAGTCCGTTCGCACGCGTGCGCGCCGCGTTCCTGTTCGGTGTTGGCGCGCTCGCCGGCTTGCTTGCTGCGAGCGGTTACTGGATGGCCGTGATGTGGCACACGTTCGGCAACCCGTTCTTTCCGCAGTTCAGCTCGATCTTCCCCAATCCGCTCACTCCGCCAAGCGGCGTCGCAGACCAATCGTGGCTGCCGAAAAGCGCGCTCGAATACGTTCTTTGGCCGTTCATATTTGCGCTCGATTCGAAGCGCGTCGGACAAGCGCGCCTGCATCAGATCATCTGGCCGATCGTGTACGTGCTGTTCTGGATGCTTGCCGCTACCCGGTTCGCGGAACTGGTGCGCAGACGGGTCCCATCGCGCCGATTGAATCTGCGAGCGGTCTACGTCATCACCTTCGTGGCGTTGGGCTACTTCCTGTGGATGATCGTTTTCAGCATCTACCGCTACGTCGTTCCGATCGAAACGCTGACTCCGCTCGTCGCGTATCTGCTGCTCAATCGGCTCTTGCCGTATCTGACCGCGCGGCGGGCGGCCGCATGGTTGCTTAGTGTCACGACGTTGGCTGTCGTGGCCGGCGGTGTCGAGACATGGGGGCACGAACACTGGGCAAGGGCGGGCTACCGTGCCGACGTGCCCGCGCTCGACAGTCCGCAGAACACGACGGCGGTTATCGTCGGCGGGAATCCGCCTTGGGGTTGGATCGTGCAGTTCTTTCCCGCGTCGGTCGCGTTCACGCAGATCGACGGCAGCTTTCCGTTCTCTCCTCAGTTCGATCAGCACATAGCGGACATCGTGCGTTCTCGCGCTGGTCCTACATACGCGATCATCGAAGGCCGCTACAACTGGCGCGTCGACAACGTAGCGAAGATGGATCAGATCGCAGACGCTCTCGGCCTAACGGAAGGCGTGAAGGGCTGCAACGCGATGCAAGCTGCGCTTGATCGCCTGCACCTTCACGCGAGCCTGCGATGGACGCCCAACGCTACCGACAAGCGCGTGTGCCGGCTCGACATCCGGCAGGATGATGTGCGCGATGTGGCCGGCGAGAATGCCCAATTGATCGAACAGGCGCGACCCGCGTTAGAGCGGCATGGTTTCGCCATCGACGCCGGCTCCTGCACCACTTACAGAGCCTATGTCGGCCAAGGCGTCTTCCCTTATCAGTGGTGCCGCATCACCCATCGCTAAGGCGACGAGGCCCGGAATCGCAACGATACGGGCCCGCCATAGCAATTTCCTTCAATACACCACGCCCCTTCGCCCGATACCGTTGACCGTCGCAAATCCTGCGCGCATCCGTATCGAGGCATCCGATGACCGCTTTACTCTCCATGGCCGCCTTTGCGCTGGCCAGCTCGATTTCTCCGGGCCCGGTGAACATCGTCGCGCTCAGCGCCGGCGCCCAGCACGGGCTTGTCGCGAGCATGCGACATGTCACCGGCGCGACCGTCGGTTTCACCGTCCTGCTTCTGCTGATCGGCCTGGGACTGCATGAACTGCTCGCCCACTTCCCCAACCTGATCATCGTCGTCAAATGGGCGGGCGTGGGCTTCCTGCTCTATATGGCCTACAAACTCGCCGTCGACGACGGCCAACTCGGCGCGGACAAACCGGCTCGTGGACCGTCGTTCGCTTATGGCGCGGCGATGCAATGGCTCAATCCGAAAGCCTGGCTCGCGTCGCTGGCCGGCATGGGCGCCTATGCAGCCGACGGCGACGGCAGGCTCGTCTGGCAATTCACCGTCGTGTACTTCGTGATCTGTTACGTGTCGATCGCCAGTTGGGCGTATGCCGGCACGTTCCTGCGCAAATACTTGCAGCAAGCGGGGCGCGTGAGGTTTTTCAATCGTGTGATGGCAGCATTGCTCGCGGCGAGTGCGCTTTATCTGCTTGTAGCGTGAGGACGCCGCGCAGCCCACGGATTCAACTGCGATACTGCCCCGGCGTCGCCGCGACCAGTCGCTTGAAGATCCTCTGCAAATGCGCCTGGTCGGCAAAACCGGCGTCGAGCGCAACATCCGCGATCACGCGCCCGCGCCTGAGTTGCGCGCGGCTGTACTGAATACGCCGGTTGATCAGGTAAGCGTGCGGCGTCATGCCGTAGCGTTGCTTGAAAGCGCGAATCAGATGCGACGCGGACAGATCGGCCGCCTCGCAAATATCCTCCAGCTTCAGCGACCGCGTGCAGTTTTCAGCGATGAATTCGGCTGCGCGCGTGAGCTGGCGGCTCGCGTCGTGATCCGGCAAGACCGCCGGATTCAGCTTGTTTTGTACTTCGGAGAAAAAGGTGATGGCCGCGCTTTGCTTGCGCAGCGTGTCGACGTCATTGTCGACGAGAATCGCATGCAGCCGGTTTAATCCGTCGAACAATTCCGCGTCCGTGGACATGGTCTGCGAAAACGCGCGAAACGCGTGGTTCTCGCCGAAACCCAACTCGTGTTGCAGGCCCGTGAGCCATGCCACGTCGACATGCATCATGCGATATGACCAGCGCTCGTCAGCAACGGGATTGCACGCATGCACGTCGTCGGGGTTCATCATGACGACTGCGCCTGCGCCGATCCATTCACGCGCGTGGCGGTTCAGATACTCGCTACGTCCACCCGTGACGGCGCCGATCGAAAACGTTTCGTGCGAGTGTTTGGCGTAGCAGACGTCGCGACCGTCTTCAATGGAGCGCACCTCGATAAACGGCAACGCATCATCGCGCCAGAACCGCGGCGCAGAAGCGCTTTTCGCTCGAAGTGCCGCCTCCGTGATCTCGTTCATCCGCGCGTTCTCCGATGGTTGCGTAGACCTCGCCGCAGCAAGGCCTACGTATCGTAGCCGTCAAACGCACCATCAACAAGCAGACTCACGAGCAACTTGGATATCGCGGCGCGTGCGGACACGCGCGACAAATTACTTCGCCGTCACGTCGATATTGCCAAGATATTTCGTGGCCAGCGTCTTCACCGTGCCATCGGCCTGCACCTTCGCGATCGCCGCATTCAGGCGGTCGCGCAGCGCCGTATCACCCTTGCGAATCCCGTATGCAATGCCGCTGCCGAGGATCTTGTCGTCGCGTACCGGTTCACCCACGAAGGCGTAACCACTGCCGCTCGGCTTCGATAGAAAACCTGTCTGGCCGGCCGGCGCCAGCACGAGCGTCGCGTCGAGACGGCCCGCCACGAGATCCGTATAAACCTGGTTCTGGTCCTGATACGGCACGACGCTCACGCCCGCCGATTCCCAATGCGTCTTCGCGAAGGTTTCCTGAATCGACGCCTGCAATACACCCACGCGCTTGCCCTTCAGCGAGGCCGGCGTCGGCAGCAGACCGCTGTCGCGTTTGGCGATCAACTGCGTCGGCACGCGATACACGACGGTGGTGAAATCGATCGCCTGACGGCGTTGTTCGGTCGCGTTCATCGCCGAATTGATCGCGTCGAACTTGCGGCCTTGCAGCGCGGGAATCAGCCCGTCGAACGAGGTCTCGACCCATTTGCACGTCATCTTCGCGGCGACGCAAACCGCGTTGCCGACGTCGATATCCAGACCCTGCAACTCACCGTTCGGGCCTTTCGATTCGAACGGCGGATATTGCGCTTCGAGGCCGAAACGCAACGTATCGGCAGCGTTTGCACCCGACGACGCCGCGAGCGACGCGAATGCACAGGCCAGCGCCAAAAGAGGCTTGAGCAATTTCATAGCAGATCCCTGTCCCTTCGAATTTGTTGTCACGCCGTCCCGCGGCGCGCTGATGCGTGCCCGCGCGACGATCATACTGCGTTCAAAAATGCAGCCGTCGCGTGTTGCCGTTGCCTATCCGATCAGATCTCGCACAGACGCCGCGCGCCTTCGATCAAGGTCGCATCATCCTTCGAGAAGCTCAGGCGGATCAAGCCGGAGTCCGTACCATCGGTATAAAACGCCGACAGCGGAATGGTCGCAACCCGTGCATCGCGAATCAACCGCAGCACGAAATCGCTGTCGCTTTCTTCGGAGAAACCACGAAAACGCGCGAGCATGAAGAAGCTGCCTTCGCTCGGCAACAACTCGAAGCGCGAATCGCGCAGTGCCTCCGTGAGCAGATCGCGCTTCTTCTGATAGAACGCGGACAAGCCGAGATAGCTTTCGCGATTGGCCAATGCGTCGACGAACGCGTATTGCATCGGCGTATCGGCGGAAAACACCATGAACTGATGGACTTTGCGAATCTCGTCCATCAACGCTGCGGGCGCGAGGCAATAGCCGACGCGCCAGCCGGTTACGTGATACGACTTGCCGAACGACGAGACGATCACGCTGCGTTCCGCGAGTTCGGAATGACACGCCATGCTTTGATGCTTTGCGCCGTCGAACACCACGTGCTCGTACACCTCATCGGCGAGAATCACGATATCGGTGTTGCGCGTAATGGCCCTCAGGCGCTCGACGTCGGCTTCGCTGAACACGGTCGCAGTCGGATTGTGCGGGGTGTTGATGATGATCATGCGGGTCTTCGGCGTGATCGCGGCAGCGACCTCGTCCCAGTTCACGCGGAAGTCGCTCAAGGACAGCTTGATGGCAACGGGCGTGGCGCCTTGCAGCCGCACGATCGGACCGTAGCTGTCGAATGAGGGCTCGAAGTAGATCACCTCGTCGCCGGGATGCACCAGCGCGCTGATCGTCGAATACAGCCCTTCGCTCGCGCTAGCGATCACGGTGACTTCGCTGGCCGGGTCGTAGCGCACGCCGTACAGCGTGGCGACCTTGTCGGCGAGCGCTTCGCGCAAGGCGGCGATGCCGGCCATCGGCGCGTACTGATTATGACCGGCGCGCATGGCTTGAGCGACGCCATCGATCAGTTTGGCGTCCGGCGCGAAATTCGGCGCGCCTTGCGACAGATTCAGCGCATCGTGCTGAGCGGCCAGCTGGCCGATCACGGTAAAAATCGTCGTGCCTACGTCAGGCAACTTCGAGCGGGCTTGCGTGGCGCTCTGCATAAGGCTTTCTCCCTTTCTCCATCCGGCAGCGGATTCATGGAACGGCCAGCTGCGCGGCGGTCCCTTCCGGTTTGGTGATTAGGCATCAGCCAAAGAACCGTCACAATCGAAACTTTGTCATGCGCGGCATGCATTTACGTCATGGCTCACGCGAAGGCGCGCCGCCACGGGCAAAGCCGGTCAGATCGGCACTTTCGGGGAAGAAACGAGGTTGCGTAAAGAACGCGGAAAACTGCTGAGGTATGACGTAATGTGATGCGACCGGTCACGAGCGGGCGCTCGTGACCGACCTTGCCGTCTCTCAGGCCTCGTCCATCAGGCGAACTTTGACCTTCTTGCCCTTCACCTTGCCGGCGCTGAGCTTGCGCAACGCTTCACGCGCGACACTGCGCTCCACCGCCACATAAGTGGACATTTCCGTCACGTTGATCTTGCCGATCTGCGAGCCGGCGAAACCCGCCTCGCCGGTCAGCGCGCCGAGCACGTCACCGGGACGGATCTTTTCCTTGCGGCCGCCGAGAATCTGCAGCGTTTCCATGGGCGGCAACAGTCGCTCATTGCTCGCCGCCGTGAGTTCGGACAGCTTGTGCCATTCGACCTCGCGCTTTTGCGCCTGTTCGAGACTGCCGACACGGCCCATCTCGTTCATGCTTGCCAGACTCAGCGCCCAGCCGTCCTGATCGGCGCGGCCCGTGCGGCCGATCCGGTGGACGTGCACTTCCGGATCCGGCGTCACGTCGACGTTGATCACGGCTTCGAGTTGCGCGATGTCGAGACCGCGCGCGGCGACGTCGGTGGCCACCAGCACCGAGCAGCTGCGGTTGGCGAATTGGATCAGCACCTGATCGCGTTCACGCTGGTCGAGTTCGCCATGCAGCGCGAGCGCATGGAAACCCTGTGCGCGCAGCACGTCGAGCAGATCGCGGCATTGCTGCTTGGTGTTGCAGAACGCCAGCGTACTCACCGGACGATAGTGGTTCAGGAGCAGACCGACGGCATGCAGCCGTCCGTCTTCGGTCACTTCATAGAAGCGCTGACGAATCTTGGTGTTGTCGTGCCGCTCGGCGAGCTTCACTTCCTTCGGATTGCGCAGGAACTGCTGGCTCAGTTTGACGATGCCTTCGGGATACGTCGCCGAAAACAGCAGGGTCTGACGTTCTTTCGGGCATTGCTTCACGACGGTGGCGATATCGTCGAAGAAACCCATGTCGAGCATGCGGTCCGCTTCGTCGAGCACCAGCGTGTTGAGCGACTGCAGCGGCAGGCTGCCGCGCTCGAGGTGATCCATGATGCGGCCCGGCGTGCCGACCACGATGTGCGCACCGTGTTCGAGACTCGCAGTTTGCGGACGCATCGGCGTGCCGCCGCACAGCGTCAGCACCTTGATGTTTTCTTCGGCGCGCGCGAGACGGCGGATTTCCTGCGTGACCTGGTCGGCGAGTTCGCGCGTGGGGCAGAGCACCATCGCCTGCACGGCGAAGTTGCGCACGTCGAGGCGCGCCAGCAGCGCCAGCGAAAACGCCGCGGTCTTGCCGCTGCCGGTTTTCGCCTGGGCAATCAGATCGTGGCCGGCGAGCGCGATCGGCAAACTCGCGGCCTGAATCGGCGTCATCTCGACGTAGCCGAGCTGCGTCAGGTTGGCGAGCGTTGCGGGCGGCAGCGCTAGCTGGCTGAACGGCGCGCCGGCGGTAGTGGGACTGTTCATAAGGGTGATGGCTCGCAATCGGATAAAGCGGCTAAGGCGGCAAAGGGCAAGAGACTTATTCGGCTATGGGGCCGGTGTCAGGACGGCCTTCCATCTGCTCGTACAGCACCGAGCCATCGTCGCCGTCAAAACGCTCGACATAATTGCGCGCGCCACACATCGGGCAACGGAACAGGAGGCCCTGTCCTTCGTTCTTGATGACGACGTCCGATTGCTCCCACTGCGCCTGGCAGGACTGGTTTCTACAGGTAAACACGTTGATTCTCCAACTGGATTCGATTGCTTATCCGGCGAGCCGCACGAACGGCCCGGCCGTGAATGGGACGGTTGCTGCCAAGCTGGCGACGGCTAGAGCACGTCAACCCAGATGCGTATGCCGCGCACGCGGCGCGCTCACATCCATGTCGGTGAGACCCTGCACGATGCCGCAGTCTTCCACGGCCTGTTCGCCGTGGCATTGCTCGCGCAAGGTGGTCAATTGCGCTTTCAACTGCTTCAGTTCGTCGATGCGCGTGTCGACGTGCGCAATGTGCTCGTCGATCAAGGCATTGATGCCGCCGCAGCCGTCCGCCGGTGCGTCGGTTAGACGCAGCAGCGCACGGATTTCGTCGTGGGTCATGTCGAGCGCGCGGCAATTACGGATGAAACGCAGCCGTTCGACGTGCTTCGCCGTGTAACTGCGATAATTGGCCTCGGTGCGCTCCGCTTCGGGCAACAAGCCCTCTTTTTCGTAGAAACGGATGGTTTCGGTCGTGCAATGGGCGATTTTCGCCAATTCGCCGATTTTCATGGACCCTCCGGATGGCGGCCTTGACCTTGTAGTGGCTTCAGGGTGTTTACTAGACCACAAATCGAACCAGGAAGCCACCATGCCTCAAACCGACCACGCCGATGCCGACCGCCTCGAACGGGTGAAAGTCCATGCGGACGGGCACGAAGGGCATGCCCATGCCCACGACGCGAGCTGCGGTCATAGTCACGATGCGCATGATCACGACCATGCTCATGACGGCCGGGGCCACAGCCACGCGCACGCCCACGGTGATGCAGGCTCGGCGTGCTGCGGAACAGGCACACCCGCAACCGTAGCTGCGTCGATCCCGCTGGCGCCTTCCGAAGCCATCGGCAGCAACGTGCGCACCGCCATCCGCATCATGCAGATGGATTGCCCGACCGAAGAAGCGCTGATCCGCAAGAAATTCAGCCGCATGCCGCACGTGCGCAGCATGGACTTCAACCTGATGCAGCGCGTCTTGACGATCGTCCACGCGCCGGAGGCGCTCGACTCGATCCTCGCCGCGCTGCGTTCGCTCGACTTCACGCCCGAACTCGCGGACGCCGGCCCGGACGCCGCGCCCACGCCCGTGCCGCACGCGCCGCCCAAGCCGTGGTGGCCGCTGGCGCTCGCCGGTATGGCTGCCGCAGGCTCAGAGGCCGCTGGCTGGCTCGGCGCGCCTGCCTGGCTGCCGGCGGGTCTCGCGATCCTCGCCATCCTCTCCTGCGGCCTCACGACGTACAAGAAGGGCTGGCTCGCCATCCGCAACGGCAATCTGAACATCAACGCGCTGATGAGCATCGCCGTGACCGGCGCGCTGATCCTGCGCCAATGGCCGGAAGCCGCGATGGTGATGGTGCTCTTCACCATCGCCGAACTGATCGAGGCGAAATCGCTCGACCGTGCCCGCAATGCGATCCAGGGTTTGATGCAACTTACGCCCGAACAGGCGAGCGTGCAGCAGCCCGACGGCAGCTGGCGGTCAATGGACCTCAAGGCGATCGCGCTCGGCGCCGTGGTTCGCGTGAAACCGGGCGAGCGGATCGCGCTCGACGGCGAGATCGTAACGGGCCGCTCGAGTGTGGACCAAGCGCCGATCACCGGCGAAAGCCTGCCGGTCGACAAGGCGGTCGGCGACGCGGTATTCGCCGGCACGATCAACCAGACCGGCTCGTTCGACTATCGCGTCACCGCCGCGGCCAGCAACACGACACTCGCGCGCATCATCCACGCAGTCGAGGAAGCGCAGGGCACCAAAGCGCCGACCCAGCGTTTCGTCGATCAGTTCGCGCGCGTGTATACGCCGATCGTGTTCGCCATCGCGCTCGCCGTGGCCGTCGTGCCGCCGCTGCTGTTCGACGGGTCGTGGCAGGCGTGGGTCTACAAGGCGCTGGTGATGCTGGTGATCGCGTGCCCGTGCGCGCTCGTCATCTCGACGCCGGTGACCATCGTCAGCGGTCTTGCCGCGGCGGCCCGCAAAGGCATTCTGATCAAGGGAGGCGCTTATCTCGAGCAGGGCCGCAAACTGACCCGGCTCGCGCTCGACAAAACCGGCACGATCACTCACGGCAAGCCCGTGCAAACCGAGTTCGAAATACTCGCCGAGATCGACGCCGTGCGTTGCCGCACGTTGGCGGCGAGCCTCGCGGGGCGCTCCGATCATCCCGTATCGATGGCACTCGCGGCGGCGGCGAAGGCCGACGGCCTGGCCAACGTCACCGTCGACGCCTTCGAGGCACTCACGGGACGCGGCGTGCGCGGCGAGATCGACGGCGCGCCGTACTGGCTCGGCAATCACCGGCTCGTCGAAGAACTCGGGCGCTGTTCCGCGTCGCTCGAGGTGCGGCTGGACGCGCTCGAAAGCCAGGGCAAGACCGTCGTGATGCTGGTGGACGCCGAACGCGTGCTCGCCCTATTCGCGGTCGCCGATACGGTGAAGGAGACGAGCCGCGCCGCCATCGCCGAATTGCAGCGGCTCGGCGTGAGCACGGCCATGCTCACCGGCGACAACCCGCACACCGCCGCCGCAATTGCGCAGCAGGTCGGTATCGACGAAGCGCGTGGCAATCAGCTGCCGGAAGACAAGCTGAACGCGGTCGCGCAATGGTCGAACGACGGCGCGACGGTCGGCATGGTCGGCGACGGCATCAACGACGCGCCCGCGCTGGCGCGCGCCAACATCGGCTTCGCGATGGGCGCGATGGGCACCGACACGGCAATCGAAACCGCCGACGTCGCGTTGATGGACGACGACCTGCGCAAGATTCCGTCGTTCATTCGCCTGTCAAAGGCGACGCATTCGGTGCTGGTGCAGAACATCACGCTCGCGCTCGGCATCAAGAGCGTCTTCCTCGTGCTGGCCGTGACCGGTCTCGGCACGATGTGGATGGCCGTGTTCGCCGATGTGGGCGCGAGTCTGCTGGTGGTCGCGAACGGGCTGCGGTTGTTGCGCCAGTGACGGCGTGGCAGGTGTTGTGGTTTGACGAAGGGAGACGCGAAGTTCTGCCGGCAGTGCGGAACTGCGACACAGGTTTGAAGCAGCGAAGATGACCCGCGCCTGTGGTTGAGAAAGTCCGGTCAGACTAGTGCGCCAACGCAACGGCGTTAACCGCGCTGCCCATGTCCACGCGAGCGCCGATTGCCGCCTTCAACGTATCCGAAGGCCGCATGCCGAACAGCTTCCGGTAATCGGTTGCGAACTGGCTCAGATGCCAGAAGCCCCACGCCGCCGCAACATCCTGCACCGATCGTGATTCACGCGACGCGTTCGACAGATCGCGCCGCGCCCCATTCAGGCGAATTGCGCGCAGATACGTGGCGGGCGCCATGCCCAGCACGTCCTGAAAGCAGTATTGCAGCGTGCGCCGGCTCACATGCAGTTGCTCGCACAGCTCCGGCACGCTCACCGCCCGCTCGCGATTGGCCAGCACATAGTCGCGCGCTTCCGACACGATCGACTGACGGCGCGGACGCGCCGGCATCGCAACCGGCTCCGAGGCTGGCAACGCGCCGACGTCGAAGAGCAAAGCCAGCACCGACGCCTGCAGATTGTTGCGCGCGACCGAAGACAGCGGCGTGCCGCGCGCCGCGCCATCGTCGAGCAATTGGCGCAGCGTGGCACACAACTGCTGCTTGCGAGCCATGCCGATCGGCACGACTTGCGTGTTTGGCACATGATCGGCCAGACCGACGCGCTCCACTTCCGCCGCGTAACGGCGCAGCACTTCTCCTTTGACCACTACGCCAAAAATCTCATAACCCGCCGACGTCAGCAGTTCAAATTCGATGCCGCCCGGACGAAACGCGAGCGCATCGCCGGCAATCACCTGCGCGTCGATGCGCCCCGAACCCGCCGGGCACGTCGGAATGCCGAACCAGTACGCGTCCTTCTGCACTTCGCAGGTTTGCCGCAACGTGTGGCTGGTCGTTTCGACGAACACCTGCATGTGGTCGAGGCACAACTCCGTCAAGCCGCCGACAAAACTCCCTGCCGTCAGTTGGTCGTAGGTCTGGCTCCAGCCATGGAGATTGCGCGCCTGCTCGTCGGCATCGTGCGCGACGCAGGTCTGCACGCGGAAGCTCGGCTGCGGCGTGAGCGTCGGACTGGACAGGGTGTCGCTGAGAGTGTCAATCGTCATACCGGATCTGCCCAAACGGAATATCGAGGAGGATCGAAGGCAAGGAGAAGGCAATTCCCATGCCGAACGGATCTGATGCCTGCTCACGCCTTTGCATCGGCAGACATCAAACCCTGTGTTCAATTGGTGAACAGCGCTGCACACACTGCTCAGAAACGAAACGCTCAGCTTACGCTGGTTGAACAGCGCGACGCCCCATGCCGTGCGCGAGTGCCTGCTACGCGTGCAAGGGTCACCAGCGCGGTGCATTGGCACACTTCTGGCTCTAGCCTCACGCGGCCAAGCGATATATCGAGCCGAATATAGCCCATTCAAACATGTGAGGAGCACACAGATGAATCACGCAGAGATGCAATTTCTGACCACCGAATTCCCGTACAAGAAGCAGTATGCGAATTTTATCGGCGGCGAATGGGTGAAGCCTGCGGGCGGCGAGTACTTCGATAACGTGTCGCCGATCACCGGCGAAGCGTTTACGTCGATTCCGCGTTCGCGCGAAGCCGACATCGAACTCGCACTCGACGCCGCGCATCGTGCGAAAGCAGCGTGGGGAAAAACCTCCGTCGGCGATCGCGCGAACATCCTGAACCGCATTGCCGACCGGATGGAAGCGAACCTGCAACGTCTCGCCGTGGCCGAGACGATCGACAACGGCAAGCCTTTGCGCGAAACCATGGCCGCCGACATTCCGCTCGCTATCGATCACTTCCGCTATTTTGCCGGCGCCGTGCGCGCGCAGGAAGGCTCGATCTCCGAGATCGACCACGACACCGTTGCGTATCATTTCCATGAGCCGCTCGGCGTGGTCGGCCAGATCATTCCGTGGAATTTCCCGATCCTGATGGCCGTATGGAAGCTCGCGCCAGCACTCGCCGCCGGCAACTGTGTGGTGCTCAAGCCGGCCGAGCAAACGCCCGCTTCGATTCTCGTGCTCGCCGAACTGATTCAGGACTTGCTGCCCGCAGGCGTGCTGAACGTGGTGAACGGTTTCGGCCTCGAAGCCGGCAAGCCGCTCGCTTCCAGCAAGCGCATCGCCAAGATCGCGTTTACCGGCGAGACCACGACTGGTCGTCTGATCATGCAGTACGCGAGCCAGAACATCATTCCTGTCACGCTCGAACTCGGCGGCAAGAGCCCGAACATCTTCTTCGACGACGTGATGAACGCCGACGACAGCTATTTCGACAAGGCGCTCGAAGGCTTCACGATGTTCGCGCTCAATCAGGGCGAAGTGTGCACGTGTCCGTCGCGTGTATTGATCGATGAAAAGATCTACGACCGCTTCATGGAACGTGCGCTAAAACGGGTCGCGGCGATTACGCAAGGGCATCCGCTCGACACCAAGACGATGATCGGCGCGCAGGCCTCGCAGGAACAGCTGGAAAAAATCCTCTCGTATGTCGACCTCGGCAAGCAGGAAGGCGCCGAATGTCTGATCGGCGGCGAACGCAATGCGCTCGACGGTGAATTGAGCAAAGGCTATTACGTGAAGCCGACCGTGTTCCGCGGCCACAACAAGATGCGCATCTTCCAGGAAGAGATCTTCGGACCGGTGGTATCGGTCACGACGTTCAAAACCGAAGAAGAAGCGCTCGAAATCGCCAACGACACGCTCTACGGTCTCGGCGCCGGCGTGTGGACGCGCGACGGCACGCGCGCCTATCGCTTCGGCCGGCAGATTCAGGCAGGCCGCGTGTGGACCAACTGCTATCACGCTTATCCGGCACATGCGGCGTTCGGCGGCTACAAGCAGTCGGGCATCGGGCGTGAAAATCACAAGATGATGCTCGACCACTATCAGCAGACCAAGAACCTGCTGGTCAGCTATAGCGACAAGCCGCTCGGTTTCTTCTAAGCGTCGCGTTCGTGTTCGAGCGGGCCGCATTGCGCGGCTCGCTCTTTTTTCTGCGAGGGCATGTGATGGCCGATGAGAAAGAAGTCGCCCGCGTGATCGCAACGCCTGCCGCTGTCGAGTTGATCGACAAGTTGCGCGCCGAGCATGGCGAGGTGCTGTTCCATCAATCCGGTGGATGCTGCGACGGCAGCGCACCAATGATGTTTCCTCAGGGTGAGTTCATGGTCGGCTCGTCCGATGTCAAACTCGGCACGATTGCGAGCGTGCCGTTCTACATGAGCGAATCGCAGTTCGAGTACTGGCAACACACGCAGTTGATCATCGACGCTGTGCCGGGAAATGGCGGAATGTTTTCTTTGGAGCGGCCCAGCGGATTGCGGTTCTTGACGCGCTCCCGTCTTTTCGAGGATGAAGAGAATGCGTGGCTGGAAACGCATCCGGTCGAGCGTGTCGATGCCTGATCGTTTACGTTCCGCTCAAGTTTGAATCGTCGCTGACGGCGGGTGCCGATGGTGTACCTGCCAGCAGCGCATCGCTGTCGTCTTTCAGGCCGACGCCGGTCAGACCCAGAAGCCTTGCATGCGTCAGCAGATAGTGCAGCTTGTGCGCGGCTAACGGATAGTCGAGTCCTTCGGGACGCACATTCGAAATACAGTTGCGTTGCGCGTCGCTACAGCCCACTTTCGGCGCGTACGTAAGATAAATTCCGAGGCTATCGGGCGAACTCAAACCCGGCCGCTCACCGATCAGCATCACCACCAGTTTCGCATTCAGCAACTCGCCAATCTCGTCACCCAACGCGACGCGCGCCTGACGCGCGACCACGACCGGGCCGATCTTCCAATCCGCGAGACGGGGAACGACGGCTTGCAGCAGCGGGATCGATTGCTTCGATGCGGCGAACGCCGAAAGACCATCGCCGATCACGAAGACCACTTCCGGCGAATCGTTCGGAACCGCTGCCAGCGCCACGCGACTCTCTTCCGATAAACGACGCCCAAGATCGGGACGCCGCAAATAGTGCTCGCGATCCGGCGCGGCGCTATGTACGTCGAGCGTCTTGAAGTTTTGCGCGCGCAATTGCTCGTGCAACACGTCCGTGTCCAGCGGATGATGCACAGCGTCGCGCGCCTGCGCGTGCGACAGGTTGAACGCGAGCAGCGGCGCGGTCGGCAAGCTATTGCCCGCGCGGCCCAACGCGATGCGCGCGTTGGTGAACTGCCGCAGCGCGTTCCACGGATTCTTTTCGAGGAAGTCGCTCATGCGATGCCCATCCAGTCGCGCGCCCCTTCCAGCAAGGGTTGTTGCGTCGATGCGCTGAGCAACGCGCCGCGGGCGTCGGTGATCTGCATCGACTCCAGCCATTCTTCGAATTCCGGCGCGCGGCGCAAACCGAGTACATCCCGCACGTAAAGCGCGTCATGGAAGGACGTGCTTTGATAGTTGAGCATGACGTCGTCGGCGCCGGGAATGCCCATGATGAAGTTGATGCCCGCCACGCCGAGCAGCGTGAGCAGGTTGTCCATGTCGTCCTGATCGGCTTCGGCATGGTTCGTGTAGCAGATGTCGCAACCCATCGGCACACCGAGCAGTTTGCCGCAGAAGTGATCTTCGAGACCGGCGCGTGTGATCTGCTTACCGTCGTACAGATACTCCGGCCCGATGAAGCCGACCACCGTGTTCACCAGGAACGGATTGAACTTGCGTGCAACTGCGTAGGCGCGCACTTCGCACGTCTGCTGGTCCACGCCGAAATGCGCATCCGCCGACAACGCGCTGCCCTGGCCGGTTTCGAAGTACATCAGGTTATTGCCGACCGTACCACGCTTTAACGAGAGTCCCGCTTCATACGCTTCTTGCAGCAGCGCGAGCGAAATGCCGAAGCCCGCGTTCGCTTTCTCCGTGCCCGCAATCGACTGAAACACCAGATCGACCGGCGCACCTTTTTCAATTGCGGCAATCGTATTGGTGACGTGGGTCAGCACGCACGATTGCGTCGGCACCTGATAGCGTTGGCGGAAGTCGTCGATCATCAGCAACAACTTGGTGATCGCGGCGAGATTGTCGCTGGCCGGGTTGATGCCGATCATCGCGTCGCCGCAACCGTACATCAGGCCGTCGAGCATCGAGGCGGCGATGCCTTTGACGTCGTCGGTCGGATGATTCGGTTGCAAACGCACCGACATGTGCCCCGGTAAACCGACCGTGTTGCGAAAGCGCGTGATCACCGGACGTTTGCGCGCCGCCGCGATCAGATCCTGATTGCGCATCAGTTTGGACACCGCGGCGACCATCTCCGGCGTGAGGCCCGCGGTGATACGCGTGAGCGCGTCGGCATCGGTCGTGCTGCTCAACAGCCAGTTGCGAAAGTCACCGACTGTGAGGTGAGATATCTCAGCGAATGCCTGCGGCGAATGATCGTCGATCACGAGACGCGTGACTTCGTCGCTTTCATAGGGAATCAGCGCTTCGTTGAGGAAGGTGCGCAGCGGCACTTGCGCGAGCGCCATCTTGGCCGCGACGCGTTCTTCCTCACTCGCTGCCGCCACGCCCGCGAGCTGGTCGCCGGAGCGTTGCGGGCTGGCCTTCGCCATCAGGGTTTTCAGATCGGCAAAGCGATACGTGCGGCTGCCGATCGTCTCGGTGTAGCTCATCTTTACGACTCCATCGCCGCTGCTCGCGCAGCGGCTCGATCCGTCATTCCTCGAGCAAGGCGTCCGCCGGCGCGGCTTCGCGTTGATGGCGCGTCATCAGGAAGTAGACGTAGCCCAGCGCGAGAAAGATTGCGAACACGATCGCCACCAGAAAATTGAAGTAGACCATCGTCGCCAGACAGATGACCGCGGCCACCAGCGCGAACGCCGGAAAGACCGGAAACAGCGGCGCGCGGAACGGTCGCTCCATGTTCGGCTCGGTGCGGCGCAGCTTGAACAGCGACAACATGCTGATGATATACATCACGATAGCCCCAAATACGGACATCGTCACGATGTTCGCCGTCAGCGTCTGGCCGCCGAACTGGATCAGCTCGTCGCTGTAGATCGCCGCGATGCCGACCACGCCGCCCGCAATGATCGCGCGATGCGGCGTCTTGAAGCGCGGGTGCACCTTCGAGAGCCACTCCGGCAGATAGCCGGCGCGCGCCAGCGCGAAGATTTGCCGCGAATAGCCGAGGATGATGCCGTGAAACGACGCGACGAGTCCGAAGAGACCCAGCCACACCAGCATATGCATCCAGCCGCTATGTTCGCCGACGATGAATTTCATCGCCTGCGGCAGCGGATCGTTGATGTTCGACAGCTTGGTCCAGTCGCCTGCCGCGCCGGCAAACACCATCACGCCAATGGCGAGCACCACCAGCGTCAGAATGCCTGCGACGTAGGCAATCGGAATCGAGCGCTTCGGGTTTTTGGCTTCTTCGGCGGCCATGGCCACGCCTTCGATCGCGAGGAAAAACCAGATTGCGAACGGAATTGCCGCGAACATCCCGTGAAACGAGCCCATGCTGAAGGTGTCGGCACCGGACCAGCCGCCTTTGGTGAAGTTCGACCACTGAAAACCCGGCGACACGACGCCCATGAAAACCAGCAGTTCGAAAATCGCGAGCAGCGTCACACACAACTCGAACGCCGCGGCAATCTGCACACCGACGATATTCAGCGCCATAAAGATGAGATACGCGCCCATCGCCGCGTGTTTCGGTTCGAGACCCGGAAACTGCACGTGCAGGTACGCACCGATCGCGAGCGCAATGGCCGGCGGTGCAAACACGAATTCGACAAGCGTTGCCGCGCCGGCCAGATAACCGCCGGTTGGGCCGAACGCGTGGCGAGCGTAGGCGAACGGGCCGCCCGCGTGCGGAATCGAGGTGGTGAGTTCCGTGAAACTGAAAATGAACGTCGTATACATCGCGGCAATGAAAATCGCCGTGATGACGAAGCCGAGCGTGCCGGCGCTCGCCCACCCATAACTCCAGCCGAAATACTCGCCGGAAATGACGAGACCGACCGCGATGCCCCACAGTTGCCACGTGCCGAGCGTCTGCTTCAACTCGTGATGCGTGACTTTGCCGACGTGCTGATTCTTGGACTCTGATTTCATCGGGAGCTCCCTGATGGTGCCGCCGGCTCGACGCCGCAAGGCTTTGCGGTGCATTGGGCGGACAGGCTTCAGCCGATAGTAGTGAGCCATTATTCGAAGTGTTATCGAAATTCGGCAAAGTTCTGGCGGCGTAGTGTCAGTGGGTGCTTAATTGCGCGTCGCGTTAAGGGTGAAGTTCGCAGGATTTGGTAAATGGGGACGTGGTACTTTCGTTCGCATCCGTTCGACAATTTTTGTGCTCATTTGGTGTTCACCAGCCATGACCGAATCAGGTAATCGAGCTCCCTATGAAACCCGGCTCGGCCGCGTGCTCGACCATATTTACGATCATCTCGAAGAGCCGCTCGACATCGGTCGTCTGGCGGAAATTGCCTGTCTGTCGCCGTACCACTGGCACCGGATTTATCAGGCGATGTATGGCGAGACGGTGGCCACCACGGTGCGGCGTTTACGGCTGCATCGCGCGGCCGGCTATCTGGCGAACGGTTCCATGCCGATTGCGGAAATTGCCGAGCGCTCCGGCTACAGCAGTCTGCAATCTTTTTCCCGCACTTTTCGCGCGGCGTTTGGCATGCCGCCGGCGCAGTATCGCAAGCAAGGCACCCATAGCCGGTTTCGGCCGGCGCTATCAGGAGACGATCAAATGACGATGCGTGAAGTGGTGATTCGTCACGTGGAGACGATGGCGGTTTTGTCGGTGGATCACGTTGGACCGTATATGCAGATCGGCAAGGCGTTCGACGCGCTGTTCGGCTGGCTCGCAAAACACAATTTGCTCGCGGCTGAGATGCGCATGATCGGCGTTTACTACGACGACCCTGGCGTTGTTGCGGAGAGTGAGTTGCGGTCGAAGGCTGGGGTGTTGTTGCCGCATCCGGTTCAGGCGTCCGTGACGGTGAGTCCGCCGGTTTCCGTGGCGCATGTGAAGGGCGGTGAGTATGCGGTGTTGCGACATCAAGGACCGTATAGCGATATGCGTGCCGCGTATGAGTGGTTGTACGGGACGTGGCTCGTGCAGTCCGGGCGAGAAGCGGCCGACGCGCCGGTATTCGAGGAGTATCTGAATAGCCCGAAGGATACGGCGCCAGCCGATCTCATCACGGAGATCTGTTTACCGCTGGTTTGACGGTTTGCCTGCCCGGTGCTCGCTTGTGCAGCGTGCTGCGCGGATGCTTCTCTGGTTTTTATAGTCTTTGTATATGTATACGTAGTAATAGTTAACAAGCCTCGCATCTTTCTGTGGATAACTTGAAACTTCGTTTACGGATCAACGCACTGCGGAATCGATAACCCTGCGGAGCGTGCGCGCACAGGAACACGGAGCCAGGGAAAACTTTTGTGCGACCTGGCGACGTCGCGTTTTTATCAAGGTTCCACCCACAACGTGTTAGACGGCTTGTACAAAAGTTGTCCAGAGGGGGCTGTGGATAACTTTGGGCGCGTGGCGTCGCGCAACCGCATCGCGTTGGTCCGGCGTGAACTGCGCTGCGCCCGTCCGTTCGACGACGCGACCGTCAGATTGTCGCCATCCGTCTATGGCGAAAAGTCGCTTCGTACTGCCAATGCATTGACAAGCTCCGGGCGGCTCGCTTATTGTCGCCACGCGGGGCGGCTGGTCAAGCACGCCTCTCAGTTGAAATCCACTCGGCAAGTCACACTGTTTTCATTGCACTACTATCTGCGGACTTGCTTCGAACGGGCGCATCCGAGTCCTTGGTTGATCGATGCATCTTGTATCGAAACTCGACCCGACTTGTTGCAATTGAAAATGTCGAAAGCTCCGGATCGAACTTATAATCCATTAGCCATCCGCCCGGAGATTGAACGCATGCATTTGCCATTGCCAAAGTTCGTTAAGCTTACAGTTGTCCCGCTGACGGTATTCGCATTTTCTTTCCCGGCATGCAGCCAGACTGGCCAATCTCCTGAAGTCACAGCACTCGTCAAAAAATCGCTCGCGGATATGATTTTCGTGAAGGGCGGGACCTTCACGATGGGAGATTTCGGTCCGCAAGTGACACCGGAAAAACTTCCATTTACGTCGCAGCAGGAAAACAAACCTGCTCATTCGGTGACGCTGGATAGTTTTTCGATCAGCAAGTACAAGGTCACGTACGCAGACCTCGATATCTATACCGCTGCGACGGGCAAATCATCGTGGCCGCAAGACAAAGCGGATCGGCAATACAGGGCCGCCGACCACCCGGCCGGCGTTCCGTGGCAGATGGCCAAAGATTATTGCGAGTGGCTTGGCAAGCAAAGCGGCGCGCCGGTCGATCTGCCTACTGAAGCGCAATGGGAATATGCCGCCCGTTCGGGTGGCAAGCCGGTCATTTTCGGAACGAACAACGGCAAGTACGAAGCGGATCACAACCTGCCATCCGCCGATACGGTCGAGCAGAAGTACACGCCTGATACCGCCGTTTCACAATATGTTTATCCCGTCGGCAAATATCCGCCGAACGCCTTGGGTCTTTACGACATCGGTGTCGACGGTCGAGACTGGGTCAACGACTGGTTCGCCCCGGACTACTATGAACACTCACCGGCCAAGAATCCCACGGGACCGGCGAGCGGGACCATGAAAGTGATTCGTGGCGCGGAAGGCGACAACTCCGAAACCGCCATGACGGTTTATCGCTACAAGGCGCCGCCTGCCGGTTACGTCATCAAAACCAAGGACGGGCGCACGTTAGGACCCACGGCTGTCACGCTGACCTTCCGCTGCGCGGTGCAAAAGACCAGCCCTCTGTGAATTTCGCGGCGCGCCGTCAGACCACCCGCACGTCCGGCATGTTGTCGTAAAACGGGTGTCTGCCCACGGCAGCCTGGAACTGGTAATCGGTCGAGTCGACCTGCGCGACGGCATAGCCAGGCGTGGGGTCGACTTTCAGCATCGCTTGCAGGCTGTCGTAGTAATCGTCAATTTCTTTCCCGTCTCCCGCAGGAGCGCTCGTCAGCGACATCTCGAGAAATTCCTTTAGCTGTTGTCGCCGCACAGTAATGTCGCCGGAGCGCCCCTGCGGATGGATGTGCTGGACGACGTTGTTCAGATCGTGCTTGGTGTGCGACCACTTGAGGATCTGCTTAACAGCATCCTTGCGATTCCCGTACCACCGACCGTACTTGTGATTAGCCATGTCGATGCCATCCGTCGCGTACCAATGGCGAGTCAACTGATAGATCATGATGCCCTTCGCTTCGGGCGTCGCGTACTGGAGCATCCATGGATTGCTGAGAACGCGGTTCATCAATTGCACGCGTGCGGCCTCTTTCTCGTATTCCTCGATGAGGTCCGTGAAAAGCCTGTTTATTTCATCGACTTCCTGACCGACGGTGGAGGCCAGATCCTGAATGCCTTGAATGACCATCACCTGAATATGTGAGAAGGCGTTAAAGGCGGTCGTTTCGACGAACTTCAACTTTTGGAAGTTCGCGTGATAAAGCTGGTAGAAGAACCATTTGACGAATTCAGCAATGCGCAGCGCGTCGACCGACACCTCGATGTCGCCTTTCGCTCCCACGCCCAGGCATAGTCCGGCCTTCGCCTTGATTCTGAAACGGCCCGCCGCGTAGCTCACGTCGAGCATGCAGGTAAGTCCGGCGCCCGCCATTGCGGTGATGGTATCGCCGACCTTGGCGAATGGTTTGTACTTCCCACTCGGCCCTTGCTTCGCTGGCTCCATCCACTCGAGCGCGCCTTCGAGCGACAGATCCGCGCGCGCACCGGCGAATACGTCGAGGTCGGCATTCGCGCTTGGATCGACTGGCTTGCCACCTACCTTGATTTCGCGTTGCTTCGTAGTGGGGTTGTCGACCGCTGCGCCGTACAGACCCAGGTCTTTGCGCTTTTCGTCGCGATAGTCGACGACGACGCCCAACTGCGCGACCATACTTGCGCCCACCATCCCCGACAAGCCGAGTTCACACTTGAATCGAACCGCACCGAGCGGATAAGTCTTGCCGTCATCGCCGTCCAGACTCCACATCCAGCCGGCGATGTCCGGATAGTAGAACGCGCCGGAAACCTTGCCTTCGGCGATAGCGAATTCGGCCTGCGCCGACGCCTTGATGGCCACGCGGCCCTTTTGCGGTTGCCACTCCGTGTCCAATCCCGCGCCAGCCAGATACCGCATCAACTGCGCTTTGGCCTCGATGCTGACGTTGTTGCCGAATGCGGTCTGCTTGGGTTTCTCCGTCTCTTTCTTCTCGCCCTCACCACGTTCCGCCGGTTCCTCCGCGCCAGCGCTGTAACTGAGATCCTTGTTCCACTCTTCCGCCCAAGCGAAAAGCGTCCCCGTCACATGCTTCTCGACGATCTCCGAGGACACTTTGGTCTTTTCGTACAGCTGCGACTTGATCTTGCTCTCGCGATTAATGAGCACGCCTTCTTTCAGCTTATCGACGTCGATCTTGTACTTGCCGTTCGCATTTTTCTTGATGAAGCTTTTCGCACCGGTTTCTTTTTCTTCCTTGCGGCCCTTCATGTCTTCGAAAGCAGCGGGCCCGAATTTATGCCAGCCCGCCTTGATCTTGTTCGAGCGTACGTAGTGGAGTTTGTACTTGGCGAACTTGACGGATTTTTTTCCATCGCCGTCGATATGAATCGGGATCAACTCGACCATGGTGAGGTCTTTGCTATCCAGCTTGCTGAGCGGCTCCAGTTCCTTTTTTAACGCCTTGTGCGCAGTCTCGCGTTCCTTGAGGGCATCGTCGACGGCGGCCTTGTGCGCCTCACCGGCGCGCGGATCGGACATATGCTTCTGTACGTCCTCGGCATAGGCCTTCAGCACCACGTCGAGCTTCTCATTCGCCTTGTGAAATTTGTCGACGCGGTCATGCAGCAGATTGCATTCGCTTTGCAGACCGCTGACGTCCTCCGCCGGCACGAGAATGAATTCTCCCGTCTCGGGCCGGAAGTAGAGCATGGGCGCCGGATCGTGCGGCACGTGCACGAGACTGTCGGGTGTCGTGTTAGTGGTGCCGTTGCCGTCTGGCGCGTGACTTGTGCTCGGAGCGTTCATGGATGTCGGTCTGCTTGAATGGGCGAAAGAATCAGCGCACCCAAAGGATGCGCGCGTACTCGTTGGCCGGAATCAGGTATCGAGGAAAACTTTCAGGGCACTCGGCGTGCTCGTCATGATGCGCGAGGTGAGACCCTGTTCATCGGTCATGCCCTCGAACACCTTGCCTTCCGCAGTCTCGACGCGGTAGCGCACGTAGGGGGCGGCCTCGCCGGTGTGCTTGTCGTGAATCTTGAACTGCTCGTTGTACGGGCCTTCGCCGGAGGGGAGCGCGGGCGGCTTGCTCGACAGGCTCGTGGGCCCGGCGAAGGAATGGCTGCTGCCTTTGATATCGATTTTTCCCGGCGCGTGGATTTCGATGTTTCCGTCTTTCAGGCGGATGTACGCGCCGCCACTCGTCAACAGGATGTCCTGCTTGGCAACGACCTCGATTTTTTCCGTCGCCGATAGCAGCTTCAGGCTCTTTTGCGCGGTGATTTCGATGTTGTCGGACTGGGCCTGGATTTCGACTTTGCCCTTCGCCGCGAACAGCTTCATGCCCGCGTTCTGAACGAACAGACTGATTTTTTCGCTGACGCTTGCCAGCAGTGATTTGCCGGTTGCGATATGTGTGCTCTGACCACTGACCAGATTGACGTGCTCGTTTGCCGCGATATGAACCGACTTCTGCGTTGACATCGCGATGCCTGCAGGCGTTGCGAACAGCATGATCGGTTCCTTGAATGCGTTCGCGCTGCCGGTGCCGCCACCGGCTGTATTGCCTCCGCTGCCTGTCGCCCCCGAGACGCTGTTCTGCGTGGCGTCGGTGAAGGACTTCAGCGAGTCGTAGCCATCTTTCAGGCTCTCGGCCTGATGCGTTTCGCTCGCCTGGCTGAGCGACTCGATCACGCTTTCCGAATTGACCAGCTGGCTGCCCGCTTCGCGTGTATCGAGCGGCTGGCTCGCTGCGCCGGTTGTCTGATGCGTCGAGACGTACATGCCTTGTGCAGCTCGCACTGCACCGTATGCGTCCGACTTCAAGTCGAAACCGCTGCCCAGATAGGCGCCGCGCGCGTTGCCGGTTTGCGCGATCAGATAGCCGAGATGCAGTTGCGAGTTAGCGCTGCTGCTGTACATCTGCACGCGGTTCTGGCCGGTGGCATCGTCCATCACCATCTGGTTGTAGCCGCTGCCCTGGTATTCCTTGGACTTGTAGCCGGAGAGAATACCGTTCGAATGCCAGTCCGGCGTTTTCGCGCCGTTGTAGACGCGACCGGTGACAATCGGTCGATCGCAGTCGCCGTCGAGGAACGAAATGATCACTTCCTCGCCGATGCGCGGGACGTGCACTCCACCGTGCCCTCCGCCGGCATTCGATTGGGAAACACGTACCCAGCAGGAGGCGTTCTCGTCGCCGGGATTCAGCCGGTCCCAGTGCATCTGGACTTTGACGCGGTTCAGGGAGTCGGTGAAAACCTCTTCGTTTTGCGGTCCCACCACGGTCGCCGTCTGCATGTGCATTTTCGGCTTGTGATGTTCGAGCGGACTGCGGAACGGGATGGCCTTGCGTTGGGCTTCAATCGTTGCCATGAAGAAGCCTTCGCCGCCGTCCGTGGCTTTGACGATCAGCGCTGGATCGCTGGCATGCTGCGCACGGACCGTAGAGATCGTTTGCTTCAGGCTATGTGGGAAATCCGTCGTGCCGCTCGAGACCGGCAGGTTGTTCTCCACGATCCAGTCGACGGCGATCACCGCAAACTGCCGATCCTGCTGGCTACCCGTACTGTGCTCCGGATGGTCCTGCAGTTCGAACCAGCGGCCGGCGTCGACACGACGCACTGCACCCACGCCGTGGAAACGCTTCGCGCGCGATTCCCACTCTTCCATTCTCACTTTCGAGAGCTGATCACCGCGGTCCTGCTTGCCGTACGTGTAGGCGCCTGTGTATTCGTACACTTCGGCCTGCTGCGGCAGGTCACCCTGGGTACCCAGCGTCGGGATCGTGGTGCCTTTCGGATTCGACCCGGTGGACGGCGACTTGTAGTCGAACGTGCGCGTAGTGAGCGAAGTACTTTGCAGCGTGCGCGTGCCGCTCCATTGCACGAAGGCATCGGTTTCGCTGTTGGTGCCCGAGTGGTAGAAATCCACCGTTTGCGGCGAAAGCGGTTGCAGGGTAGCGATATCGTCGGTAACGGCCAGCGTGTGCGATTTGCCGTCGGTAGCCTGTTCGAAATAGCCGAACAGGCCTTCCGTTTCCATCAGCCTTTGACAGAAATTCCAGTCATCCTCGAATTGCACGCAGAATGAACGCTGCGGCAATGGGTTTCTCAAGCTGAAGCGGAAAGCACCCTGCGCCTGCGGATGCATATTGAATACATCCGTGAGAATTTCATCGACGGTTTTATCCTGCCAGATGCGTGCATCTTTTCTGAAGCGCAGAAAATGCATCCATGAGACAAAGCCGATCTGATAGCTGGTAATCGCGCTGTCGGAGCCTAAACGACGGGCGGTATGGACATAACCGTGGTGCGGGGCATACGACTGGTCGGTTTGCTGGATCCACAGCGTGACAGGCTGGGCGATCAGCCTCTTGAGTTCGATATTGTCGGTGGTTGAAACCGTATCCAGCGTGAATTCGTAATTACGGCCGATACGGGAATAGCCCACCAGCCTCTGTGGCAAAAGGACGTTCGCGCCCAGTGGTGTATCGAGTTTAAGCAGACGGTCACTCTGCAACAACCCGCCTTTAATTGCCGCGATAATGTCCTGCGCGCCCATACCGCCTCTTTTTATGCAATTCGCGCCCCCGCGCTATCGCGCGATAATACAAAAGATCAGACGTTTACCGCAATCGATTCAATGGAAACAAATGTTAAATCGGAATTTGTTCCGCGCCAATTCGACACGCGCACGAATTCGGTAAAAATAGCGTGCATGCCTGTAAATGGCCCGGCAGCGATATTCTTTCGCTCCTTTTTACTGAGCCTCGTTGCGGATTAGGTTGACCACGGATACACCGGTGATTCGCTAGGCATCGACGGACATCATCTGCTGCGACGACACCAGTCGCGGCGGCGGATGGCAACCGCATATACAGAGATCGTCGCTCAAGGCTGCATGCCTTCCGTCCGGTGCGGTCATGATCTGGCGCGGTCCATCGCACTGTATCTTCCCCCTTGTATTGCAAGCGGGACATGCAACCGGATCTCCTTCGTGGGCGACGTCTTTGTCGCTCAATTGAATGGAGGTGGGAACGGCTTGAACAACGCCATTGGCGGTCGTCTTGTCGCCGTTCAAAACCAGATATCGTTTCATGTTATCTCTGGGAGCTGGAGTTTGTGCGCGCTCAGCCGAGTTTTCGGCCTGTCATGTAATCCGCTTACGCTCTGCCTGTGTATGCGACGCTTGTCGTCACACCCATCGAGCGTAGGTCGGCGTGCACCGTAAGCGTCCCCCAGCTAAAGACAAAGGTATCCGCGCCTGTCGTGGACGATACACAAGGCGATTGTGCTTCTGTGGCGATTATTTTCGACAGCGTCTTCTTCTCCTTGACGAGATCTTCCTCGGTCGCCGACCAGTCGAGCTTTTTGGCCACGCCATCGGTCCAAACGAAGTCGAGCATTGCGAGCTTTTTGTCGCAAAAGCGAGCCGTCACGCCGAACGTCTTGCCCCAAACTTTCACGCTCTTGATGCCGTAGTTTTCCCACTCGCCGTACTTCGCCAGTTCCGTTGCTCCTGTCAAAGGCGATTCGTCAGGCGACGGCCTACCCCGAAACAGGTTCGTTGACGCATCGATAGCCAGCGTGCCAGTGGAAAAATCGAACGTAGCCATCTTTCATTAACTCCCAAACTTCAAAATATTGCCGCCGACGAGGCTGCCCTTGTCGGCGCTCGATACGAAATACTGAGTGCCTCCGCCTTTGCCCAGGTTGGGATTGGCGAGCGACTGTCCCTTCGCCACGCAAATGTCCTTGGTGACAACGAATGCCCTCAATTGGCTTCTCATCGGGCGGGCGTCGACTGTATTGCCTGCGTGCGAAATCTGCGTCATATCGTTGTACTCGCGCGCTGACCCGCCTGTGTTGAGAATCGTGCGAGCGTCGGAGAAATAGTTACCAGGCAAAGCGGTCGCGATCTTGTCGGGCGGCGCATACGGGTACAACGTGTACAACACTGTACCGCGCTTCAAGACCGTGTTCGTGTAGGAGTCGACTCCGGGATAAGGGTCTTTGCCTTGCCAGCTTCGCGCCTGCGCAGCCGGGTCTTTGCCGGCACAGGGATCCTTCTGGCAGCAATCCTTGTTCGGTGTTTGCGCTTTCTTCTTGAGCCCCAACGGGTCGATCCAGCCCGTGGGATTCGGCGCGTACTGGTACACATTCCCGCCGGCCAGCAGTCCGATCGGATCTTTGGACGTAAAACGTCCGGTGCCCGGATCGTAGTATCGGTGACGGTTGTACGCGAGGCCGGTTTCGTCGTCGTAGTGTTGACCCTGGAAGCGAATTGGATTCCGCACAGCGCTGGCCGTCGCTTTCGACACGCGCGCGATTACATTGAGCGCCTCACCCCAGGCCTTGTATTTGGCTTCCCAGACGACTTCACCGAATTCATCGGTAAGCAGTTGCGGCGTGCCGAGCTGATCGCAGTGGTAGTAAAAGATGTGCGCGGGGGGCGGAAGAACGACAGGCTTCAGCAGCGGATCGTCTTCCGGCGCATAGCGATCGGTCTGCTTCCAATCGGGCGTAGCGATACCCGCGATCGCGCCGGAGACGAACTGCGCCAGCGGCACGAATGACCCCGCTTCATATACATAATGCGTGCTGCCTTCATCGGCGCTTTCGTACGCCAGCGTATCGCCGTCCCAGCCGAACGTCGTGCGTTTGCCGTCGACCTCTTTACCGATACGGCGCCCGAACGCGTCGTAGAAATAACGCGCCTCGTGATGGCGCGCCGGCTCAGCAACACTGGCCGCCGTCATCCGGTTGAATTCGTCCCACTCGTAGCGCTGCTCGGCGCCTGCCGAGCGTTTGGAAATCAGGTTGCCGCGGGCATCGTAGGTAAAGTGTGTGCCGGCGTAGTCCTTCAAAAGATTGCCCAGCACTCTCGGCGTCTGCGCCGGCAAGGTACTCGATTGCAGACCGCCGCTAGTGCGTGCCTGGGCCGGATTGCCCGGATCGACAATATTGCTCGCCGGATCGAATGCGAAACGTTCGGTCGCAAAAGGGCTCATTGCTTCGACCAGCCGTCCGACGGGATCGTACTGATAACGCGTCACGCCGTCCCGGCTGTCGTCGATCTCTTTCAGTTGCCCCACGGCATCGTACCGATACCGCCGTGCCACGATCGCAGCGGGTGCGCCGGTGCGTTTGAGCGCCTGGGACTCCATCCGTCCGACCGGGTCATAGCGCGTGTTCTGCGCAATCCGGTTCGACAGCGTGCGTTGTGTTTCACGATGCAGGTCGTCGCGCTCGAACTGAATCAATTCCTGTCCGTCGAGCTGCATGCCGTGCACGTGGCCCGTGCCATACACCAGCCAGTCGACGGCATGACCATCGGGCCGCACGGTTTTGATGCGCGTGCCGATCTCATCGTACTCATGCCGCCACACATAGCTGCGGCGCTCGCCGAATAACGCTTGCGCGTGATGTTCGCGTACCAGATTGCCGACTGGATCGAAGAAGTGCTGCACCCGGCTGACGGCGTTTTGTGCATCGATCAGACGGCCAGTTCCGTCGTACATGAAACGCTCGTCGCCGGCGCCGGCGACGCGCCGCGCGAGGCGTCCACCGCTGTCGTATTCGAGCTGAGTCTTTTGTCCCGCTTCATCGACGGTTTGTAACTGGCCAGTCGCCGCGTCGTAGCCGTACCGGGTCGTCATCCCGTCGAAGCCGATTTCCTCGAGGAGGCGCCCAACCGGATCGTAGTGAAACTGGTAAGTCGCGTGGTTCGAATCGGTGAGTGCGCTCAGCCGTCCGGCGCGGTCGTAGCGATAGCTCAGAAGTTCGCCCGTTGCATCACGACGATGCGCGATTCGCCCGGCGGCATCGTATCCATAGCGGGTGACCTGGTTCAGCGGATCCGTATGCACGAGGAGCCGGCCTTCGGCGTCGTACTCCAGCTTCTCGATTCCCGCGGCAGATTGGACTTGAGCCAGTTGGCCGTTGCCGCCATAGCGATAGGCGACACTCCGCCCGCCCGCGTCTTTGCTCCCGAGCAGGCGGCCTTCTCCATCGTAGGTCCACTGCGTCGTCTTGCCCGAACAATCGGTATAGCTGACAAGGCGGCCCGCGGCATCATAAGCGAGTGCCTTCGCGCCGCCCTTTGCGTCGACGATCTCGGTCGGCTGTCCCTGAGCGTTATAGCTGTATTGCGTCTTGTGACCCAGCGGATCGATCTGCGTGGTGACATTGCCTGCATCGTCATACTCGCGGGCCCAGCGATACGCGTGCGGATCGATGATGACCGTCATCTGATCCTTGGCGTCGTACTCCATGCGTACCACGCTGCCATCCGGGCGCGCCTGTTCGATCAGGTTGCCGCGCTCGTCGTAGGCGAAGCGCTCGACGCTGCCGTCCGGGTAAATATGCTGCGTCAGGTTGTGCTGGGAGTCGCGGTAGAACCACTCATCGAGGCCGTCCGCGTAAATGATCCGATACGTGTAGCCGTCGATATCGAAGTAGTAGCGGGTGAGGTTGCCGAGCCCGTCAGTCACGTCGACGAGACGGATATCCGGATGCCACGCGAGACGCGTGTCGAAGCTACCGTCGTCCGCGTATTCGCGCACGCACTTCGCCTTGGGTCCCGTGCCATCCCATTCGAGATTCATGCCACGACCAGTACGATCCGTGTATCGCGTCACGAGGTGATGTGTATAGGCGTACTCGCGACGATTGCCGTGGCGGTCGGTTGCCGCAATCAGGTCGCCATGCTGGTCGTAGGCGTAACGCACCAGCGTGCCGACTCGTTCGCCTTCCTGGTCGATCTCCACCGCTTCGCTCAGACGGCCGCTCGCGTCGTGCGAAAACACGACGATGCTTTGCGAGGTGATCAGCCGCGTGAGCCGATGCGCGTCGTCGTAATCCAGCGTGATCTGACTGCCGTTGCGGTCCTTCAGGAAAGCGAGCCGGAAAGCACCACCGCGTTTCTCGTACGCTTCGAGCAGTTCATGGCCGCGCGTGAGCGTGAGCCATTGATTGTCGAGCTGCGCGAGCGTGAGATCTTCGGCGAGATCATCGTGCGTCTCACCCGCCTTGAGCAGCGGGTAGTCGAGACTGCGTCCGCTCGGATCGTGATAGACAAGCTTCGCCGCGTGGATATCGAAGCGCGTGGTGTAAGGCGTGATCCAGCGCGCGCCCAGATTGCTTTCGTCGTAGGCGGAGAGAAATGAACGGTACGTGCGTCGCCAGACCACCGGCATTGCGCCGGGCAAAACGAAGTCCTGGTGATCGAAGCGTTCGTCGCCGAGTGCATAGCCGATCGAGCCGCCGCTGCGTCCCAAGCCACAGCTCTTGCAGTCGCTCGCTCCCGGATGCTTGGCCTTCGCCTGCGTCGCGATCGTCTCCAGTTCACCTTCGGTTTTCTTCAACTCGGCTTCAACCTTGCCGGCTGCCTTGATGCCGACGGTCTGTTTGTGTTTCTGCTTTTCCTTCCACTTCGCCACGGCCTGCATCAGCGCGTCGAGCATCCAGATCAGGCCGCCGACATCCGCGCTATTCAAGCCCTTGATCTTCTCCATCACCATCGGAATCGCATGGCGCGCTTCCGCGGCCATCTGCCTGAGCCGTTGGTTCGTGGACGGCGAGATTTCATTCGCTGCACGTGACGCAAGATTCGCCGCGTCCTTCACCAGCACCTTGGTGCCGTCTTTCAGATACGACCACAGGTTCTCGGCGACCTTGCTCGCGTCATGGGCGGCAAAGCCGTCGCCGACTTGTGCGAGATGTTTGTCGGCCGCGCGATAGTTGCCCGACGTGTCGAAGAGCTTGCCCGATGCCGCGCCTTCGAAGACCTGCGCAAGACCTTCGAGCAGCTTCTTTGCATGATCCGCGCAATCGTCGAGCATCTGGGCGAGCTTCGCCTGCACTTCCTGAATGAATTTCTCGATATCGCCAGCGAACTTCGCGCTGATGTGCGCCACCAGCACCGAGATGATCGTATCGGCGATCATCTGCGCGCCGCCCTCCGCCACGGCCTTGGCGCTCTTCGCGAGTTCCTCGCGAGCGAGCTTCATCAGGGGTCGCGCGCCCATACGGAACTCGCCCATCACGGGCGGCAGCGGGATCACGCCGACGAGGTCGATACCCAGATTCAGATAATCGAAGAAGTCTTTCGACTCCGCTTCGATCAGCCGTTTGATATCCATCACGACATCGATCGCCGACAGAATGTTCGAAACGACCGGAATGTAATTGGCCAGTTGCTCGACGCGCTCCAGCGTGATGTAGCCGTCACTGACGCTCTTGAGCCACGCATCGAATTGCTCGAGCGCGGAGCCGACATCCTCCTTGGCGATGGTGACGAGCGGCGCGATGGCGACTTCGGTTCGGACAACGGCGGTAGTCTGGGCAGCGGCTGCGCTCATGCTGGATCAGGTCGGTTTAGTTGCCATGGGAAAAGAGTTTGTCGTAGGCGCATCCGAGCAGAATCCAGCCCGGGCTTTCCTGCTGATCGACAAGCAATCTGATTTCCTTCTCGCCGACCGGCTTGCGATAGTCGACGCCTCGCCAATGCGCGTTTTCGCGCAGTGAAATCGTGCCGGCTCCTTCGCTCATGCCGCCGATGCGTTCGGCCCATTGCCTGGCAACGTTGATTTCGTCGCCTTGGGCTGCGGGAATCGCGAGCAGCATTTGCCGCGGCGATACGAGCGACACCAGATTCGACGATGTACCCCAGGCCTCGATCGGTTTCTGCGTTTTCCAGGCGAGATCGACGGCCTTCTCGTGCGAGGGCTGACTTGCGAAACCCGGCACGGTGGCGTTGTCGACTCTGCCGATGAAGCGGTCGATCTGACGCGCGTCGAGCTTGCACTCGACGAAGCGGGCGATCGTCCGGAGGTCGGCTGTCGACTGGGCGTGCGCGCTTGCGGCAATCGCCACGCCGCACACCATCGCCATTATCGTGTGAGGGAATTTCATCTTCGACTTACTTGACCTTGCAATCGGTCGCGGCCGGGAACGTGGTCGAGAATGCGCCCACACAATGAAGCGTGATCTTTTGGCCGACGCGCGAGCGGATCTTGTCGATGCTTTTTTTGTCCGAAAAGGTCACGCGTACCGCGGAGTCCGAGTCGTCGCCAAGCGTGCCGATGACGTCATCGGTCAGGCCGGAATCGAGGGACAGCAGCTTGCCGGTCAGAGCGAGCGGCTTATCGGTGAATTTCGTCGCGGCGTCGACGTCGCTGTCGTATTGCGACGCCATCGCGACGGCGGAAATCCTCAGTTCGGTTGCCCCGAAAGCCAGCGAGGTGACTGCAAACGCGAATGCGAGAAAGGCCGTTTTCTTCATGATTGGACTGACCGTTGCTTGGTGTCGAATGATCGGCATCGCGTCAGACAATGCCGTTGATTGCCGGCAATGCGCTCCGTGCCGATTGCGCGATGCTGCTGATTTCCTTGGCCGTGCTTGCGGCCTGACTGGCTTGTGAGACCGCGGCGCTGGCGCCTGAAGGTAACGCCTTGGTGAGCGCGTTTTGGGCGTATCCGGTGGCCTGGCTTTTCGCCATCGACGTTAGGCCGCCGCTGCCTTGTGAGGCGATGTCGGCGAGGCTCGCGAGTTGCGACGCCCCGCCGACGGCCGAGCCCACCGCGCCCTTCGCCGTACTGGCCAACGCGCTCGCTGCACTCGCTGCAACGCCGGAGCTTCCGGCCGCGGCGGCTGCGCCCGACGTGCTGCTAACCGCGGCAGGCAGGAACGAAGCCATCTGCGATGCGGCTGCGGCGTCGCCGGACGCGTGCAACGGCTCGGCTGGCCAGTTCATGCTCTTGAAGTAATTGGCCGGCTGCGAGGGATCGCGAGGATCGGCGCCGAATTGCACTTGCGCCACGCCTGGCGGCAAACCGCTGACCGTCATGCGACCGTTTGCATCCAGCGCGCCTTGACGCAGAACTCCGCCGTTGGCGTCCAGTACCGAAAACTGCCCGCCTTTGACCGGCTCGCCATTCGCGTATTGATGGAGCAACTCGAGCTGTCCCGGTTGATCGGGACGGGCCGACGGCAGTGGATAGCCCTGACTCGTCGGGCCGTTGAAGCTATGCTGCGCACCTTTGACATCGACCATGCCCGGCGCGTGAATATCGATGTTGCCGCCCGCGATACGGATGTACGCGCCGCCGCTCGTCAACAGGATCTCCTGATCGGCGGCTGCTTCGATTTTTTCGGTTGCCGAGAGCAACCTGAAGGTTTTCTGCGCGGTGAGTTCGACGTTGTCCGACTGTGACTGGATTTCGACTTTGCCCTTCGCCGCGAACAACTTCATGCCCGCGTTCTGCACGAACAGGCTGATCTTTTCACCGACGCTGGCGAGAAGCGATTTTCCCGTGGCGATGTGTGTGCTCTGCCCGCTGACCAGATTGACATGCTCTGTCGCGGTGCTGTGCGCCGACTTCTGCGTCGAGATTGCGATGCCCGCCGGCGTGGCGAACAGCATGATCGGCTCCTTGAAGGCGTTGGCGCTGCCTGTGCCGCCGCCGGCTGTGTTGCCTCCGCTGCTTGTAGCGCCCGACACGCTGTTCTGCGTGGCATCCGTGAAAGACTTCAGTGCGTCGTGGCCTTCGTTCAGACTTTCGGCCTGGTGTGTCTCGCTCGCCCGTGAGAGCGCTTCGATCACGCTTTCGGAATTGGTCAGTTGGCTGTTGGCGTCGCGCACATCGAGCGGCTGGCTCGACGTGCCGTTGGCCGGATGCGTCGTGACGTAAAGACCTTGCGCCGCGCGAACTGCGCCATAGGCGTCAGACTTGAGATCGAAACCGCTGCCGAGATACGCACCACGCGAGTTGCCGTTCTGGGCGATCAGATAACCGAGGTGCAGTTGCGCGTTGGTGCTCGAGCTGTAGAGCTGCACGCGGTTCTGACCGGTGGCATCGTCCATCACCATCTGGTTGTAGCCGCTGCCCTGATATTCCTTCGACTTGTGGCCGGAGAGAATACCGTTCGAATGCCAGTCCGGCGTTTTCGCGCCGTTGTAGACGCGACCGGTGACAATGGGCCGGTCGCAATCGCCGTCGAGGAAAGAAACGATCACTTCCTCCCCGATGCGCGGGACGTGAACACCGCCATAACTACCGCCAGCGTCCGACTGCGCGACGCGGATCCAGCACGACGCATTCTCGTCGCCCGGATTCAGGCGATCCCAATGCATCTGAACTTTGATGCGGTTCAGTTGATCGGTGTACACCTCTTCGTTCGCCGGACCGACCACGGTCGCGGTTTGCATGTGCATCTCGGGTTTTTCATGCTCGAACGGGCTGCGGAAGGGGATGGCCTTGCGTTGGGCTTCAACCGTTGCCATGAAGAAGCCTTCGCTGCCGTCCGTGGCTTTGACCACCAGCGTCGGATTGTTCGCGTGCTGCGCGCGGGCCGCGGCGATTTTTTGCTTCAGGCTATGCGGAAAGTCCGTCGTGCCGCTCGAGACGGGCAGGTTGTTCTCGATCACCCACTCGACCGCGATGACCGCGAACTGCCGCTCCTGTGCGCTGCCCGCGCCGTGGTCCGGATGATTGGTGAGTTCGAACCAGCGGCCGGCATCGACACGGCGTACCGCGCCCACACCGCTGAAGCGCTTGGCGCGCGACTCCCATTCTTCCATCCGCACCTTCGAGAGCTGGTCGCCGCGGTTCTGTTTGGCGTAAGAATACGCGCCGGTGTACTCGTACACTTCGGCCTGCTGCGGCAGATCACCTTGGGTGCTCAAGGTCGGCGTCGCCGTGCCTTTCGGATTCGCGGCTGGGGACGGCACCTTGTAGTCGAAGGTGCGGGTGATGAGCGACGTGCTCTGCAACGTGCGGGTGCCGCTCCATTGCACGAAGGCATCCGTTTCACTGTTGGTGCCCGAGCGGTAGAAATCCACCGTTTGTGGCGAAAGCGGTTGCAGGGTACTGATATCGTCGGTAACGACCAGGATGTGCGATTTACCATCCGCAGCCTGTTCGAAATAGCCGAACAGGCCTTCCGTTTCCATCAGCCTTTGACAGAAATTCCAGTCATCCTCGGATTGCACGCAGAATGAACGCTGCGGCAATGGGTTTCTCAAGCTGAAGCGGAAAGCACCCTGCGCCTGCGGATGCATATTGAATACATCGGTGAGAATTTCATCGACGGTTTTATCCTGCCAGATGCGTGCATCTTTTCTGAAGCGCAGAAAATGCATCCATGAGACAAAGCCGATCTGATAGCTGGTAATCTCGCTGTCGGAGCCTAAACGACGGGCGGTATGGACATAACCATGGTGCGGGGCGTACGAGTGGTCGGTTTGCTGAAGCCACAGTGTGACCGGCTGGGCGATCAGCTTCTTGAGTTCGATATTGTTGGTGGTGGAAACTGTGTCCAACGTGAATTCGTAATCGCGGCCAAGACGGGAATGCCCTACCACCCTTTGCGGCAATAGGACGTCAGTACCCAGCGGCGTGTCGAGTTTCAGCAGGCGCTCGCTTTGCAACAATCCGCCTTTTATCGCCGCAATAATCTCCTGCGCGCCCATACCGCCTCTTTTTATGCAATTCGCGCCCCCGCGCTACCGCGCGATAATACAAAAGATTACGAGGATGTCGCAATCGTATTATTAAAGGCAAATGTTAAATCGGAAATTGTTTCTGGGTGGGTCTCGACTTTGTTTTTGCCGGTAAAAATAACTTGTCGGCCCGTATTCGGCATTCAGGGTGGCTAATGTCAAAACAAATACCGAACGCATCTGCAGCCTGCCGATGTAGCGCGCTCCACGGGCAGAGTCTTTGTCCAGTAGTCATCGGTCAGCGTTACAGCCTCCGCAGCGGCGAGACGCGCCAGAAACTGGTCGGCTGACTTCAAATCTCGTAGCTCGGCGCGATCCTGCTCCATTCTTGACTCAGGTGAAGAGGTGAAGCGAATCGTCCACCATCTAAGTGGTGTACACGGCCGAAGCTGAATGTTTCATACTCTGTAAAAACGCGGTATTGAAATTAGTGAAGCGTCGATAAGTTAATTGCGGCGCCCGATGTATCACCAACGTCAGTCCGATGCACCCCACGATCATCATCGCTGTATGCACCGGCCCACCAACGTCCCCCACTATTGAGCCGCCCGCCGCCTTATCGACGCCGCAATCCCCTTCGCCATCAGATCAAGCTCCTCCGCCGACACAGGCGCATTCCCCTTTGCATCCTTCGCGTTTCTCTCAACCAGGAGAAGCAGATTAGGCGTATCAACCGGTGCATTAGAATCCCCTTGCACCGTAGCCAGATACCCATAATCCGTCGAGCCGTCATCGCGTGTGATGATCGCCGATGTTTCAACGCCCTCCCGGCCATCGAGCTTGACCGTCCGGTAAGGCGCCGCACCAACAAGCTTGATCCGCTTGCCGATTCCGTATTCATAACCCCACACGAACTCGCTCTTTTGTTTAGACGTCAGCTTGGGGTCAACTGCCAACGCTTTCTCATCGAGAAAAAAAATTGTGACGTCGGGATGGTTCTTCAAACGAAACGATACGCCCACCTGGCGCGCCGAGTCTTTCCCGTTATCGGCAACGAACATGTCCGGCAGACATACACCATCGCCTTTGGGAATTTCGTAGGCATTGCGCGCGGAAAGACCCTTTAGAACCGCTTCAGTACGTTGCTTCGCCACAGAAGGATCCGACGATGACTCGCGAAAGCTGATTGCCCGCCCATTCTCATAAATGTAGAACCCAGCCGCACGATGCCCGGCCCAGGCAAATGCGTCCGGCCGTCCCGCCGGTATCACCTCAAACCGGCCGTTCTCATCGGTCGACGCTGAGCTCGAAATCACCCGCGTTTTAATCCCATCCAGGATCGAACCGAAGTCAGCATGCGACATCGATCCGGTTATCCGGAAAGTACCGTTATAAATAAAAACGGAGTGCATTGCCGGCTGATCGTCGGAAAACCGAATTGGATTTTCTTGCGGCTTGGAAAACGCGGTGGGAATCAAAGCAACATCGACATCGCCAGGAATCGTCAATTCATAGCGGCCGACGCATTCCTGATGTGCTTCCGCCATGGCACGAGACGACACAGATTGCATCGCACACACCAACGACGCAAGTGCGACCAATTTCCAGCGACTTCTAAACTGTCTCATCAGCTAAGTTCTTCCCCCTTACTCGCATCGGCAGCCGACGCATCCTGTTCATATGCGTCAGTTGGTTTCGGCACCTGATAGTTCTCCGCAACAAGCGACGTGGCAAAACCCAAGTTGTTGTTCTCGCCTTTCGTCCACTCAATAGGAAGCGAAACAATGAATCCCGCGAGTTGGGACAAACTGGCCGCGGCCTTCTCGTGCTGCGGCTTCGCCCAGAAGGCCTCGTCGAAAGGCATCTTCCCACCAGTCGACTTTTTTTCCGGATCCCATGTTGGCCATATAGACGCGAAATCGCCTTGCTCATCCGGCGAATCTGACAAAGCTCGATTGCGAGGAATAAAGGAAAACGCCGCTTCATATAACTTCTGATTCGCGTCCGCCACCGTCTGTATCGCTTTCCAGTTCGCCGGATTAGCAGGCTGATTGATCGCTCCCATCAACTGCGTCGCCAGCCGGACGTTGCCCGCGATGCCAAACAATTTTTTCCAAACCTCCTGCCGCAGATGCCGTGCAAACGCCCTCGTCACCTTGACGTGGCCACTCCCGTCGATGTCGTGTTTCTCCGTTGCGCTATCCGCAACCAGAACGGCGATTTCAGAGTCCCGCGACCCCAACAGACTATAGCAGCCACATCATCTCCGCTACCAGTTGCTTAGCCGCGTCTTCAACGGGCGCGAGCTGCTGTTTCAGCTTCTCTAGGTACTTACCGTCGCCGAGGTCCGGCCTTCTGACGAAGTACTTGTCGAGCAGTTCCAGTGCCGATGACGTCCAAAGATGCTTGCTTGTGAGGACGGAACCGCTGCCTAGTAGCGCTGCTTCGCGCCAATGCGCGGCCGCCTCTAGGATCGATTTCGAATCGTCGTCGCCGCAGTACCTGCTCATATCATGCTCTCAGATTATTAGACGCGCCGACGCAGACGGGCGACAGTTGCCACAGTCGCGACGGCAAACGGGAGAATACTTTAAATATGATATCGGCGGAATGAAACTCGGTGGCTGCTCTAGTGCGTAATCCCCGGTGCGGAGGAAAATGAATCGGTAAAAAATCTTCAACAGAGATATCTGTGCATGCATCCTGGGATGCCGCGGGACGCGGACAGTCTGAACCATAAAAAAGACCCGTAAGTTTCTCAACTTACGGGTCCTGTGTTCTTACGTCATGCATTTATCTCAGCAGAGGAGGTCCTTCTTAAACATCAATATTCCCCGCCCGCAACGCATTCGACTCAATAAACGCCCGACGCGGCTCCACATCGTCCCCCATGAGCGTAGTGAAAATGCCATCAGCCGCAATAGCATCCTCAATCTGCACACGAAGCAAGCGACGCACAGTCGGATCCATCGTAGTCTCCCAAAGCTGCCCAGGGTTCATCTCACCGAGGCCCTTATAGCGCTGCTTCGAGATATTGCGCTCAGCATCAGCCAGCAACCACTTCATCGCACTCTTGAAGTCAGTAACAGCCATACTCCGCTCACCACGCTTAATGACAGCACCGACCCCAATCAACCCCTTAAACGTATTAGCAGTATTGATCAGCTGCTGGTAATCAGCGGTGAGTTGAAAATCCTGATCCAACACAGAAATCTTCTGATTCCCGTGATGCGTCCGCGCGACGCGCAACGAGCGCAGTTCACGCACCGGGTCATACATCGTCGTAACCTTAACTTCGGGCTTCAACGGATCATCCCGCAGCTTCGCTTCCAGAGCCTTAGCCGATGCATCAGCCGCTTCCTCGCTGGACAGATCGATCGCGATCCCATCCATCACAGCCTCGAGCGCGCCAGCGTCATACAACCGGCTCAGACGATTCACCACAGCCTGAGCCAGCAAATAAGCCCGAGCCAACTCACCCAACGCATCCCCAGTAATCGGCGTAGCCCCTTCAGAAGCCAGCAACTCCGACCCCTGCAAAGCCAGCTTCAGAATGTGAGCATTAACCTCAGCCTCATCCTTCAAATACCGCTCGTCCTTCCCGGCCTTGATCTTGAACAGCGGCGGCTGCGCGATATAGATATACCCACGCTCGATCATCTCCGGCATCTGCCGATAGAAGAACGTCAACAACAGCGTCCGAATGTGCGCACCGTCCACGTCAGCATCGGTCATGATAATGATGCGGTGATAACGCAGCTTATCGAGGTTGTAGTCTTCCTTACCAATCCCGCAACCGAGCGCGGTGATCAAAGTAACAATCTGCTCCGAAGAAAGCAGCTTGTCATAGCGTGCCTTCTCCACATTAAGCACCTTGCCGCGCAGCGGCAGAATCGCCTGAAACTTCCGATCCCGACCCTGCTTCGCCGACCCGCCTGCCGAGTCACCCTCGACGATATAAATCTCAGACTTGGCCGGATCCTTCTCCTGACAATCCGCCAGTTTCCCAGGCAACCCAACACCGTCGAGCACACCCTTGCGACGCGTCATCTCCCGCGCCTTCCGCGCCGCATCCCGCGCGCGCGCCGCATCCACAATCTTGCCGCAAATAATCTTCGCGTCATTCGGCGTCTCAAGCAGAAACTCTTCGAGCGCCTTCGCGACCACATCTTCCACTGGCGCGCGCACTTCCGACGACACCAGCTTGTCCTTCGTCTGCGCGCTGAACTTCGGTTCCGGCACCTTCACCGACAACACGCACGACAGCCCTTCACGCATATCGTCACCCGAAGTCTCAACCTTCGCCTTCTTAGCGACTTCGTGATCGTTGATGTACTTGTTCAACACGCGCGTCATCGCCGCACGCAACCCGGTCAAGTGCGTCCCACCATCACGCTGCGGAATGTTGTTCGTAAAGCACAGCACGTTTTCGTTGTAGCTGTCGTTCCACTGCATCGCCACTTCCACGCCCACGCCATCTTTCTCGCCGCTGATGTGGAAAATGTTCGGGTGCAGCACGGACTTGTTCTTGTTGATGTACTCGACAAAGCCCTTCACGCCGCCCACGAACGCGAAATCTTCTTCCTTGCCGGTGCGCTGGTCGGTCAGCTTGATCCGCACGCCGTTATTCAGGAACGACAGCTCGCGAATCCGCTTGGCCAGAATGTCGTAGTGATATTCGATGTTGCCGAAAATCGTCTCGTCCGCGAGGAAGTGCACTTCAGTGCCGCGGTTTTCGGTGTCGCCGGTGACTTGAATCGGCGAAACAGCCACGCCGTCGATCTCTTCGATAATGCGGTTCTGCGGCACGCCACGGTGGAATTCCATGAAGTGCTTCTTGCCGTCGCGGCGAATGGTCAAACGCAGCCATGCCGACAGCGCATTCACGCACGACACGCCCACGCCGTGCAGGCCGCCGGACACCTTGTAGCTGTTCTGGTCGAACTTGCCGCCGGCGTGCAGCTCGGTCATCACAATTTCAGCGGCGCTGCGCTTTGGATCGTGCTTGTCGTCCATCTTCAGACCGGTCGGCACGCCGCGGCCGTTGTCGGTGATGGAAATGGAGTTGTCCGCGTGAATGATCACCTGGATGTCGTTGCAGTGCCCCGCCAACGCTTCGTCGATGGAGTTGTCCAGCACTTCGAATACGAGGTGATGCAGACCGGTCCCGTCCGATGTATCCCCGATGTACATCCCGGGCCGCTTGCGCACCGCCTCCAGACCTTCGAGGATCTGAATCGAGGATGCGCCGTAGCTGTTGTCGGGTTGCGAATTGTTCGTTTCAGTCATGGATTTTTTCCGGTTCTGCGTTGCTGCAAGGTTGCTGCTCGGGACTTTTCAAAACACCATAAAAACGCCAAAGGGGCGCTGCGCCCCTTGGTGTGTTCTTGGTTTCTGGACGCGTTAGATGCGCATCGGCATCACGACGTATTTGAATTCGTCGTTCTCGGGAATCGTGATCAACGCGCTGGAGCTGGCGTCACCCAGGCTCACTTGCAACGTGTCGACCTTCAGGTTCGCGAGCACGTCGAGCAGATACGTGACGTTGAACCCGATATCGACGCTGTCGCCGTCGTATGCGATTTCCAGTTCTTCCTGCGCCTCTTCCTGATCGGCGTTGGTCGACATGATCTTCAACTGGCCCGGCTCGATAATGCAGCGCACGCCCTTGAATTTGTCCGAGGTCAGAATCGCGGCGCGTTGCAGCGAGCGCTGCAGTTCTTCACGGCCGATCACGAACTGATTCTTGTGCGACTTCGGAATCACGCGCTGGAAGTCGGGGAATTTGCCTTCCACCAGCTTCGACACCAGTTCGACCTGGCCGAACGTGAACTTGACCTGCGTCTGCGCGATGTCGATCTTCAGCGTGTCGTCGATGTCTTCCAGCAAACGCTGGAGTTCCAGAATCGTCTTGCGCGGAATGATCACTTCCTGACGCTGGAACGAGCCTTCGATCTTCATGGACGAGAACGCCAGACGGTGGCCGTCCGTTGCGACCGCCATCAGCTGGTCGCCGTCTACCACCAGCAGCATGCCGTTCAGGTAATAGCGGATGTCCTGCTGGGCCATCGAAAAATGGACCATGCCGAGCAACTGGCGGAACGTCTTCTGGGGAACCACGAGGTTCGCGCCGTAGTCTTTAGCTTGCGCGACCGTCGGGAATTCGTCCGCGGCGAGCGTTTGCAGCGCAAAGCGGCTCTTGCCGGATTGCACGGTCAGACGCTTGTCGTTCAACGTGAGCGTGACCTGCCCGTCGGGCATGGCGCGCAGAATGTCGAGGAGCTTTCTTGCTGCCACCGTGGTCGCCACCGAATCGCCGCCCACGCCGAAATCGGCACGCGTGGTGATCTGCAACTCGAGGTCGGTCGACAGGAACGACACATCAGGGCCGTTCTTGGTAATCAGCAAATTGGCGAGGATCGGCAACGTATGGCGGCGTTCGACGATGCCGCTCACGGTTTGCAGCGGCCTGAGGAGGTTATCGCGTTCGGTCTTGACCAGTTGCATAGAGTTCCTTCGTTGATATAACGGCCTGCGCGCCTTGCCAGGAAGCTTTTCCGCGCGCAGCCACGACTCCCCGCCGGCGCCACGCAGCGCCTGTCAAGGCGTGAAATCCGCCCACGGCCGCCGGGCGGTTAAACCTGTATTGTGCCTGAAAACGGAACCGCCTCACTAAAATGGGGGCGAGTTTGGAAATAAACAGGTCGTTTTTTCCAGACAGACCGCTCAGCCCTTCAGCGTCTGCTCCAGTACGTGCAGTTCGTGGTTCAGTTGCGCGTCCTTGCTGCGCTCATCGGCAATTTTGCGCACTGCGTGCAGCACGGTGGTGTGGTCGCGCCCGCCGAACAGCTCGCCGATCTCCGGCAAGCTCTTCTGGGTCAGCTCCTTCGCCAGATACATGGCGATCTGCCGCGGCCGCGCGATGTTCGCGGGACGCTTTTTCGAATACATGTCCGCGACCTTGATGCTGTAGAAGTCAGCCGTGGTCTTCTGGATGTTTTCCACCGAAATCTGCCGGTTCTGCACCGTCAGCAGGTCTTTCAGCGCTTCTTTCGTCACTTCGATCGTGATTTCGCGGCCGTGGAACTTCGAGTACGCGAGGATCTTGCGCAACGCGCCTTCGAGTTCACGCACGTTCGAACGCAAGTGCTTGGCGACGAAGAACGCGACGTCCTCGTTCAGGCTCACGAACTCGGATTGCGCCTTGCGCATCAGAATCGCGACGCGCATCTCCAGCTCGGGCGGCTCGATCGCCACGGTCAGGCCAGAGTCGAAGCGCGAGATCAGGCGGTCGTCGATACCCGAAATTTCCTTCGGATACGTGTCGCTGGTGATGATCACCTGCGCCTTGTTCGCGACCAGCGCCTCGAACGCGTAGAAGAATTCCTCTTGTGTGCGCGACTTGCCTGAGAAAAATTGAATATCGTCGATCAGCAGCAGGTCGAGCGAGTGGTAGTAGCGCTTGAAATCGTCGAACGCCTTGCGCTGGTACGCCTTCACCACGTCGGACACGTACTGTTCAGCGTGGATGTAGCGAATCCGCGCGCCGGCCTTGTCCATCAGGAGCTGGTTGCCGATTGCGTGGATCAGGTGGGTCTTGCCCAGACCCACGCCGCCATACAGGAACAGCGGGTTGTAAGAGATGCCGGGGTTGTCCGCGACCTGAATCGCCGCGGCGCGCGCCAACTGGTTGGCCTTACCTGTCACGAAATTGTCGAACGTCAGAACCGGGTTCAACTTGGAACGCTCGTACATCGAGTCGTTTTCGCCACTGTTCGCGTTCGAACCCGCGCTTTGGCCCGGACGCCAAGTGCGGCGGGCGGCCGCGGCTTCGTTCGCGTCGAGGCTGGGCAGATCGAGGTCGGCGGCATCTTCAGCCGCCGCGCGTGCGTTTGCGTTGTGTTCGGCTGCCGCGCGTGCGTTCGCGTTGAGGTTGGCCATCGCGCTGTTTGCGCCACCCGCGCGCGCGGCGTGCGCCGCTTGCACAGCGCCGACGGCCGCGTCCACCGCAGCGCCGTTGCCAGCGCTACCGCCCATCGAACCAGGTGCGGAAGCCGGGCGCGCCGGTGCCGGCGCGGCTGCCGCGGGGGCGCGCATACCGGCTTTCGGGTCCAGCACGAATTGGACGTCGACGGGGGCTTGCCAGAAATCGCGGGCCATATCCGCGATGCGGCCGGAGAACTGGCTCTTGACCCAGTCGAGCTTGAAACGGTTCGGCGCAGCGATGCTAAGCGTGTTCGCAGCGGCGTCGAAGGCGACCGGGGCCAACGGTTTGATCCACGTCACGTACTGCTGGGGCGTAAGCTCGCGCTCCAGCAATGCGGAACAGTGTTGCCAGAAATCGTTCATCGAGTTGCTGTCGTTATGGTGTGCACGGCGGTCGCCGCTGCCCCTGTCGCGCGCACGCAACAAGGCCCTGAGCAGCCAGGCTAACCAGGCGCAATGGCTCCAGGCGCTTGTGCCACAAGGGTTTGCGGGACAAGCGAGCCGGAGCCGCGTGCAGGATTTTTGGGAAGTAAGGCGAGATTCTAACGCCAAAACGGACCCGCAAGGGAGTTATCCACAGGGACGGATCATCGGGCGAACTCCTCGCGGGCCGCGGTCCAACCAGGCTAAACTATTGACGGTCAACGAAAAACCGGTTTAAATAGCGGGTTCCGCGAAAACCAATTCTGTAAACGCCCGGCCATTGCCGCTTCAGCGATGATCGTGCGGTTAATTTTCGATCAGTCGATCAAGTGAGAGCAACATGAAACGTACTTACCAACCTTCCGTTACCCGTCGCAAGCGCACCCACGGCTTCCGCGTTCGCATGAAGACCGCAGGTGGCCGCAAGGTCATCAACGCACGTCGCGCGAAGGGCCGCAAGCGCCTCGCCATCTAAGGCAGGCGAGCGGATTGCGCGCTCCGTTTGTGCCAGGTAGCGACGCCCGCGGTGAAGCGGGAACGGCAGGGGCGCTGCAACAGGGTTCGGTTCCGTTGCGAGCGCAAGCCGCCTTCCCCAAAGCCGCAAGGCTACTGAAAACGGATGAATTTTCATCCGTTTTTCGTTTGCGCCCGTGGCGCCGCACTGCGCACTTCGTGGTGTACGGACGGCCCACCGGCAACGAAGCTCGCTTAGGTCTCGTGATCGGCAAGAAGTATGCGCCGCGCGCGGCCACGCGTAATCTGGTACGTCGAATCGCGCGTGAGGCCTTCCGGCTGCGTCGCGCGGAATTCGGCGGTTGGGATGTGCTGCTGCGTTTGCACACGCGCTTCGACAAAAAGGCTTTGCCGAGCGCCTCGTCGCCGCCGTTAAAGGCGCTGTGCCGCAGCGAAATTGAGGCGCTGCTCGACAAGGCAGCGCGCGAAATTACCCGTCGTGAGGCGCCGCCCGCGGAAGCGCCCAAGACGGAATGACGCTCAAGTGACCGCCCGCTTTGCAGTTCAGGCCGCCCAAGCAGCTTTGGCAGCCGTGCTGCGCGGGCGTCGCCCGGTATTCCACGTTGCGCGGCGCCGTCCGGCCGCACCAGCCATGCAAACGGTACTCTTCGCTTTACTGCGTTTTTACAAAGTTGCCGTGAGCCCAATGCTCGGCAACCGGTGCCGTTTTTACCCTTCCTGCTCTGATTACGCGCGCGAAGCAATCCAGTATCATGGCGCCGCGCGCGGGACTTATCTCGCCGCCAGGCGTATTTGCCGCTGCCACCCGTTTTCCGCGGGCGGCATCGATCTCGTCCCGCCTCCCACTTCTGAAAAGCGCTGACGCGCCGTTCCATCGACACTGAGACAACGCATGGATATCAAACGCACCGTCCTATGGGTCATCTTTTTCATGTCAGCGGTCATGCTGTTCGACAACTGGCAACGCGACCACGGACGCCCGTCGATGTTCTTCCCGAGCGCCACGCCGACCAAGACCGTCGGTAGCGCCGCACCGGGAACCACGACGCCGGGAACCCAGCCCGCCGATTTGCCGGCAACGAACGCAGCCGCACCGGGCAACGCGCCGGCGGCGACGCAAGCGCAACTGATCAAGTTCAGCACCGACGTCTATAGCGGCGAGATCGACACCCGCGGCGGCACGCTGTCGAAGCTGTCGCTCGTGAAGCAAGGCGACGGCAAGCAGCCGGATCTCGTCATCACACTGTTCGACCGCACCGCGAACCACACGTATCTGGCGCGCACGGGCCTGCTCGGCGGCGATTTTCCGAATCACAACGACATCTACACGCCGTTGCCGAACCAGCAACACGACCTGACGGGCAACGAACAATCGTTCCAGCTCAGCTTCGAGTCGCCGGTGAAGGGTGGCGTGAAGGTCATCAAGACCTACACGTTCACGCGTGGCAGCTATGTGATCGGCGTCGACACGAAGATCCAGAACGTCGGCACCACGCCGGTGAGCCCGTCGGTCTATATGGAACTGGTGCGTGACGACCAGCCGGTGGAAACGCCGCGCTTCTCGCACACGTTCATCGGGCCGGCTGTCTATACCGACCAGCATCACTTCCAGAAGATGACGTTCGGCGACATCGACAAGAACAAGCAGGACTACGCGACTTCGGCCGATAACGGCTGGATCGCGATGGTCCAGCATTACTTCGCGTCGGCCTGGATTCCGCAGCAAGGGGCGAAGCGCGACATCTACGTCGAGAAGATCGATCCGACGCTGTATCGCGTCGGCGTGAAGGAGCCGGTGGCGACCATCGCTCCGGGCCAAACCGTCGACGTGTCCGCTCGCCTGTTCGCCGGTCCGGAAGAAGAGCGCATGCTCGAAGGCATCGCGCCGGGTCTGGAGCTGGTGAAGGACTACGGCTGGGTGACGATCATCGCGAAGCCGCTGTTCTGGCTGCTCGAGAAGATCCACAGCTACGTCGGCAACTGGGGCTGGTCGATCGTGCTCCTCACGCTGCTGATCAAGGCGGTATTCTTCCCGCTGTCGGCTGCAAGCTACAAGTCGATGGCACGCATGAAGGCGATCACGCCGCGCATGCAGGCGCTGCGCGAACGCTTCAAGGGCGATCCGCAGAAGATGAACTCGGCGCTGATGGAGCTGTATAAGACCGAGAAGGTCAATCCGTTCGGCGGCTGTCTGCCGGTCGTGATCCAGATTCCGGTGTTCATCTCGCTGTACTGGGTGCTGCTGTCGTCGGTGGAAATGCGCGGCGCGCCGTGGATTCTGTGGATTCACGATCTGTCGCAACAGGATCCGTTCTTCATCCTGCCGGTGCTGATGGCCGTCTCGATGTTCCTGCAGACCAAGCTGAACCCGACGCCGCCGGACCCGGTTCAAGCCAAGATGATGATGTTCATGCCGATCGCGTTCTCGGTCATGTTCTTCTTCTTCCCGGCCGGTCTGGTGCTGTACTACGTCGTGAACAACGTGCTGTCGATCGCCCAGCAGTACTACATCACGCGGATGATGGGTCAGGCGAAGGCCAAAGCGGCCTGATGATGTTTTTCCAGAGGTGGGCGGCAACGCCCGCTCTCTTCAGGCTCTGATTCCAGCCAAAGCTGGCTGGTACAGCGGCAAAAGAAAAGCCGCCCGGTTTGCACCGGGCGGCTTTTTTGATGCTCGCGGGTAAACGCTTCACGCGATGCCGCCGTTACTCTTCTTCCGCGTCTTCGCCGTAAAAACGCACGATCATCTCTTCGACCAGAAAGCGGTCTTTCGGCGTGAGCGACTCGATCTTGGAAGCGAGCTCGATCGTTTCAGCCGACGGCGGATATTTCTCGCCACGCGCCAGCGGCCTGGCGTTCACGCCCGGCGACGGTCCGTAGTGCAGCCAATGCTCCTTGACGTTCAGCCATTCGGCTAACGTACGCAACTTATCGGGCTTGGGAATCGTCGTACCGGATAACCACTTGTGAGCGGTTTGCGGCGTCACTTCGCGCTCGCCTCGGTAGCGCAGATTGAATTGCTCGGCGAGCTTGGTCCCGCCGCGAATCTTGAGCGGCTCCAGCAGGTCCTTCAACCGTTTGGCGAAGGCGGCTTTTTCTTTGTTGGTCGGCATGAGCCGGATTGTGCAATTCAACGTCCAACCAGTTGACAACCGGGCAAGTTTAGTTTTAGCGTATTTGAGATACTTTTAGCTTGTAGTGCGCTTTGGGTAAAGCGTCGGCGGAATTTGTATTTTTTGGTGTTTTTTCCTTATCCGGTGCGCCTGTTCGCGATCTCACCGTCCTACAGCGTCCTATTTAGTCTGAGGAAGCGCAGTAGTAATCCTAGCTTGTTTGAGATAAATCCCAACTGCTTGGATAATGCAGCTTCCGCCATCAATCAGAACCTCGCGACACGGTCGCCGGATGCGCCCGCGTTACAATGCCTCGCGCCACGCTGCCCGGCGCCGCCCTGCCCTCCTCTCCGTTTTTGCCACGCTTTTTATGCTCACCACCGATTCCGATCCGATCGTCGCCATTGCCACCGCGCCCGGCCGTGGAGGGATCGGTGTCGTGCGGATTTCGTTCGGCCGCGCGGGCGAGGCGGCCGCCCAGCCGCTGATGCAGACGCTCACCGGCCAGATACTCGCGCCGCGCCATGCGAGCTACGTCCCGTTTCTCGACGCCAGCGGCAATGCGCTCGATCGCGGCATCGCGCTGTACTTTCCGGCGCCGCACTCTTACACCGGCGAACACGTGCTCGAACTGCAAGGCCACGGCGGTCCGGTGGTGCTGCAACTCGTGCTACAGCGTTGCATCGATGCCGGCCGCGCGTTCGGTTTGCGTCTGGCCGAACCGGGCGAATTCACGCGCCGCGCGTTCCTCAACGACAAGCTGGATCTGGCGCAAGCCGAAGCGGTTGCCGATCTGATCGAGGCCAGCACCGAGGCTGCCGCGCGTTCGGCGGGCCGCTCGCTCGACGGCGCGTTCTCGCGCGACATTCACGCGCTGGTCGAAGACGTGATCACGCTGCGCATGCTGGTCGAAGCGACGCTCGACTTCCCCGAAGAAGAAATCGACTTCCTCGAAGCCGCCGACGCTCGCGGCAAGCTCACGCGCATACGCGAGCGTCTCGCGCACGTGCTGAGCGAGGCACGGCAAGGCGCGTTGTTGCGCGAAGGACTCTCGGTGGTGCTGGCCGGGCAGCCGAACGTTGGAAAGTCGTCGCTGCTGAACGCGCTTGCCGGCGCGGAGTTGGCCATCGTCACGCCGATCGCCGGCACGACGCGCGACAAGGTCGCGCAGACGATTCAGATAGAAGGCATTCCGCTGCACGTGATCGACACAGCCGGCCTGCGCGATACCGAGGACGAAGTCGAAAAGATCGGCATTGCGCGCACGTGGAGCGAAATCGAGCGCGCTGATGTGGTGCTGCATCTGCTCGATGCGCGCACCGGCATGACCGCTGAAGACGAGGCGATCGCCGGGCGTTTTCCGGGCGGTGTGCCGGTGGTGCGCGTGTTGAACAAGACGGACCTGACCGGCCTCGCGCCGACGACGCAGGCGCTCGACGCAGACCTCGATCTGAGCGAAGTGCGGCTGTCGGCGAAACAGGGCGATGGTGTTGCGCTGTTGCGCGACGAGTTGCTGCGGATCGCCGGCTGGCAAGCGGGCGCGGAAAGCGTGTATCTGGCGCGCGAGCGGCATCTGATTGCACTGCGCGCCGCCGAGGAGCATCTGGCGACTGCGGCAGCGCACGCCGATCAGAACTCGCAGGCGCTTGATTTGTTCGCTGAGGAACTGCGGCTCGCGCAGGATCAGTTGAATTCGATTACTGGTGAATTTAGTTCGGATGACCTGCTCGGAGTGATTTTTAGCAGGTTCTGTATTGGGAAGTGAGCGGGGATTGGGGAATTGGGCTCTGAGGTTATATCCATAAAGGCTTTCTGAGTAAATCAAACCACAGATTTGCGAGCAAAGAATCCCGCTGCGTTGACCCAAAATTCGCCAAATCTTTGGTACACAGACTCCATAAGGTTTAAAATCGCAGCTGTCCGCCTATCAGCGATCCGAGCATGCCCCGCTTAGCCGTCCCCCTCACCGAAGCTCAGATCCGCGCGCTCGAACCGCGCGCCACCCGTTATTGCGTCGCTGACGGCAGCGGCCTCGTCATCGAGGTCATGACGACCGGCACCAAGATCTGGCGCTTCCGCTACACGTTGAACGGCAAACGCCAACCGCTCGCCACGATCGGCGACTACCGGATGATCTCGCTGCGCGTCGCGCGGGCCAAAGCACAGAAATATGCGGAGATGGTCGCGCAAGGCATCTCGCCGGTCGCCACGGCGCGGCGCGATCGCGGCGCGGAAAGCAAAGCCGATGTCCTGCGCGAAGCCGCCGAGCTTTATCTCGCAACGGAAATGGCGGGCAAGTCGGAGGAATACCGGCGCACCACGCGCCGCGCGCTCGACAAGGATGTTTTACCCGCCATTGGCCACATGCCGATCAAAGCCGTCACCGCCGACGACATCGTTGCGATATGCGACAGAATCAAAAGCCGCGGTTCGCCGAAAATGGCGCTGCATACGCGCAATGTCGTCAAGCGTCTCTACGAGTATCTGATCGCCCGTCAACTCGCGGCCAGCAACCCGGCCGAGGTCGTGCCGGCGCGCTCCATCGCCACGTTCGACAGCCGCACCCGAGTGCTCTCGGGCGACGAGATCGGCACCATGTTTCGCTCGATCGACGCATCGAGCATTCGTCGGCCTCTGAAATTGGCGCTGCACTTGCTCGTGCTGACGATGGTTCGCAAATCGGACCTGGTCGAATCGACGTGGGCCGAATTCGATCTGGACAAAGCGCTATGGACGATACCCGCTGGGCGTCTGAAAAAGGATCGTGATCGGCAAGTGCCGCTTTCGCAGCAGGCGGTCTCCATGCTGCGCGAGCTTTACCAAGCGCGGGCCAGCCGAAAGTTCGTATTCCCGAGCGTCAGGGGCGACGATCGGCCGATCGCCAAAAGTACGCTGAATCAGGCAGTCAAGGCGCTCGGCCTCGACGTGGAGCATTTCGTCCTGCATGACTTCCGGCGCACGGCAACGGCGCACCTACGCGAGATCGCGCAGCCTTCGAGCGAAATAGACCGGGGTGCGGCTGAGATGCCCGAGCGTATCAAGCAAGACGCGAGCGCGGAAAATGACGCGAAGCAGCGTCGGGGCATGCAGCAATGGGCGGATTTTGTGGACGCGCAGATCGAAGGCGCACGTAGAGCGGCGACCAGCACGCCCTGAACGGGCCGCGTCGGGTGCCTAGCCCTTGAAACAAGAGATTATGATGGTACACAAAACCCATCACTCCAAACTCAACTAATTGTTCAAAATAGTAAATTCAATTTCTCACTAGGTTTCAAAGGTGAGGAATAACGGACGGATGAGCATCCGCCAAAATCGCATCACATGGACCTTTTCTCCCGCGTTTCATCGCCTAAACTGTAGGGTGGACGCAACTCGATACGGAGGCTCCCATGTCTGAATCGTTGATCGCTTATCTGCTGGGGCCTGCTGTCATGCTGCTGGTCGGCGTCGCTATCTGGGCCGCGTCCCACTACCACCAGAAGACAAAGCCGCAAAGACTCGAGCGCTGGCTCGACACTCACTATGCGGAGTGGCTGCATCACAGGCACTGAGTCGCGCATTTGAAATGAAAAGGCCGTCGCTTAACACGACGGCCTTTTTGCCTGTGGCGCGCGCAAAGATGCGCGCGCTCCACGATTGATTACCAACCCGGCTGCGGTTGCGGATACCCGTATTGCTGCTGCGGGGGCGCACCGCACGCCACATAGGCACGTTGGTATTGGTCATAGCAGTATCCCGGCGGCGCTTGCGCATAGACCGGCGCGGGCTGATACGCCGGCTGCGCATACACAGGCTGCTGGTAAGCCACCACCGGCGCTGGATTCAGCGCCGAGGTCACCACCGCCCCGAGCACGGCGCCGCCGATCAGCGCACCGACGACATCGCCGCCATTACCGTGCGCCGACGCTTGACCCGCCACGCTCAGACTTCCCACCATCACCAACGCCACTGCGATCTTTTTCATGTTTGACTCCCCGCCGTTCAGGCATGGAACAGATTGTGGCTGGCGCGCGCAGAAATAGATGCTGCAAGTGGTAACCGGACATTACCCATGTAACGCGGCACGCGGCGTTGCGGGGGCAATGCGCGCGCAAGCGCTACCACTGGCACCTCCACGCAATCCAGCCTGATACCCGCTACCCCATTCCACCGATCAATGTAAAATCCGCCGCATAACCTGTCGGATAAATCCGGCAACTCGCCAAGCTCTCCGGCCCGTCGATCGCAGGATCGGACCACGTCGACAACACGGGTCGAGACAAGCGAAAAAAGTAAGGGGCGTGCGCGTGAAACAATGGACCATCCGGCAACGGATTCTGTGCAGCTTCGGGATCGTGCTGATCGTGATGCTGGCAATGGCAATCGTCACCTTCCAGCAGCTTGGCGGCATCGATCGCGACGCGAAGAGCCAGCAGCAGGACTCGATGCCCGGCCTCTACTACGCGACCGCGATGCGTGCGGCCTGGTTCGAGAACTACAGCGTCACGCAACGCCTCATCTACGTCGACGCGGACGCCGATTCCGTCAAGCGCGACACCGCACGTTTGCAGGAAACCCAGCAAACGCTTCAGAAGCTTATCAACGACTACGGCGTGACCATCGTCCGCGACGTCGATCGTGAGGTCTTCAACGATTTCCGCCAGCAACAGGCGCAGTACCTGCCGATCCAGGCTTCGGTGCTGGACAACCTGCCGGCATCGAAAGACAACGCCGAGCGCATCTTCAACGCGCAACTTACGCCGCTCTGGGAAACCGGCCGCCTCTCCGTGCGCAAGCTGGTCGACGACAACAAGAGCTATGCCGACCAGGCCGCTGAAAGCATCCGCAACTCGGTCGAGACGACCGGCATCGTGATGCTGGTGATGCTGCTGATCGCCGTCGTCGTCGCCGTGCTAGCCGGTTACTGGCTGTTGCGCGCCGTCACCACGCCGATGGCCAAAGTGCTGCAAGTCGTCGACGTGATGCGCACGGGCGACCTGACCCAGCGCCTGCAACTGAATCGCGCCGACGAAATCGGCGCGCTCGAAGCGGGCTTCAACCGCATGACCGACGAACTCACCGCGCTGGTCGGCCAGGCGCAAAAATCGGCGGTACAGGTGACGACATCGGTGACGGAAATTGCCGCGACCTCACGCGAGCAGCAAGCCACCGCGAACGAAACCGCCGCCACCACCACCGAGATCGGCGCGACCTCGCGTGAAATCTTCGCGACCTCGCGCGACCTGCTGCGCACCATGAACGAAGTCTCGGAAGTGGCCGGCCAGTCGGCGGCGCTCGCGGGCACCGGCCACGCCGGTCTCGCGCGCATGGAAGAAACCATGCGTCTCGTGATGGAAGCGGCCGGCTCGGTCAACGCGAAGCTCGCAATCCTCAACGAGAAGGCCAGCAACATCAACCAGGTCGTCGCCACCATCACCAAGGTCGCGGACCAGACCAACCTGCTCTCGCTGAACGCGGCGATCGAAGCGGAGAAAGCCGGCGAATACGGCCGCGGCTTCGCGGTCGTGGCAACGGAGATCCGCCGCCTCGCCGATCAGACCGCCGTGGCGACTTACGACATCGAACAGATGGTCAAGGAGATCCAGTCCGCAGTGGCCGCCGGCGTGATGGGCATGGACAAGTTCTCCGAAGAAGTGCGGCGCGGCATGCTCGATGTGCAGAACGTCGGCGGCCATCTCACGCAGATCATCCAGCAGGTGCAGCAACTCGCGCCGCGCTTCTCGATGGTCAACGAAGGCATGCAGACGCAAGCCACCGGCGCCGAGCAGATCACCCAGGCGCTGACGCAGCTCTCGGAGGCCGCCCAGCAGACGGCGGAATCGCTGCGTCAGTCGACCCAGGCGATCGACGATCTGACGCACGTCGCCAACAGTCTGCGCACGGGCGTGTCGCGCTTCAAGGTGACGGCCTGACGCGCCACGGCGCGCTGATCGAAGCCGACACTCGCACGCCCTTCCACCGCCCACGCACACGTCGATGCTCTTCATCCTCTTCACGCTCGATAGCGAACGGTATGTGATCGACGCGACACAGGTGGAGCGTCTGATGCCGCTCACGCCGCAGTCGCCGCCGAAGACAATCCCCGGCGCGCCGTCGTGGGTGGCGGGCGTGCTCGATCACGAAGGCGCGCCGCTGCCGTTGATCGATCTGCCGGCACTCGCGCTCGGCCGTCCCGCCGCGCAACTGATGTCGACGCGTATCGTGCTGGTGCGCTATCCGCTTCCCGGCACGACGCGCTTGCTCGCGCTGCTGCTCGAAGGCGCGACGCGCACCATTCGTCTGGATGTGGCGGCGTTTCAGGATGCCGGTCTCGACATGCCGCACGCGCGTTATCTCGGCCCGGTCGCGAGTGAAGCGGGTGGCCTCGTGCAGTGGATCCGCGTCGAGCATCTGCTGCCCGACGACGTCAAAGCGCTCCTCTTTCCCGAGGCGCACGCATGAACGCGCAGCACGACAACGCACCGCTCTATCGACGCTTTGCGGAGCTGTTGCATCGGACCATCGGGCTCGATGCGGCATCGCTCGGCCATAGTGCGATTGAGCGCGCGGTCGACCAGCGCGCGGCAGCGTGGTGTGCGGACGGTCACGCCGAAGCCACGCTCGCCGACTATTGGGAAGCCGCGCAATGTTCGCCTTCGATGGTGCAGGCGCTGATCGAAACGGTCGTCGTGCCGGAAACCTGGTTCTACCGCGACGCCGACGCGTTCAAGGCACTCGCGCGGCTCGCGCATGAGCGTCTCGCCGAGCGCGGTAACGCATTGCCGCTACGCGTCCTGAGTCTGCCCTGCTCGACCGGCGAAGAACCGTACACGATCGCGATGACGCTGCTCGACTCAGGCATCGACGCCGCGCAGTTGCGCATCGACGCAATGGATATCAGCGACCGTTCGCTCGCCGTCGCGCAACGCGCTGTCTACGGACGCAATTCGTTTCGCGGCAATGCGTTTCCGTTTCGCGACGCGCACTTCACGCGCACCGAAGACGGCTGGCGTCTCGCGCCGCGCGTGGTCGACGCAGTGCGTTTTTCGCGCGCCAATCTGATGCAGTTCGATGCATCGTCGCTTGGCGTCTACGACTTCGTGTTCTGCCGCAACGTGCTGATTTACTTCGACCGCGACGCGCAGCAAAAAGCCTTGCAGGCGCTCAATAGCGTGCTCGCCGAAAACGGCACGCTGTTCGTCGGCCCCGCGGAAACCGGGCTGCTGATGCGTTACGGCATGCAGTCCGCGAAGATCCCACTGGCGTTCGCGTTTCATCGCGGCGCGCCCGAGGAAGCGCAGTTGAATAGCTGGCACACTGCGCCGCTCGCCACTGCTGCCGCGCTCGCGATGACGCGTTCACAGGTGCCGGCGCTTGCTCCGCCACTCGTGTTTTCCGCGCAGCCTTTTGCGTGGCCCGATCCGGTTGCGCGCACGCCGTTCAAGGGTGTGACGCCGTTCACGCCGCGTGACAGCGTCGCGCCGTACATGCGCGAGACGTCGACGCCCGCTCCACCGCCGGCACACAACCCGCTGTCGCCGCCGGCCAGCGCGGCACGCGACACATTGAAAGCCGCGCACGCACTAGCCGACGCCGGCCGCCTCGCGGAAGCCGCCACGGCGATCAACGCCCATCTGGAACACCACGCCCCGCACGCCGATGCGTTTTATCTGCTCGGCGTCCTGGCAGATGCCAACGGTGATGCGAACCTCGCACGCAGCCAGTATCGCAAGGCGCTGTATCTCGACCCTCAGCATGCGGAAGCGCTCGCGCATCTCGCGACCTTGCTCGAACTCGAAGGCGATCGCGACGGCGCACGCCTGCTAATGCAACGCGTGTCGCGCGCACAGGGAGCGCAACGTGGCTGACACGCAGACGGTGACCTTCGACGATTGCTGGAATCGTATCGGCGTGCGCGGCGATTCGTCGTGCGAGCGCCTTGTCGAGTACGTGCGCTGCCTGAATTGCCCGGTGTTCGAAACGGCCGCGGCCAAACTGCTCGAACGGCCGATTCCGTCGGTGGATCTCTCGCAGCACGACCTGCGCGCGCCGGTGCAATCGCAGCAGAATGTGCAAGGCGCGAGCGAATCGTTCCTCGTTTTTCGCATCGGCGACGAATGGCTGGCGCTGCCCACGCCGATCTTCAAACGCATCGTGCAGACGCGGCCGATTCATACGTTGCCGCATCGGCAGCATCGCGCGGTGCTGGGCGTGGTGAATGTGCAAGGCGAGTTGCTGGTGTGTCTGTCGCTCGAGCACCTGCTCGGTTTCGAAGCCGACGCCGCCACACGCGACGATCGCGCGCGTCACGATCTGCCGCGTTTGCTGGTGGTCTCGCGCGCTGAAGAACACGCGGTGTTCCCGGTGGATCAGGTCGACGGCGTGCACCGGATTGCGACGGCCAGTTTTTGCCCGCCGCCCGCCACGCTTTCGCAAGCGGCGGCCGCGCATACGCGCGCAGTCGCGCCGTGGCGCGGCATGAGCGTCGGCCTGCTCGACGCCGACGCACTCTTCGATACCTTGAACCGGAGTCTCGGATGACGGACGATCCACGCCGCCCGTCGCTGATCGATCTGTTCCGCGAGGAGGCGCGCACGCAGGCACGCGTGCTCAACGATGGCCTGCTCGCGCTCGATCGTGCACCGCGCGATGCCGGTGCGCTCGAGGCCTGCATGCGGGCCGCGCATTCGTTGAAGGGCGCGGCGCGTATCGTCGGCGTGCAGGTCGGTGTCGAACTCGCGCATGCCATGGAAGATTGCTTCGTCGCCGCGCAGGAAGAGCGTGCGTTGCTCGACGCCGCATGGATCGACGAGTTGCTGCGCGGGGTGGATATCGTCGCGCGCATCGGCAATGATGAAGACGAGTCGGCGCGTGACGCGGTCGGCACATGTGTCGCGTCGTTGCAGGCGCGTATGGCGGGCGTGGTGCCGCATGGCGTGGCGGTGCGGCGGAATGTGGCGCCGCCGGCAGCCGCGCCGTTTGAACCCGTGCGCAGCACTGCAGCCGAACCGCCAACGGTCTCAGTCGCCTCGCTACCTTCGGGCTCAAGTTCGGACGCAGACGCAGACCCGGACGTCGCATTCGATCTGCTAGCCGATGCGCTGCGCGCCGAAGAGACACCGGCCTCCACCGCGCCACCGCCCGCACCGGACAGTACGCCTGCCACGACACCCGCGTCGAACAGCGCGCGAGGCACAAGCACCACAACCACCGAACCCGGTCGCATGCTGCGCGTACGCGCCGACAACCTCGACCGCCTGCTGTCGCTATCCGGCGAATCGTTGGTCGAATCGCGCTGGCTAAAACCTTTCGCGCAATCGATGCTGCGCGTCAAGCGAGTCCAACGCGACAGCACTCGCGCGCTGGATCAACTGCACGAAACGCTCGCCGACCTCAAGCTCGATCCGCGCGCGCAAGCCGCGCTTGAAGAAGTTCGCCGCCTCACCGCCGAATCGCAGCATCTGCTGGCCGAACGTCTCGCCGATCTGGAAAGCTTCGACCGTCGCTCGACCCATCTGTCGCAGCAACTCTACGACGCCGCCCTGCAATGCCGCATGCGCCCATTCGGCGACGGCACCGGCGGACTCGCGCGAATGGTGCGCGACGTCGCGCGTTCGCTCGGCAAGAAGGTGCGTTGGCAGTTGGTCGGCGAATCGACTCAGGTGGACCGCGACATTCTCGATCTGCTCGAAGCGCCGCTCGGCCATATGCTGCGCAACGCGCTCGACCACGGCATCGAAACACCCGCCGTGCGCCTCGCGTGCGGCAAGCCGGAAGAAGGCACGCTCACGCTCGACGCGCGTCACACAGCCGGCGCGCTGCTCATCACCGTTTCCGACGACGGCGCGGGCATCGACCTCGACGCCTTGCGCGCGTCGATCGTCCGCAAGAAACTCGCGAGCGACGAAACGGCCGCGCGTCTGTCCGAAGCCGAGTTGCTCGAATTCCTGTTCCTGCCGGGCTTCTCGCTACGCGATCAGGTGACCGAGGTCTCGGGCCGCGGCGTCGGACTCGACGCGGTGCACGACGTCGTCAAACGCGTGCGCGGCACGGTGCGAATCACGCACGAACCCGGCCTCGGCACGCGCGTCCAATTGCAGTTGCCGCTGACGCTCTCGGTGATCCGCAGCCTGCTGGTCGAAGTCGCGGGCGAACCATACGCGGTGCCGCTCGCGCATGTGAACCGCACGCTGCACGTGAGCCGCGCGGAGATCGAGTTGCTCGAAGGTCATCAGCACATCGCGTTTTCCGGCCGGCGCATCGGCGTGGTCACTGCGCATCAGATTCTCGACACCGCGCCGCCCGCGGATGAAAGCGGCACCGTCAGCATGATCGTGATCGGCGACGGCCCGCAAACCTACGGCGTGGTGGTCGACCGTTTTCTCGGCGAGCGGATGCTGGTGGTGCAACCGCTCGATCCTCGTCTCGGCAAAATCCGCAACATCACCGCCGGCGCGCTGATGGAGAACGGCGATCCGGTGCTGATCGCCGACGTCGACGACTGGCTGCGCTCCGTCGAACGGCTCGTCGCGGGCGGCGATCTCAAGCACACGCAACACGGCGTCGCGCACGCGGCGCAGCGCGCCACGCGCCGCGTGCTGGTGGTCGACGATTCGCTCACCGTGCGCGAACTCGAACGCAAGCTGCTGGCCACGCGCGGTTATGACGTGACGATCGCCGTCGACGGCATGGACGGCTGGAACGCCGTGCGCGGCGAGCGCTTCGACCTCGTCATCACCGATATCGACATGCCGCGCATGGACGGTATCGAGCTGGTCACGCTCATCAAACGCGATCCGCAGTTGCAGTCGCTGCCGGTGATGATCGTGTCGTACAAGGACCGTGAAGAGGACCGCCGCGCCGGCCTGAACGCGGGCGCGGACTACTATCTGGCGAAAGGCAGTTTTCATGACGAAGCACTGCTCGATGCGGTGCGTGATCTGATCGGCGAAGCTTACGGTTAAACCTACGGGTAAAACGGATGAAAATCGGAATCGTCAACGACATGCCGCTCGCCGTCGAGGCGCTGCGTCGAGCGCTCGCGGCGCGCCACGACTTCGAGGTGCTGTGGATCGCGCAGGACGGCCAGCAGGCGGTCGATTTCTGCACCGCGCAGCGGCCCGACATCGTGCTGATGGATCTGGTGATGCCGAACGTCGACGGGATCGAGGCCACGCGCCGCATCATGGCGCGCGCGCCCTGCGCGATCCTGATCGTTACCGTCGATGTGGGCGCGAACGCGTGGCGCGTTTATGAAGCGATGGGGGCGGGCGCGCTCGACGCCGTCGATACGCCCTCGCTGAACGGTCCCGATGCGCACAAGAGCATCGCCACGCTGATCGCGAAGATCGACCGCATCGCGGCGCTCGTCAAGGAACGCAACGCGCCCGGCGCGGCGGCCGCGGCAACGCCCGCCTGCTTGACGAGCCGCGACACGCCGCTAGTGGCGATCGGCGCATCGGCGGGCGGCCCGGCGGCGCTTGCCACGTTGCTCGCCGGCCTGCCGAAAGATTTTGCGGCGGCCATCGTCATCGTGCAGCACGTCGATGCGGCGTTCGCCGCCGGCATGGCGGACTGGCTGAACCAGCAATCGGCGTTGCCCGTGCGAATCGCCCGCGAAGGCGACCGGCCGCAAGCGGGCGTCGCGTTGCTCGCCGCCACCGACGATCATCTGCATCTGAAATTGCCCAACGTGCTCGGCTACACGCCCGTGCCGGAAGAGACGCCTTACCGGCCTTCCGTCGACGTGTTTTTTCACAGCGTGGTGGCGCGCTGGCCGGCGCGCGCGGTCGGCGTGCTGCTCACCGGCATGGGCCGCGACGGCGCGATCGGCCTCAAGGCGATGCGCACCAAGGGCTATCACACGATCGCGCAGGACGAGGCGACCAGCGCCGTGTATGGCATGCCGAAAGCGGCCGCGGCGCTCGACGCCGCCGCCGCGATCCTGCCGTTGCCGCGCATCGCCGCCGCACTTGCGACGGCGGTCAACTCGCGCTAGCCGCTCACTCGCCGCCTATGAGCCGCTTCGATTCACTCACATTCATTCTGGCTGAACAACATGGACACTCCTAAACCGCATCAGAACACCGCCGCGCAGGACTTCGCGTCGGACGCGGCGGACGCTCCCAATCTCGCGATCGATGACGCTCTGGCGCGCATCCTCGGCAATCCGCCCGCGGCGGAGTGCCCAATCATGGTGTTGCTGGTCGACGACCAGGCGATCATCGCCGAGGCGATTCGCCAGGCGCTGGCCGACGAAGCGAGCGTCGACTTTCACTACTGCGCGTCGCCTGAAGACGCACTGCGCTGCGCTGCGGAAACGCGTGCGACGGTGATCCTTCAAGACCTCGTGATGCCGGGCACGGACGGTCTCACCCTCGTGCGCCAATACCGGCAGAATCCGGCGACGCGCGACATTCCGATCATCGTGCTGTCAACCAAGGAAGAGCCGCTCGTGAAAAGCGCGGCCTTCGCCGCCGGTGCCAACGATTATCTGGTGAAGCTGCCGGACCGCATTGAGTTGATCGCGCGCATCCGCTATCACTCGCGCTCGTATCTGAACCTGATTCAACGCGACGAGGCCTACAAGGCGCTGCGTCAATCGCAGCAACAATTGCTCGCGACGAATCTGGAGTTGCAGCGGCTCACGCATTCGGACGGCCTGACGGGCCTGTCGAATCGCCGCTACCTCGATCAATATCTGGCTGCCGAATGGCGTCGCAGCACGCGCGACAAGACCGGCCTCGGCTTTCTGATGATCGATGTGGATAACTTCAAGGCGTACAACGATACCTACGGGCACGTCGCCGGCGACGAAGTGCTCAAGCGGGTCGCGCAAACCGTCGAATCGTGCCTCGGACGCTCGGCCGATCTCGCGGCGCGCTTCGGTGGCGAAGAGTTCGCGGTGGTGGTGCCGGGCACGTCGGCGGGCGGCTTGCGTCTGCTCGCGGAAAAGATCCGCATTGCAATCGAGGGGCTGGCGATTCCGCATGCGGGCTCCGCGACCGGCGGCGTGACGATCAGCATCGGCGCGGCAACGCTCGTGCCTTCGGCCGCCGAGCCGGTGACGAAGCTGATCGAAGCGGCTGACGTCGGTCTGTATCGAGCGAAGCGGGATGGGAAGAATCAGGTGGCGGTCAGCGATTGATCGTTGCGGATGCGGTTCTACTACCGTGCAATGAAAGCGCGCCCGTTTGCAGGGCGCGTTTTCATTTGCAGCGATAGCAGCAGTGCGTTAGTCGGTTTCTGACGCATGCGCTTTTCTAGCATTGCCAGGACGCCGCGCCGACCGCTGCGTCGCCGAGGTACTTGCTGCGTGCTTCAACAAGCACGCTTGCGTCGATGGCGCCCTCGTCGGCCAGCGCCTTCAGCGCGGCGATCACGATCGCCTTGCGGTCCACTTCGAAGAATTCGCGCAACGCCTGACGCGTGTCGCTGCGGCCGAAACCATCGGTGCCGAGCGTCACATAACGGCGTGGCACGTATGCGCGAATCAGTTCGGGCACGGCACGAACATAATCCGTGGCGGCGATGACCGGGCCTTGCGACGCTTCGAGCGCTTGCGTGACGTACGGCGCCGAAGCCGCTTCGCCAAGACGCGCGAGCCGTTCTGCCGTCATGCCGTCGCGTTGCAACTCGGTGAAGCTCGTCACGCTCCACACCGCAGCGTCGATCCGCCAGTCGTCCTTCAACATCTGCTGAGCCGCAATCACTTCACCGAGAATCGCACCCGCGCCGAGCAATTGCACCCGAGCTTGCGTGGCCCCCTGCCCCTGAGCTTGCGCCGCCAGCGGATAAATGCCCTTGAGAATCCCTTCGCGCAACGCCGGCAAGTCGCCGCCCGGCACCGAAGGCTGCGCGTAGTTCTCGTTCATCACCGTGACGTAATAGAACACGTCGCGCTGCTGCTCGACCATCTCCCGCATACCCTCGTCGACGATCGCGGCAACCTCGTACGCGAACGCCGGGTCGTAAGCGCGGCAGTTCGGAATCGTCGATGCCGCCAGATGGCTCGAGCCGTCCTGATGCTGCAACCCCTCGCCGCCGAGCGTCGTCTTGCCCGACGTCGCGCCGATCAGGAAACCGCGCGCACGTTGATCCGCCGCAGCCCAGATCAGATCACCGATGCGCTGGAAGCCGAACATCGAATAGTAGATGTAGAACGGCAGCATCGGCAGATCGTGCACGCTGTACGACGTCGCCGCTGCGATCCATGACGACACCGCGCCGGCTTCCGAAATGCCCTCTTCCAGAATCTGGCCTTTCGTATCCTCACGGTAGTAAAGCATCGAGCCGAGATCTTCCGGCTCGTACAACTGCCCGAGCGGCGAATAGATACCGACCTGGCGGAACATGTTCGCCATGCCGAAGGTGCGCGCCTCGTCGGCGACGATCGGCACCACGCGCGGGCCCACTTCCCCGTCCTTGAGCAGCGCGGTCAGCATGCGGACCAGCGCCATTGTCGTGGACATGTCGCGGCCGTTCGCGTCCAGCGCGAATTGCCCCCAGGAGGACACCGGCGGGACGGTCAGCCCCTTCGATGCAACTCTCCGCCTTCTGGGCAGATAGCCTCCGAGAGCCGCCCGCCGTGCATGCAGGTATTGCATTTCCGGGCTGTCTTCCGCGGGTTTGTAGAACTTCACCTGTTCGACGTCCTCGTCCGTGAGCGGCAGGCGGAAGCGATCGCGAAACGCCTTTAGGTCGTCGAAGCCAAGTTTCTTTTGCTGATGCGTGGTCATGCGGCCTTGGCCCGACGTGCCCATGCCGAAGCCCTTCATCGTTTTCGCGAGAATCACCGTCGGCTGGCCGCGATGGTCGAGCGCCTTCGCGTAGGCCGCGTGCAGTTTGCGCACGTCGTGGCCGCCACGGCGCAGGCGGTCGATGTCGTCATCGCTCAATTGGGCGGCGAGCGCGGCAAGCTCCGGATTCTGGCCGAAGAAGCGTTCGCGGTTGTACGCACCGTCGTTGGCAGAGAAGGTCTGGAACTGGCCGTCCACGGTATGCGCGAACGCGCGCAGCAAGGCGCCGGTGCGGTCGCGCGAGAACAGCGCGTCCCAGTCCGAGCCCCACACCACTTTGATCACGTTCCAGCCGGCGCCGATGAAGTGCGCTTCCAGTTCATCGATGATGCGGCCGTTGCTGCGCACCGGACCGTCGAGCCGCTGCAGATTGCAGTTGATCACGAACACGAGGTTGTCGAGCCCCTCGCGGGCGGCCAGCGAAAGCGCGCCGGTCGATTCCGGCTCATCCATTTCGCCGTCGCCGAAAAAGCCCCACACCTTGCGGCCTTCTGTTTGCACGAGGCCGCGATTGGCCAGGTAGCGCATGAAACGCGCTTGATAAATCGCGTTGATCGGGCCGATGCCCATCGAGCCGGTCGGGAACTGCCAGAAGTCCGGCATCAGCCACGGATGAGGATACGAGCACAAGCCCGGTCCGCCGATCTCGCGACGGTAGTGCTGGAGGTTTTCCTCCGAGAGAAAGCCTTCGAGGTAAGCCCGCGCATAAACACCCGGCGACGAATGCGGCTGGAAGTAAACGAGGTCGCCCGTGCCGTCTTCCCCGCCAGGTGCGGCCGCGCGAAAAAAATGGTTGAAGCCGACCTCGAACAGCTCTGCCGCCGACGCGTAACTCGCAATATGCCCGCCGAGTTCGCCGTAGGCCTGGTTCGCGCGCACCACCATTGCGAGCGCATTCCAGCGCAGCGCGGCGGCGAGCCGTTCTTCGAGTTCGAGATTGCCCGGATAGCGCGGCTGTTGCTCGAACGGGATCGTGTTCTGGTACGGCGTGACGTTGGTGCGCGCCGATTCAACACCCAGCGAAAGCGCATGGCTCGCAAGTTTGTCGAACAGAAACTGCGCGCGGTCGCGGCCGACATGCGCGACGACCGCGTCGAGCGCTTCCAGCCACTCGGCGGTTTCCTGCGGATCGGTGTCCGCCTGCTCCGCGCTTTCAACACGCTGCGCATTCAACGACTTCAACTGCTCGCTACCGCTGGACAAATCCGTCATGGCACCACTCCCGCATCGACGCGTTCGGTTCAAGATCGAGTGAGTCAATGGTAACCATGTGCCCACAAAATGAGCGTCTCATTTGCTTGTGATCCCGCGCTGCGATAGGCTATTTATTCCGAATTTCGCCATTACGATGGAATATTTCATCTATGACCACGCCACCCAGGCGGCTCGACCGCATCGACATCGGCATCCTGAGCCAGTTGCAGCAGAACGCGCGCATTACCAATGCGGATCTGGCGCGCTCGGTGAACCTCTCGCCCACGCCATGCTTCAACCGCGTGCGGGCGCTCGAAAAGCTCGGTCTGTTCAAGCAGCAGGTCACGTTGCAGAACCCGGAGCCGCTCGGGCTGCGCATCAACGTGTTCATTCAGGTGAGTCTGGAAAAGCAGGTGGAAGACGCGCTGCTGCGCTTCGAACAGGCGATCTCGGAGCGTCCCGAGGTGATGGAGTGCTACCTGATGACGGGCGACGCCGACTATCTGCTGCGCGTGGTGATGCCGGATATGCAGACGCTGGAGCGCTTCATCGTCGATCATCTGACGAAGATTCCGGGCATCTCCAATATTCGCTCGAGCTTTGCGCTCAAGCAGGTGCGTTACAAGACGGCGCTGCCGCTGCCGTCGTCGGGATTGACGCTGGTCGATCCCGACGACGTGTCGACTGACTGGCGCTAAGGCTTTCCGCCCGCTCAGCTTTATGCCGTAGCGGCGCCGCTCGTGTAGCGTGCGGCCGGCAGCTTGTGCGACAGGTTCGGCTGCAGCTGCTGACGTGCGCTGTTGAAGCGCTCCCAGTCCGCCGCGTCCGGCAACGACGGAATCGTCACCAGTTCGCCTTGGTCGAGGCCGGCGAGCGCGGCGTCCACCATGTCTTCGGCGGTCATCACGATCTGTTGCGGCAGATGTTCGACCGCGAGGCCCGCGCGGTCCCAGAATGCGGTGCTGGTCGCGCCCGGCAAAACCGCCTGCAACTGCACACCCTTGCCGCCCACTTCGTGATGCAGCGACTGCGTCAGGTTGAGCACGTAGGCCTTGGTGCCGCTGTAAGTGCCGTTCAACGTTTCCGGCGACAGCGCCACGATCGACGAAATATTGATCACGATGCCGTTACCCCGCTCCACCAGGCCCGGCACGACCGCTGCCGTCAGACGCGTGAGCGCGGTCACGTTCAGGTCGATCATTTTTTCGAGCTCGTCCACGTTCGAGTCGATCAGCGAGGCGGTCGCGCCGACGCCCGCGTTGTTGACCAGCATCGTGATGCCACGGTCCGCGCGCAGCCGTTCTTCGATGCGGCGCACGTCGGCTTTGACGGTGAGGTCCGCGCCGATCGTCTCGACATGGCGGCCGGTTTCCGTCTTCAGACGATCGGCCAGACTGTTCAGCCGCTCGACGTCGCGCGCCACCAGAATCAGGTCGTAGCCGCGCCGCGCAAGGCGGTCCGCATACACCGCGCCGATCCCCGACGATGCGCCCGTCACCAATGCCGTTCCTTTGCCTGCTTGCGTTGCCATTTGAATCTCTCCTTGCGGGCGTGGCGCCTCGCGCCTGTGCCCTGTCCGATGAATGAATGGGAAAACCGGGAAACCTCCGCCACCGCGCCGTTGTTTGCGGTATTGCGGTGTTGACGAAGCAAGTCTAGGCGCGTAGCCTGTTGTCTCAAATGTCGTATTTACCTCGTTTTAGGACATCGCAATGAGACACGTCGGCGTGGTGGTTTTTCCCGGCTTCCAGATCCTCGATATGGTCGCGGTCTCGATCTTCGAGCTGGCCAACCTGGAGGCCGGCCAACCTGAGTACGACGTGGAGGTCATTTCCGAGCATGGCGGCATGGTGCGCAGCTCGGCGGGCGTGGAGATCGCCACCCGCCCGTTCGACGATCCGGCGTATGACACCGTGGTGGTCACTGGCGCGATGCAGATCGCGCCGTCGTCGCCGGGATTGCTGGCGTTTCTGAACGAGGCGCTCGCCGCGTCGCGACGCACCGCCAGCATCTGCACCGGCGCGTTCGTGCTGGCCGAGGCCGGGATTCTCGACGGCCGCCACGCCACGACCCATTGGATTCACGCTCGCGATCTGCAGCGGCGCTTTCCGCAAACGCGCGTGGACGAGGACCGCATCTTTATCATCGACGGGTCGGTGTGGACGTCGGCCGGCATGACAGCGTGCATCGATCTGTGTCTGGCGCTCGTTGAAAACGATCTCGGCATGGAGGTGTCGCGCGCGATCGCCAAGAAGCTCGTGGTGTATCACCGCCGCACTGGCGGCCAGTCCCAGTTCTCGGCCATGCTGGACCTGGAGCCGAAATCCGACCGCATCCAGAACGCGCTCTCTTACGCCAAAAGCCATCTGCGCGAGCCGTTGACGGTCGAACAGCTCGCCGACGTCGCGCATCTCAGCCCGCGCCAGTTCAGCCGCGCGTTTCGCGACGAAACCCGTCAATCGCCGGCCAAAGCCATCGAGGCATTGCGCGTCGAAGCCGCGCGCGCCATGCTGGAAGCGGGCCGCCATTCCATGGAGGCGGTAGCCGCGGAAACCGGTTTCGTCGATACCGAACGGATGCGGCGCGCCTTTCTGCGCGCGTATGGTCAGCCGCCGCAAGCGATCAAACGCGCGGCGCGCGTGATGTAACACATGTGGTGGACAATATCGGCAACAGCGCTTTACCCGATATGACCATCCACCATGAGAGGAACGCGATGAACTACGACGACAGCAATCCCTTCGCAAGGATTCTGCGTGGCGAACTACCCTGCATCAAGGTGGCCGAAACCGATGCCGCCCTCGCCTTCATGGACCTCATGCCGCAAGCCGACGGCCATCTGCTGGTGGTGCCGAAGGAAGCCGCCGCGGAGATTTTTGAATTGTCGGATGCTTCGACGGTGGCGTGCATGCGCATGACACAGAAGCTCGCGATTGCGGTGCGCGCCGCATTGCGGCCGGATGGCGTGTTCATTGGACAATTCAATGGCGCCGCTGCGGGACAAACGGTGCCGCATGTGCACTTTCACGTGATCCCGCGCTGGGAAGGCCAGCCGCTGCGCATGCATGCGCGCGATGTTGCCGACGCGGACACGCTCGAAGCGCTCGCCAAACGCATTCGCTCGCATTGGCGCGCCGACTGAGGCGGCGCGCGGCGCGGTTCTGCGCGCCGTCATGCGCCGTAATATGTGTAAAAGCCGCTGAAACCAGCGGTGCGTGCCGCGCGGCTAGACTGGTACTTGCCTTGTACCCACAAGGCATTGAGTGTGGATCTCTTTTGGCCTGCCCGAAACGGCAGGCTTTTTTATTGGCGCGCTTTCGCGTTGCCTGACCGCTGCGCTTACGGCGCGCGTTAAAAAACCCGCACGCGGCGGGTTTCATTTCCTAGCGATGGTACGGTGTCGGCCGTGATGCGGCGGCGGACGACGACGATGGTGATGCGGCGTTGGCACACGGCGGCAACGCTTTTAGCAGACGACCACCAAACCCCCTTGCACACGAATCCCCTGCTCAATCGGCCGCCATGTTGGTCGATTCGTGCAGTGCAGCACGCAGGAGAGGCAATCCGCTGGCGAACGCAACGTGTCACAGACGATGCCGCGAGCGGCGCAGCGGATGCCGCCAGTCGATGCGACGCGGTTTCACGGGCATCGGACGCATGTCGTGCAGGTGCCGGTGTTCCTGCCACAATTCGTCGGAGAAAAGAAATGCGACGATCAGCAGCGGAATGACCAGAAAGACGCCCAATATCAAGTTCTCGATCACGGTGGCCTCCGATTGCAGGAGCATGATTTCATTGTAGAGCACCGCGCGTACCCGTACCGTGCCGCGCGCCTCACAATCGCCACGATCGAGCCGAACACAGGCCTGCGACAACGCGACGCCCTTTACTCGCCGGACCCGCCTGCCGCCTGGTTTATCGCAAGAAGGCGCCGTGCGGGCGCGAGAGCTTGCAAGAACTCCCAGCACCGCGCCCTGACTAACTGGAAAGCGCGTGAGCCTGCATCGAACGCGCGCATCCAAACCAATAATTCTCAAGGGGAATCCAATGACGACCGAACGCAGCAGCGAACTCACCCTGCGCCCGCTCGAGCGCACCGATCTGCGCTTCGTCCATGAAGTGAACAACAACGCGAAAATCATGCGTTACTGGTTCGAGGAGCCGTACGAAACCTTCTCGGAACTGACCCAGCTTTACGACCAGCACGTGCACGACCTGCGCGAGCGGCGCTTCGTGGCCATCGACAACGAGGGGCAGACCGTCGGCGTGGTCGAACTGATCGAGCTGGACTATATCCATCGACGGGGCGAGTTTCAGATCATCATCGCGCCGCATGCGCAAGGCCGCGGCTACGCAACCCTCGCCACGCAGCTCGCGACGGACTATGCGTTTTCAGTGCTGAACCTTCGCAAGGTCTATCTGATCGTCGACAAGTCGAATACCGCGGCGATCCACGTCTACGAAAAGTGCGGCTTCAGGCATGAGGCCGAGCTGATTGAGGAATTTTTCGGCAATGGCAGCTATCACAACGCCTTGCGTATGTGCATGTTCCAGTCCGAGTTCTTCGAGGCCAATCGACGCGTCGATTGACCCCCGCGAATGCGCATAGGACTGCCGTTTGGCAGACCCTGTGTGCAGCGCTCCTCACACCTGGCACCATTTATCTTCTGCAAACACACCGTTATTTCGTGATTTCGGTTTAGTCGGTTGAATGACTTTGTGTGCAATGCACCAAGTACGTCGATTAAATGTAGCAAATCACTTAATTGTCGCCTCTCGTTTACGCGAACACGCGCCGCAAACCTTTACTAGTTAAAGCGGCGTGCCCTGCCCGTCTTTTAGTTATCCGTTTCAATCATGACTAATTAACCCATGGCTCAAGGATTAAGCAGGTGCGATGGACGGTGCGACAATTCGCCGCTGTTGCGACCGCACACAAGATGTGCTTGTCGTTCTCTCGCATTCTCCTAAAGTGCAAGATGCGGGTTCAATCTTAAAGTTAAATACATAGCTAACCTGAGTATCCACCCGCACCGGAGGAAAATATGAAAATGCGAGTCGCCCTTGTTTTCGCCATTGCGGGATTGGCTGCCGCCACTGTTCAGGCGCAAGACGTCATGATCAAGCCGCAGCAAACCATCCAGTTCAAGGCTAATGCCTATGGTTGCCTGTCGAAGGATAAACTCGACGCCGCCGACCAGCATGCGCAAGCCGGTGAACAGCAAAAGATGCAGGAATTCTTCTCCGGATATCAATGCGTTTCGACACCGGAAAACTCGAGTTTCCGCGTCGTCCGCGTGGTCGGTCACGACGTCGAATTCGTGAATTCGGGTAATAGCGATACGCAAGGCCTCTGGGCAAACGATCGATTCATCAAGCAATAAGCTGAAACCTGACATTCCGGCGAAAACGCCGGAATGTGATTTTGCGCGCCTGTGCGTCCGTCCTCCGACTTAATAAGTCGGAGGCGGTGAACCTGTGAGTTAAAAAATCGGCTGGGCATGAAAATGCTTGGCCGTTTTTATTTGCGCACGTTAGCGTCGCTTTGAAACAGACAGAAAAAAGCCGATGCGGATTGTCTGAATCCGCATCGGCAGTACGCCTTCTCGCAAAGCGCAGGGAACAACAGTTAGCTCACTACGAGCCGATCAATGCGAATCGCGCGGTACCGGAGCGCCGCTCGATCCGACGAGGAAGTCGAGATCAGCGCCCTGATCCGCCTGCAGCACATGTTCGACGTAGAGCTTGTAGTAGCCGCGTTTGGGCGCTTCGGGCGCCTGCCATGCGGCGCGCCGGCGCGCGAGTTCTTCGTCGGTGACGTCGAGATGCAGGCGGCGTGCTTCGACATCGAGTTCGATCATGTCGCCGGTCTGCACGAACGCGAGCGGCCCGCCCGCTGCCGCTTCCGGCGACACGTGCAACACGACCGCGCCGTACGCCGTGCCGCTCATGCGGCCGTCGGAAATGCGCACCATGTCCGTAATGCCCTTTTGCAGCACTTTTTTCGGCAGCGGCATATTGCCGACTTCCGCAAAACCGGGATAACCCTTCGGCCCCGCGCCTTTGAGCACCATGATGCAATGCTCGTCGATGTCGAGCGACTCGTCGTCGATCTTCGCGTGCAGTTCCTCGATGTTCTCGAACACTACCGCTCGACCGCGATGCTTGAGCAACGCCGCGGTGGCCGCCGACGGCTTGATCACTGCGCCATTCGGCGCCAGGTTGCCCTTGAGCACCGCGATGCCGGCCTTCGGCTTGAACGGTTCGGCGAACGTCGTGATGACTTTCTCGTCGTGATTCGGTGCGCTGCGCACGTTGTCCCAGATCGTCTTGCCGTTCACGGTCAGCGCTTCACGATGCAGCAGGCCTTGCTCGCCGAGTTGCTTCAACACCGCCGGCAAACCACCCGCGTAGTAAAAGTCCTCCATCAGATATTCGCCCGACGGTTGCAGGTTCACCAGACACGGCACATTCGAACCCAGTTCCCAATCTTCTAGCGACAACTCCACGCCAATCCGCTTGGCCAGCGCGATCAGATGAACGACCGCATTGGTCGACCCACCGATCGCCGCATTCGTGCGGATCGCGTTTTCGAATGCCTGGCGCGTCAGGATCTTGTCCATCGTCAGATCCTCGCGAACCATGTCGACGATGCGCCGGCCCGCGAGATGCGCGAGCACCTGGCGGCGCGCATCGACCGCGGGAATCGCCGCGTTATGCGGCAAGCCCATGCCGAGCGATTCGACCATCGACGCCATCGTCGACGCCGTGCCCATCGTCATGCAGTGACCGCGCGAGCGGTTCATGCACGACTCGGCTTCGGTGAATTCTTCCTGCGTCATCGTGCCGGCGCGCACTTCCTCGGACATCTGCCAGACACCCGTGCCGGAGCCGATGTTCTTGCCGCGAAACCGGCCATTGAGCATCGGTCCACCGGAAACGGCCAGCGCCGGCAGATTGCACGACGCCGCGCCCATCAGCAGCGCGGGCGTGGTCTTGTCGCAACCCACAAGCAGAATCACGCCGTCCATCGGATTGCCGCGAATCGACTCTTCGACGTCCATGGAGGCAAGGTTGCGAAACAGCATCGCCGTAGGCCGCAGATTGGTCTCGCCCAACGACATCACCGGAAACTCGAGCGGCAAGCCGCCCGCTTCATGCACGCCTTTTTTCACGTACTCCGCGAGTTCGCGAAAGTGCGCGTTGCACGGCGTCAATTCTGACCACGTATTGCAGATGCCGATCACCGGACGTCCGTCGAACTCATCGTGCGGAATACCCTGGTTTTTCATCCACGAGCGATGCAGAAAACCGTCGCGGTCCTTGAGGCCGAACCACGCCTGGCTGCGCAGCGGCTTTTTAGTCTGATTCGAATCAGCCATGAAATCTCCTGTTGGCAAACATGGGGCGGGGGGCGCGCGTCAGTGCACGCGTTTGCTGCGGCGGAACTGATCGAACAGCACCGCCAGCAGCAGGATCCCGCCGCGAATGAGGTATTGGTAGAAGGTCGGCACGTTCAGCAGGCTCATGGCGTCCTGCACCGAGCCCATGATCAGCACGCCGACCAGCACGCCCGAAATCGTCGCGACGCCGCCCGTGAGCGAGACGCCGCCGAGCACGCACGCTGAAATCACACCGAGTTCGAGGCCGACAGAGGTCTTCGGATCACCCAGGCTCATACGCGACGCAAGCATCACGCCGGCAAACCCAGTGACGAGGCCCTGCAATACGAACACTGTGATCTTGATGCGCGTCACCGGCAAGCCGGCCAGCAACGCCGCCTCGCTATTGCCGCCGACGGCCAGCACGTTCTTGCCGAACACCGTTCTCTTCAGCAAAAATCCGAACAGCACGAAGCCGACGATGTTGCTCCAGATCGGATACGAAATGCCGAGGAACGCGCCGCCGCCGAGGTCGAAGAAACGCTCTTCGGAGATCATCACGGCATCGCCGTTCGAGGTGATGTAGGCGAGGCCGCGCACGACTTCCATCATGGCAAGCGTGACGATCAGCGAGTTGATCTTGTAGCGCGCGACCAGCACGCCGTTGACGAGTCCGACCGCGCCACCCGCGAGCACGCCAGCCGCGACGCCGAGCATCACGCTATGCGTCGCAGTGATCAGCGTGGACGCCACCACACCCGCGAACGCGACGATCGACGCCACCGACAAATCCACTTCGCCGAGCGCGAGAACGAACATCATCGTCACCGAGATCGAACCGATCAGCGTGACGGAGAGCAGCAAGCCCTGGATGTTTCGCGAGCTTAAAAAATCCGGCACGGTGAACGACAAAACCGCGAACAGAATCACGAACACCATCACGATGCCGGACTTGTTGATCAGGTCCCAGGTACGCGCGGCACGCGCGCTCAGGCCCGCTGAGGCGACGGCTGGGGTCGAGGAATCGGTTGAGGGTGTATGCATGGTTTGTATTCCGTTTCAATGGCGCGATTCGATTCAATTGCCTTCGTGGTGTCGAGGATGTGCGGCGGCGTCAGCGGGGCAGGGCGAGCTTGATCAGCGCATCCGGCGTGGCCTGCGCCTTGGGCAGATCGCCGACGATGCGGCCTTCCTTCATCACGATCACGCGATCCGCCACGCCGATCACTTCGGCCAGATCGCTCGACACGACGATCACCGTGCGGCCCGCTTCGGCGAGCCCATACAGCAGCCCATAAATCTCGCTGCGCGCGCCGACGTCGATGCCGCGCGTGGGTTCGTCCATCAGGAACACGTCGATGTCTTCGGCAAGCCAGCGCGACAGAATCACCTTCTGCTGATTGCCGCCGGAGAGTGTGCCGATCGGCGTTTCGCCGTTGCGCGTCTTGATCGCGAGCTTGCCGATGAACTCTTTGGCGGTCTGCGCTTCCTTGCGGCCGTTGAGCACGTTGAAGCGGCTGAAATGGCGGCGGCAACTGATGTTGAGGTTGTCCGATACGGAGGCGATCGAGACGATGCCTTCCTGCTTGCGATCTTCGGGACACAGCGCCACGCCCGCGCGCACGGCGTCGCGCGGTGTGGCAAAGTGCACGCGCTTGCCTTTGAGGGTGATCTCGCCGGCAACCGGTTTTACCGCGCCGTAGATGAGCTTCATCAACTCGGAGCGACCCGCGCCGACGAGTCCAAAGAAGCCGACGATTTCGCCTTTGCGCGCCGCGAATGAAGCCGGTTCGCGCAGACCGCGCCCCATCAATTCCTTGACGTCGAGTTGCACGTCGCCGAGATCGCGCGAGCGATAGCCGTACACGTCGGCGATCGAACGGCCCACCATGCAACTGATCAAGCGATCGCGATCGAGTCCTTCACCTGCTTCGAACGTATCGATGCGGCGGCCGTCGCGAAACACGGTCACGCGATCGCACAGCTCGTAGACTTCATCCATTCGATGCGTGACGTAGATGATCGCGCGACCCTCGGCCTTCAACGCGCGAATGATCCGGAACAGTTGCGTCGTCTCACGCGACGACAGTGAGCTGGTCGGTTCGTCAAACGCGATCACGCGCGCATCGCGCATCAGCGCCTTGCCGATTTCGATCATTTGCCGCTGGCCGATCGAAAGATTCTTCACTTGCTGCGACGGATCGATCTTTTCGCCGAGCCGTTCCAGCTCGCGCACGGCGCGCGCTACCAGCGCTTTTTCGTCCAGTATGCCGAAACGATTCGGCAGGGCGCCGAGCATCAGGTTTTCCGCGACCGTCAGTTCCGGCACCAGATGCAATTCCTGATAGATGATCGCCACGCCGGCGGCGATCGCTGCCTTCGTCGTGGTGAACTGCTGTTCGACGCCATCGAGCGACAAGGTGCCCGCCGCGGGTTGATTCACGCCGGACAACACCTTGAGCAGCGTCGATTTGCCGGCGCCGTTTTCGCCCATCAAGCCGTGCACTTCACCGCGCCGCACTTCGAGCGAGACCTGATTGAGCGCGAGCACGCCGGGAAAGCGCACGGTGATGCCGTCGAGCCGCAGATACGGCTCGGTGGACGCGAGCGCAGGCGAGGGCGCCGCTTCGGCGGTGTGGGGCTCGGTGTGTGAAGACGTCATCGAAAAACCTCAAGCTGGTGAACAACCTGTGCGGACCGCTCCCGCGTGAGCGAGAGACGGCCCGCAACGTGCAAACTCGAATCGCTTAAATACCGAGTTCTTTACGCACGTCCTGCCAGTTGCCGCGCACCATCAGCTTGCCGGTGGTCTGCGTATCGGCGGGCGGCTGCTTGCCGTCCTTGATCCACTCGACGAGGTTCTCCGTGCTTTCCTTGCCGTGCATCGTCGAGCTCACGGCGATCGTGCCGTAGAAGCCCGTCGGTTCTTTCTTCTGGAATTCGGCGAACGCTTCGCCCGCGCCGTTGATGCCGACACCGATCACGTCCGCGGCCGGAATATGCAATTGCTCGGTCGCGCGCACGCCGCCCAGCACGCTTTCCTCGTTGAGCGCGAAGATCACCCATTTCTTGACGTTCGGATGCTGCGCGAGTACCGGCGACGACGCGTTGAAGCCTCCTTCGTCATCCGTCGTCTTTTGCGGGGCGTCGAAGATGTTTTCCTTCTTGAAGCCGCCGGCAATGAGCGATTGCGTCGCGCCATCGGTGCGCAGTTTCGCGGTCGGCAATTCGTAGTTCGTAATGCGCAGCGCGCCGACTTCTTCCGGCTTCCAGCCGCGGCGTTTCATCTCTTCAGCGATCGCGGCGCCGACCTGATTGCCAATCTTGAACGCGGACATGCCCAGATGCGGCACGTTCGGCAGCGGCTTGCCGGTGGAGTCGACCAGTTGATCGTCAACGGTGACGAACTTCATGTTGTAGCGCTTCGCCCGCGCCTGGATCGCCGGTCCGAGACGCACGTCCGGCGCGCAGATCACGAAGCCTTTGGCACCTTGTGCGCCGAGGTTGTCGATCGCGGCCAGCACTTTTTCACCGTCCGGCGTACCGATGTTCACCACCGCAAAGCCGTCCTTCTGGCCGAGCGCGCTCGCGGCTTTCTGTTCGTTGATGAACCATGCCTGTTCCGGCATCTTCACGAGGAAGCCGACTTTGAGCGGCGCGTCCGCGTGCGCGGAGAGTTGCGCGGCAAAGGGCGCGGCGAGGGCGGCGGCCGCCATCGCGGATAGCGTCAAACGGCGAAGCTTGCTGGTCATATCTGTCTCCTGAAGTTGAAAGGCTGCATTGATTTCGTTTAATTGCAGCGGGTGATGCACGGCGGCGTCAGCCGGGACGCGGATGAGCGTTAAGGTGCGCGGTGAAGTGAAGCGATCTCATCACCATCAGCCCGCCACGTACGCCGTTTTCACGGCGGTCCAGAAGGCGGCATCCGTGGCGCCGTAGGCCGACGCCTTACGGCCGCCGCCGGGCGCGTGATGCTCGACGGCAGTGGTCGGCAGATTGATCGTGACGAGACCGCTGTGCACATGACGGCGAAAATGCCGCGCGCGATTGAGCGAGCGCGTGCAGATGCCGGCGCACAGACCGTATGCGGTGTCGTTCGCGAGATGCAGCGCGTGGTCGTAGTCGTCTGCGCGCAGCACGACGGCGAGCGGGCCGAAGATTTCCTCCCGCGCGACACGATGTTCGGATTCGCCGATGAAGAGCGCCGGTTCGAAAAAGTAGCCGTGCGTCGCGCGCTCCAGTTGCCGGCCGCCGTGCAGCAATTGCGCGCCTTCCTGTTGACCGATGCGCACGTAGTCGAGATTGCGCTCCAACTGCGCGGCGTTGGCCACGGGACCCAGGTCCGTGCCGTGCTTCAAGGCGTGATCGATAGAAAGTTTGACGAGCTTCGCCTGCAATGCGTCCACGAACGGTTCGAACACCGCGCGTTCGACGATCAGCCGCGCAGCCGCGGTGCTGCGTTGGCCCGTCGAGCCATAGGCGCCGATCAAGGCGGCCTCGACGGCGCCGTCGAGATCGGCGTCGGCCAAAACCACGAACGGATTCTTGCCGCCCATCTCTAGCTGCACTCGCGCCTGGCGGGCGGCAGCGGCTTGCAGCACGCGTGTGCCGGTTTCCGCCGAGCCGGTGAAGCTGATCGCCGCCGTCAGCGGATGCGCGACGATCCGCGCGCCGACTTGCCGGCCGCTGCCCATCACGAGATTGAACACGCCCGCGGGCAAACCGGCGCGGCTGATGATCGAGGCCAGCGCCGCCGCGCAAGCCGGCACCGATTCGGCCGGCTTGAACACGACGCAGTTGCCGTGAGCGAGCGCGGCGCCGATCTTCGCCGCGGCAATCGCCAGCGGCGCGCTCCACGGCGCGATGATGCCGACCACGCCGAGCGGTTCGCGCGTCACGTCGATCTCGACGCCGGCGCGCGCCGACGCGACGGGTTCGGCGAAGGCCTGCAAGGCTTCGGCCGCGCAAAGCTTGAATATCTGCCCAGCACGCGTCGCTTCAGTTAAGGCCTCGGGCAACGTGTTGCCGACTTCACGCGCCAGCAGCCGGCCGAGTTCGTCACGGCGCGCGAGTATCTCGCTGCCGATGGCGTCGAGTGCATCCGCGCGACGCTGCGCCGAACCCAGCGACCATTCGCGGAAGGCCGCGTGCGCCGCTTCGATGGCCATGTCCGTCTGCCGCACGTCGGCTCGCACATATTCGCCGACCGGGTCGTCCAGGTCCGACGGATTGAGCGAGACGCCCGTGGTCGCGCCCGTCTCCCATCCGCCATTGATGTAGTGGCGGAACGGACTTGCAACGAGTGGGACGAGCGGATCGCGGTTCATCGACGGAAAGGCGCCACGTGGGGAAGCTCAGAAAGTCCACGAATGGTATGAGCCGCCCCAATAACTTTCCAATCCCTTTTTAGGCTATCCCGATATCAATTTCGATATGGCATGATGAGGCCTTGCCTTGGCAGAGTGCGCGGTTCGTGGCTTCGAGCCGTCTTATCAGCAAGCATCTTTGCGTGGGACCAGAGTAAGGCGCTAAAGCGCCCACTCTGTTCGACAGAAAACAGGTGGGAGACAAGCCATGACGCGTAGCTACTCGAACTGGTTCGTGCGGGCGCGGCTCAAGACGCGGCAGTTGCTGCTGCTCGCAGCGATGGAAGAGGAGGGCAACGTCCGGCGGGCCGCTGACGTGCTCGGCATGACCCAGCCCGCCGCGTCGCGTCTGCTCAAAGAGCTCGAGGAAATGCTGGAAGTGAGCCTGTTCGACCGCACGCCGCACGGCATGCACGCCACGTTGTATGGCGAGGTCATGATCCGTCATGCGCGCATGGTGCTGTCGAATCTGAGTCATGCACACGACGAGATTTCGGCGTTGCGCGCCGGCCTGGCGGGGCAGGTGCGGATCGGCGTGATCGCGGCGGCCGCGGCGACCATGGTGCCGCGCGCGATCGCCAGCGTGAAAGAACGCTATCCGCAACTGCAAATCTGGGCAGAGGTCGAAACCTCCGACGTGATGCTGCCGCGGCTGGCGGAAGGCGAGTTGGACATCATGATCGGCCGCGTGTTGGAGCGGCAAAACCAGTTCAAGACCGAAGTCCGCTACGAACCGCTCGCCGACGAACCGCTGTGCGTGGTGGCGCGTCCCGGCCATCATCTCGAAAATGAGACGGGTTTGACATTGCGTGCAATCGTCAACGCCAGCTGGGTTTTGCATCCGCCGGGCAGCGTTTTGCGCCATCGCTTCGATCTGATGTTTTCGCAAATCGGGCTGAATCCGCCGCAAAACGTGGTCAATACCAACAATTTTCTGGCGATTTCGAGCTTGCTGCTCCAAAGCGACATGTTGGCGGTTTTACCCGACGAAGTGGCGCGTCAATACCAACAGTATGGCGTTCTGAAGCGATTACCGATCGATTTGCCGTGCAGGATGGATACATTCGGTATCATCACGCGCCAGTCGCACCTGCTTTCGCCGGCGGCCTCGGTCGTGCTCGAAGCCTTGCGGGAAGCCGCTGGCGAGGTCTACGGCACCGCTTCCGAACCGCCAGTGGCGCGATAAATGCTTCTCCCGTGGTCATGACAGCCGGCTGGCGGCGCGGGAGGAACAGAAGATGTACAACAAACACGGAAAACGGCAACGCGCCGTCGACGATTCTTTTTCAGTTCGCTCCGGTGGAGCGAGCGCTTGGTTTAGCAACGGCATGGCTCTCAAATCGACGATTTACAAGGCGGAACTGCAGATCGCCAACATGGACCGGCACTACTACGCCGACCATTCGCTGACGATCGCCCGCCATCCCTCGGAAACCGACGAACGGATGATGGTCCGCGTCGCCGCGTTCGCGCTGTTCGCGCAGGAACGCCTTGAATTCTGCAAAGGTTTGTCGGACGTGGACGAACCGGACCTCTGGCAAAAGGATCTGACCGGCGCGATCGAAACGTGGATCGAAGTCGGCCAGCCGGATGAACGGCGCATCGCCAAGGCGAGCGGTCGCTCGAACGAGGTGATCGTGATCGCCTACGGCGGCCGCACGTCGGATATCTGGTGGCAGGGCGTGCGCAACAAGGTGGAACGCATGCGCAACGTGACGGTGTGGACGCTCGGCGAAGACGTCGCCACCGCCCTCGGCTCGCTGGCCGAACGGACCATGCGGCTGCAATGCACCGTACAGGACGGCGAAGCATGGCTCGGTAGCGCCGAAGCCGATGCGGTGAAAATCGAATGGACGGTGTTGAAGGCGCCCGCCAACGCCTGACGCCTGCCGCTTCAAACGCTTAGAGCGACGTCACGCGAGCCGCTTCCGGTGGCCCCTTGAGTTCGACCATGTTGCCTTCTGGGTCGAACAGATACAGCGACTGTCCGTAGCCGTCCGCGCCGTAGCGCAGACCGAGTTCACCCAGCCGCGCGCCGTGTTCGGCCAGATGCGCCCTGAGCGCTTCAGCGTCGAACGGATCGATGCGCAAACACACGTGATCCATATTCCGCCCCGTGCCCGGCGCGCCGTTTTCGGCATGGTCGAGCCGGCCGCCGACCTGCAACAGGTCGATCAACGAGCGCCCCGCGCGCAACTGTGTCAGGCCCAGATCGCGCTGCTCTTTCTCGATGCTGCAGCCGAGCACGTCGCAGTAGAAACGCGCCATGGCCTCGACGTTGGTCGCCCGAATGACAACGTGATCGATCTCGCGAATATGGATTTTCATGTGGAATGCCCCTTGGCTCGCTTGCAGAACGGGTGAAATGCCAGTGTAGAAGAAAGGGCGGCGCTGCGAGTGCGGCGTCGTGAAACCGGTCTTGAGGGACGGATCAGACATGTATGGACGAAAAAAAGCCCGCTCTATGTGGAGCGGGCTGAATCCATATCAGGAGGAGACATGGAGGAGACAAGTACTAATATACACATGCACCTGGTGCGACGCAATAACTTTTTAAGGGAAAACCCGATATCGTGCCAAATTGTCGCAGTTTTCCTCAAAACGGATGCCTGGCGGGGCTTCGAGCCTACGAAGAAGCGCAATGACAGAGCAAGAACCGGGGCGTAGTGTGTCGGCATGCGGCCTACATTGGTGAGCATCGACACCGTCTCTTCGGGACCATCATGAACCGCAAACCTACCGATACCGCCTCCGGCGCCACCAACTGGACTTCCGACGATGCGCGCTGGGAAGCCGTCACGCATCGCGAATCGCAAGCCGACGGCGCGTTCTTCTACGGCGTCAAGACGACCGGCGTGTTCTGCCGCCCGTCGTGCGCCTCGCGCCTGCCGCGCCGCGAGAACGTCGCTTTTTTCACCGATGCCGCCGCCGCGCGCGCCGCGGGCTTTCGCGATTGCAAGCGCTGCCAGCCCGGCGGCCTGCCGCGCGAGCTGGAAATCGTCAATCGTGCGTGTGCCGCGCTGGACGCCGACCCGCAAGAGCGCCTCACGCTCGCGCAATTGAGTGACGCCGTGCACGTCAGCCCGTTCCATCTGCAACGGCTGTTCAAGCGGGTGGTGGGTGTGTCGCCGCGCCAATATCAGGCCGCGCAACGGGGCGCCGCGTTGCGCGACGCGCTCCAGAGCGGCTCGGACGTCACCCGTGCTACGCTCGACGCCGGCTTCGGCTCGCCGTCGCGCATGTACGACAGCGCCTCGGCCGAACTCGGCATGGCGCCGTCCGCGTATCGCCGCAAGGGCGCCGGACTCACCGTGCGCTATGCCAGCGCGCCGACGCCGCTCGGCTACGTGCTGGTCGCGGCGACGGAGAAGGGCATCTGCAAGATCGGTTTCGGCGACGACAAAGCCATGCTCGCCGACGACCTGCGCGGCGAATTCGCCAACGCCGACCTGTTGGAAGATACCGAACACCTGGCGCCGTTTATCGCGCAGATCGACGCCTATCTGCGCGGCACCCGTCAGGACTTCGATCTACCGCTGGATATCGCCGCGACGGCATTCCGGCAGCGTGTGTGGGAAGCGTTACGGCGCATCCCGTACGGCGAGACGCGCAGCTATTCGGAGATCGCCGAAACAGTCGGCTCACCGCGCGCCGTACGCGCAGTGGCCAGCGCGTGCGCGACCAACCCGGTCGCGCTGGCGATTCCCTGTCATCGAGTGGTGGCCAAGGGCGGAGCGCTGGCAGGCTATCGTTGGGGTTTGCCGCGCAAAGCCGCGCTGCTGGACAACGAGGCGCAACACGCCGGCGACTTTTCGCGCGTCAAAGGCGAACGCAACCAGCGCGCCCATGCAGACGTCGGCAACGACACCGAAACCACCACCAAACTGGACCACGCCGCGTGAGTACGCTTGACGAAGTTGCTACCCTTGAATTGCCGTTCAAACCACCCTTCGACTGGCCGCGCCTGCTGCGTTTCTTCGGCGGACGCGCGACGCCCGGCGTCGAAGCGGTGGAAGACGGCGCGTACCGTCGCGCGATCGATTGGGCCGGCGACAGCGGCACGCTGAGCGTGCGTCTGCATCCGCGCAAGCGCTGCCTCGTCGCCAGCATCGAAGGGCCCGTGAGCATTCACGCCGACGCGCTCGCCGCGCCGATTGCCAAGATGTTCGATCTGCACGCCGATCCAAAGAAGATCGGCGCCGAACTCGCCACGGACCCGTGGCTCGCGCCGCTGGTCGAAGCCGTGCCCGGCTTGCGTGTGCCGGGCGCGTGGTCGGGCTTCGAGTTGGTGGTCCGCGCGATCGTCGGGCAGCAGGTCAGCGTGAAGGCGGCGACCACTATCATCGGCAGACTCGTGCAGCGCGCCGGGGAGCGCATCGAGGGGCATCCGCATGAGAACACCGCTTGGCGCTTTCCGACGCCCGCCGCGTTGGCCGCCGTGGATCTCGCGCAAATCGGCATGCCGGGTAAACGTGTAGCGGCGTTGCAGGGCTTCGCGCGCGCGGTCGCTAGCGGCGACGTGCCGCTCGACAGCAACACGGCCGACGCCGACAGCCTGCGCGCCGCGCTGCTCGCGCTGCCCGGCATCGGTCCGTGGACCGTCGAGTATGTCGCCATGCGCGCGTGGCGCGACGCCGACGCGTGGCCCGCATGGGATCTCGTGCTGATGCAGTCGATCTGCGCGCGCGATCCGTCGCTCGTGCGGCCCGCGCAGCAACGCACCCGCACCGACACATGGCGGCCGTGGCGCGCGTACGCCGCGATGCACCTGTGGAATGAAGTAGCGGACCGCGTCGGCGCCGCGCGTGGAGGCTGAAGGCAGGCGCCTCCTGGGAAGAAAAGCGTTTCGCGCGCGAGCCGCGTGACGGGCAGAATGATGTGGCGCGCGGCCGACGAATTGGCGCAAAAGGCAGGCGGATTGGCCCAGGAAAGAGGCGGCCCGGAGTGCTCCGATGAGCCGCCGAGGCGGCCTCAAGCAGCCGTTCTGGCGAGATGTTAAAGTGCCCGCTACTGAAAATTCCGCCGAACGTTGTCAACCGCAGTGCTGCGGCACATGGCGGCCGACAACGCCCGACTCGCATCAATGCCAAACACGACACCTTCCCGCACGACCGACGCGTTCTCGCACCGCCTGTCCGTGCTGACCTCAGGCCCGCAGCGCGACGCGCTGATACGCGGCCTGCGCGGCATCGAAAAGGAAAGCCTGCGCGTGACGCACGAGGGCAAGCTCGCCTTGACGCCGCATCCGCGCGCACTCGGTTCGGCGCTTACGCATCCATCGCTCACCACGGATTATTCCGAAGCACTACTCGAACTGATCACGCCAGCTGAGCAAGACGTCGCGCTCACGCTCGAGAAGCTCGACACGCTCCACCGTTTTGTCTACGCGGAACTCGGCGACGAGATCCTGTGGAACAACTCCATGCCGGGCCTGCTGCCCGACACGGACGACGGCATTCCGATCGCGAACTACGGCAGCTCGAACATCGGCAAGCTGAAGTACGTGTACCGCATCGGCCTCGCGCTTCGGTACGGCCGTACGATGCAGTGCATCGCGGGCATCCACTACAACTATTCGCTGAACGAAGAAGTGTGGCGGTTGCTTCATGCGGACCAGCAATCCACCGCGAATGCCGTCGACTTCCAGTCCGATCGCTATCTCGCGCTGATCCGCAATTTCCGCCGCACGAACTGGCTGCTGATGTATCTGTTCGGCGCATCGCCGGCGCTGGATCGTCGTTTCCTCCGCGATCGCAAACACACGCTCGACACGTTCGACGCCGACACGCTCTATCGTCCGTACGCGACCAGTCTGCGCATGAGCGACCTCGGCTATTCGAACACCACCGCGCAAGCCGCGCTGCACGCCGACTACGACACGCTGCCGGGCTACCTCGACGCGCTTGCGAAGGCCGTGAGCCAGCCGTATCCCGCGTACGAGGCAATCGGCACGCAGCGCGACGGCGAGTGGGTGCAGATCAACACGAACGTGCTGCAGATCGAAAACGAGTTCTATTCGACGATCCGTCCGAAGCGCGTCACGTATCCGGGCGAGCGTCCGCTGCACGCGCTGGCCGCGCGCGGCGTGCAATACGTGGAAGTGCGTTGCATGGACATCGATCCGTTCGAGCCGACTGGTATTTCGCTCGAGACGTCGCGCTTTCTCGACGCCTACCTGCTGGTCTGCGCGCTCGACGACAGCGCGCCGTTGCCGCCTGACGCTTACGCCGAAGCCAACCAGAATTTCGGCCGCGTCACGATGGAAGGACGCAAGCCGGGCCTCGAACTGACACGCGACGGCCGTCCGGTTGCGATGACGGAATGGGCGAACGAACTGCTCGTCAAGATCGACGCGGCTGCGGCTACGCTCGACGCATTGCATGGCGGCGACGCGCATGCACGCGCCGTCGCGGTTCAACGCACGAAGCTGGCGGATGCATCGCTGACGCCGTCGGCGCGCGTGCTGCAGACCATGCGCGAAAAACAGCAGAGTTTCCTCGCCTTCGGCCTCGAGCAAAGCGAAGCGCACGCCGCGTACTTCCGCACGCGTCCGCTGGATGCGGAGCAGACCAAGGCATTCACCGATCTCGCCACGCAATCGCTCGCCGAGCAGGCCAAACTCGAACAGGAAGAAGTCGGTTCGTTCGACGCGTTCGTCGCGGCGTATCGGGCGTACACGTTGAACCGGTTTAGCGTCTGAATAACGCTTGCGGGCAAGGTGATGAAAGAGCGGCCAGCATGGCCGCTTTTTTTATTTCGCGCCGGTAACGTCTACGCAATGTGCGACCGACTCGCGATCGCTATCGGCAAATTCTGCGCGCGTTCTGACGATTCTCTGATCCAGATGAAACACCGTACCGACGCCACGGTCCAAACTTACATGACGCGCACCACAGAGGGAGGATTCAACGTGATGAAAAAAAATCTGTTGGCCATGCTGTGCGTAGCGGCGGCTGGATGTTCGACGCAAGGGCAGGTCGATCCGGACGTCATGCAGATCGCGACCACGCCGTTGACGTGTTCGAACAAGTCGCAATGCGATGTCTGGTGGCAACGGGCGCAAGCGTGGGTGGCGGGCCATTCGACGTATAAGATCGATGCCTCGACCGACACGTTGATCCAGACAGTCGGCCCGGATGGCGGCAAGCGCGCGTTGGCGTATCAGATCACGCGCGCCGCGAATCCGGACGGCACGGCAACGATCGGTTTTGCCGCGCATTGCGACGGCTCGATGGGCTGCAAGCCGAACCCATGGGAAGCCGGCGCCGACTTCAAACAATACGTGCGAGGCACTGCGCCCGGCACGCCGCAAAGCGGCGCGAAACCCCCGCAAGCCGCGCCCACGACCCCGCATCCAGATGCCATGCAGGGTCAATCGATCCCGGCGACGAATGGCGAAGCCGTCACGCAATAACGGCTGAAGACGCGCGCGAAGAGTCGAAGGAAAATACCGTGTCTGCGCGCGTCCGCTGAAAGGCATCGTCGAACTTCAATGCCCCATTGAAGGGCCAACGCCCTTGCGTGGCTTGGTGATCCAGACCAGCACCGCGAGCACGAGAAACGCCGCGCAGGAAATGCGGAAGAAATCGTTGGTGGCCATCATGTAAGCCTGCGTGGTCACTACCTGATTCAACTGCGCGGTGATGCCGTCGCCGGAGAGGCCGATACCGGCCAGCGCATTGGTATAAGCATTCGTGTTCGCGGCGTAAACGTTGACCGAGTCGGTCAGCATCGCGTGATGGTAGATCGTGTCGTTCTCCCAGTACGTCGTACTGACCGCTGTGCCGATCGCGCCTGACAAGGTCCGGAAAAAATTGGACAGGCCGGATGCACTCGCCAGCCGCTCATCCGGCACGCTGGAGAGCGTAATGGTGGTCATCGGCACGAAGAAGCAGGCGACGCCGATACCTTGCACGAGCCGTGGCCAGATCACGTGATTGAACGGCACGTCGAGCGTGAAGGTGGAGTTCCAGAACGAGACGAACGCGAACACGATGAACGCAAAACTCGCCACCACGCGCAGGTTCAGCCGGTGCATGTTTTTGCCGATCAACGGCGACAAGAACAGCGCTAGCAGACCGACCGGCGCGGTCGCCAGACCAGCCAGCCCTGCGGTGTAACCCATCACGGTTTGCAGCCACAGCGGGAAGATCACCACCGAGCCGAAGAAAGCCATGAAGCCGAACGAGACGATCACCACGCCAAGCGCGAAGTTGCGATCCTTGAACAGCGAGAGATCGACCACCGGCTCTTTCTCGGTCATCTCCCACACCAGCATGAAGGCGAGCGACACCACCGCGATCACCGCCAGCGTGACGATAAACGTCGAATTGAACCAGTCGCGATCCTTGCCGAGGTCGAGCACCATCTGCAGGCACGACACGCCGATCACGAGCAGCGTGAGGCCGACCGCGTCGATGCGCTGTTTCGTGGTCTTCGTCTCACGGCCGCGCAGCAGCAGGAACGCGCACACCGCCGAGAACAGTCCGATCGGCACGTTGATGTAGAAGATCCACGGCCACGTGTAGTTGTCGGTAATGTAGCCGCCCATCACGGGCCCGAAGATCGGCGCGCAAATCACCGTCATCGCCCAGAGGCCCAGCGCGAGTCCGCGCTTTTCCGGCGGATACGAGCGCATCAGAATAGTCTGCGAGAGCGGGACCATCGGCCCGGAAACGAGCCCCTGCACCAGCCGGAACGCGATCAACGACTCGAAGTTGTGGGCGAAGCCGCACAGCGCCGAGGCGATCGTGAAGAGCAGCACGGACAGCGTAAACAGCTTCACTTCGCCGACCCGCCGCGCGAGCCAGCCTGTCAGCGGCACCGCGATCGCGGAGGCGACTGAATACGACGAGATCACCCACGTGCCCTGGCTGGTCGCCACACCGAGGCTGCCGGAAATGGTCGGCACCGCGACGTTCGCAATCGACGTGTCGAGCACCTCCATGAACGTGCCGAGTGCGAGCCCGACCGTGAGCAGGGCCAAGGCTCCGCCTTTGAGCGGTGCGGGTTCGGCGGCGGGTAGGGCAGCGGCGGAAGCCGTGGCGTCCATATTTCTTCTCCTCAACCTGGAAAGCTTGTCGCGACAGCTTTATCGCCCGGTCCAAATGGCGTGTTTACATGCCGGATCACTCTCTGCCCAGACAGATATCTTCAAACAGTGCCGCTCTTGAAAAGAGCGTCTTGGTTAGTCCTCGCCGTGTTCCCGCGGCGACGCTTCGGGTGATTCATCCAGCGATTCCTGTTGCGGCCCCAATCCGCATCCCGCGCTTGCTCCCGCGTCGATGCCGTTCGCGATGAAACGGCCGAGCAGGTCGATCAACGTGGCATGGTCGGCGGCCGAAAACCCGCGCAACTGCTCGTTCAGCACCGTCGCGCCCAGACCAGGTAGTTGCCGCGCGGCGTCGTGACCTTGCGGCGTCAACTCGAGTTTCACCATCCGGCGATCCGTCTCGCTGCGCGAGCGCACGATAAAGCCTTTCTTTTCAAGGCGATCGAGCAGTCGTGTCATCGATCCGCTGTCATACGACATGGCGCGCGACAACTCGAACGGCGTGCTCGCGCGCCGCGACGACAACATCAGGATCACGCCGATCTGCTGCGTGGTCAGTCCCAATGGTTTGACCGCACGGTCCGTCCGCTCGACCAGCACATTTCGAGCTTTCGTCAGGTAGTAGCCAAGACTCGATTCAAGGTGAATCTCGTCCGCCTTGTAGGGGCCGTCAGTCATCGTGTATCCGGAAACGTCTCAGGCAGAACGGATTTTAGCTGCCTAAGCTGACAAGTCAAACATGATTTCGCGTAGTGCGAACGGCAGAAAAACAACACGTCCGAAGCGCGCGGGAGGAAGTATCTTGAAATTTAATTGCATAGTCAATATTATTATAGGCAACGAGTTACGCGCGACCCGCGCCACCCGAGACCATGTTCTGACCGATTGTCTGCACGCCGCGAGCGCGCCGTGCGAAAAGGATTTCCCCGATGCTGTACCTCAAAAACACGCTTGGCGGCCTGAGCCGCTCCCTGACCGATTCTGCACTCAGCACCTTTCAAGGGCCGCACCGCTGGTGGAAACTCGCGCTGTTCGCCGTGCTGTTCGTATTGCCTGGCGGATCGGTCGGCGTGGCGGTGCTGGCATGGTTCGAGCATCGGCGGGGACAAAAGGGCGTCAAGACCGCGAAAGTGGAATTGGTCGCCGCGTCGGTGCCTACGGTGAACGCGGCTGTTGTTCCTGCCGGCGCGGAAAAGCACGTAGGCCCCGCCGGCGCCTGCCAGGCGCGTGGCGATGCGCCGTGCCGGGCCGCCGCCGGTAAGCTGGCCCGCCAGGCCAAGTCGACGGAATCACGGGTGTAACGGCCTGGCCGGTAACAGCGCGTAACCTTCGCGACACCCTCAGTAACACACCTGCCTCCTTCCTCGCATTACCCTTTCAGTTTCCCGCGCCCAGCGGGCTCATACGCTAACATTCCGGCAGACCAAGATCTCGCCCGGCCGGCGGTGTCGCCATCGGCCGCGCCGCGGCGTCCAGAAGGAATTCATTGCATGCAGTCTGATCGAATCTCGCGCGCGCGGACACTTGCGCCTCGCGCCCTGACTATTGCTGTAGCCGCAGCCCTCGCCAGTCTGCTGGCGGCCTGCGCAGTCGGCCCCGACTACAACCGGCCCGCCGCCGAAATTCCGGCGTCGTACAAGGAAGCCGCGCCCGGCTGGAAAGTCGCTCAACCGGCCGATCAGCAGGATCGCGGCGACTGGTGGACCATTTACGAAGATCTGCAACTCAACGCGCTCGAAGAGCGGCTGAACACCGCGAACCAGACCGTCGCTCAATTCGCCGCCGCCTACCGGCAAGCGCGCGCGCTGGTCGGCGAGGCGCGGGCGGCGTATTTCCCGACCATCGGTGCGTCGGCGGGTGCAACGCGCTCCGGCAACGGGACATCGTCCGGCGGCAACTCGACCACCGCGACGAGCCGATCCGGCGTCGGCAACAGTTTCAACGTGCAGCTCGACGCAAGCTGGGAGCCGGATCTGTGGGGTTCGGTCAGCCGCTCGGTCAACGCGCAGAAGGCCGGCCAGCAAAGCGCTGCGGCGGACCTCGCCAACGCACGCCTGTCGGCTCAGGCCACACTCGCCCAGACCTACTTCGCGCTGCGCTCGCTCGATTCGACCCAGAAGCTGCTCGACGACACCGTCGCGGCCTACCAGCGCTCGCTGCAACTCACGCAGAACCAGTACGCAGCCGGCGTTGCCGCACGCTCCGACGTGATTCAGGCGCAAACGCAATTGCAATCGGCGCAGGCTGCCGCGATCGACAACGGCGTGCAGCGCGCTCAGGACGAGCACGCGATCGCCGTTCTGGTCGGCGAACCGGCCTCGACCTTCTCGATTCCGCCGATACCGCTCACCGCCACGCCGCCCGCCGTGCCGGCGCAGATGCCGTCCGCATTGCTCGAACGGCGTCCGGACATCGCTTCGGCGGAGCGCAAGGCAGCAGCGGCCAACGAACAGATCGGCGTCGCCATCGCCGCATTCTTCCCGTCGCTGACGCTGTCGGCTTCCGGTGGCTTTGAAAACTCGGTGTTCTCGCAATTGCTGACCGCGCCGTCGCGCTTCTGGACGCTCGGCCCGCAACTCGCCGCGACGCTGTTCGACGCCGGTCTGCGCCAGGCCCAGACCGACGCCGCGCGCGCTGCCTACGACGGCAATGTCGCGACCTACCGTCAAACGGTACTGGCCGCGTTCCAAGACGTCGAGGACAACCTCGCGTCGCAGCGCATCCTTGCACAGGAAATCGTCGTCCAGCAGCAAGCCGTGGATTCGGCGCTTCAGGCGCTCGCCATCGTCACGAACGAGTACAAGGCGGGCACGGTCGGCTACGTCAACGTGCTGACGGCTCAGACCACCGCTTTCACGGCCCAGCAGAAGCTGGAGATCATCGCCGGACAGCGGATGGTGTCGTCGGTGGGTCTGGTGAAGGCGCTGGGCGGCGGCTGGGACGTGTCGCAGATGAATCGCGAAACAGGCGATGTGGCGGCGCCGCTGCCGGCGTCATCGGCGGCCCCTGTCGCGCAAAACGGAACGACATCGCCGTCGCGGATGCACACCGAGTAGAAGCGCTGGCCGTCGAGGCAAAGCAAAAGAGGCATGCCGCATTCCACGGCCATGCCTCTTTTTTTATGGCGTCGACGCTCGGCCACCCAACAGGTTCAGCAGCCTCGCGAGGTTATTGCGCGCCTCAGTGCACGAATGTCAACGTCACCGTGTCCGGCCCGCTCGGCCGCCCCAACAGGTTCAGCAATCCCGCGAGGTTATCGCGCGCCTCAGGCGCGGCGCTGGCCGTCCCCTGAAACGACGTTGACCCAGCCGACACCGTACCATTGCCGGTCAGCATCAACGGGCCCTTGGTGGTGGTCAGATCGAGCGTGGACGACTCGCCCTGCGCCTGAAACAGCACGCGATATGAGCCGAGCGGCTTGACCATCGACACCCGCGAACTGACGTCGGTCAGCGTGACGGTCAATTGCCCGAACGCTTCGCGATTGAAGCTGCGCCAGTCCGACCAGGACAGTTGCACGTTGCCTTGCAGATCGAGCGTGTTAAAAGGCGCGCCAAGGCCGCTCAGCAGCGAAGCCGGCACGGCAATCGCGCCCGGCGTGACGGTCGCCGTGCGCGGCGTGGCATCGACGGTGATCGGCTCCGGCATCGCTTCGCTGTGCCGCATGATCATGCGCACGCGGCCGGTAAACAGCGGCCAGAACGCCGTGTGCCATTCGATCCGGCCAGGCAGCAGCGTTGCCGCGCTCATGTCCGAGCCGGCGGCCAGCATCAGCGTGGCCGAACCGTGCCACAGCGAGCCGGCCGGATTGACCAGATTGACGTGGCCACTCGTCTGTTTGGCGAACTGCGGCGTGATCCAGGCGGCCGGCAGCATCGCCAGCATCACGATCGCGGCGGACAGCACCGCGATCACCAGCCAGGGCAGGGCGACGCGCGAGCGCCGCATCCAGTAATTCATGCGGGATCCTGTGACGGCACGGTCGCGGTTATTTTCATTTCGCGGTGGACGGCTGCAACGACGCCGTCAGGTCCACCTGGCCGTCTTCCTTGAGCGCCGTGGCGTGCGCCTCCGAGACTTGCACCTTGAACTGCTTGCGCACGTCGTCGACCCAGTTCGTCCACGCCGGGAACGACGCGTTCTTCAACTGGATCTGGACCGCGTTGCCGATCACCTGAACCTGCGTCGCCGCGAGGCCGTGATCGCTGAGTGAAGCGGTGAGGGCGTCCTTCAGCGCGGCGCCAGTCGGCGCGACGCCTTGAGCCGCCGCCGACAATTGGCGCGCTTCGTTCGCTTGCGCGGTCATCTGCGCCAACTGCCGCTGCATGGCGGGCAGCGTTTCACGCAGATGCGAGCGGCCTTCCTGCGCCGGCGCCCACAGCACCGACCACGCGATCACCACGGCGAGAATCCCGCCGCCCCACGTCAGGATGGCTTTTTCGCGCTCGGTGCGCTGCTCCCAGAATCCGGCCCATGTTTGAGCGATTTCAGCTTTCATTGTCCGTTCCTGATGGTCCATTTGCCGGTATTGCTATCGATCGCGCCGCTCAGGCCGTTGCGGGCGAGGCGCTTCGCGAAATCGGGATCGAGCTTGACCTCCGGCTTGAAGTTCACGTCGAGCCGCCGGTCGTGATAGTCGAGCGCGGCGATGCCGTTGACCGGCACCGGCGCCAGCGAGCGCGCGAGGCCGTCGGCGAGCGGCAGGAAATCGTCCGGCGACAGTTCGCCCGCGGCGACACGCAACTGCTGCAACTGGCGCGCCATCTGATCGGGCGCATCGAGCACGACCGTCGTTTTGGGGAACGTATTGAGCAGCAGTTCGGTCATCTGCATGTTGATCGCATCGCGTTGGCGCGCGAGCATCAGCCACTGCACGTTCGCGCCGATGATCGCAATCAGCAGCGCGCCGACCGCGAGCAAAACCGGCAGACGCAGACGCCGCAGCGTCGCGCGGTCGAGCCGCCACGGCTGCGAAGCGAACTCGAACTGGCACAGGTCGAAGCGGCACTCGAGCGCACGCCGCGCGAGTTGCTCGAACGGCAGCGGACTGGCGCCGTGGATGTGCGCAGCCAACCGCGCCGGACTATTCGGGGCGAGACTCGGCTCGTTGCCGGGCACTTCGGTGAGCATATGCAGCGAGACCTTCGCCGCCCCGGCGAGCGCGCTGAGCGTCGTGTTCACGGCGTTGGCCGGCACTGCCAAGCCTTCACCTTGCACGCCGCGTGCGATGGCCAGTTCGACGCGCGGCACGCTTCTGTCGCCCGCGCTGTCCACGACGCCTTCGAGCAGCATGGCGGGCGCGGTCTGCACCACCGCGCCGAGCACGGCGGCCACCATCGGCACGGCGACCGCAGCGCCGGGCGCCACCGCCGGCGCGACATCCACCAGCGGCGTCGCCACACCGGCGGCGCCCGCCAGGGCCGGCTCACCGGCGTTCACCGTTTCCGCGACTTCGGCAAGCACATCGGCATCGAGCGCGGCCGCCTGTGGCAGGCAGCGCGTGACCGGCACCGCGCGCAAGCTGCGGTGGCCGGCATTGGAGAACGATTCGCAGATAAACCGGAACCAGCCGCGGTCGATGATCGCCAGCAGCTGCCGCCCGCCCGCGAGCGGTTTCGGATCGACGGCGATGTGACAGGTCTGCGGGTCCTGGATCAGTTGATCCTCGACGATATTGGGCAATGCCTGACGCAGCCTCGGGCCGCGCAACGGCGGCAGTGTGGCGGGCATCATCAGCAGGTCGCGCGCGGCGACCATCAGCACCGTGGTGGAGGCGCGCGGCAGCAGCGCGAGCGCCGACCGGCCGGCGCGCTGGGCGCGGCCCGATTTGTCGAGCAGCACAAACGGCAGCTCCGGCAGTTGCCATTCCTGCGATGGCACCGCCGGATCACGCGGCGGCAGTAGAACGATCAGCGTGCTCAAAGGCCACTCTCTCTGGGAAAGACGTTATTCATAGTTGGTCTTCTACTCGCACGATACGCGTAGTGTGAGTCAATGCGTCGCGATAGACGAGGGTCGTGCGGTCCACCTCGGCGCGTTCGTGCTGCACGCGGCCGTGGATCAGGAAGTAATTCGAGTTGACGTCGAGTTCGCTCGGATCGATCGAGGTCGACTGCACGCCGGCGCCTTGCAACGCTAGCTGGATGTCGCCAACGTTACGGAAAAATACCGTCTGCCGGCGCGCGACGAACGCTTGCGCCGTCGACACGCTCATGCCCGGGATGACCGCCGCGATCACTTCGGCCGAAGCCGTGTTCACGTTGACTGCCGATACCGTCGGCAGCACGGTGACGAAGGGGCGCAAGCGCGCGACCATCTCCGGCGTGTAGCCGGGGATATCGAGCAGCGAGTCGACGCTGGTCATCTGGATCGGCGCGTTCGCGGAGCTGTCGTCGCTGTCTTCGATGCCGGGTTTGTCGGTGAAGCTGCCGCCGGTTGCGCCGCCCTGGATCGGCGGCGGGGTCGCGGTTGTGCCGTTCGTGGACGTGACCGTCTGAAAACGGGTTGCCGATTGCGCGAGGCTCGCGCGGACCTGGAGTGCTGTGGTTTTTGCCAGTTGGCTGTTAGCGCCGAGCGATACCAGTAGGCGCTGGTAGGCGCCGATTTGGTCCATGTCTAGTTGCATGACGCCTGGGGCCGGGCTCTCGACCAGATTTCTCAGGTTGAATTTTGCCTGGGCGTCTTCGATTGAACCCGATAGATACGTTTCTGCGCCTTGTTGCGCTCTTACTTCGCCGATCTGGCCTAGGAAATCCGAGAGGCGGGTTTTGGCGATGGGGACGCCCCATAAACCACCTAAGTAGGTGATGCCCGCGGAGGTGTCGCCTTCTGAGCGGAGAATCAGGCGCGTCCAGTCCAAGGCGCCGCGTGATACCCATTGGGCCTGGGAGAGCAGGCGCTGGTTTTCTATCCTTCGGATTTGGACTTGCTGGCGCCAGAGCATGCCCGAGACCAGAATCGCTGATAGCGCTACTACCAGCAGGGCGCTGATGATTGCTACGCCGTTTTGGGTGTTTTGGCTCTTTTTGTTGGCCTTTCCTTGAATTCGTCGTGGTCTATTGGCGTTGCCCCTGTGCGGGGCGGCACCTACTTTCTTTGCCGCGGCAAGGAAAGTAGGCAAAGAAAGCCGCTTCACACCGCTAATGCTAAGCGGGTCCCCCGCACAGCCACGGTAGTGGACCATCTGGAATCCGTCACCTCGCACATTCAACCCCAGTGACAAAGCCGTCATACCCCCCGCCTCGCACTCCGTGCTCGCCGGAAGGGTATGGCTTAAGACCGGTGGCTTCGTTTGGGCGTGGTGGGAGCCATCGGCTTCGCCTCGGCGAGGCGCCGATGCGGAAACGGAAACGGATGCGGACCGAAGATATGGTGAGCTGCAGTCGGACGTCGGCAAGGACGGGGGGTTTTGTTGCTTGCCGCTCGGCGCGCGCAGCGCCGCCGGAACGGATGACTGCCTGGTCACTGGCGTGTGTTGTGCGGGGGATCGTTCGTTGATCGTGCCACTACCGTGGCTGTGCGAGGAGACCGCTTGTACGTTAGCGGTTTGAAGCCGCTTTCTTTGCTTACTTTCTTTGCGGCGGCAAACAAAGTAAGTGCCGCCCCGCACAGGGGCAACGCCAATAGACCACCATGAATTCAAGCAAAGGCCAACGCCAAAGGAACACACCCCAACTCGTCGGAAAGACAAAAAAGAGAACTTCATTTCACTCTCCGACGAGAAAAACGCGAGTAACAGGCCGCGCCAAAGACTTAGCCCCGACACTCACCTGAAGCCCCGTCACAGACCGCGGCAGCGGCGCACTCCCAAGCTGGGGCACCTTAAGATTATTGTCCGCCTCCGTAATGGCGCTCTGCACATCACCCATCTGCGTCGTCCACCCCACCTTCGGCACGTAGACCTGAGCAGAAATAGAACCCACACCGCCCATCAACGGCACGCCACTCCATCCCTCGCCTTCGCTGCCGCGCAGCGCCCGTCGCAACTCGCCCATATTCCCCAACGGCGGCGACGCATATCGAATCACACGCCCATCGGACACCCGATACCGCACCACCTGCAACCGCGGCGCCGCTCCCGGCAAATTCATCTGCCGCACGATCTGCAACACGCTGCCCGACACTGACACAGCCGCCTGCCCAGCCTCATCATCCGACGCCGCCTGCCGAGCATCGATCCTCATCTGATCGAACAACTGCGCAAAGACGCGCTCGTCCTCCATCGCGTTCGTGATGGTCTGCCGGCCGCGAATGATCTGGTCGAGCCCGCGCCACGACAGCACGGCAATCACCGCCAGAATCGCAATCGCCACCAGCAATTCGATCAGCGTGAAACCACGCGCGCCCCTCGCGCCCAATGGGCGGCGGCGCTCAGAGCGAACGGTTGTTTTCATTCGCGACCACCGTCACCATCTGAGCCAGATTGGCGGACCCGCCCGGCATCGTCACCATCACTTCCACTCGACGAAACACCGGATTCGGCGTGGCCGTCACATGCTCCGTACAGATCAACTGCAAGTTGCCTTGCGAACAATCGAAACTCGTGGAACCCACGTTCGGCCAGGCATGCGCCAGATGCAATTGCGCCAACGTATTGTCCGCGCTCCAGGACGCCAGCAAACGGCGGTGCAGATCGGCCTCGCCGCTCGCGAGACTGCCCACCGCACGCAACGAAGCGGCCAACGCCACCGCGATGATCGCCAGCGCCACCAGTACTTCGATCATCGTGAAACCGCGCTGCGCGCCGTGGCTCATCTGGCGAGCGGTCATGCTCCTGCAACGACGCATCTCAGTGCACCTCGTAGCGGCCATTGCCGGTGCCGACGATCGTCGCGCTCCCGGCTGCCGAAAACAGCGTGATCTGCACGGGCACGTCGATCGCCTCGGTGCCGAATACGATACGGCTGGGCTGCGCATCCGAACCGGGATAGCTAATGGCCACGCCGGTCACGCCGCCTTCCCAGCGACGCGGCCCAAGCAGATCGTCACGCAGCGGACGCCAGCCGTCTTCGGTGCGCAGGTCGAAACGAAAGCCGCCATCGAGCGGTTGCCATGCGATCGGCCGCGCGCGCACCTGCGCTTCGTCGCCGGCCGATTCGAACAGCAGCGCAAGACGCTGCGCTTCCTCGTTCAGATCGGTGCGCGGATTGCGTGTCATCGTCAACGCGGTCAAGGACACCAGCAAGCCCGCAATCACCAGCACCACCAGCATTTCCAGCAGCGTAAAACCCGCCGCGCGTTTGCCGCCGCGCGTGCCCGCGTCACCCGAGCGGCGCACGCCACGACGGCGCGCGCCGGCACACGCCACGCGCGGCAATGAAGCCGTACAGGGCGTGTCCACACGGGACTTGCAAGGGGACAATCGCATAGTGCCGGCCACGAACGATCAACTCAAAATCAAACGACGATGCATCGACAGGAACGCGCGAGGTTCAATCCCGCCGCGCGCATGAAAATCACCGACTCCTTGCGCCTACTGCCACGAGCCGACGTCGGCATCATTGCCTTCGCCGCCCGCCTTGCCGTCCGCGCCGTAGCTGAACACGTCGATCTCGCCGTGCACACCCGGATTCAGATACTGGTAACCGTTACCCCACGGATCGTTCGGCAGACGCTCGAGGTAGCCACCGTCCTTCCAGTTGGTCGGCACGGGGTCCGTGCTCGGCTTTTCGATCAGCGAGCGCAGGCCTTGCTCCTGCGTCGGATAACGGCCATTGTCGAGACGGTAGAGCTTCAGCGCCTGCATCACCGTGCCGATGTCCTGCTTGGCGGCGACACGGCGCGCCTCGTCGGGACGGCTCATGATCTTCGGCACGATCAACGCGGCCAGAATGCCCAGAATCGCGATCACGACCATGATTTCGATCAGCGTGAAACCACGTTGACGACGGCTGCGCGGACCCGCGATGTCATGACGGCGAGTGGTCGACAGTTGCATAGCTTGCTACCTCTTTTCAGGTGAAATTTTGACTGGGCGGGATTCGCGTTTTGGCAATCAGGGTGCCATTGAACACGCCCGGCCGGTCATTTTAATGTCATGCAGTTGAACGGCCCTGAGAAAACGCCGGGCCGCCTCAAGTTTGCTCACCCCTCGGGGGGCCCGGCGCGATGCGCCAGGTTCGGGGCGCTTTTCAACCCCACGCAATTTTCACAATAGTCCGTACAATGATGCGCATGAACGCCATCCAAATCCGCCTTCTGTCGCTCGCGCTGTTCGCCGTGTTCTGCGCGACGTTGACCTACTGGGTCATCACGCTCAGCACGATGTCCGGTGCCCCGTTGCCCGCAGCCGCCGCGCACGCGCAGATCTCGACCGAGCAGGCTGCCACGCTGTTCGGCGGCCAGCTCACGCGCAACGCCAACCAGGACGTGCGACTGTTCGGCATCCTCGCGTTGCGGGAAGGCGCCGCGGCCATCGTCAGCGTGGGCGGCGAACCGCCGCATGCCGTGTCGCTCGGCAGCGCGCTGATGCAAGGCACCAAACTCTCCGAAGTCCGCGCCCGCTCGATCATCATCGACCGCAACGGCGCGCATTCCGAAGTGTTCCTGCCGGCCAACCCAGCAGGTCCGACGATCTACGTGCGCTAAAGCCAGGCGCACAACCGCTTCATTTCAACTGATTGCGCGGTGACCGCACCGGTCATCGCGCAATTCCGTCTCTTTCCCAGCCTTACTGCACCAGGTTGTTCAACTCGATGATCGGCAGCATCACCGCCAGCACGATCACCAGCACCACGCCCCCCATCGCCAGAATCAGCAACGGCTCGAGCAGACTCGTCAGGAACATCGTGCGACGTTCCAGCTCGCGCGCTTCGCCGTCGGCCGCGCGGTCGAGCATCGTGGTCACGTCGCCGGTCGCTTCGCCCGAACGGATCAGGTGAACCAGCACGGGCGGGAACGTTTTCGTGTTGCCGAGCGCGCGTGACAGCGATGTGCCTTCGCGCACACGCACGATTGCATCGTCGATGTTCTCGCGCATCGCGTTGTTGCTGAGCGTTTCGGCGGCGGCTTGCAGCGCGCGCAGAATCGGCACGCCCGCCGCGGTGAGAATGCCGAGCGTGCTGGCAAAGCGCACGGTGTTATAGCCGCGCACGAGTTTGCCGAGCAGCGGGGCAGTAAGCAGCCAACGGTCGAAGGCGAGGCGCGGGCCGGGCTGCTTGAGAATCGAGCGCACCAGATACACCAGCACGACCACGCCGATCAACATTGCCCACCACCAGTGCCGCACGAAGCCCGAGAGCGCCATCATCATGATGGTGAGGAAGGGCAGTTGCTGCTTGGTGCTGGCGAACACGTTCACCACTTGCGGCACCACGTAGCTCAGCAGAAACGTGACGATACCGAAAGCGATCAGCGTGACGATGGCGGGGTAGGTGAACGCGAGCACGATCTTCTGCTTCAGCGCGTTGCGTTGCTCGATATAGTCGGCAAGCCGCGACAGCACCAGACCGAGCTTGCCGGTATGTTCACCGGCCGCGACCAGCGCGCGGTAAATCTCGGGGAAGTCTTTCGGATGCTGCGTCAGCGCATTGGCCAGCGAATGGCCGCCGAGCACTTCCGCGCGAATCGACGCCATCAGTTCGCGAATGTAGTCGCGCTCGGATTGCTCGGTCAGCACGGCGAGCGCTTCGTCGAGCGGCAGGCCGGCAATCAGCAGGCTGGCGAGCTGGCGCGTCAGGATCGCCTGCTCGCGTTGCGACAAACGCCGCCCCAGCGACAGCCGTTGATTGCGCTCGCCGCGCGTGCGCGTGGCCGCCGGTTCGACGACGAGCGGCGTCAGTCCTTGCGAACGCAGATTGGTCCGCGCGCCGCGCGCGCTGTCCGCGTCGAGTACGCCTTTTTGCGCCTTACCCGCTGCGTCGATCGCTTCGAAACGAAATGCCGGCATGCGCTTATGCTCCGCCCGTCACGCGGATCACTTCTTCGAGCGATGTCAGCCCGGAAGCGAGCCAGCGGTCCGCATCCTCACGCAGCGTGCGCATGCCTTGCGCACGACCGGCCGCGAGAATTTCCGCATCGGCTGCGTTGCGGTGAACCAGCGTACGGATGTTGTCGTCGATCAGCAGCAGTTCGTAGACGCCGCGCCGTCCCGCATAACCGGAGTGGCCGCACCGGTCGCAACCGACCGGATGCCAGCGCACGCTGCCGTCTTCTTCGACACGCTCTTCGCGGCACACCGGGCACAGTCGCCGCACGAGCCGCTGCGCCAGCACGCCGAGCAGCGACGACGCCAGTAGATACGGCTCCACGCCCATGTCGGTCAAACGGGTCACGGCGGATGCCGCGTCGTTGGTGTGCAGCGTAGCCAGCACGAGGTGGCCCGTCAGCGATGCCTGCACCGCGATCTGCGCGGTCTCCAGGTCACGGATTTCACCGATCATGATGACGTCCGGGTCCTGCCGCAGAATCGAGCGCAGCGCCCGCGCGAAGGTCATGCCGATCCGTTCGTTGACCTGCGTCTGGCCGATGCCGGACAGGTCGTATTCGATCGGATCTTCGACCGTCATGATGTTGGTGGTCGCGGTTTCGAGCCGCGACATCGCCGCATACAGCGTGGTCGTTTTACCGGAGCCGGTCGGCCCGGTCACCAGCACGATCCCGTGCGGCCGGCCGATCAGCTTGTCGAACTTGCCGAGCGTATCCGGTCCCATGCCGAGCGCTTCGAGGTTCAGGCGCGACGCATCTTTTTCCAGCAGACGCAGCACCGCGCGTTCGCCGTGACCGGTCGGCAGCGTCGAGACGCGCACGTCGACCGGGCGGCCGCCCACGCGCAGCGTGATACGGCCGTCCTGCGGCAAACGCTTCTCGGCGATGTCGAGCTGCGCCATGATCTTGATCCGCGAGATCAGCGCGCCGTGCAGCGCTTTCTTCGGCCGCACCACGTCGCGCAACGTGCCATCGACGCGAAAGCGCACCACAGAAGAAGTCTCGAACGGCTCGATGTGAATATCCGATGCCTGCTCGCGCGCCGCTTGCGTGAGCAACGCGTTGATCATGCGGATGATCGGCGCGTCGTCTTCCGACTCCAGCAGATCCTCGACCTCGGGAATGTCCTGCATGAGGCGCGAGAGATCGACTTCGCCTTCCACTTCGCCGACCACCTGCGCAGCGCTGCCGTCCTGGCGCGCATACGCCTGGTTGATCGCCTGCGTGAGCTCGTCGGCGGGCAGACGTACGATCGACACTGCGCCGAAGTTGCGCGCCACTTCGGAAAGCGCGGCATCGCTCGTACGTTCGCTGATCCAGACTTCGAGGCTGTCCGCGTGCTGATGCGCGACCAGAATCTGGCCGGCACGGGCAAAACCGTAGGGCACGAGCCGCGCGGCGATGGCCGAAGGCGCCTCGCGCACGGCATGCTCCGTTACACTCGCGGGCGACATCGCCGCGGCTTGTGTCGCGGCACCGGCTCGCACCGCTGCGGGCGACGCAGACGCTGACGGCGGCGTGGACGGCGTGCTCACGGCCGCACTCCAGGCGACGCGGTGGAAGGCGCCACAGTGGCCGGACTGCTCTGCGTGGAAGGCGCCACAGTGACCGGATTGGTCTGCACAGTGCCATTCGTGGCCGGCGCCGGGCCGACGGTGGCCGGCCCAGCGTTGGCCGGCGGCGGCGCCAGCTGCTGACGGCGCATCTTGTCGAGATCGAACAGATTCATCGCGGGCGAACCGCCTTGGCTCGGACCAATCGGCATCGGCGGAACCACCGGATCGTCGTTGTCCTTCATCAGGTTGTTGTCCTGCTTGTACGCGCCCTGCACGCCCTGAATGTAGTCGTAGCGGTTCGACGTCACGGCCTGAGCGGTACCGCGATCGTTGATGATCACGGGGCGCAGGAACACCATCAGGTTGGTCTTGTTGCGAGTCTTCTGTTCCGAGCGGAACAACTGCCCGATCCATGGAATATCGCCGAGCAGCGGCACCTTGCTGTTGCTCACCTGGTAGTTGTCCTGCATCAGGCCGCCCAGCACGATGATCTCGCCGTTATCGGCGAGCACCGTCGACTGGATCGACCGCTTGGTGAATTCCGGGCCGGCCGGGTTGGTCGTCGCGTTGGTCGTGCCCGTCACGATCGCCGAGTCTTCGGTGTAGAGCTGCAGCTTTAGAATGCCGCCATCGGTGATCTGCGGCTTGACGTGCAGCGTCAGGCCGACGTCGACGCGGTCGAAAGTATTGAACGCCGACGTCGCGGTGGCGCTCGTGAGGTTCGAATACGAACCCGTCTGGATCGGCACGTTGGTACCGACGACGATCTTCGCTTCCTCGTTGTCGAGCGTGATGAGATTAGGCGTGGACAGCACGTTCGCGTCGGCAGTCTGCGACAGCGCTTGCAGCAGCGCGCCGAGTCCCTGCACACCGAAGATGTTGTGAATCCAGCCGATGTTCAGCCCTTGCTGCAACTGTTGGGTGGCGAGCGCGGTAGCAAGACCGCCGGTGGCCCCGGCCGCTGCGGCCCCCGCCGTCAGATTGATGATGCTGTTGCCGCTGCCGGTCGCCAGATTGGTGCCGGCGAATATCGAGTTGTTCGCAACCTGCCACTGAATGCCGAGATTGCCGGCCGTGTTCGAGTTCAATTCGACAATTAACGCCTCGAGATAAACCTGCGCGCGCCGTGCGTCGAGCTGGTCGATCACCGCGCGCAGATTGCGGTACACCGGCTCGGCCGCCGTGATGATCAGCGAGTTCGTCGCGGAGTCCGCCTGAATCATCCCGCCTTGCTGATTGTCGTCGCTCTTGTCCTTGTCGTTGCCGAGCAGGCCGCCGGCATTGTTGCTGCCGCCCGCGCCGTACCCGCCTCCGCTGCCGCCGCCCATCGGCGAAGACAGCGAGCTGTTGCCGAGTCCGCCCGACGGCAGCGGTGGCGTACCCGACGAGCCCGTCGAATTGTTGCCGCCCAGGCCGCCGCCGCTATTCTGGTTGAACGAATTCGCGTCGTTCGCGTTGCCCGACGAGTTGTCGCCGCCGCCTTTGCCGAACATGCCGCGCAAGGTCTTGGCGAGCTTCGTCGCGTCCGCATTACGCAGCGGCACGACGTGAATGTTGCCGGGCATGGTGGTCGGCGTATCGAGTTCCTTCGCCAGCTGCTTCGCCGCCGCGAGACGCGCGCCGTTCGACGCGCGGATCAGCAGCGAGTTGGTGCGCGGGTCGGCGGTGACCGACACCTTCAGCGTCGCGTCGGTGCTGCCGATCGAGCCGGGGTCGAGCATCTTGTTCAGTTGCGTGGCGATGTCGATCGCGTTGGCGTTCTTCAGCTGCACCACCGATACCGATTGGCCCGCCGCCGAATCCACGCCCTGGATGATCTGGGCAATACGCCGCACGTTGTCGGCGTAATCGGTGACTACAATCGTGTTGTTGGCTGGGTAGGCCGCCACGGTATTGTTCGGCGAGATGAGCGGACGCAGCACGGGCAACAGATTGTTGGCCGATTCGTTCTTCAGCACGAACACTTGCGTGACCACCTGATCGCCGCGCGCCGTAGGCGTATTGCCGACATAGGTCGGCACGCCTTGCAGCTTCGCGTCGGCCTCGGGCACGACTTTCAGTACGCCGTGATCCTGCACGAGCGCGAAGCCCTGCATCCGCAACGCGGACTGCAAGGTTTTCAGCGCCTGATCTTCAGGCACCGCGTTTTCCGACACGAGATTCAACTGACCTTTCACGCGCGGATCGACGATGATTGTTTTGCCGGTTGCCGCGCCAATCGCCTTGGCCACCTGATCGATGTCCGCGTTGACGAAGTTGAGTGTCACCTGTGCCTGTGCTGTCTGCGCGGTGATCAAGCCAGCCACCAGCAGCGCCGTTGCAACGCGACGCAAAGCCATACGATTTCTTCTCATGGAATAGGGTATCGATGCCGACAGCCGTAGCCGCCGACGGTCATGCAGTGCGGACATGGGAGCAGGCCGCCGCCCTGTCGATCTGCCGGCCGGCCTCGCGGACGATCATCGTCCTCGTTGCCCGCCGTCCGATGTCCGAAAAAAATGAACAGTAACAGTTTTTCATGTCGGATTTGTCACAAAACGAACCGCCTCGTGCGATTTCTCTAGAGACCGCCACCTGTTGTCAAACAATTGAAAGCTAATGGAAAGTCGTACGAATGAGCTCGAAAACGCTTCGTTTTCTGCTCTCTTATGTCGGTTAGCCAACTTGACGGGGGTCCGCCTGCCGGTATCATACGAGCCGTTCGAGTCCCTGGTTGCGAGTTGCCGACGCGGGTTTACCCCGATGTCAGACCAACGCCCGGCCAGCGCGGCTCGGCGGCTGTCAGTGGCTGAAGTATGGCCGATGCGATGCCTTACCGAACCTTACTCTTGCCCTTTGCTTAGTGGTCTTGACTGATGAAACGAAGCTTCGTCACCGTCGCCGTAGGACTTGCCATGCTGGTAGCAGCAGGGTCCGCACGCGCCGATTGCTTTGATGAAGCAGCGAAGTACCAGAAGGTCAACCCCTTGATTCTGCGCGCCATCGCGTGGCAGGAGTCGCATAATCGCCCCGACGCAACGCATAAAAATGCGAACGGCTCGACCGACTACGGGGTGATGCAGATCAATTCGATCCATCTGCCCACGCTCGCACAGTACGGCATCTCGCAGGGCACGTTGATGGAACCGTGCAAGAACGTCTACATAGCGGCATGGCATCTGCGCCGCCAGATGAACAAGTACGGCAACACCTGGCAGGCAATCGGCGCCTATCACTCCGAGACGCCGGCGTTGCGGGACAAGTACTCGCAGCAGATCGCCGCGATCCTGCGCAAGTGGAATCTGATGCCGGCTGCGCGCTGATCCCGCCTGTCACGCGGCCTCCGTCCGTTTTGATGCACAATGCGGCTTCGTGCAGCCTTCGAGGCTCGGCCCGGTTGCGGTGTGCATTATACGCCCTCAGCCCGGCACGCCTTCCAAACCTCTAGTTTTCCCGTACTGCAATGAACCAGCCGCTATTGCCCGTCACCGTGCTCTCCGGTTTTCTGGGCGCCGGCAAGACCACGCTCCTGAATCACATCCTCGCGAATCGCGCCGGTTTGCGCGTGGCCGTGATCGTCAACGATCTGGCCGCCGTCAATATCGACGCGACCCTCGTGCGCGATGCCGCCGCGCTTTCTCACGTCGAGGAACAACTCGTCGAGTTGTCGAACGGTTGCATCTGCTGCACGCTGCGCGACGATCTGCGGGTCGAGATCAAGCGTCTGGCCGGAGAGCAGCGTTTCGACGCGATCCTGATCGAATCGACCGGCGTGGCCGAGCCGATGCCGATCGCCGAGACCTTCAGCTTCGTCGACGATGAAGGCGCGTCGCTCTCCGACGTCGCCCGGCTCGACACGATGGTGACCGTGGTCGATGCGTTCAACTTCCTGCGCGACTACGGTTCGGCCGACGCGCTTGCCGAGCGTGGCATCGCCGCGACCGAGGAAGACGATCGCACGCTCGTCGAACTGCTGATCGAGCAGATCGAATTCTGCGATGTGCTGGTGGTGAACAAGGCCGATCTGGTGAGCGCGGACGAACTCACGCGCCTGCAACGCATTCTCGCCCGGATCAATCCGCGCGCGCTGCAGGTGGTCGCCCGTTTCGGCGAGGTGCCGCTCGCGCAAGTGCTGAACACCGGCCGCTTCGATTTCGACGAGGCGGCAAGCGCGCCAGGCTGGCTGGCATCGCTCAATCATGAGCATGACCACGAGCACGACCATGCTCATCAGGGCGAAGCGGATGAGTTCGGCATCGGCAACTTCATTTACCGGGCGCGCCGGCCGTTTCACCCGGAACGCCTGTGGGCGCTTCTGCATCAGGAGTGGAAGGGCGTGCTGCGCAGCAAAGGTTTCTTCTGGCTTGCCACGCGTAACGATATCGCCGGTTCGCTCTCGCAAGCGGGCGGTGCTTGCCGGCACGGTCCGGCGGGCATGTGGTGGGCGGCTCAGGATCGCAGCGAGTGGCCCGACGGTGACGACGAGCTGGCCGCCGAAATTGCCGCGGACTGGTACGGCGATCCGGACGATCTGAGCATCGGCGACCGTCGCCAGGAGCTGGTGATGATCGGCGTCGGCATCGATCCCACTGTCTGGAAAGCGAAGTTCGACGCGTGTCTGCTGACCGACGAGGAATACGCGCAGGGACCGCAAGCATGGGAGCAGTTCGCCGATCCATTCCCGGCCTGGGACTTCGACGAAGACGACCACGATCACGATGGTCATGGCCACGGTGAAATCGTGCATCGTCACGAGTGAGCGGCCTTCGCCGCTCGGCGAAATCGAGCCGCGACGCCCGTTGCGGCCATCCTCTGCACAATGCCCAGGCGAAAAAAAACCCGCCGTTGGCGGGTGTCAACTGCCTGGCAGTAGTCTGCTTAGCGCTTGTTGACTGCGTCTTTGAACGCCTTACCAGCCGTGAACTTGACGGTCTTGGCGGCCGGAATCTTGATAGTTTCGCCGGTCTTGGGGTTACGACCCGTACGCGCTGCGCGCTTGCCCGAACCGAAGCTGCCGAAGCCGATCAACTGGACCGCATCACCCTTCGACACAGACTTCTTGATCACTTCAAGCAACGTGTCCAGCGTTTCACCGGTTTGAGCCTTGCTGGCGCCCGTCTGTCCTGCGACGGCGTCGATCAGTTCCTGTTTGTTCATTAAGGTTCCTTTCTGAGTTTAGGTTGACACGAACAGCGCGAACGCGCCGATTATACGTGCGCGGGCCGCGCCGTCGAGCAGCGCCGGCTCCGGATCCCCTCCGGACCAATGGCGCCGCACAGATGACTGTCCGGCGGCCGTGCTGCCGCTCCCTTCGCGGCGCTTGCTATGATAGCGCAGCGCAAACCCAATCAGGATAAGGGTTTCGAAGAATTACGCGGTTCCGGGGTCGATATCGCAAGGAAACCGCAAATTTTGCGCTCCACGACCCCCAACCGAGGGCTGAAACCCAGTATGGACGGGGCCTGACGTTGGTTTTTGCCAACGTTCGGCGCGTCTTTTTCGCCCACCGGCGAGCTGCGCGCGCGGGCGGTAACGTTCGACCCGCGTGTGAGACGACGCCGGGCTGCTCCAAGTTTCCTCACCCCTCGGGGGCTCCGGCGCGAAGCGACGGGTTCTGGGGGCATTTTCCGAGCGTCATTTTCCGTCGCGCATGACCGATCCGCTGATCCCCGCCGTCCTCGCTTTTCGCGACAACGGCACGCCTTTTTCGCCGCTTTACGACGACATCTATCACAGCGCCGTAGGCGGTCTCGAACAGGCTCATTACGTTTTCCTGCGCGGCAATTCGCTGCCCGACCGGTGGCAGGGCCGCCGCGTGTTCACGGTGCTGGAAACAGGCTTCGGCATGGGCATCAACTTTCTGATGACCTGGGCCGCATGGCGCGCAGATTCGTCGCGTTGCGAGCGGCTGCATTTCGTGTCGACTGAGAAGCATCCCTTTACCGTCGCCGATTTACGCAAGGTGGTCGCGGCGACGATTTCCGATCCGGAGATTGCCGGCCTCGCGGAAGCCCTCGCGAACGCCTGGCCGATGCTCGTTCCCGGCATGCATCGGCTTGAATTCGATGAAGGTCGCGTCGTGCTCACGCTGGTGTTCGGCGACGCGCAGGAGAGCTTGCCGGCCTTGAGGCTGCGCGCCGATGCGTTTTACCTCGACGGCTTCGCGCCGGCCAAGAATCCCGAACTGTGGACGCCGGCGATCTTCAAGGCGCTCGCGCGGCTGGCAGGCGAGGGTGCCACGTTCGCCACCTACAGCAGCGCCGGCGACATCAAACGCGCGCTGACGCAATGCGGCTTCGAATACCGCAAGGTGGACGGCTTCGGCTGGAAGCGGGCGATGCTGGTCGGCCACTTCGCGCCGCGCTGGCGCGTGCGGCGTCATGAACCGCCCGCGCCGCTCGCGGTCGATGAACGACATGCGGTAGTGATCGGAGCGGGGCTTGCGGGCTGCGCGGTGATCGAACGGCTCGCCGCGCGCGGCTGGCGCGTCACGTCGCTGGAGCGGCACGCTTCGGTGGCGCAGGACGCATCGGGCAATCCGGCGGGCGTGTTCCATCCCATGATTTCGCGCGACGACAGCGTCGCGTCGCGCGTCACGCGTGCCGGCTTTCTGTATACGCTCAGGCGTTGGGCCGCGCTCGAGCGGCTCGGTCACACGCCGTTGCGCGGCGGCCAAGGCTTGCTGCAGATCGCCGCGGACGACGATGAAGCCCGCTCGATCAGCGAAGCGATCTCCACATTCGGCTATCCGTCCGACTACGTGACGCCTGTCTCGCCGGACGAAGCTCAGCGGCTCGTCGGCATGCCGCTCGCGCGCGGCGGATGGTTCTTTCCGCACGGCGGCTGGATCGACCCGGCGTCGCTGTGCGCTGCGCAGTGCGCCGCGGCGGGTCATCTACTCGAGCGCCGTTTCGGTGTGGACGTCGCACGGATCGAACGGTCCGACGGTCAATGGACCGTGTTCGACAACTCGGGCGAGGCCATCGCTCAAGCTCCGGTGGTGATCGTCGCCAGCGCGCACGATGCCGCGCGCATCGCCGGTTTGCGGCATGCGCCGACTCGCAGCATTCGCGGCCAACTTACTTTGCTGCCGGCCGGCACGGTGCAGCCAGCGCTTCAGATGCCGGTGATCGGCGAAGGCTACGCAGTGCCGCTCGCAGACGGCGTCACGTTAACCGGCGCCACCTACGAGCTCGACGACCCCGACACATTGCTGCGCGCGGCCGGCCATCTGGAGAACCTGGAGCGCGTCGCGCAGATGCTGCCGGCATTTGCTGGCGTCGTCGCTTGGGCTCAGTCGGCGGCGCTGACGGGGCGTGTCGCGTTCCGCTGCGTCACCAGCGATCGCATGCCGATGATCGGCCAACTCGCCGACGAAGCGCAGGCAACGCACGATGCCCAGCGCCTGCGTGGCGCATGGCCGCTCGACCTGCCGCGCACGGACGGCCTGTACGGCGCTTTCGCGTACGGTTCGCGCGGGCTCGTATGGGCGGCGCTCGGCGCGGAACTGATCGCCTCGCAACTGGAAGGCGAACCGTGGCCGCTCGAACGGGATCTGGCTGAAGACATCGACCCGGCGCGCTTCCTGTTGCGCGCACTGCGTCAGGGGACGGTGGGTTAACTCCGGACTCCAACCAGCATGCTCGCCGGATAAGTTATCCACTGAGAGTTGTGGATAACCACGCCGTTTACCGGTGCAACTGGTGTGGAACCGTTGTGGACGTAAACGGGGTAACTTTGCCGCCGCCGAAAAGCGCAAAAAGTTACCCTTGTATACGCGCCGCTCCCGCACATGCTGTGCATCCTGTTATGCCGTCGGCAAACTGATGATTCATTTCGGTAAACAGGAGTTATCCACAGAAACCGAGGCACCTTGTTAACTATTACTACGTATACATACGGTAAACCTGTAAACAGAAAGACCGTGGCTGGACGAGAGCCCGTCGGCGGATCTCGAGCGCTCCTAAACTCGTGCAAAACTTCCACGACGATGTCCCGAAAAGCACATCTGCCGCGTTCAAACTAGCCGGTAGCACGGCCGGATTCGCAGCCAAAACGGTCGGTTTTTCCTCATGTCGGCGAGATACCGTACGTTTTTACCGTTTTGCCAGCATGTTCGCGCCTTTTCGGTCGAGGCTGAAAAAGCTATGGCACAATCGCCGTTCTTTTCCGCGTCGTGCCTTGTCTCTACAGCGGCACACGCAGCAAACGGAACGGTGCCGCTCAATCAGAATCTGATTCAAAGTCGACGGCGTTCTTTCACCGTGCCGGTTGCTACGGCCGCACCCCGAATGCGCCAGCTTCCTTGCTGTTGCCGCGCATTCAGATCATCCGATCGTTGAAAACTCGCAACGCTGGCCACGCGAAGCGATCGCGACAGTGAGCGCGTCATGTGCCCACTCGCTCGCCGGTGTTTGCGCCGGTTCGTGTCGTCTGCCGTTGCTGCAAAGGAGAACCCATCACGATGAATTCGGCGTTTTCATTTTTTCCAGCCTGGCCGCTTTCACCCGACGCCATTTTTTGGGCTGGTCTCGCATTGCTCGCCGCCGGTCTGTGCGGTGAGCTTTGCTATCGCGCGTGGCGTTTACCGCGCATTTCCGGGTATGCGGTCATTGGTCTGATTGCTGGCGCGGCCGGTTCGGGCGTGATCGATGCGGATTCCGCGAGCGCCGCGCGGCCGCTGCTCGATGTCGCGCTCGGTTTGCTGTTGTTCGAACTCGGGAGCCGGCTCGACTTGCGCTGGATCCGTCGCAATCCCTGGCTGATTCTGTCGAGCGTCGCCGAGGCCACGCTGACATTCGCGCTCGTATTGCCGGTTTTGCTGTTCCTGAACGTGCCGCTGATGGTGGCAACGGTGCTCGCCGCGATCGCCATGGCGACATCGCCGGCCATGGTGATTCAGTTGAAAACAGAATTGCGTGCGGAAGGCCAGGTCACCCAGCGTTTGTTGACCTTGACCGCGCTGAACAGCATGTATGCTGTGGTGATCGAAAAGCTCGTGTCGAGCTGGCTGCATCAGGAAATTTACGGCAACGTATTTGCGACCATCCTGCAACCGCTTTATCTGCTGGTCGGCTCGCTCGTGCTCGCGTATCTGCTCGCGCGCACCTGCACGTTCTTCTATCGACGTTTGAACATGCAGGACGAGCACTCGTTCGTCGCGCTGTTCGGTCTTGTGCTGCTGGCCATTGCGGTCGCGCATCTGTTCAAGCTGTCGACCATTCTTGCGTTGCTGGCCGCCGGCATCATTGTGAAGAATCATGAGGCGCGTCCGCAGTTGTGGCCGGAGCATTTCGGCACGGCCGGCTGGTTGCTGACGGTGATTTTGTTCGTGCTGACGCTGACTTCGTTTGAATGGAAAGACATCGCGCTTGGCGGCGTCGCGGCACTGGGTCTGATTGTTGCGCGCCTGGTGGCTAAGCTGGTCGGCGTGCTGGCGTTCGCCAAGCCGAGCGGCTTGAACTGGAAGCAGGGGATGGCGCTCGGTCTGTCGTTATCGCCGATGTCGGCGCTCGCGTATCTGCTCGTCGACGACACCTACAACCTGTATCCGAACTTCGATCCGCAACTGCGGGCTATCGTGATGTGTTCCATTTTCGTGCTGCAAATTCTCGGGCCGTGGCTCGTCTATCGCAGCCTGGCGCTGGTGGCTGAACGGCGTGAAGTGTAAGCGCAAGTCAATGAGCGCGCTGCGCTACTCAAGGCGCGATGTTTGACACGCTTTATCCAACTTATATTCGATTCAAAAACGGCCGGGTATGTGACTCACACCTGGCCGACCTGACTCAGGGGACGCCATGTCACTCGAACCGTTCATCGATTCGAAACCGTTTACATTCGGTGTCGAACTCGAGATGCAGATCGTCAATACGCACGACTATGATCTGACCAAAGCTGGCTCGGATCTGATGCGCCTCATCAAGGACGAAAAGATCCCCGGCAACATCACGCCGGAAATCACCGAAAGCATGATCGAGTTGTCGACGGGCATCTGCACGACGCATGAGCAGGCCGTCACCGACTTGCGCAAGATTCGCGACACGCTGGTGTCCGCGGCCGACCGTCTGAACGTCGGCTTGTGCGGCGGCGGCACGCATGCGTTCCAGCAATGGAGCGAGCGGCAGATCGTCGATACGCCACGTTTTCAGTACATCTCCGAGTTGTACGGCTATCTTGCCAAGCAATTCACCGTGTTCGGCCAGCACGTGCACATCGGCTGCCCGGATCCGAACAGCGCGCTCTATCTGCTGCATTCGTTGTCACGCTTCATTCCGCATTTCATCGCGTTGTCCGCATCGTCGCCGTTCGTGCAGGGTGTCGATACCGGTTTTCATTCGGCACGACTGAATTCCGTGTTCGCGTTCCCGCTGTCGGGCCGCGCGCCGTTCGTGCTGACGTGGGATAGCTTCGAGGAGTATTTCTCGAAGATGGTCCACACCGGCGTCGTCAACAGCATGAAAGATTTCTACTGGGACATCCGGCCGAAGCCGGGTTTCGGCACGATCGAAGTTCGTGTGATGGATACGCCGTTGTCGGTCGATCGCGCGGCGGCGATTGCCTGCTATATCCAGACGCTTGCCCGGCATCTGCTGCTCGACAAACCGATCACGCCGCAGGAAGACGATTACCTCGTCTATACGTTCAATCGTTTCGAAGCGTGCCGCTTTGGTCTTGCCGGCACCTGCATCAATCCGCAGACGGGTGAGCGCAAGACGATTTCCGAAGACATCCTCGAAACGCTGGATTTGATCGCTCCGCACGCCGAAGCGTTAGGTTCGGGTAATGCGCTTGCTGAAATCGGCGCGATCGCTCGCGGTCAGGTCAATGATGCAACCTGGTTACGCGGTGTGGTCGAACGGGAAAAGTCTCTGCATGAAGCTGTCCGGCAACAGTGTTTGCAGTGGCGGGCGTAGGCAAAGACAGGATTGCTTACGTCAAATCGTAAGGAAACCCGCCTCGAGCGGGTTTTTTTCAGTAAATTAATTTTCCAGCTCGGCGTGCCTTTGGTTTTTATAGAGTTAACGTATACAAACGTAGTAGTAGTTAACAAGCATTGCATCTGCCTGTGGACAACTGAATAATTCCCTGCAAAGTCAATGCGCTGCGTAAACCATAACTGAGCTGATCGAGGGCGCAACGGCGCCGGTATACGAGGACAACTTTGGGACGGGTAGAGCGGGCCTGGGTGCTTATCAAGAATCAGCGCACAAGCTATCCCTAAGTTTTCCCATGGTTATCCACAGCTTGTGTTGGATAAGTTAGCTGTACGATTCGCCGCTCTCGCATAGAATGTCGTTTTCGCTGCTTTGCCTTGCAAGGCGGTAAATTTTTGAGATAGTAGAAAACCGTCTTGTCGCAGTTGGGCGAGGCTACCCCACACAGGCTACGGGCGCAGTCGGCAAGCAGTTCGCCGGCATCGTACGAAAGCTGTAAATAAACCAATCGAAGATTATGAGCGAAGGCGTATACGGAGAACAGGCGACCGGGCGGGTGACCCACAGCCTATTGCGATTGAGCACGGCAATGCGGAGCCAGGCTTGGGAATGGGCGGAGGGCGCTGGCCTGACACCAACTCAAGGCGAAATTCTGGTCTTGCTGATGCAGCGCAAAGGCCCGATGCGTCTCGGCGAAATTGCCCGTGAAACGGCGCTCACCGCCGCGACGACCAGTGATGCAGTCAGCACGCTCGAAACCAAAGGGCTGGTCGAAAAGCGCCGTGCCCTCGACGACGGCCGCGCCCTCGCGGTCCGCCTGACGGCGCGTGGCCGTACGGCGGCGAAGCGCGCCGCGCAATGGCCGGACTTCCTGGCCAAGGCGGTCGGCACGCTGCGTGACGACGAGCAGGCGGTGTTCTATCGCACGCTGCTCAAGACCGTGCATCAGCTGGAAGCGCAGGGCACGATTCCGCCGCACCGCATGTGCCTGAGCTGCACGCACTTCGAGCCGAGCAAGAACCCGAAGAAGACGCCGCATCATTGCGCGTTGCTCGATCTGAATATGTCGGATACGGATCTGCGCCTCGATTGCTCGGTGTACGAGACGGCCGACGTCGCCACCCAGAAGAAGACCTGGAAGATCTTCGCCCAATAAGGCGGCTTCTTCCGGGACAATCCGCTACACTGCCAAGCCGGCTTCGGCAGGCGGCCTATGCCGCCTGTCAGCCGACTGGTGCCGCGTGGCGGCAAGTCTTTAGTCAACCTGAAGGTGGGGCAGGCCGATGAATCGCGAAGTTCTGGCCATTCGCCACGTGCACTTCGAGGATCTGGGCAGTCTCGAGCTGGTGCTCGGCGAGCGCGGGCGCCCGGTCCGTTATCTCGATGTCGGCTTTGCCCGCATCGAGGCGCCGAACCCGGTCGCCGCATCGCTGATGGTGGTGCTCGGCGGCCCGATCAGCGCAACCGACGACGCGCTTTACCCGACGCTCGTGCCGCTGCTGTCCATGATCGAGAAACGCATCGCGGCCGGTTTGCCGACGCTCGGCATCTGCCTCGGCGCTCAATTGATCGCGCGTGCCCTTGGCGCTCGCGTCTATCCCGCAGGCCATACCGAACTCGGCTGGACACCGCTGACGCTGACCGACGCCGGCCGCGCGTCACCGGTGCGTCATCTGGATGGCGCGCAGACCTCCATGCTGCATTGGCACGGCGACACCTTCGATCTTCCCGACAATGCAACGCGTCTTGCGTCGACGCCGGCCTGCGAAAACCAGGCTTTCGCCTGGGGCAATCATGTGCTGGGTCTGCAGTGTCATCCGGAGATTCGTACCGACCGCTTCGAGCCCTGGCTGATCGGTAACGCCGGTGAGCTGGTTGGTCACGGCATCGACGCGCGCCAGTTGCGGGCCGAGACCGCGAAGTTCGGTCCCGCGCTCGAAGCCGCCGCGTGCCGCATGTTTGGCGAGTGGCTCGACCAGGTCGAGGCGAAACCCTGAAATTCTGAAAGTCCGCGGGCCAGCACTAAATCACTTGCGGTGCTATGCTCGATCGCTCTCGGGTTTCTACTGGGCGTAATCCATGAGCGCGCTTTTTTCTCCGCTCACGCTGCGTAGCGTGACGCTTCCCAATCGTATCGTCGTGTCCCCGATGTGCCAGTATTCCGCCGACCGTGGCGAGGCAACGGCGTGGCACATGATCCATCTCGGCAGCATGGCGTTATCCGGTGCCGGCATGCTCTGTATCGAGGCGACCTCGGTCGAGCCGGACGGCCGCATCACACCCGGCGATCTCGGTTTGTGGGACGACGTCACCGAAGCCGCGCTCGTGCCCGTGCTGGCCGCGATCCGCAAGCATTCGCACATCAAGGTCACGATGCAGTTGTCGCACGCCGGGCGCAAGGCGTCGAGCCACGCGCCGTGGGAAGGCGGTCAGCTGATTCCGGTATCGCAAGGTGGATGGCTGCCGCACGCGCCGTCCGCGTTGCCGCACAAGGCCGGCGAAGAGCCGCCGCTGGCGCTCGACACGCCTGGGCTGAACCGCATCCGCGAAGCCTTCGCCGCCTCGGCGCGCCGCGCGGCTCGGCTCGGCGTCGACGCACTGGAAGTCCACGCGGCGCACGGCTATCTGCTGCACCAGTTCCTCTCGCCGATCGCCAATCAGCGCGACGACGACTACGGCGGCTCGCTTGAAAACCGCATGCGCTTTCCGCTTGAAATCTTCGATATCGTGCGCGCTGCATTTCCCGCCGACAAACCGGTCGGCGTGCGCGTCTCCGCAACCGACTGGGTCGAAGGCGGCTGGACGCTCGAGGACACGATCGCGTTCGCGCAGGAACTGAAAAAGCGCGGCTGCGACTGGATCGACGTATCGTCCGGCGGCGTCTCGCCGTTGCAGAGGATTCCGCTTGAACCGGGTTATCAGATTCCCTTTGCCAAGGCGGTCAAGGAAGCCACCGACCTCACGACCATCGGCGTAGGCTTGATCACCGACCCGTTGCATGCCGAACAACTGATCGAAGACGGCGACGCCGATCTGATCGCCCTGGCGCGCGCGTTACTGTACAACCCGCGTTGGCCGTGGCACGCCGCGGCACAACTCGGCGCGACGGTCGAAGCGCCACCGCAGTACTGGCGTTCGCAACCACGCGAGCAAAAGGCACTGTTCGGCGACATTTCGTTCGGACAACGGTGAAGTTGGCGACCCGTCATACGTGCGCGTCTTTTTGACGGTTGAACGAAGCCGTCTTCAGCGTGTAGGATGCCGGTTGTGGCGCGCGAGCGTCGCAAGTCCGACGCGGCGCTCGCAAGGCGCCGCGTTTGCTATCCGCGTCAGAAAAAAGCAGCGCGTCAGACGCGGGCATTTCTGACGGCTGCCGAACTTCACCCCCAGTTCTTCACAAGGATTCATTCAATGAGTTCACGCAGGATCGCCGTGCGCCGTTCGGGTGTGCACGGCAAAGGCGTGTTTGCCCTCGAACCGATTGCGGCCGGCGAGCGCCTAATCGAATACAAGGGCGAGCGGATCTCTTGGAAAGAAGCGTTGCGCCGTCATCCGCACAATCCGGCCGAACCGAATCACACGTTCTATTTCGCACTCGATAGCGGCAAGGTCATTGACGGTAAAGTGAACGGCAATAGCGCGCGCTGGATCAATCATTCCTGCGCGCCGAACTGCGAAGCCGAAGAAATCGACGGTCACGTGTACGTGCATGCGTTGCGCGATATCGCTGAAGGCGAGGAAGTCTTTTACGACTACGGCCTCGTGATCGACGCGCGTCAGACCAAGAAGCTCAAGAAGGAATATGAATGCCGTTGCGGCGCGCGTAAGTGCCGCGGCACGATGCTGGCGCCGCCCGAGAAGGAGAAGGGCGACGGCAAGTCCGAGAAGTCGGCCAAGAAGGCCAAAACGTCGGCGAAGAAAGCGAAGAAGAAATGACATCCGGACTGCCTGAGTCGATCATCTGTGTGATCGCCAGGCAGCCCGTCGAGCATCTGAACCGTTAGCTATCCACCGGCGCCGAGTGCGCCGATTTTTTTGCCGGCCGCCGTGGTTCGGGTTCCACGATGCTCTGCACGCTGATCGGCACGAGCGGAATGCGCACGATGAAACGTGCGCCGCCTTCCGGTGCGTCCTCGTAATGCACGCTGCCGTGATGCAGCACCATGATGTCGTGGACGATCGCGAGGCCGAGACCGGCGCCGCCATCCACGCCGGCGTCGCTCTGACCGTCCCCGCGGAAGAACCGTTTGAAGAGATCGGCTTGCTGGTTGCGCGGCACGCCCGGCCCGTTGTCTTCGACGATGATCTCCGCCATGCGCAGTTCGTCGATTACCGTTTGCGACACCGTCACCGTGATGCGGCCGCCATCGAAACGCGACGGCGGCACGTACTTGAGCGCGTTATCCAGCAGATTGGCGATCACTTCGTGCAGCAGCACGGGATTGCCGCGCGCCATCAACGGATGGCCGTTGCTGGGGTCGTCCAGACGCTGGAAGCCGAGGTCGACATGGAACGTCAGCGCACGCGGCACCCATTCGGCGCCCGTATCGAACGCGAGCGCGGCCATGTCCACGTTGACGAAGCGAGCCGCCTGTTCGCCCGGCTCGGCCCGCGCGAGCGAGAGCAGTTGATTCGACAGCCGCACTGCGCGGTCAGCTGCGGCGCGCAGTTCACGCACAGCGGCTAGCGTTTGCTGCGGGTCGCGCGCGATGGCCGCCTGCTCGGCATGCAGCTTGACGGCGGTGAGCGGCGTGCGCAATTGATGCGCGGCGTCGGCGATGAATTTGCGCTGGCCGTCGAGTGCCGTTTTCAGGCGACCGAGTAGCGCGTTCAACGCGCCGGTCAGCGGGCGAATTTCGACCGGCACATAGGTTTCGTCGACCGGTTCCAGCGACGTGTGCGTTTGCCGGTTTAGCGAGTCCGCGAGATCGGTGAGCGGATTGAGCTGCTGATTGACCACCCGCCACACGATCACCCAGCCCGCCAGCAGCAGCAGCAACAGCGGCATCATGATCGCGACCAGAAACTCGGCGGCGATGCGAAACCGGTGATGCACCGGCTGACCGACTTCGACGACGATCGGATTGCCCGTCGGCTGATCGACCCGGACCTGCGCGACCCGCACCGTCACGCCTTGATGCTGCGTTTCGAATACGTACGCGTAATGCATGCGCCGCACGCTCGTGCCTTGCAGCGGGAGATTGTGATCGCCGGCGATTTCCGTTTCGCCGGTGCTGATCCGGTAGACGAGGTGCTCGACCGGGTCCGAGAACATGGCTTGCGCGAGCGGCGGCACCGTGATGCGCGCATTCGGGCCGGCAATCTGGATCTGTTTGGAGATCGCGGTGGCGAGATCGGCGAGCGAACGGTCGACCACGTGCTGCGTGTACTGCCAAGCTAGCCAGTAAGCGATCAGGCCGCTCATGAGCGCGAGCAGCGAAAGGGGAGCAGCGAGGCGCCGCAGCAGCGTGCGGCGCAGACTATTGGCGGCCGGCTGGGGCATGATCGAACGCGCGGGAAAATAGCAACGGCGCAAGCACCGTGAAATTTCGCCGGATGCCGGCGAAATGCGCACCGAGTGCGCGGCGCCGGCCCGGCGCCGTCAGGCCGCAATGCAACGTGCGGCCTTCACGACGATTATGCGGCCTGACGGATTTCCTGCAACAGATAACCGAAGCCGCGCACCGTGACGATCTCGACACGGCAGTTTTCGAGCTTTTTACGCACCCGGTGCACGTAGACCTCGATCGCGGTGTCGCCGAGATCGCCGCCGAAATGCGTCAGATGGTCTTGCAGCTGCGCCTTGCTGACCACGCGGCCATGACGCAACAGCAGCATTTCGAGCACCGCGAATTCACGCGGCGAGAGTTCGAGCGGCTTGTCGTCGTTGAAAATGCGGCGATCGACGCCCGACAGGCGCACACCGCCCAGCGACACTTCCGGACGCGGCATATCGCCGTGCGGACCACTGCGGCGCATGACCGCGCGGATGCGCGCTTCGAGTTCGGTGGGTTCGAACGGCTTCAGCATGTAGTCGTCGGCGCCGGAATTCAGGCCTTGCACGCGGTCGTTGAGCTCGTCGCGGGCGGTGAGGATGATCACCGGCGTGTGACGATTGCTCTGACGGAAGCGCGAGAGCAGCGTCATGCCGTCGATGCCGGGCAGACCCAGATCGAGGATCACCAGCTCATGGCGATTTTGCGTGAGGGCCTGTTCGGCGAAAATGCCGTCGTGGACCATGTCGACGGTGAAGCCGGCTTGTTCGAGACTGCTTTGGATGCCGCGTGCGATGGGGCGGTCATCTTCGATCAGAAGGAGTCGCATGGATTTCGCTCAAGTACAATGGGTTAGGCGTTTGGGCAAGCGGTTCGCCGGGGCGCCTGCTGCACAGGCAGCGTGCGGCGTGGCCGTACCGAACTGGCACGAAGCGGCCACGAAGCAGGCATCGAGCGGCCTTGAAGCGCCTACCTGGCGCCCCCAGACCTGTCGCATCGCGCCAGTCCCTCGCAGGGGCAAGAAAACCTGGGACGGCCCGGCGTTTTCTTGAGAGCGATCACGAAGTCATGTCCGAGATAAGCATTCACGAACTGGAAGCCGCAATCAACTTCTGGCGCGCCCGCTCACCTTCGAGCGGCGACGAACTCGTTCTGTGCAAGGAGGCAAGCGCGCTCTCCAAGCCGTATGCGCTGATGATTGTACAGCGTCAGCACACGCTATCACCGGATCGTTTGGACACGGTTGCGAGGCTTGCGTGGGATTCTTACGTGCACCTTAAGAATAGCCTGTAGAACTGAAGGTTTGGACAAGGGATTACCTGCAAAGCCCTTTCATTTCCGCAGAAATACTCAAATTACGGCGTTTAAACCCGCTGATCGTACTAGTACGTTTGTATTACGCGGTAATACTATCGATAAACTTAGCCAATTTGATGTCGCGCTCTGTCAAGCCGCCGGCTTCATGCGTGGACAGCGTGATCTCTACCTTGTTGTACACGTTGAACCATTCCGGGTGGTGATCCATTTCCTGCGCCTTGATCGCCACGCGCGTCATGAAGCCGAATGCTTCGTTGAAGTCGGCGAATTTAAACTGGCGCTGAATCGCATCGCGGCCCGCTGTGGCTTGCCAGCCATGCAAGCTGGCGATCTGCGTGGCGCGTTCTTCGGATGTCAGTTTGTGAATCATGGTGCCACCTCATTTGATCTGAACAGGCACGCCGGTGGACGTGCGCATCCGCTATTTTTTCACGGATGCCGTCCGCCCGCAGGCGGCCCCGTCAGCCTTGCTTTTCAGATATCGCCGTCGGCCAGCCAGCCTTCCTGCGAGCCGCGCGTGATCACGCGATCGTGCTCGAGGACGTCGCCGGCCGCGAACGCCGGTTCGGCTGCGAGCCTGGCCAGCAGCGGCGCGAAATCGGTTTGCGCGACGTTGAAGAGCTGCGCGAAGTCGTCGATCACGAAGTAGGTCTTCTGGAACGTGTCGATGCGGTAGCGCGTGCGCATCACGCGTTCGAGGTCGAAGCCGAGGCGGTTCGGTGCCGCGCTTTGCCGGCTGTAGAGTGTTTCGCCCTTGCTCGACACGATGCCCGCGCCATAGATCTTCACGCCGTTCGGACTCGCCGCGTCGCGGATCAGTCCGAACTCCACTGTGTACCAATAGAGGCGCGCGAGCAGCGGCAGGGCGCCGGCGTCATGGGAGGCGAGCGCGGCGCGGCCATATGCATGCATGTAGTCCGCGAATACCGGGTTGATCAGCAGCGGCACGTGACCGAACAGATCGTGAAAACAGTCCGGTTCCTGCAGATAATCGAGCTGATCCGGGCGGCGCATCCACCACGTCACGGGAAAGCGGCGATTCGCTAGATGCTCGAAGAATACCTGGTCCGGCACGAGGCCTGGCACGGCGACAATCTGCCAGCCGGTGGCGGGCGTGAGCTTCGCGTTGATCTCCTCGAACGAAGGCACGCGGTCGGCCGGCATGCCGATGGTTTCGACGCCCGCCAGAAACTCGTCGCACACACGCCCTTTGAGCAGCGCCGTCTGGCGCGCGTAAAGCTGTTGCCATACCGCGTGATCGACCGCGCCGTAGCGTTCGGTCGGTTGATCGATGGTGAAATCGGCGCGGGTTTCGAGGCCGGCGTCGAATTGCTCTTTCAGTTTGGCGGTATTGGCGGTGGACATGATGCTGCGCTCTACGGTGACGGCTGGTATAAATCGGTTATGCAAGTGTAGAGCGGTGTGGGTGCGGAAAGGGCGCAATGATGGCGGTTTGCAGAGCAAATATGCAATAATCGTGCATCAACTGATCATTTAATGCGGGTATTCGACATGTTCGACTTGGATCACTTCGATCTAGCGCTGCTGGACGTGCTTCAGCGCTTCGGCCGGGCGACGCATCAGCAACTGGCCGAGCAAGTGCCGCTGTCACCGTCGCAGATCGGACGGCGTTTGCAGCGTCTGGAGCAGGTGGGCGTGGTGGACGGCTATCGCGTCGTGCTGCGGCCGGAGAAGCTCGGGCTCGGCGTCACCGCGTTCACCAGTTTGAAGTTGAAGCACCACGGCGATTCGATCATCGAGCAATTCCAGCAGCAAATCGACGTGCTGCCTGAAGTGCTGGAGTGTCATGCCGTGGTGGGCGACGCCGACTATCTGTTGCGCATCGTCGCGCCTGATCTCAACTATCTGTCGACGTTCGTGATGAAGAAGCTGATGCGCGTGCCGGGCGTCGATAGCGTGCGCTCTAATATCGTGCTCACCACCTTCAAACGCAATGGTCCGTTGCCGCTGGGCCATCTGTCGCCGGGGACAGCCGCCGCTTGATGCGGCGGCAGTATGGGTGCGGCGCCTGGCGAGCTGACTTCGCACTGCGCCCCGTATTGCCTCAGTCTTATGCCGCTTGCTTCGGCTCGCTGTCCGGGCTCAGCAGATCGACATAAGCCACCGCCACCAGATCCGATTCCGGCACGCCGAGCGTGGCGAACATCGCATGCGCTTCGGCGTGGCCGCCTTCTTCGTCGTCGTCCTGAGCGAGCAGCACTTCGAGTTCCACGAAGTCGCCCAGACCGTCGACCCGGTCCAGATGGATCCGCGTCCGCCCGGTCAGATACACATGCCGTTCCTTGGTAACGATGCCGCGCGTCGTCAGCGCGGTGGCGAGCAGCGCGTGCATGGCTTCCGGGTTGGTCACCGGGCTACGCGTGTAATACGACGCCTTCGGACCGTCACGGTCGTCGCGCTGATAGAAGATCAGCTCGGCCGGCGTGCCGTCGTCGAACTGGCGCAGCTTCAGGCGGCCGCGCGGCACGTCGTAGAAAAAGTCCTGCTGGCGGAAGATCAGCGGCGCGTCCGGCGCGAGCTGCGCCGCGCGTTCGCGGAGTTGCTCGAAATGCTGGGCGCGGGCTTTGATTTCAATGTTGCGTGCCATGTCAGGCTCCTGTCGAAGGATGGAGTGGTCGGCGGCTTCCGGTGTTGCCGGGGCGAAGCTGCCGGGAAGGACAAAGTCAAGTGGAACGGAAAAGGATGCGGAGCCGGCGCGTGAGCGCGAACCCTCAATCTAACAAAAACTGCGTGACGGTGTGGTTTCAGATGCCGGGCAGGCGATCGTGTTCCACGATCGGCGCTGGCGACGGTGCACGCGCAAGGAGATCGTCAGGAGGGCCGCACGATTTGATGAGCGTGTCATGAGAGGGGCTCATATCGCTCGCCCCTGGCGTCCTTGTGTCCTACACGCAAACTCGGTTCACCTGCGCCTCAAGTCGTCCATTGCTGCTCGATCAGCTTCAACGCCGCGGCAATCGCCGGTTCCTCCTTGCGTCGCGCGAGCGTGATAAAGGTGAGCTGAGTCGGCACGGTGACACCTTCGACGATGGTCAACGCGTGCGCATGCGCTTCGGCGATGGCGGTGGCGTCGCGCGCGAGCGTGAGACCGACGCCCGATTTGACCAGGTCGAGCATCGACGGCTCCTGGTCCACTTCCGCCACCTTGACCGGCTTCACGCCAGCCTCGTCGAAACAGCGCGACAACAACCGGTTATGCGCCGACGCCGGCGGCGTCCAGATCCACGGCAGCGCCGCGAGACAACGCCAGTCGCGCGCGCCCTTCACGCGGTCTTTCCAGCCGGCCGGCGCGAGCACACGGTACTGGAAATGAGTCAACGTGACCGCATGAAAAGCCGGGCCGTCGCGCGGTTCGTCTTCGGACGGCAGGCCGATGTAGTAGCCGACATCCAGTTCACCCGCGCGAACCTGGTCCAATACCCAGCCTGACATGCCGTGGCGCAAGGCCGTCTCGATGTGCGGCCAGGTCTCCACGAGCTGCTTGAGAAAGCCGCCCAGGCGCAGGAACGCCGGATCGAGGATCGTGCCGATCCGTAGCCGTCCGCGCACTTCGTGACGCAGCGATTGCGCCGCCCGCTGCACGTCGTTCGCCGCGGCGAGCGCCCGTTCCGCGTGGGGCAGCAGCGCCTGGCCGTCGCGCGTGAGCGAGAGCCCGTGCGAGGTCCGCGTGAACAGCGTCACGCCGAGCGTCTCTTGCAAATGCTTGATTTGCAGGCTGACGGCGGGTTGGGTCAGGTGAAGATGCACCGCGGCACGCGTGAGATTGCCCTCGCGTGCCACCGTGACGAACGCCCGAAGCAGAGTCAGATCCATATCCTGATATTAGCTCGCCTTATAGCGCAGTTGAGCATTACTCATTGGATTTGTCGACCCGAAGCGCCGTACGCTTCATCTTCAACATGCCTTTATCACGCCGCGGGCACCGGGGCGGAAGACTTCACAGGAAAGAGGACACCATGAGCGAGACATATCAGGACGAAACCCAGCGCACCGCGACCAGCGCCCGTGCGCTGACCCATTTCATCAACGGCAAGACGCTCGATGGCACGAGCGGCCGTTTCGGCGACGTCTTCAATCCCGCGCAAGGCAGCGTGAGCGCGCGCGTGCCGCTCGCGAGCGTCGCCGAAGTCGATGCTGCCGTCGCCGCCGCCCGTGCCGCCTTTCCCGCGTGGAGTGAAACCGCGCCGATCAAGCGGGCGCGTGTCCTGTTCAAGTTCAAGGAACTGCTCGACCGTCACCACGACGAACTCGCGGAACTGATCACGCGTGAACACGGCAAGGTGTTTTCGGATGCCAAGGGCGAGGTGATGCGTGGCATCGAGATCGTCGAGTTCGCGTGCGGCATTCCGAATCTGTTGAAGAGCGACTTCACCGATCAGATCGGCGGCGGGATCGACAACTGGAATCTGCGTCAGCCGCTCGGCGTGGTTGCCGGCATTACGCCGTTCAATTTCCCGATGATGGTGCCGTGCTGGATGTTCCCCGTCGCGATTGCGTGCGGCAACACGTTCGTGCTGAAGCCGTCGGAGCGCGATCCGTCCTGTTCGAACCGCCTCGCGGAATTGTTGAAGGAAGCCGGCTTGCCGGACGGCGTGTTCAACGTCGTGCACGGCGACAAGGTTGCTGTCGATGCGCTACTCGTGCATCCGGAAGTCAGCGCGTTGTCGTTTGTCGGTTCGACGCCGATTGCCGAATACATCTACACGGAAGGCACGAAGCACGGCAAGCGTGTGCAGGCTTTGGGCGGAGCGAAGAATCATCTGGTGGTGATGCCGGACGCGGACCTCGACCAGGCCGTCGATGCCTTGATCGGCGCGGCGTACGGTTCGGCGGGCGAGCGCTGCATGGCGATTTCGGTGGCCGTCGCCGTAGGGCATATCGCCGATGAGTTGATCGAGCGGCTCACGCCGCGCGTGAAGAGTTTGAAGATTCTCAACGGCATGGAATCGGATGCCGAGATGGGTCCGTTGGTGACGGCGGTGCATCGCGAGAAAGTGGTCGGCTATATCGACTCGGGTGTCGCGTCGGGCGCGAAGCTGGTTGTCGACGGACGAGGCCATCAGGTCAGCGGTCATGAGAAGGGCTTCTTTCTCGGCGGCACTCTGTTCGACAATGTTTCGACCGATATGAAGATTTATCGCGAAGAGATTTTCGGACCCGTACTGTGTGTGGTGCGCGTGCCGGATTTTGCTTCCGCGGTGGAACTGATCAACGCCAACGAGTTTGCTAACGGCGTGTCGTTGTTTACGTCCGATGGCGGCGTCGCACGCGCTTTTTCGCGCCAGATTCAAATCGGCATGGTAGGGATCAACGTGCCGATTCCGGTGCCGATGGCATGGCACTCGTTTGGTGGCTGGAAGAAGTCGCTCTTCGGCGATCATCACGCGTATGGTGAAGAAGGCGTGCGGTTCTACACGCGCTACAAGAGCATCATGCAGCGCTGGCCCGACAGTATTGCCAAGGGCGCTGAGTTTACGATGCCGGTAGCGAAGTAGTGTGAGGCATTTGCTTTCGGCAAGGCTTGTGGTGGCTTGCCGAAGGCCGTGGCAGAAACGAGTGCTAAACGGGCAGAAGAAAGGCGTAAAACACAAATAGAGCCCGACGCCGCAGTCGCATGGCAATCATGCGACTCGCCGACAAAAAAGCTTAGGAGACTGGACAATGAGCCATACCGATACGACGCCCGCGGCCCGGCGCCTCGAAGGCGAGTTCGACTACATCATCGTGGGCGCGGGGACGGCGGGTTGTGTCCTGGCCAATCGCCTGACCCAGGATCCCGACGTGCAGGTATTGCTGCTCGAAGCCGGCGGTAAGGACGATTACCACTGGATTCACGTGCCGGTCGGTTATCTCTATTGCATCGGCAATCCGCGCACGGACTGGCTTTATAAAACGCAGGCGGAAGCGGGCCTCAATGGCCGCTCGCTCTCGTATCCGCGCGGACGCGTTTTAGGCGGCAGTTCCTCCATCAACGGCATGATCTACATGCGTGGTCAGCGCGAAGACTACGATGAATGGGCGCGTGTCACCAACGACCCGTCCTGGTCCTGGAACTCGGTGTTGCCTGTCTTCAAACGCAGCGAAGACCACTATGCCGGCGCGACCGAATCGCATGGCGCGGGCGGACCGTGGCGCGTCGAGAAACAGCGGTTGAAATGGAAAATTCTCGAAGAGTTTTCACGCGCCGCGCAAGAGACCGGCATTCCCGCTACCGACGACTTCAATCGCGGTGACAACACCGGTGTCGGCTACTTCGACGTCAATCAGAAGCGCGGCATTCGCTGGAATGCATCGAAGGCGTTTTTGCGTCCCGCACTCAAGCGGCCGAATCTCACCGTAATCACCGGTGCGCACACGCAGCGCGTCGTCTTCGAAGGACGCCGTTGCACAGGCGTCGAATATCGCGGCAACGACACGGACTATCTGGCCAAGGCCCGCTGCGAAGTGATCCTCAGTTCAGGTGCGGTCAACTCACCGCAATTGCTCGAACTGTCCGGCATCGGCAATGGCGCGCGTCTGCAGAATCTCGGCATCGAGGTCGTCAACGATCTGCGTGGTGTGGGTGAAAATCTGCAGGACCATTTGCAATTGCGCATGGCCTACAAAGTCGACGGCGTACGCACGCTCAACACTGCGTCCGCGCATTGGTGGGGCAAGCTGCTGATCGGCATGCAGTACGCGTTTTTTCAAAGCGGGCCCATGTCGATGTCGCCGTCCCAACTTGGCGCGTTTGCCAAATCCGATCGGGAGGATCGCTCGCTTACCCGGCCCGACCTCGAATATCACGTCCAGCCGCTTTCTCTCGACCGCTTTGGCGAACCGCTGCATCGGTTCAATGCGTTCACGGCGTCGGTGTGTCAGTTGCGGCCCACTTCGCGCGGCAGCATTCACATCGAATCCGCCGACCCTTCGGCGCCGCCGTTGATCGCACCGAACTATCTCTCCACCGATTACGACCGGCACGTTGCCGCCAATGCGCTGCGTCTCACGCGCCGCATTGCTGGAGCGCCCGCGCTGGCTCGCTATCGACCGCAGGAAATTTTGCCGGGCGTTCAGTACCAGACCGAGGAAGAGTTGCAGCAGGCCGCCGGCGCGGTCGGTACGACCATCTTCCATCCGGTCGGCACCTGCCGCATGGGCACGACCGACGACCCCGGCGCCGTGGTCGACAACCGGCTACGGGTTATCGGTGTTGACGGACTGCGCGTGGTTGATGCGTCTGTCATGCCGAACATCACCTCGGGCAACACCAATTCGCCCACGCTGATGATCGCCGAACGCGCCAGCGAGATAATCCGCGAAGATCGCCGTGCGCGCGTGGCCGGCAGTTTCGCGGCACAAACGAGCTCGACGCCTTCCATGTCCGACGTGTGACAGCTAGCGCACGAGCCGCATGAGATGCCCGTCCGTCATGCGCGGCGGGCATCTCGCACGTAAGGGTCCCGCTCGGGCGGGCATCATCCACTAAGTGCAAATCCCAATGAATGCGCTGCATCATTGGCGCGACAATGGCAGCCATGCTGCGTGCCGCCCCATGGATCACCGTCCGGATTGGTGCAGCACGCCAACGAGCGGCACGGGGTGCCGCCGTCATAAAAAGTCGCGCAGCGGTTCGCGCGTAAGATCGTAATGCTTCGCCTTACTCCGTATGGAAGGGAACATGATTCTCGGCGATACGATTCTCGAAACGCGCGGCCTCACTCGTGAGTTCAAAGGCTTCATCGCCGTGAACGGTGTGAACCTGCGCGTGCGCCGTGGCTCGATCCATGCGCTGATCGGCCCGAATGGGGCAGGCAAGACCACCTGCTTCAATCTGCTCACCAAATTTCTGGAACCCACCGCGGGTCAGATCGTTTTTAACGGCATTGACATCACGAGCGAACGCCCGGCGCAAATCGCGCGGCGCGGCATTATCCGCTCGTTCCAGATTTCTGCTGTGTTTCCGCATCTGACAGCATTGCAGAATGTGCGCATCGGTTTGCAGCGCCAGCTCGGCACGGCATTTCATTTCTGGAAGAGCGAGCGTACGCTGCGCCAACTCGATGACCGCGCAATGGATCTGCTCACCCAGGTCGGACTGACCGATTTCGCCGATGTGTTGACGGTCGAACTTTCCTACGGCCGCAAGCGCGCGCTGGAAATTGCCACCACGCTTTCCATGGAACCCGAGCTCATGCTGCTCGACGAACCCACGCAAGGCATGGGCCATGAAGACGTCGACCGCGTGACGGCGTTGATCAAAAAAGTATCGAGCGGACGCACCATCCTCATGGTCGAGCACAACATGAATGTGATCGCCGGCATCTCCGACACGATTACCGTGCTGCAACGTGGCGAAGTGCTCGCCGAAGGCAGCTACGCCGAAGTGTCGAAGAATCCGCTCGTGATGCAAGCCTATATGGGCAGCGCCGACGCGGCGCTCGCCGGAGCCCACGCATGAATACGATTGCCGAGCGTGAAAGCCTCGACGTAAGCGGGACGGAGAACGCTGCTCCCGCGCTGGACATCAAGGGTTTGCAGGCGTGGTACGGGGAGTCCCATATTCTGCACGGCGTCGATCTGACGGTGAACCGCGGCGAAGTCGTCACGCTGCTGGGTCGCAACGGTGCGGGCCGGACCACCACGCTGCGCGCCATCATGGGCCTGACCGGACGGCGCACCGGTTCGATCCGCATCGGCGGACGCGAAACCATCAACCTGCCCACGCATCGCATCGCGCATTGCGCCGTGGGTTATTGCCCGGAAGAACGGGGTATCTTTTCGAGCCTCTCGTGCGAGGAAAACCTGCTGTTGCCGCCGCCGGTCGGCGACAAGGCACGCATGATGTCGCTCGAAGAAATCTATTCGATGTTTCCGAATCTGCAGGAGCGCCGCATGAGCCAGGGTACGCGGCTGTCGGGCGGCGAACAGCAGATGCTGGCGGTGGCGCGCATTCTGCGCACCGGCGCGAGCTTGCTCCTGCTCGACGAGATCTCGGAAGGGCTCGCGCCTGTTATCGTGCAGGCGCTGGCGCGCATGATCATGACACTCAAGGCGCGGGGCTATACCGTTGTGATGGTCGAACAGAACTTCCGTTTTGCCGCGCCGCTTGCAGATCGCTTCTACGTGATGGAGCACGGCGCGATTGTCGAGCACTTCGGGGCGAGTGAACTCGAAAGCAAGATGCCGGTCCTGCACGATCTACTGGGCGTATAAAAACGCCCGATTGCCTCTGATAACCACAAGCGAAGAAACCAGGAGACAGGAATGAAAAAGAACCCACTCGCGCGGCTTGCCACACTTTGTTTCGCGGTCGCCGCCGGCGCCGCTTTGACGATGGGCAGCGCGCAAGCGGCTGACGACGCGGTCAAGATCGGTTTCATTACCGATATGTCCGGTCTGTATGCGGATATCGACGGGCAGGGTGGACTCGAAGCGATCCGTATGGCGGTGGCGGATTTCGGCGGCAAGGTGAACGGCAAGCCGATCACGGTGGTGTATGCGGACCACCAGAACAAGGCGGACATCGCAGCGTCGCGCGCACGTGAATGGTTCGACCGCGACGGCGTCGATTTGCTGATCGGCGGCACGAACTCGGCGACCGGTCTGTCGATGAACACCGTAGCCGGAGAAAAGAAGAAGGTCTACATCAGCATCGGCGCGGGCGCGGACACGCTGACCAATGAGCAATGCACGCCGTACACGATCCACTACGCGTACGACACCACGGCGCTGGCCAAGGGCACGGGCTCGGCGGTGACGAAGCAGGGCGGCAAGACCTGGTACTTCCTGACCGCCGACTACGCGTTCGGCAAGGCGCTGGAAAAGAATACGTCGGACGTGGTGAAAGCAAGCGGCGGCCAGGTGCTGGGCGCGGTGCGCCATCCGCTGTCGGCTTCGGATTTCTCGTCGTTCCTGTTGCAGGCGCAGGCGTCGAAGGCGCAGATTCTCGGCCTCGCCAACGCGGGCGGCGACACGATCAACTCGATCAAGGCGGCCAAGGAATTCGGCATTACCAAGACGATGAAACTCGCCGCGCTGCTGATGTTCATCGACGATGTGCACAGCCTGGGTCTGGAAACCACGCAAGGCCTCGTGCTGACGGACAGCTGGTACTGGAACAAGGACGCCACCACGCGCAAGTGGGCGCAGCGCTACTTCGAAAAGATGAAGAAGATGCCGTCGAGCCTGCAGGCCGCTGACTACTCGGCGACCATGACCTATCTGAATGCAGTGAAGGCGGTGGGTTCGACCGACTCCGACAAGGTGATGGCGCAACTGAAGAAGACCAAGATCGACGATTTCTATGCGAAGGGCTACATCCGTCAGGACGGCAGCATGATTCACGACATGTACCTGATGCAGGTCAAGACGCCGGCTGAATCCAAAGAGCCGTGGGACTACTACAAGATCACAGCGACGATCCCCGGCGAGCAGGCCTTCACAACCAAGGCGGAAACGCGCTGCGCGTTGTGGAAATAAACGCTGGTTCGTAACCAGATGGCCGTCTGCCTGCTGCTCCTGTCGGGCGATGCGTAACGTCACGATGGTACACAGGCTGACGGTGAACCGTTTCACATGCCGCGCGCGATCGGCGTCTTTGCCGCTGATTGCGCGCCGGCCGGATCGTGCGTGACCGATCTCACCTTGGCGATGGGTTAAGGCTTCAATGGAAATCTTTGGCGTTCCGCTACCGGCGATGCTGAGCCAGCTGCTGCTGGGGCTCGTGAACGGCTCGTTCTACGCGATTCTGAGCCTCGGGCTGGCGGTGATCTTCGGCTTGCTCAACGTGATCAATTTCGCGCACGGCGCGTTGTTCATGCTGGGCGCGATGCTCGCGTGGATGGGCTTTTCGTATTTCGGCCTGCCTTACTGGGTCATGCTGGTGCTGGCACCGCTGATCGTCGGACTGTTCGGCATCGCGATCGAGCGCTCGATGCTGCGCTGGCTCTACAAGCTCGACCATCTATATGGGCTCTTGCTGACCTTCGGGCTCACGCTGGTGGTGGAGGGCGTGTTCCGCTCCATCTACGGTTCCTCCGGGCAGCCGTACGACGTGCCGTCGGCGCTTTCCGGCGCAACCAATCTCGGCTTCATGTTCCTGCCGAACTATCGCGCGTGGGTCGTGGTGGCCTCGCTGGCGGTGTGCTTCGCGACATGGTTCGTGATCGAGAAGACGCGCCTTGGCGCCTATCTGCGGGCCGGCACTGAAAACCCGAAACTGGTCGAAGCGTTCGGCATCAACGTGCCGCTGATGATCACGCTCACCTACGGCTTCGGCGTCGCGCTCGCGGCGTTTGCCGGCGTGCTCGCCGCACCGGTGATTCAGGTCTCGCCGCTGATGGGGCAGCCGATGATCATCACCGTGTTCGCGGTGGTCGTGATCGGCGGCATGGGTTCGATCATGGGCTCGATTCTTACCGGCTTGCTGCTCGGCGTGATCGAAGGGCTGACGCGCGTGTACTACCCGGAAGCGTCGGCGACCGTCGTCTTCGTGATCATGGCGCTGGTGTTGCTTGTGCGCCCGGCGGGTCTCTTCGGCAAGGAAAAATGATGCAGAGAAAATTGCTCTACGGTCTGCTGCTGATCGTGCTTCTCGCGGTGCCCGTGCTCGGCATCTATCCGCTCTTCGTGATGAAGGTGCTGTGTTTTGCGCTGTTTGCGGCGGCGTTCAATCTGCTGATCGGCTACACCGGCTTGCTGTCGTTCGGCCACGCGATGTTTCTCGCTTCGGCCGGCTATGTCACGGGTTATGCGATCCAGACGCTCGGCTTCTCGCCGGAGCTCGGTGTGCTCGTCGGCACCGCGGCGGCGACCTTGCTCGGCCTGATCGTGGGCATCTTCGCGATTCGCCGCCAGGGCATCTACTTCGCGATGGTCACGCTGGCGCTCGCGCAGATGGTCTACTTCGTGTTTCTGCAGGCGCCGTTCACGCATGGCGAGGATGGCCTGCAAGGCGTGCCGCGCGGCAAGCTGTTCGGCCTGCTGGATCTGTCGTCCGACGTGGCGTTGTACTTTGTCGTGCTCGCCGTGATGGTGCTGGCGTTCCTGCTGATCGTGCGGATCGTGCATTCGCCGTTCGGGCAGGTGCTGGTGGCCATCAAGGAAAACGAGCCGCGTGCGGTGTCGCTCGGCTACGATACGGATCGCTTCAAGCTGCTCGCGTTCATTCTGTCGGCGGGGATCGCGGGTCTCGCGGGTTCGCTCAAAGTATTGGTGCAGGGCTTCGAGACGTTGAGCGACGCGTACTGGACCATGTCCGGTCTCGTGATCCTGATGACGCTCGTCGGCGGCATGGGCACCTTGTTCGGGCCGTTGCTTGGCGCGGCGCTGATTGTGGCGCTCGAAGACCGGCTCGGCGATATCGGCGGAGCGTTGGCGACGACCACGGGCGTCGAGTGGTTCCGCTCGCTGGGCGAATCGGTGACCATTGTGACCGGCGTGATTTTCATTGCGTGCGTGCTGGCGTTCCGTCGCGGCATCGTCGGCGAAATCATCGCGCGGGTAAGGCCGCTGCGAGCGTGATGCACGGTGAAACACGCAATTGCTTCGGCATCCGATATAATCCGGCCGTTTTGATGCGGCGAGTTTGGATCGATAATCGAGTCGAAATGCATACCCGGCAAGGTTCGCGCAAACGTGCCCCAATTCAGTGCCGCAGTGCACCACTAGGGTAATTGCTAGTTGTAGTACGCAGGGTGCTCGTTTAATCTTCATGCAGTTCTGATGCACCACGAAATTTGCAGGTGGAGAACGAGGAGACAATGAGGCACTCAGTGCCCAGACGAAAGCGCTGTTGGATTGATATCCAACAGCGCTTTTTATTTGTGTTTCTGCTTATTCGCCATTCAAATCCCCCGCTAATTCGGTGACCCTTTTTTATTCACCGAACATGTCTCTATTTCACACGGCTCAACCCCGCAAAACGCTTGCGGCACGTGGCTTTCGTCCGCTAAACTCGCTATTCACCGACCGCCTGGTCGGGATTTAAATCCACGGATTTAAATTCGAATGAATGACGGGGTTAGATAGAGGAGCGGAATGAAGTCGGCATTGCGTTGGATCAGTGCGGCATTGGTCGCCACCGGAGTGAGCGCGGCATGGAGCGGCCATGCATTCGCGGACGTAAAAATCGGCGTGACCGTGTCGGCAACGGGCCCGGCCGCGTCGCTCGGCATTCCGGAAAAAAACACGATCGCGCTGCTGCCTAAAGAGGTGGCAGGCCAGAAGATCGATTACATCGTGCTCGACGACGCCACGGATTCCACCCAGGCCGTCAAGAACACGCGCAAGCTCACGAGCGAAGATCACGTGGATGCGCTGATCGGCTCGACCGTCGTGCCGAATTCGCTGGCCATGATCGACGTCGCCGCCGAAACCTCCACGCCCATGATCTCCATGGCCGCCGCGGCGAGCATCGTCGAACCGATGGATGCGAAGCGCGCGTGGGTCTTCAAGACGCCGCAGAACGACATTCTCATGGCCACCGCGATCGCGCAGCACATGTCGAATCACGGCGTGAAGACGGTCGCGTTCATCGGCTTCTCCGACGCTTATGGCGAGAGCTGGTTCAAAGAGTTCGGCAAGGCTGCGGATCTCGCGAAGATTAAGGTCGTCGCGAACGAACGTTTCGCGCGCAACGACGCATCGGTGACTGGCCAAGTGCTGAAGATCATGTCGCAGAATCCGGATGCGGTTTTGATCGCGGGCGCCGGCACACCGGCCGCGCTGCCGCAGAAAACGCTCAAGGAGCGCGGCTACAAGGGCAAGTATTATCAGACGCACGGCGTCGCCAATAACGACTTCCTGCGCGTGTGCGGCAAGGATTGCGAAGGCACGTATCTGCCGGCGGGTCCGTTGCTCGTCGCTGAGCAACTGCCCGATTCGAATCCGGTGAAGAAGAGTTCGCTCGCCTATAAGCGCGCGTACGAAACCGCTTACGGCGCGGGCTCGGTGTCGACCTTCGGCGGCCACGCGTGGGACGCGGGCCTGCTGCTGCAACGCGCGATTCCGCTGGCGCTGAAGAAGGGTCAGCCGGGCACGCCTGCGTTCCGCGAAGCACTGCGTGCAGCGCTGGAAAGCACCAAAGACATGCCCGCGTCGCACGGCATCTTCAACATGAGCGCGAACGACCACGCTGGTCTCGACCAGCGGGCGCGCGTGATGGTGGAGATTGTCGGCGGCAAGTGGAAGTTGTCCGGCGACTGAGCGAAGGCTAAGCGATATGGACCTCCATTAAACAAAAGACGCGTGCAGTTGACGCGTCTTTTTTATTGTCCGCATCGCGTGAAAAAGTGTGGTTCCGCGGCTTCAGGACAAACCCGCATTTGGGTTGCGGTCTATTGACCGTCGTTCATGCAGAACGCAATACTACTAACATGTTAGTGTTTTGTTCACAGGATTTCGCAGCAGTTTGCAGTCGTGGTACGCAGCAGGGAGTGGCACCAAAGCGGCAAAGGTATTCGCGCTGAGCAGGGAAAACCATGCTTGGCACACCTGAACCCTATAACTAGATTCAGACACCCGGCCCGTGAGTCGGATTACAGATACGCGCTTCAAAGCGTTTGGAGACTTGCAATGACAAAGACAAAGCAATGGGTACGCACCGGCATCGCCATGGCGTTGATGTGCGGCGCGGGCGCGGCGTTCGCCCAGGTGAAAATCGGCGTGACGCTTTCCACGACGGGGCCGGCTGCATCGCTCGGGATTCCTGAAAAGAACACGATTGCGCTGCTGCCGAAAGAGATCGGCGGCAAGACCGTGCAATACATCATTCTCGACGACGGATCCGATACCGGCAAAGCCGTGCAGAACACGCGCAAGCTGATCGACGAAGACCACGTCGACGCGATCATCGGTTCGACCGTCACGCCGAATTCGCTCGCGATGCTCGCCGCGGCTGCTGAAGGCAAGACGCCGGTGATCTCGCTGGCGGCATCGGCGGCGATCATTTCGCCGATGGATGCGAAGCGCGCATGGGCCTTCAAACCGCCGCAAAACGACAGCCTGATGGCCGACGCGATCGCCGACTATATGGAGCATCACGGCGTGAAGACGGTGGGCTTCATTGGCTTCGCGGACGCCTACGGCGACGGCTGGAACAACGTCTTCACCGCAGCGGCCGCGGCACACAATCTGAAGATCGTTTCCAACGAGCGCTTCAACCGCACCGACGCATCGGTGACGGGCCAGGTGCTGAAGACGATGGGCGCGAATCCCGACGCGGTGCTGATCGCGGGCGCGGGTACGCCGTCGGCGCTGCCGGCCAAGACGCTCAAGGAGCGCGGCTACAAGGGCAAGGTCTACCAGACGCACGGCGTCGCCAACAACGACTTCCTGCGCGTGTGCGGCAAGGATTGCGAAGGCGAATTCCTGCCTGCTGGTCCGATCCTCGTGGCGGATCAGTTGCCTGACTCGAACCCGGTGAAGAAGTCGTCGCTGGCCTATAAGTCGGCGTACGAGAAGGCGTATGGCGCGGGCTCGGTGGCGACCTTCGGCGGTCATGCATGGGACGCCGGCCAGATGCTGCAAGCGGCGATTCCGGTCGCGCTGAAGAGTGCTCAGCCGGGCACCGAAGCGTTTCGCGTGGCACTGCGCGGCGCACTTGAGAACATCAAGGAACTGCCGGTCTCGCACGGCATCATGAACACGACGACGACCGATCACAACGGCCTCGACAAGCGCGCACGCGTGATCGTGCAGATCGTCGACGGCAAGTGGAAGCTGCAGAACGACTAACGACAAGAGCGGTACGCGCCTCTCGCGCAACGTGCGGCATGTGACGCCGCATTGCCATTCTGTTCGATGACAATGGCATCGACCGCCGCGCCGTGTTCCGGCGCGGCGGTCGCCTTTTCAGGCATTGCGGGTCGGTGGACGGCTGCGAGTTCTGCCGCCACGACTGTTTCCCAGTTTCGATTTCGACGCTTCAGGACGAGGAAGTATGGATCTATCAATTGCGGCGATCCTCGCGCAGGACGGCATCACCACCGGCGCGATCTACGCGCTGCTCGCGCTCGCGCTGGTGCTGGTGTTCTCCGTGACGCGGGTGATCTTCATCCCGCAGGGGGAGTTTGTTTCGTACGGCGCGTTGACGCTCGCCGCACTACAGACACAAAAATTTCCGGCCACCTGCTGGTTGCTGATGGCGATGGGCGCGGCCTGCTTCGTCGTCGAGATAGCGGGGCTGGTGCGGCATCCCGAACGGCGCCGGCATGCGGCTCGCACGCTGGTCATGCTGGTCGGCAAATATCTGCTGTTTCCAATCGCGGTCTACGCGCTCACGCAAGGCGTTTTCATGCATCAGCTGCCGATGATCGCGCAGATCGCGTTGACGCTGCTGATCGTGATTCCGATGGGACCGTTCGTCTACCGGCTCGCGTATGAGCCGATCGCGGAGGCGACCACGTTGCTGCTGTTGATCGTGGCGGTGGCGGTGCACTTCGCCATGGTCGGCCTGGGTCTCGTGATGTTCGGTGCGGAAGGTTCGCGCACCACTGCGTTTTCCGATGCGACCTTCAACATCGGCACGCTGACGATTTCCGGGCAGAGCTTGTGGGTGGTTGGCACCGCGGTTGTGCTGATCGGCGCGCTGTATCTGTACTTCGACCGCTCGATCTCGGGCAAGGCCTTGCGCGCGACGTCGGTGAACCGGCTCGGCGCACGGCTCGTCGGCATCGGCACGACGCAAGCAGGGCGCCTCGCATTCACGCTGGCGGCGGGCCTCGGCGCGCTGTGCGGCATCCTCGTCGCGCCCTTGACCACCATCTACTACGACTCGGGCTTCCTGATCGGTTTGAAGGGCTTCGTGGGGGCGATTATCGGCGGCCTCGTCAGCTATCCGCTGGCGGCTGCGGGCTCGATCCTGGTCGGCCTGCTGGAGTCGTATTCGTCGTTCTGGGCGAGCGCCTATAAGGAAGTGATCGTGTTCACGCTGATCATCCCCGTGTTGCTCTGGCGAAGTCTTGCCAGCCCGCACGCCGAAGAGGAAGAGGAGTGACGCGATGAAACGGATCATGCAAAACAAGTTCTTCTGGTTGTTCCTCGTGGTGCTGTTCGCGCTGCCGGTGTTGCCGCAACCGATTCACGTGCCTGAGTACTGGGTGACGCTGCTCAACTACATCGGCCTGTATTCGATCGTGGCGATCGGCCTCGTGCTGCTGACCGGTATCGGCGGAATGACGAGCTTTGGGCAGGCCGCATTTGTCGGGATCGGCGCCTATGCGACCGCGTATCTGACGACACGGTACGGCGTCTCGCCGTGGCTCGCGCTGATCGCCGGTGTGGTGGTGACGGCGTTGATCGCGCTGATGCTCGGGCTTGTGACGATGCGCCTGTCTGGGCACTTTCTACCGCTCGGGACGATTGCGTGGGGACTCGCGCTGTTCTACCTGTTCGGCAATCTTGAGATGCTCGGCAAATACGACGGCATCAACGGGATTCCGGTGCTGAATGTGTTCGGCATCAACCTGGAGTCGGGCCGTCACATCTACTACCTGATCTGGCTGGTCGTGCTCGGCGCGGTGATTTCAGTTCAGAATCTGCTTAATAGTCGACCGGGGCGGGCGATCCGCGCTCTGCGCGGCGGCGGCATGATGGCCGAAGCGATGGGCGTGAACACCGGCTGGATGCGCGTGGTGATCTTCGTGTACGCGGCAGTGCTGGCGTCGGTGTCGGGCTTCCTTTACGCGCATCTGCAGCGCGCGGTGAACCCGACGCCGTTCGGTCTGAACCACGGCATCGAGTTTCTGTTTATGGCCGTGGTTGGCGGCGTCTCCCACGTCTGGGGCGCGGTGCTCGGCGCGGCGATCCTGACGGTGCTGCAGGATTATCTGCAGACATTGCTGCCCAAGCTGCTCGGCGAGAACGGCAACTTCGAAGTGATCGTGTTCGGCATCTTGATGGTGCTGTTGCTGCAGTACGCCCGCCAAGGCGTATGGCCGTTCGTCGCGCGGTTTTTCCCGAAGGGTCCGCGCGCTCATCTGGCGGATCACGCTGAACCGTTGCCGCAGCGCAGCAAACCAGCAGCCGGTGAGGACCTGCTGACGGTGAACAAGGCGCGCAAGCAATTCGGCGGTCTGGTTGCGGTGAACGATGTCAGCTTCGAGGTGAAAGCAGGGCAGATCATCGGCCTGATCGGCCCGAATGGCGCTGGCAAGTCGACCACCTTCAATCTGGTGACGGGCGTGTTGCAGGCGACCAGCGGTGAGATCACGTTCCGCGGCGAGCGCATCGATTCGTTGAATTCACGTGAAATCGTCAAACGCGGAATCGGCCGCACTTTTCAGCACGTCAAGTTCCTGCCGGGGATGACGGTGCTCGAGAACGTTGCGATCGGCGCGCATCTGCGCGGGCAAGCCGGCGTGTGGCGAAGCGTCGTGCGCCTGAATAGCGCCGAAGAAGCGCGGCTGATGGCGGAGGCGGCTCGTCAGATTCGTCGCGTCGGCCTGGAACAGCACATGTACGACGAAGCCGGCAGCCTCGCGTTGGGGCAGCAGCGGATTCTCGAAATCGCTCGCGCGTTGTGCTGTGACCCGACGCTGCTGCTGCTGGATGAACCGGCCGCTGGTCTGCGCTATCAGGAAAAGCTGCAATTGGCCGACCTGCTACGCCGCCTCAAGGCAGAGGGTATGAGCGTGTTGCTGGTGGAGCACGATATGGATTTCGTGATGAATCTCACCGATCGGCTCGTGGTCATGGAGTTCGGAACCCGAATCGCGGAAGGTTTACCGCAAGAGGTACAACAAGACCCGGCTGTGCTGGAAGCGTATCTCGGCGGGGTGGAGTGATGGAGAACACGATGAATGCTGCTGGTCCGATTCTCGACGTGGACGGTTTGTCGGTCCGCTATGGCAAGGTCGAGGCGCTGCACGGCGCGGCGATCAAGGTGCGGCCCGGGCAGATCGTCTCGGTGATCGGCCCGAACGGCGCGGGCAAGTCCACGCTGCTGAACGCAATCATGGGCGCATTGCCGACCACGGGCCACGCGAAGGGCGCCGTTCTGTATCAGGGCGAAGATGTCAGCGCGGTGCCAGTCGAAAAGCGCGTCGCGCGCGGGATGTGCCTGGTGCCGGAAAAGCGCGAGCTGTTTGCGTCGATGACGGTGGAAGACAACCTGGTCCTCGGTGCCTATCGGCGCAAGCGGGCAGGGGAGCGCAACTTCCTCGACCAGCTCGAGCCAGTCTTTACGTTGTTTCCGCGGCTGAAGGAACGACGCAAGCAGGCTGCCGGTACCTTATCCGGTGGCGAACGGCAGATGCTGGCAGTGGGCCGGGCACTGATGGGCAAGCCGGACCTACTGATGCTGGACGAGCCGAGTCTCGGTCTTGCGCCGTTGATCGTGAAAGAAATTTTCCACATTATTAGCGCTTTGCGGCAGACCGGCGTTGCCACATTACTGATCGAGCAGAACGCGCGTGCCGCGTTGCAAATCTCTGACTACGGCTACGTGTTGGAGACCGGCGAGTTGGCGCTGGAAGGACCGGCGGCGGATTTGGCGCAGAATCCGCGCGTGATCGAAACGTACCTTGGGCTGGCCAAAAAAGTGGCTTAGCGCTTAGGTTGGTTGCTGTTTCCCGTTGATCAAAGCGGTGTGTTTCACGTGAAACACACCGCTTTTTATTGGTTGGCCATTCGGACGAAATTCGGGCCTAAACCGAACCCGTTATAATTCGCTCATACATTTTCCTTTGAAAGGCTCACGCGACGATCTGGCGTGAGATCCGCGATGCTCTTTCCCACAGAATTTGACGTAATCGTCGTCGGCGGCGGTCATGCCGGTACCGAAGCTGCTTTAGCTTCGGCGCGCATGGGCAATACGACGCTCCTGCTGACCCACAACATCGAAACCCTCGGCCAGATGAGCTGCAATCCGTCGATTGGCGGTATTGGCAAGGGTCATCTTGTGAAGGAAGTCGACGCGCTCGGCGGTGCAATGGCGGCCGCGACGGACGAGGGCGGCATTCAGTTCCGCATCCTGAATTCGTCGAAGGGCCCGGCCGTTCGCGCGACGCGCGCTCAGGCTGACCGTCTGCTGTACAAGCAGGCTATCCGGCATCGGCTCGAGAACCAACCGAACCTGTGGCTGTTTCAGCAGGCAGTCGACGATCTGATGGTGGAGGGCGATCGCGTCGTCGGCGCTGTCACGCAGGTGGGCATCCGTTTCCGCGCACGTGCGGTGATTTTGACGGCTGGGACATTCCTCGACGGCAAGATTCACGTGGGTTTGAACAACTACACCGGTGGCCGCGCCGGCGATCCGGCGGCGGTGTCGCTGTCTGCTCGCCTCAAGGAATTGAAGCTGCCGCAAGGTCGCCTGAAGACCGGGACGCCGCCTCGTATCGACGGTCGCACGATCGATTTCTCGCAACTCGAAGAGCAGCCGGGCGATCTGGATCCAGTACCGGTGTTCTCGTTTCTCGGTCGCGTCGAGCAACATCCACGACAAGTGCCGTGCTGGGTAACGCATACCAACGAGCGTACGCACGACATCATCCGCGGCGGTCTCGACCGTTCGCCGATGTACACCGGCGTGATCGAAGGAGTGGGGCCGCGCTATTGCCCGTCGATCGAGGACAAGATTCACCGATTCGCGTCGAAGGAATCGCATCAGATCTTTCTCGAGCCGGAAGGGCTGACGACCAACGAGTTCTACCCCAACGGAATTTCCACGAGTTTGCCGTTCGATGTACAACTGGAGCTTGTACGCTCGATGCGCGGCTTGGAGCACGCGCATATCCTGCGGCCCGGCTATGCAATCGAGTACGACTACTTCGATCCGCGTGGGCTGAGGGCGTCGCTGGAAACCAAGGTGATCAATGGGTTGTTCTTCGCGGGTCAGATCAACGGCACGACCGGCTATGAAGAGGCGGCCGCACAGGGTCTACTGGCGGGGATCAATGCGGGTCTGTTTGTGCAAGGCAAGGAAGCATGGTGCCCGCGCCGCGATCAGGCCTACCTCGGTGTGCTGGTCGACGATCTGGTGACGCGTGGCGTGTCCGAGCCGTATCGCATGTTCACGAGCCGTGCTGAATACCGTCTGAGCCTGCGTGAAGACAACGCGGATATGCGTCTCACCGAGATTGGCCGTGAGTTGGGCGTGGTTGACGACGTCCGTTGGAACGCTTTCAGCCGCAAGCGCGACGCTGTTTCACGTGAAACAGAGCGTCTTCGCACGACCTGGGTCAATCCTAAGACATTACCGGCTGACGAAGCGACGGCGTTGCTCGGCAAGCCGATTGACCACGAGTACAGCCTGGCGGATCTGCTGCGTCGCCCGGGCGTGTCGTACGACGGGGTTTGCGGATTGCGCGCCGGCGCATGTGCCGCGCCTGAAACCTTGGCAGAAGACGACGTGCTGCTCGCCCAGATCAAGGAACAGATTGAGATCGGCATCAAATATCAGGGCTATATCGACCGCCAGGCAGGCGAAATCGAACGAAACGAGGCGCACGAAAGCACGCGTCTGCCCGAGGGACTGGACTACGCGGAAGTCCGAGGGCTGTCGTTCGAAGCGCGCCAGAAGCTGACGCAATTCCGCCCCGAAACCATTGGCCAGGCGTCGCGCATTTCGGGCATTACGCCGGCAGCGATCTCCTTGCTCATGGTCCATCTGAAGCGCGGCTTGGGTCGTCGTCCGACGAAACCCACCGAGCCCGGCAGCGACAGTACGCCGGTGACGCAATGACCGTGAGCCAGAAGGGAGGTGGTAGGGACGCGCTGGCGCCGTTGCTAGAGGACGGTGTTCGCGAACTCGGCCTTGACTTGAGCAGCGCGCAACTGGGCAAGCTGCTCGACTACGTCGCGTTGCTGTCGAAGTGGAATGCCGTCTACAACCTCACGGCGATCCGCGATCCGAGGCAGATGCTGATTCAGCACATTCTGGATTCGCTTTCGATCGTGCCGCATCTGGCTCCGCTCCGCCCGTCTTCTGTACTCGATGTCGGCTCTGGCGGTGGCCTGCCAGGCATCGTGCTGGCGATCGTTTTGCCGGAATGGACCGTCACCGTGAACGACATCGTTCATAAAAAGACAGCTTTTCAGGCACAGGCCAAGGCCGAACTCGGCCTCGCGAACCTCTTGGTAGTGACCGGCCGGGTCGAGACTTTGCGGCCGGGCGCCGAAGTACCGGCAAAGTTCGACGTAATTGTCTCGCGCGCATTCGCAGAGCTCGCGGATTTCGTTACACTGGCCCGTCATCTGGTTGCGGAGCAGGGCGCGATCTGGGCCATGAAAGGGGTGCGCCCGGACGGCGAGATCGAACGCTTGCCGGCGGGCGCCCACGTGGAACAGATTATTCGGCTGAACGTGCCTTCGCTCGACGCCGAGCGGCACCTGATCAAGGTTTTGATAGACGCGGGCGCCTAGCGGGCTGGAGGCTGGCGCCGGCCAGCCGCAACGTCGCATCAGTATCACCCACGATTTTTACTTCATCCAAGCTGCAAAAGGGACACACCAACGATGGCAAAAATCTTCTGCGTTGCGAACCAGAAAGGCGGCGTCGGTAAGACGACGACCACAGTCAATCTGGCCGCGAGCTTGGCAGCGCAGGGACAGCGAGTCCTACTCATCGACCTGGACCCGCAGGGCAACGCCACGATGGGCAGTGGCATCGATAAAGCAGCGTGCGCCAACACCGTCTACGAAGTGCTGGTCGACGGCGTCGCGGTGGCCGATGCGCGAGTGCGGCCGGAAGCAGTCGGTTACGACGTGCTGCCCGCGAACCGCGAACTCGCGGGGGCCGAGGTCGAGTTGGTCAGCGTGCAGAACCGTGAGCGTCAATTGAAGGCCGCGCTCGCGGCGGTCGAAAACGAATACGAGTTCGTGTTGATCGACTGCCCGCCGGCTTTGTCGCTGCTGACGCTTAACGGCCTGTGCGCCGCGCACGGCGTCGTGATTCCGATGCAATGCGAGTACTTTGCACTCGAAGGCTTGTCCGATCTGGTCAACACGATCAAACAGGTGCACGCGAACCTGAACCGCGACCTGAAGGTGATCGGTCTGCTGCGCGTGATGTTCGATCCGCGCATCACGTTGCAACAGCAAGTTTCAGATCAGCTGAAAGAACATTTCGGCGACAAAGTGTTCGACGTGGTGATTCCGCGCAACGTGCGTCTTGCCGAGGCACCCAGCTATGGATTGCCGGGCGTGGTGTTCGATAGGGCATCGCGCGGTGCGCAGGCGTATGTGCAGTTCGGCGCGGAAATGATTGAGCGGGTGCGCGCATTGAATGACGCGCCCCAGGCATCCTAAGCGGATCGAGGAAGCACGATGAATGCAGTAGCGAGAAAAAAGGGATTGGGTCGCGGCCTGGAAGCATTGCTGGGTGGCACCGCTGACATTACCGAGGCGGTGACGATCGAAGGTGCGCCCAACGTGCTGCCGCTCAGCAAGATGCAAGCGGGCAAGTATCAGCCGCGTACGCGTATGGACGAGGGCGCATTGCAGGAACTGGCGGCCAGCATCCGCGCGCAGGGCGTGATGCAGCCGATCCTCGTGCGTCCTGTGTCGGCGGACAAGTACGAGATCATCGCCGGCGAGCGGCGGTTTCGCGCGGCGCGTCTCGCGGGCCTCGACGAAGTGCCGGTGCTGGTGAGGAACGTGCCGGATCAGGCCGCCGCCGCGATGGCGCTGATCGAGAACATTCAGCGTGAAGACCTGAATCCGCTGGAAGAGGCGCAAGGCATCCAGCGCTTGCTCGACGAGTTTAATTTCACGCACGAACAGGCTGCGGAGTCGGTCGGGCGCTCGCGTAGTGCGGTATCGAATCTGCTGCGCTTGCTCAACCTCGCGTCGCCCGTACAGACGATGCTGCTGGCTGGTGATCTGGACATGGGGCATGCTCGTGCGCTACTGGCCGTCGACGCCGCGACCCAGATCACGCTGGCCAACCAGGTCGTCAACAAGCGCATGTCGGTCCGCGAAACCGAAAAGCTGGTGACGGCGACCACAAAGACTGCGCCAGCGGTGAAGGCGCGTGCAAATCCCGATGGTGGCCGCGATACGCGGCGGCTCGAAGAAGAGTTGTCGGACTTGCTGGCGGCGACGGTCAAGATCAAGCTCGGTCGACGCGGGCGCGGCCAGGTGCTGGTGGACTTCGGTGATCTGGACGCGCTGGAAGGCATTCTGGTCCGGCTGCGTGGCAACGCCACTGCCTGATCGGCGAGTCGAATGGGAGGGGCGCCTGATAGGCTTGCGATGGGCCTGAATGCCGATCGCAAGCTGTTGGGTACGCCATGAGTGCTTTGGGGCGGCGGGCTTGCAAAACAAACGCATAGAGCACTGATCGGACTTTGCGACCGATCGGTGATCCATATCAACGTTCGATGGATTCCTAAATAAAAGCGGCGCCAGATAATCAGGATTGCTCATATATCGAAACGTCCGACGGGACTCGTCGGCCGCGAGGATTACGGCGGTCGCGCGCGTAGTTGTTATGCTGCAATCTCCGCGCGGATGAATTTCACGGAGGAGGGCGTGCCCGACGCAAAAGCTGAAAGCTGCCCGCCAACTCACTAGCGCACTCATTGGACGCGAGCGAGCGAGATACTTCGCGAAAGCCTGTCTCGGGGATCGTCACGCACCAGTTAGTTCACGAATAAGAGCGCACCACTTCGCACCTACCCGGCGCCGTCCGCCATGTCCACTTGCATAGGCAAAAATCGACGTTTGTTGCATTTTCGAGACGTCTGCTACGACGTTTAAACGGCCTCTCGACGCGTGCAAACTCACGCGATTCAAACCGCATGTTTTGGCACCCCCCGACAGCCTTACATTTGACGTCTTTCACCCCGCAAAGCGGTCGTTCCCGCATGGTGGAGAGGCTTTTCACGCTGGTTATTGAACGGCCTAAAGTCTTGAATTGCCTGCAACTATCGCTTACAATCGCCCGGATTTAATTGCACGGGAACCCCGTAAGCGCAGCGTAAGCTCGCGGGCTGGAACAAGACTTTCGGAACACTGCGATGGCGGTCAAAACGTCGAATCAAGCGCCGAAGAATGGGCACGACGAACACCGCGATGAACGCAAAGCTTCCGTTGCGTCCACCGGTCAGCAAGCGACACCTGACGAAGCGTGGGATGTCGAGCAGCAAGATAACAATATCGTTCCGCTCACGCGGGCTGAAGCTGAAAAGCTATTTGGTCCCAACGTGAGTCGTCCATCGCGCGTTACGCCTTTCAAGGTCGTGGCAGCGCAAATGGTTTTGTCCCTGGGTGCTACGCTGGTGTGGTGGCTGTTTTACAAGCCGCCGGGCGCTGCTGCGCTGTCCGCGTTCCTGGGGGGGGCGATCTGCTGGGTGCCAGGCGCGTTGTTCGCGGCACGACTTAGAACGCTGAGCGGCGCTGAAACAGTGATGAGCTGGATGATCGGCGAAGCGCTCAAGATGGGGACAACGATCGCGATGTTTGTAGCCATCGCCTTCTGGTATCACGACGTACGCTGGGTTCCGCTGCTCGTGACTTACCTCATCGCGCTCAAGACGTACTGGATCGCCTTAGCCTGGCGCTAAGGTAGCAGCAACAAAAGTAGCAGCAAAAAATTCAGGCTGGCGCGCAGCGCTGGCGTAAGGAGTGCGGATATGACACGATCCGCACCCGGCGCGTTCCCGCAACACAGAATTGCCGCGGGCTCGGCCTAAGACGATTTTCGACAATTTGGGTGGCATTAACGATATGGCAGCTAGCGAAGGCACGCGCGCTCTGGATCCGTCCGAGTACATCGCGCACCACTTGCAGAACTTTTCCACCGCGCACCAGACGTCGATTTTCGACATTCACGTCTGGAATCTGGACACCCTTTTCTGGTCGATCGTCTGCGGTCTGGCCACGATCGCCATCCTGCATCTGGCAGCCCGCAAGGCGACGTCCGGTGTCCCGGGTCGTTTCCAGTGCGCGATCGAAATGCTGGTCGAGATGGTCGAAGATCAGTCGAAGTCGATGATCCACGGCACCCGCACGTTCATCGCGCCGCTCGCGTTGACCGTGTTCGTCTGGGTCGCATTGATGAACTCGCTCGACTTTATCCCCGTCGACCTGCCGGGCCGCGTGATCGGCTGGCTGGGCCTCTCGGGAGTGATCCCCCATCACCGCATCGTGCCGACCGCCGACCTGAACGGCACGCTCGGCATCGCGCTCGGCGTGTTCGCGCTGATGATTTACTACAACTTCAAGATCAAGGGCGCCGGCGGCTTCGTGCATGAGCTGCTGTCGGCTCCGTTCGGCGCGCATCCGCTGCTGTGGATCCCGAACCTTGCATTGAACATCATCGAGTTCGTCGCAAAGACGGTTTCGCTCGGCATGCGGCTGTTCGGCAACATGTACGCGGGCGAGCTGTTGTTCCTGCTGATTGCCCTGCTCGGCAGCATGTGGGGTTTCGGCGCGGACGCGTCAGTGCTCGGCTTTATCGGCCATGTCATCGCAGGCACGGTTTGGGCAATCTTCCACATCCTGATCGTTCTGCTGCAAGCGTTCATTTTCATGATGCTGACGCTGGTGTACATCGGACAGGCACACGACAGCCACTAATCACGGCGTGTCGAACGACGAATTGTTTTTAGTTTTGTTTTATTAAATCCCAGTTCCAACCAGTTCTAAAAGACTTTTCACAAAGGAGTGATCATGCAAGCTTTCATCGCCAACATCCAGGGTCTGACCGCCATCGGTATCGGCATCATCATCGGCCTGGGTGCAATCGGCGCCTGTATCGGTATCGGCCTGATGGGCGGCAAGTACATCGAAGCATGTGCACGTCAGCCTGAACTGATGAACCCGCTGCAAACCAAGATGTTCCTGCTGGCTGGTCTGATCGATGCGGCGTTCCTGATTGGCGTTGGTGTGGCAATGCTGTTTGCGTTCGCGAACCCGCTGCTGTCGAAGCTGGCAGGCTGAGGTTCCTCGGAAGTTTGCGCCTGAGCTATAACTGGTAAAGGCGCAGGGCGGAACGGGCACTTGGGCGCTGATCGAATACAGAATCGATGAGCGCCTTGCCGTTTCACTTTCCGAACTAGCAACGTTTAAGGAAACACCGTGAATCTCAACGCAACCCTGTTTGCGCAAATGGTCGTGTTCCTGATCCTCGCGTGGTTCACGATGAAGTTCGTGTGGCCGCCGCTGATCAACGCCCTCGACGAGCGCTCGAAGAAGATCGCTGACGGTTTGTCGGCTGCTGAAAAGGGCAAGGCAGAACTCGAAGCCGCTCACAAGCGCGTCGACCAGGAACTCGCTCAGGCACGCAACGACGGTCAGCAACGTATTGCTGACGCAGAAAAGCGCGCTGTGGCAGTCGCTGACGAAATCAAGGCTCAAGCACAGGCTGAAGCCGCTCGCATCATCGCGCAAGCGAAGGCCGACGCGGAACAGCAAGTCGTGAAAGCGCGCGAAACGCTGCGCGGCGAAGTCGCTGCACTTGCTGTGAAGGGCGCTGAACAGATCCTGAAGCGCGAAGTCGACCAGGCAGCTCACGCTGACCTGCTGACTCAACTGAAAGCCGAGCTCTGATCATGGCCGAACTTGCAACCATCGCCCGTCCGTACGCAGAAGCGCTGTTTGGCGTGGCCGAAGCTGGTGACATCGCCGCCTGGTCCACGCTCGTGCAGGAGCTGGCACAGGTTGCGCGTCTGCCCGAAGTGCTGTCGATCGCCTCGAGCCCGAAAGTAAGCCGCGCCCAGGTCAGCGAACTGCTGCTGGCCGCGGTCAAGTCGCCGCTCAAGGACAATGCGCAAGCGAAGAATCTGGTGCAAATGCTGGTGGACAACCATCGTCTGCAATTGCTGCCGGAAATCGCTGTGCAGTTCGAAGAGTTGAAGAACGCCCGCGAAGGGGCGGCAGATGTGCTGATCGTCAGCGCATTCCCGCTCGAAGGCGCGCAGTTGAACGACCTCGTCGCAAGTCTCGAACGCAAGTTCAAACGCAAGCTGAAGCCGACGGTCGAGATCGACTCGTCGTTGATCGGCGGCGTGCGCGTGACAGTTGGCGACGAAGTGCTCGATACCTCGGTCCGCGCGCGGCTTGCCAGCATGCAGACGGCTCTGACGGCCTGAAGCGCCCAAAGCGCTGAAGCGGCTGGCACGCAACAGAATTGACTATCAGGAGCGAATAATGCAACTCAATCCCTCTGAGATCAGCGAGCTGATCAAGAGCCGGATCCAGGGCCTTGAAGCGAGCGCAGACGTTCGCAACCAGGGCACCGTGATCTCCGTGACCGACGGTATCGTGCGTATTCACGGCCTGTCGGAAGTGATGCAGGGCGAAATGCTCGAATTCCCGGGCAACACCTTCGGTCTCGCACTGAACCTCGAGCGCGACTCGGTCGGCGCCGTGATTCTGGGTGAGTACGAACACATTTCGGAAGGCGACGTGGTCAAGACGACCGGCCGCATTCTGGAAGTGCCGGTGGGCCCGGAACTGCTCGGCCGTGTGGTCGACACACTGGGCAACCCGATTGACGGCAAGGGCCCGATCAATGCGAAGAAAGCCGACGCAATCGAAAAGATTGCTCCGGGCGTGATCTGGCGTAAGTCGGTTTCGGAACCGGTCCAAACCGGTCTGAAGTCGATCGACGCGATGGTGCCAATTGGCCGTGGCCAGCGTGAGCTGATCATTGGCGACCGCCAGTGCGGCAAGACCGCTGTCGCAGTCGACGCGATCATCAACCAGAAGGGCAAGAACCTCTTCTGTATCTACGTCGCGATCGGCCAGAAGGCTTCGTCGATCATGAACGTGGTGCGCAAGCTGGAAGAAACCGGCGCGCTGGAGTACACGATCGTCGTGGCCGCTTCGGCTTCGGAATCGGCTGCGATGCAATACCTCGCTCCGTACGCCGGCTGCACGATGGGCGAATACTTCCGCGACCGCGGTCAAGACGCACTGATTGTGTATGACGATTTGACCAAGCAAGCTTGGGCATACCGCCAGATCTCGTTGCTGCTGCGCCGCCCGCCGGGCCGCGAAGCTTACCCGGGTGACGTGTTCTATCTGCACTCGCGTTTGCTGGAACGTGCCGCTCGCGTCTCGGAAGCGTACGTCGAGAAGTTCACGAACGGCGAAGTGAAGGGCAAGAGCGGTTCGCTGACAGCACTGCCGGTCATTGAAACGCAAGCAGGCGACGTGACCGCATTCGTTCCGACGAACGTGATCTCGATTACCGACGGCCAGATCTTCCTGGAAACCGACCTCTTCAACGCAGGTATCCGCCCGGCAATTAACGCCGGCGTGTCGGTGTCGCGCGTCGGTGGTGCGGCTCAGACGAAGGTCGTGAAGAAGCTGTCGGGCGGTATCCGTACCGACCTCGCGCAGTACCGTGAATTGGCTGCGTTTGCGCAGTTCGCCTCGGACCTCGACGAAGCCACCCGCAAGCAGCTGGAGCGCGGCCGCCGCGTGACGGAATTGCTGAAGCAGCCGCAATATCAGCCGCTGCAAGTGTGGGAACTGGCGGTTGCGCTGTTCGCTGCGAACAACGGCTACCTCGACGATCTGGAAATTTCGCAAGTGCTGCCGTTCGAAAAGGGTTTGCGCGAACACCTGAAGTCGAGCCACGCTGACTTGGTCAAGCGCATCGAAGATACCAAGGAACTCTCGAAGGACGACGAAGCCCTGCTGCATGCGGCTCTCAAAGACTTCAAGAAGTCCGGCGCTTATTGATCCGCGAGTGATCCGCAAGGCATGAACGGACCTTGAAGCGGCGCGGGTCGCAGGAAACTGAACCCGCGCTACTTCGATCGCTTTGCATGGGACCCGAGTAACCGCTAAAGCGCTAACTCGGGCCGACAAGGAGCAAGCAATGGCTGGAATGAAGGAAATTCGCGGCAAGATCAAGAGCGTGCAAAACACGCGCAAGATCACGAAAGCGATGGAGATGGTGGCCGCATCGAAGATGCGCCGCGCCCAGGAGCGCATGCGCGCTGCTCGCCCGTATGCCGACAAGGTCCGCGATATCGCTGCGCACATGAGCCGTGCGAACCCGGAGTATCGTCACCCGTTCATGGTGTCGAACGAAGGCGCGAAGGCGGCCGGCATCATCCTCGTCACGACCGACAAAGGTCTGTGCGGCGGCATGAACACCAACGTGCTGCGTGCGTCGCTGCAGAAGTTCAAGGACTTGGAAGACCAGGGCAAGACGATCGAAGCAACTGCGATCGGCACCAGGGGGCTGGGTTTCCTGAATCGTCTGCGCGCCCATGTGGTGTCGAACGTCGTGCAGTTGGGCGACACCCCGCATCTGGAAAAGCTGATTGGCGCGGTGAAGGTGCAGCTCGACCTGTACTCGGAAGGCAAGGTTTCGGCGGTGTACCTGGCGTACACGCGCTTCGTCAATACGATGAAGCAGGAGCCGGTGATCGAGCAACTGCTGCCGCTGTCGGCAGATCAGTTCGAGCGCAAGGAAGAAGACGGCACGACGCCGAGCACGCAGTGGGACTACATCTACGAGCCGGATGCGCAGGCAGTAGTGGACGAACTGCTGGTGCGTTATGTCGAAGCGCTGGTCTATCAGGCCGTCGCGGAAAACATGGCATCGGAGCAGTCGGCACGGATGGTCGCGATGAAGGCCGCTTCGGACAACGCGAAGACGGTCATCAGCGAACTGCAGCTCGTGTACAACAAGAGCCGTCAGGCCGCGATCACGAAAGAACTGTCGGAAATCGTCGGTGGCGCGGCGGCAGTCTGACCTTGACGGTCAGGCACGCCGCTTCGTGTGCGCCTTCGTGGCGCACCCACCGAAACTGCGCCTTTGCGCAAGTGAAGAATTGAGTATCTAAAGGAAAAGCGATGAGTACTACTGCTTTGGTAGAAGGCAAGATCGTACAGTGCATCGGCGCGGTGATCGACGTGGAATTCCCGCGTGACCACATGCCGAAGATTTACGACGCGCTCATTCTCGAAGGTTCGGAACTGACCCTCGAAGTCCAGCAGCAGCTGGGTGACGGCGTCGTCCGTACCATCTGTCTGGGTGCATCGGACGGTCTGCGCCGCGGTACGACGGTGAAGAACACCGGCAACCCGATCAGCGTGCCGGTCGGCAAGCCGACCCTCGGCCGGATCATGGACGTGCTGGGTCGCCCGATCGACGAAGCTGGCCCGATCAACTCGGACGTGGTTCGCGGTATTCACCAGAAGGCTCCGGCGTTTGAGGAGCTGTCGCCGTCGACGGAACTGCTCGAAACCGGCATCAAGGTTATCGATCTGATCTGCCCGTTCGCCAAGGGCGGTAAGGTTGGCCTGTTCGGTGGCGCCGGCGTGGGCAAGACCGTGAACATGATGGAACTGATCAACAACATCGCTAAGGAACACGGTGGTTACTCCGTGTTCGCCGGTGTTGGCGAGCGTACCCGTGAAGGGAACGACTTCTATCACGAAATGAAGGACTCGAACGTTCTGGACAAGGTCGCGCTGGTGTACGGCCAGATGAACGAGCCGCCGGGCAACCGTCTGCGCGTCGCGCTGACCGGTCTGACGATGGCTGAGCACTTCCGTGACGAAGGTCTCGACGTGCTGTTCTTCGTCGACAACATCTACCGTTTCACGCTGGCAGGCACGGAAGTGTCGGCACTGCTCGGCCGTATGCCGTCGGCAGTGGGCTATCAGCCGACGCTGGCTGAAGAAATGGGTAAGCTGCAAGAGCGTATTACGTCGACCAAGACCGGCTCGATCACGTCGGTTCAGGCCGTGTACGTCCCTGCGGATGACTTGACCGACCCGTCGCCGGCTACGACTTTCGGCCACTTGGACGCAACGGTCGTGTTGTCGCGTGACATCGCTTCGCTGGGGATCTACCCGGCAGTCGACCCGCTCGATTCGACCTCGCGTCAGATCGACCCGCACGTGATCGGTGAAGAGCACTACTCGATCACGCGCGGTGTGCAGCAAACGCTGCAGCGCTACAAGGAACTGCGCGACATTATCGCGATTCTGGGCATGGACGAACTGGCGCCGGAAGACAAGCTCGCCGTGGCGCGCGCTCGTAAGATCCAACGTTTCCTGTCGCAGCCGTTCCACGTCGCTGAAGTGTTCACGGGCTCGCCGGGCAAGTACGTGCCGCTTAAGGAAACGATCCGTGGCTTCAAGATGATCGTCGACGGCGAGTGCGACCACCTGCCGGAGCAAGCGTTCTACATGGTCGGCACGATCGACGAAGCCTTCGAAAAGGCCAAGAAGATCCAGTAAAGGTCGGGTGTATAGAAGCGGGCGCCGGCCCATGTCGGTGCCCTCGAATTACGCTCACCAGGAGTCGATATGGCAACCATTAAAGTAGACGTCGTCAGCGCGGAAGAGCAAATCTTCTCGGGCCAGGCGAAGTTCGTCGCGCTGCCGGGCGAAGCAGGTGAACTCGGCATTTTGCCGGGCCACACGCCGCTCATCACGCGGATTCGTCCGGGTGCGGTGCGCATCGAAGCTGAAAACGGTGAAGAAGAGTTTGTCTTCGTCGCCGGTGGCATCCTCGAAATCCAGCCGGGCGCTGTGACGGTTCTCGCCGACACGGCTATCCGCGGCAAGGACCTCGACGAAGCCAAGGCTGAAGATGCACGCAAGCGTGCGGAAGAAGCGCTGCAGAACACGGGTTCGAACCTCGAATACGCAACCGCGCAAGCGGAACTGGCGTACGCGACGGCTCAGCTCGCTGCGATTCAGCGTCTGCGCAAGCTGCGCGGTCAGAACTAGGCAATACGTATCAGAGAGAAAGCAGCCTTCGCGGCTGCTTTTTTTTGACCACAACTTGACGTTTACGGAAAGGTCAGCAAAATCGAAGTTTTCGAATCGATTGGCGCCACGCCTTGGCAGTCTGGAAATGCGCTGCGGGTAAGACTTGATGCCGGACAGACACGCGCCGGTGGCACAATCGATTTCAAATTCATTTCAATAGGCGAGCTTCTGCTCAGCTCACGGAGACAACACCATGGCAATGCACGTGTCAGGCGAAGGTGCACTCATCGAACCCAAAGACGGACTGTCGTATGTCCGTGGGTCGACCGATATCCCGCTGAGCGAAGCAACAGTCGGCCAGTTTCTGCGCGATACGGCCGCACGCTTTCCGGACCGTCCGGCGGTGGTGTTTCGCGAGCAGCGCATTCGCTGGACATGGAAGGAGTTCGCCGAGGAAGTCGACATTTTGGCGGCCGGGCTGCTCACGCTCGGTGTCGAGAAGGGGGACCGCGTCGGCATCTGGTCGCCCAATCGCGTGGAATGGTTGCTGACTCAGTTTGCGACCGCGCGCATCGGCGCCGTGCTGGTCAACATCAATCCGGCGTATCGGCTTGCGGAGCTCGAGTACGCGCTGAACAAGGTCGGCTGCAAGGCGATCATCGCTGCCGAGCGTTTCAAGACGTCGATGTACCTGGAGATGCTGCAGGAACTCGCGCCCGAGCTGGCCACGCAAGCACCTGGTGAACTACATGCGGCAAGATTGCCGGAATTGCGCTACGTGATTCGCATGTGCGACACGGAAACGCCGGGTATGTTGAGCTTTTCCGACGTGATCGAGCAGGGGCGCGTGTCGCTCGACGTGGCGAAGCTCGACGCCATTGGCGCCACGCTCTCGTGCCATGAGCCGATCAATATCCAGTTCACCAGCGGCACCACAGGCAATCCGAAGGGCGCGACGCTGACCCACAGCAACGTGGTGAACAACGCGCGCTACATCGCGATGGCGATGCGGCTGACCGAACAGGACGGCTTGTGCATCCCCGTCCCGCTGTATCACTGTTTCGGCATGGTGCTGGCGGTGCTGGCGTGCGTGTCGGTCGGCGCGAATATGGTATTTCCGGGCGAGGGCTTCGAGCCGGCTGCAACTCTGGCCGCAGTCGCGGAAGAGCAGTGCACCGCGTTGCACGGCGTGCCGACCATGTTCATCGCCGAACTCGACCATCCGAACTTCGCCACCTACGACTTCTCGCGCTTGCGCACCGGCATCATGGCGGGCTCGCCTTGCCCGATCGAGACCATGAAGAAGGTCGTCTCTCGAATGCATCTGGGCGAAATCACCATCGCCTACGGCATGACGGAAACCAGCCCGGTCTCTTTCCAGAGCTCGACGACCGATCCGCTCGACAAGCGCACGACGACGGTCGGCCGCATCCAGCCGCATCTCGAAGTGAAAATCGTCGACCCGCTCGGCGAGATCGTGCCGGTGGGCGAAACCGGCGAACTGTGCACGCGCGGCTATTCGGTGATGCAGGGCTATTGGGGTGACGAGGCGAAGACACGCGAAAGCATTGTCGACGGCTGGATGCATACCGGCGATCTGGCGACGCTCGATGCCGAAGGCTACTGCAACATCGTCGGCCGACTGAAGGACATGCTGATTCGCGGCGGCGAAAACATCTATCCGCGCGAGATCGAAGAGTTTTTGTTCCGCCACCCGAAGATCCAGAGCGTGCAGGTGTTCGGCGTGCCCGACGCGAAGTACGGCGAGGAGGTCTGTGCGTGGGTCGTATTGCGCTCGGGCGAGCAAGCGACGGCTGAAGAGATCCAGCAGTTTTGCCAGGGGCAGATTGCGCACTACAAGGTGCCGAAGTACATCCGCTTCGTCGACGAACTGCCGATGACGGTAACCGGCAAGGTGCAGAAGTTCATCATGCGCGAGCAGATGATCAGTGAATTGAAGCTGCGGGAAGACAAGACGGCGTAACGCTCAACCGCTGGTCCGCGCGCGGCACATCATTGCACGAAGCGGATCAGCCAATGAGGTACAAAAGATAAAACCGGAAGGGCGAACCGTTTGCTGCGCAAGGTCGCTCAAGTACCGCGAATATGCCCAAAACAGCGCCTTACCGCGCTGCGCAAACGTTTGGCCAGACGAAAAAAAAGCGGGCCTGGAGCCCGCTAAAAACCACACGCTACGGGGTTAGCGCGAGGAGACCAAAGAAGGAACCGACTGAGACGACGACCCTGCGTCGACACGGCCCCAGCAGGGATGCCCCTTCACAGGGCTTCGGCATACGCCGACCGGCAAGTGCATCGTATCCGCTCACACCACGCACCCAGCCACATCCGTGTTGAAACCGTTGAGGGCATTGTGGGCGAATTAACCTACGAGCGCGGTAACAAAGTGTTTCAGGTTGTAACGCCCGCCAGATAAGGCGCTGCAGGATAAATTGCCAAAAGGAAACGTTTAAAACGCAATTTTTACCGATGACTCGCTCGCAATTTCATACGCATGATTGATGCTATTCGCGATGCATAATGCGGCGTAATCCGTTAAGTCGATTCCGCATGAAATGGTTGCACGTTCATCTTTTGGAACAGGAATCGCCCGTGTTACAGGTGCTTGCCCACCCGGACCGATTTCCGGAATCCAAATAATGTCGCCTGGCTGCGTTGCAACATCCCTCCTATACGCAATCGGGGCACAAGGGCCGGTTCGCTGGTTAATGGATTTGACGGTATTGTTCGGTTTTTACTTAACAGCACCCTGCACCGTTACATGATTGGCGCGTGAGGCAGGTCCTTTTGGCGTTTCTCGACCGACACCGCCTTACAGTGGAAACCGAAAAGAAGGCGGCCGAAAAACGCATTACGCTACTTCAGCCATTTATCTGAAATAGCTTGGTATTCGCCTGTGGCGCGCGCAAGGTGCAACCACTGATCGACGTACTGCTGGAACGCCACATCGCCACGCGGCAGCAACCAGGCCTTTTCTCCATACTGGAACGGCTTGTCCGGATGCACCGAGCAAAGTCCCGGATTCAGCTTCTGCTGCAACAGGGTCTCCGACGCATCCGTCACCATCACGTCCGCCTTGCCGGCGAGGATCTGCTTGAAGATCGTCACGTTATCCGGATAGACGGTCAGGTTTGCATGCGGAAAGTACTGTTTCGCGAAGCGCTCGTTGGTGCCGCCCGGATTGACGATCACGCGCGTCGCCGGCTGGTCGATTTGCGCCACGGTCTGATATTTGTTGCCGTCGTCACACCGAACGATCGGCGTCTTACCGTCGACCATGTAGGCCTCTGTGAAAAACGCGCGCTTTTGCCGTTCGAGGGTCGGCGACACGCCGCCCACGCCGACGTCGCATTTGGCCACAAAGTCGTTCATCAGGTTCGACCATGACGTTTTAACGTACTCCGTCTTGACGCCGAGCGATTTAGCGAGCGACTCCGTCATGTCGATATCGATGCCTTCGAACTGGCCGTCTGTCTTATAGAACGTGTACGGTTTGTAGTCGCCAGTCGTGCAGGCGCGCAGCGTGCCGCGCGCGAGGATGTCGTCGAGCCGCGAGGGCGCGCCGGCGGTGGCGCTGGTCTGTGCCCCGGCCACGCCGGCGTGCATCAAAACGCTGGCCAGCGCGCCGAGCAGTGCGAATGCTGCCTTGTTCATCGAGTCTCCTTGGTTGTATGTAATTGTTTGGTAAGTCCGTTGGATAATAGCCCGGCAATTCGCGCTTGAACATTGGCCGTTCAGCCAGGTCGCGACGCCACGGCCAACCTGCGGAAAACCGGCCGCGAGCGACGCGCACAACAGTTATTGGCCGGATCAAGCACGATGCGGTGAGCCGGGTCCGGTAAAATGCCCCTTTGCCCTCAGTCGTACGCAACGTGGCCCATAAACTCCTGAACGACACTTTCCTGCGCGCGCTGCTGCGCCAGCCGACCGACTACACGCCGATCTGGCTGATGCGGCAAGCTGGCCGCTACCTGCCGGAATACAACGCCACGCGTGGTCGAGCGGGCAGTTTCCTCGGTCTGGCAAAGAGCCCGGCGTTCGCGACGGAAGTCACCTTGCAGCCGCTCGAGCGTTACCCGCTCGACGCCGCGATCCTGTTCTCCGACATCCTGACCGTGCCCGACGCCATGGGGCTCGGCCTCGAGTTCGTGACCGGCGAGGGTCCCAAGTTTGTTCGCCCGGTACGCACGGAAGATGACGTCGCGCGTCTCGCGGTGCCGGACATCGACGCGACGCTGCGCTACGTGACCGACGCCGTGCGCGAAATTCGCACCGCGCTCACCGACGCCCAAGGCCGTCAACGCGTGCCGCTGATCGGTTTTTCGGGCAGCCCGTGGACGCTCGCGTGCTATATGGTCGAAGGCGGCGGTTCGGCGGATTTCCGCACGGTCAAGTCGATGCTCTATGCGCGGCCGGATCTGATGCATCGCATTCTCGACGTCAACGCGCGCTCGGTCGCGGCTTACCTGAACGCGCAAATCGAAGCAGGCGCGCAAGCCGTGATGATTTTCGACACGTGGGGCGGGGCGCTGGCGGACGGCGTCTATCAACGCTTTTCGCTGCACTACATCCAGCAGGTGGTGAGCCAGCTGAAGCGCGATCACGACGGCGAAAAAGTGCCGGTGATCACCTTCACGAAGGGCGGCGGCCTGTGGCTCGACGAGATCGCCGAGATCGGCGTGGATGCGGTCGGCCTCGACTGGACGGTGAACCTGAGCAAGGCGCGCGAGCGCGTGGGCGGGAAGGTGGCGCTACAAGGCAACATCGATCCCTCGGTGCTGTTCGCGCCGCCGGCTGCGATCCGCATGGAAGCGCGCGCGGTGCTCGACAGCTTCGGGAATCACCCGGGCCATGTGTTCAATCTCGGCCACGGCATTTCGCAGTTCACGCCGCCGGAGAACGTCGCCGAACTCGTGGACGAGGTGCATCGTCACAGCCGGGCGATTCGCAGTGGCGCTCATGCACCGGTATGAAGCCGTAATCGTTACCAATTTTTGTTGCAACGCAGCGAACTGGGCTCTCGGCCTAAGGGAAAATTTGCAGCTAGCGGGCCGTCAGATGGCGGTCCTGAGAAAGTCAAGACTTGACTTATGCACATTCATCACGCTGCGGCGCGGTAGAAGCTTTAGTCGCGTCCTGGCCCTTGCACATTGCAGGCGCATTTGATCTAAGCCTTGTCTGGCAAGGGTTTCACGGCATCAGTACAGAATGTGCGGAATCCCACAGAAGGCCGCTGCGGCGCGGTTCCCGGGCTGTCCGGGCAAAGTTCTCAACAAAGTTATCCACAGGCACGCGGACCGATTGCAATTGTTCAGCGGAATCCAAAACTTAGCGCCGAAATTGAAGTTTTACTTTAACTTCGACGGGTTCACCGTCTGCGTAACGGGCACCAAGATGCGGCGTCGTGTCGCGCCCATTCTTCTGATCTCCACTCGCGCGTGAGTGACGTGTTCGTCCGCGTTGCGCTGGATCATCCGCTGCCGACCCTGTTCGACTACCGGTGCGACACGCCCGAACCCGTCGCGCCGGGTATCCTGGTGAGCGTGCCGTTCGGCAAGCGCCATGTCGTCGGGCTCGTTTGCGAAGTGACCGCTCACAGCGACGTACCGTCCGACCGTCTTCGCTCGGTGAGCAGCGTATGCACCGCTTGTCCGCCGATATCGTCGGAATGGCTGAAGCTGGCTGCCTTCGCTGCCGACTATTACCAGCGTGGTCTCGGGGAAGTCGCGTTGCCCGCGTTGCCGCAGGCGCTGCGCGATGCGTCCCGCTGGTCGCGCCTGTTCGCACCGGAAGAGCGCTACAGCCTGACGCCTGAAGGCCGCACGGCGTTGCCCGATGCCCTGCCGGCTCGGGCAAGTGCATTGCGCAAGCTGGCGCAGGCCTTGGCGGAGACAGAATTCCTGCTTGCCGCCGACGCCCGCGCTCTGCACCCGAAAGCGATCGCGACGCTCGACGCGTGGCGAGCGGAAGGCTGGGTTGCGCTGGACATCATCGAGGCCGCCGCCGTCCTTGCCGCCGCCGCTTCGCCTGACGCGCCCGTGCCCACGCTGCCCACGCTCACTGATGAGCAGGCGGCCGCCGTCGAAGCAATCCGCGACGCCGAAGGCTTTGCGCCGTTCCTGCTGCACGGCGTGACGGGCAGCGGCAAGACCGAGGTCTATCTGCGTGCGCTCGCCGAGATACTGGCCGCGAAGCCCGACGCCCAGGCGCTCGTCCTCGTGCCCGAAATCAATCTGACACCGCAGTTCGAGGCGGCCTTCCGCGCACGCTTCGCCGCGCTCGAAGGCACGTCGATCGTCACACTGCATAGCGGTCTCGCGGAAGGCGAGCGCGCCCGCAACTGGTTCGCCGCGCACACCGGCCGCGCCCGCATCGTGCTCGGCACGCGACTGGCGGTGCTGGCGTCGCTGCCCAAGCTCGCGATCATCGTCGTCGACGAGGAGCACGATCCGGCCTACAAGCAGCAGGAAGGCTTGCGTTATTCGGCGCGCGATCTGGCGATCTATCGCGCCAAGCAACTCGACTTGCCGGTCGTGCTCGGCTCGGCCACGCCGTCGCTGGAGAGCTGGTGGCAGGCTGACCAGGGGCGTTACAAACGGCTCACGTTGTCGCGCCGTGCCGTCGCCGAGGCCGTGCTGCCCACCGTCAAACTGATCGATCTGGAAGAGGAGCGACGGCGCGGACGGGCATCGGTGGAAGGCTTGTCGGGGCCGCTGATCGCCGCGCTGAAGGCGCGACTCGAACGCGGCGAGCAAAGCCTCGTGTTCCTGAACCGCCGCGGTTACGCACCGCAGCTTGCTTGCGATGCCTGCGGCTGGGTCGCCGGTTGTCCGCGATGCAGCGCCTATGTCGTGCTCCACAAGCCCGAGCGCGCACTGCGCTGCCACCATTGCGGCTGGGAAGCGCGCATTCCGCGCTCGTGCCCGGAGTGCGGCAACGTCGACATCGCGCCGATGGGCCGAGGCACGCAGCGCGTCGAAGAAACACTGGCAAGCGCGGTGCCCAGCGCCCGAATATTGCGAATCGACGCCGACAGCACGCGCCGCAAAGGCAGCGCGCAGGCGCTGTTTTCCGACGTCCATGCGGGCGAGGTCGACATCCTCGTCGGCACGCAGATGATCGCCAAGGGTCACGACTTCCAGCGCGTGTCGCTGGTCGGCGTGCTGAACGCCGACACCGCGCTGTTTTCCCACGACTTCCGCGCGAGCGAGCGACTCTTCGCTCAACTGATGCAGGTGAGCGGCCGGGCAGGCCGCGCGGGTCTGCCCGGCGAAGTGCTGGTGCAGACACGTTATCCGCGCCACGCGCTCTACCACGCGCTAGGCCGCCACGACTACGTCGGCTTTGCCAACTCCACGCTGGCCGAGCGGCGTGACGCGCACTTGCCGCCATTCGTCTATCAGGCTTTGTTGCGCGCCGAAGGCCGCACGCTCGAAGCCGCGCTCGCCTTCCTGCAGCAGGCGGCGGCCGAACTCACCGGTATTCCAGCCGCCGAACGCGTGACTGTCTACGATGCCGTGCCGCTCACCATCGTCAAGGTGATGCACGTGCATCGCGCGCAGTTGCTGATCGAGAGCGCGTCGCGGGCCGCTTTGCAGGCGACCTTGCGCGCCTGGCAGCCGCTGCTGCGCGGTCTGAAAGGCGTGCTGCGGTGGAATCTCGAAGTCGATCCGCTCGACATCTAAGGCGCGTCGCCGGGCCGACGCCGTCGTTACTCCTTTCGGTCATATTCTTAGAGCGAATGGTCGTTTCGTTTTGCGACGCCGCTCGCCTATATTTCGCCGGATCGGCGCACCTTCAGGCAAAACTCCAACATTCCCGCGCCGATGCACCTCAACTTCCTCGGGGCATGGCGATGAGCGATACCAATCCGACGCTGCAACCCGGCGCGGCGCCGACGAATCGGCACAGCACGCACGGTGGCGGACTTTTTTCAACTGAAGACTGGTGGGCAGTGTGGGTCGGCCTGCTGGTGATCGTGGTCGCCTGGGCGCTATTCGCGTCGGGCAGCAGCATCAAGTGGCTGGCGGTGGCGCCGGCTAAATGGTCGAGCGTGGCGCAGGCCGCGCAGGATATCGGCAAGCGTTTGCCCAACTATGCCGCGCTGTTTATCGCGTTCGCCCTGCTATTCGGCGTGAGCCTGGCAGCGCTGAAGCAGCGGATCGGCGCGTTCCTGGCGTCGTTCCTGATTCTGTTCATCGCGTCGGCGCTGATTTTCACGCTCGGCGCGTGGGTCAACGCGTCGAAGTACAACCTCGAGCCGCCGCTCGTCGCGCTGGCGCTGGGCCTGCTGATCTCGAACGTGTTCACGCTGCCTGAATGGATTTCTGCCGGCTTGCGCGTCGAGTTTTATATCAAGGTCGGTATCGTGCTGCTCGGCGCGACGTTACCGTTCACATTGCTGGTGTGGGCGGGACCGGTGGCGGTCGGCCAGGCGACCGTCGTCTCGCTTGTCACCTTCTTCGTGATTTTCTTTGCCGCGAAGGCATTCGGCCTCGACCGGCGTTTTGCCGCCGTGCTCGGCGTCGGCGGCGCGGTGTGCGGCGTCTCGGCGGCGATCGCGATTGCCGGCGCGGTGCGGGCCAAGCGCGAACAGGCTTCGGTGGCGATTACACTGGTCGTGCTGTGGGCGATCGTGATGATCTTCGTGTTGCCGTTCGCGTCCCGCTCGCTCGGACTGTCGACCGCGGTCGCCGGCGCCTGGATAGGCACGTCGGAATTCGCCGACGCCGCCGGCATCGCGGCCGCGCAAGCGTATGGCGATTTCGCGAAGCATGCGGGCGGCGCGATTGCGGGCGCGCCGGAGGCGTCATTGCAGGCGTTCACGCTGATGAAAGTGGTCGGCCGCGATATCTGGATCGGGATCTGGGCGTTCGTGCTGGCGATCGTCGCGACGACGCGCTGGGAGTCCCAAGACAGCGGCGTCAAAGCCAAGGCCAATGCCGGCGAGATCTGGGCGCGCTTTCCGAAGTTCGTGATCGGCTTCGTGATCGCGTCGGCGCTGGTGACGTGGATTGCCAGCCACTATTCACTGGCAGATTACCGCAAGGTGGTGACGCCCGAATTCGTCGCGCCGATTACGGCGTTGCGCACGTGGGCGTTCACTTTCTGCTTCCTGAGCATCGGGCTAACCACGCGCTTACGCTCGCTCACCGCCACCGGCCTGAAGCCGTTCCTCGCCTTTACGGTAGGCGTGGTGGTCAATATCGCCATCGGCTACGCGCTGTCCGCGCACGTGTTCGCGCCGTACTGGAACAGCGTGGGGCAGGGCTCGTGATGCGCAACGCGGCCCGCATCGACAGCACGGCACAGGCGCGCGAAGAAACGCGCGCGCCGTGCTGCGCGGGCTGCCGGTATCGCGCTGAGAATCGGGATTCGTTAGAGCAGGGCATTCCGGGTCTCGCGGTGTTCGGTTCTGCGTTCGGCGCGAGCGTGGCGGACAGCCGGCTTTGCCGGCTGCACGATCAACTCGTTTCGCCCGGCGACAGCTGCGCACAGTTCGAACCGCTTCATCAACATTGACACGCGCCTAAGCCACGCCGCGGCGTCGAGCCGGGCGGTGCATGCGTCCTGCCGCTGTGCCAGCCGGAGATCGGCGTCGCTCTGTCCGGCACGGAACGCCGGACGCGACCATTCACTCGTTTAATGCGGTCCGCGCGTCGCTCGCCGATGCGCGCGATGCCGCGGGCGTGTGTCCCTCGGCATCGCGCCTTCCCGGCCCACGCGTCGCGCCGCGGATGAACAGCACCGCGCAAGTCGCGCACATCGCCCAGATGCCCAATATCACCAGCCACTTTTCCATTTCGCCTGTCCTCTAAAACCCCGTACCGTTTTTTTGTGCGTCCCCGGAGGCCGCGTGCCGCTATGTTCCGTATAACGGCGCGCCGACCTGTTCTGATAAGGGTAAATGCAAAAAGAATCACGCCAGGGAAAGTACTAAGCGCAACCGCCGTACCCGCGCTCAGCGCCATCTAGCGCAAACCCCCGCCGCACAAGGCTCCCGTCAGGGTGCAACCATGCGTTTAACATGGTTGCACCTTTTTATTGGGAGGCGTACGATTCGCCCAACTTTTAGTCTTTTTCCAGCACATTCGTCTGGTATCCGAAGAAGGAAACATGGCTAGCACCACCCTTGGCGTCAAGGTCGACGACCTCCTGCGTTCCCGGCTGAAAGATGCCGCCACTCGTCTCGAACGCACTCCGCACTGGCTCATCAAGCAGGCCATCTTCGCGTACCTCGAAAAGATCGAGCACGGTCAGTTGCCGCCCGAGCTGTCGGGCGTGACGGGCTCGGCGGATCTCGCCGACGGCGCCACGGTCGAGCAGGAAGAAGACGGCGCGTCGCACCCGTTCCTCGAGTTCGCGCAAAACGTGCAACCGCAGTCGGTGCTGCGCGCGGCGATCACGGCCGCTTACCGTCGTCCGGAGCCGGAATGCTTGCCGTTCCTGCTTGGTCAGGCGCGCTTGCCGGCGAACCTCGCGGGCGATGTGCAGACCATGGCCGGCAAGCTCGTCGAGACGCTGCGTACGAAGAGCAAGGGCGGTGGCGTCGAAGGGCTGATCCACGAGTTCTCGCTGTCGAGCCAGGAAGGCGTGGCGCTGATGTGCCTCGCCGAAGCGCTGCTGCGCATTCCCGACCGCGCCACGCGCGACGCGCTGATCCGCGACAAGATCAGCAAGGGCGACTGGAAATCGCACGTCGGCCAGGCGCCGTCGCTGTTCGTCAACGCCGCGACCTGGGGCTTGATGATTACCGGTAAGCTGGTGACGACCAATAGCGAAACGAGTCTCTCGTCGGCGCTCACGCGTTTGATCGGCAAGGGCGGCGAGCCGCTGATCCGCAAGGGCGTCGATATGGCGATGCGACTGATGGGCGAGCAGTTCGTCACGGGTGAGAATATCTCCGAAGCGCTGGCCAATAGCCGCAAGTACGAAGCGCGCGGCTTCCGCTACTCGTACGACATGCTGGGCGAAGCGGCCACCACCGAAGCTGACGCGCAGCGTTACTACGCGTCGTACGAACAGGCGATCCACGCGATCGGCAAGGCTGCCGGCGGCCGTGGCATCTACGAAGGCCCGGGCATCTCGATCAAGCTCTCCGCGCTGCACGCACGCTACTCGCGTTCGCAGCAGGAACGCACGATGAGCGAACTGCTGCCGCGCGTGCGCTCGCTCGCGATCCTCGCGCGCCGCTACGACATCGGCCTGAACATCGACGCCGAAGAAGCCGACCGCCTCGAAATCTCGCTCGACCTGCTCGAAGCGTTGTGCTTCGATCCGGAACTGGCCGGCTGGAACGGCATCGGCTTCGTGGTGCAGGCGTATCAGAAGCGCTGCCCGTTCGTGATCGACTACATCATCGATCTGGCGCGCCGTAGCCGTCACCGCATCATGGTGCGCCTCGTGAAGGGCGCGTACTGGGATACCGAAATCAAGCGCGCGCAAGTGGACGGCCTCGAAGGCTATCCGGTCTACACGCGCAAGATCTACACGGACGTGTCGTACCTGGCGTGCGCGAAAAAACTGCTGAGCGCGCCCGACGCGGTCTATCCGCAGTTCGCCACGCACAACGCGCACACGCTCTCCGCGATCTATCACCTCGCGGGCAATAACTACTATCCCGGCCAGTACGAGTTCCAGTGCCTGCACGGCATGGGCGAGCCGCTGTACGAGGAAGTCACCGGCCGCGACAAGCTGAACCGTCCGTGCCGCGTGTATGCGCCGGTCGGCACGCATGAAACGCTGCTCGCGTACCTCGTGCGCCGCTTGCTGGAAAACGGCGCGAACACGTCGTTCGTGAATCGTATCGCCGATGAAAGCGTCGCGATCAAGGACCTGATCGCCGACCCGGTCGACGAAGCCTCGAAGATCGTGCCGCTCGGCGCGCCGCACGCGAAGATTCCGCTGCCGCGCAACCTGTACGGCGCCGAGCGTCTCAATTCGATGGGCCTCGATCTGTCGAACGAGCATCGGCTGGCGTCGCTGTCGTCGGCGTTGCTGGCGAGCGCGCATCATCCGTGGCGTGCCGCGCCGATGCTCGAAGACAACGAGATCGCCGTCGGCGTCGCGCGCGACGTGCGCAATCCGGCGGATCATCGCGACCTCGTCGGCACGGTCGTGGAAGCGACGCCGGAGCATGTGAGCGCCGCGCTGGCGCATGCCGTCGCCGCTGCACCGATCTGGCAAGCCACGCCGGTCGAAGCGCGCGCCGATTGCCTCGCGCGTGCCGCCGATCTGCTCGAAGCGCAGATGCATACGCTGATGGGTCTGGTGGTGCGTGAAGCCGGCAAGTCGCTGGCCAACGCGGTCGCGGAAATCCGCGAAGCAATCGACTTCCTGCGCTATTACTCCACGCAGATTCGCGACGAGTTCTCCAACGACACGCATCGCCCGCTCGGTCCGGTGGTCTGTATCAGCCCGTGGAATTTCCCGTTGGCGATTTTCATGGGCCAGGTAGCCGCGGCGCTTGCTGCCGGCAACACCGTGCTCGCGAAGCCGGCTGAACAAACGCCGCTGATCGCCGCGCAAGCCGTGCGCATTCTGCGCGAAGCCGGCGTGCCGGCGGGCGCAGTGCAACTGCTGCCGGGCAATGGTGAAACGGTGGGCGCTGCGTTGGTGGCCGATCCGCGCACCCGCGCGGTGATGTTCACCGGTTCGACGGAAGTGGCGCGCCTCATCAACAAGACGCTGTCGAGCCGCCTCGATCCGGACGGCAAGCCGATTCCGCTGATCGCCGAAACGGGCGGCCAGAACGCGATGATCGTCGACTCGTCGGCGCTGGCTGAACAGGTGGTCGCGGACGTGCTGCAATCGTCTTTCGACTCCGCCGGTCAACGGTGTTCCGCGCTGCGCGTTCTTTGTCTGCAGGACGATGTTGCGGACCGCACGCTGGAGATGCTGACCGGCGCGATGCGCGAACTCGCCGTGGGCAATCCGGATCGTCTGTCGATCGATGTCGGTCCGGTGATCGACCTCGACGCGAAACGCGGCATCGACTCGCACGTCGCGGCGATGCGCGAGAAAGGCCGCAAGGTCGAGCAACTGCCGATGCCCGACGGTTGCGCACAAGGCACCTTCGTTCCGCCGACGCTGATCGAACTCGACAGCATCGACGAATTGAAGCGCGAAGTGTTTGGCCCGGTGCTGCACGTGGTGCGTTATCGCCGCAGCCAGCTCGACAAGCTGCTGGAACAGATCCGCACGACCGGCTACGGCCTGACGCTCGGCATCCATACGCGCATCGATGAAACCATCGCTCACGTGGTCAGCCGCGCTCACGTCGGCAACATTTATGTGAACCGCAATGTGATCGGTGCTGTGGTGGGTGTGCAGCCGTTCGGCGGTGAAGGTTTGTCGGGCACGGGTCCGAAAGCGGGCGGCGCGCTGTATCTGCAGCGTTTATTGGCGACGCGTCCGGCCGGTTTGCCGAAGTCGCTCGCACAGGCATTGGTCGCGGATGTACCGCACGCAGCAGAAAACAGCGACAATCCGTCCGCTGCGTTGACGGCGTATCGCGACTGGCTGATTGCTGAACAACAGCCGGTGCTGGCCGCACGCTGCGACGGCTATCTGTCGCATGTGCCGGCGGGCGCCACCGCGGTACTGTCGGGACCGACTGGCGAGCGCAACACGTACACGCTCGGCGCGCGCGGCACGGTGCTGTGTGTTGCATCGACGGCGAGCGGTGCGCGCGTGCAGTTCGCCGCGGCGCTGGCTACGGGAAATCGCGCGTTGTTCGAAGGCGCTGCTGGTGAACAATTGGTGGCGCAGTTGCCCGCATCGCTGAAGTCACATGCGAGCGTGAAGAAGAGCGCTGACACGCCGTTCGACGCCGTGCTGTTCGAAGGCGATAGCGACGAACTGCTGGCGCTGGTGAAGGAAGTCGCGAAGCGTCCGGGCCCGATCGTTTCGGTGCAGGGCGTCGCGGCACGCGCGTTGGAAAGCGGCGATGAGGATTACGCGCTCGAGCGTCTGTTGACGGAACGCTCGGTCAGCGTGAATACGGCAGCAGCCGGCGGTAATGCGAATTTGATGACGATCGGTTGAGCGAACCTTAACGATCTTTTCAAAAAAGAAGGAAGCGGTACGGCGACCCCGAAACCGCTCCATCCACACCTGGTACCAAGGAGAAGCTATGCAACACAAGATGAAACAGCTGGCAGGCGCTGCACTGGTTGCAGCGATGTCGCTGGCGGGGACGGCCAATGCTCAATCGACGGAAGATGTGAAGGTCGGCTTCGCCGGCCCGATGACGGGCGCGCAGGCGCACTACGGCAAGGACTTCCAGAACGGCATCACGCTGGCAGTGGAAGACATGAACGCGACCAAGCCGGTGATCGGCGGCAAGCAAGTCCGCTTCGTGCTGGATTCGGCCGACGACCAGGCTGACCCGCGCACCGGCACGACGGTTGCACAGAAGCTGGTGGATGACGGCATCAAGGGCATGCTCGGCCACTTCAACTCGGGCACCACGATCCCGGCTTCGCGCATTTACGCGAATGCGGGCATCCCCGAAATCGCAATGGCGACGGCGCCGGAATACACGCAACAAGGCTTCAAGACCACGTTCCGCATGATGACGTCCGACACGCAGCAAGGTTCGGTCGCCGGCACGTTCGCGGTGAAGACCTTGGGCATGAAGAAGATCGTGATCGTCGACGACCGCACGGCCTACGGCCAAGGTCTGGCGGATCAGTTCGAAAAGGCAGCGAAGGCAGCGGGCGGCCAGATCGTCGATCGTGAATACACCAACGACAAGGCCGTCGACTTCAAGTCGATCCTGACCAAGCTGAAGTCGGTGCAACCGGATCTGATCTACTACGGCGGCGCGGATTCGCAAGCGGCACCGATGGTCAAGCAGATGAAGGCACTGGGCATCAAGGCGCCGCTGATGGGCGGCGAAATGGTCCACACGCCGACGTTCATCCAGATCGCGGGTGACGCGGCGAACGGCACGGTAGCATCGCTCGCCGGCCTGCCGCTGGAAGAAATGCCGGGCGGCAAGGACTACGTCGCGAAGTACAAGAAGCGTTTCAACGAAGACGTGCAAACGTACTCGCCGTACGCTTACGACGGCGCAATGGCCATGTTCGACGCAATGAAGAAGGCGAACTCGACCGATCCGGCCAAGTACCTGCCGGTGCTCGCGAAGACCTCGATGCCGGCAGTGACGGCGTCGAACCTCGCGTACGACAGCAAGGGCGACCTGAAGAACGGCGGCATCACGCTGTACAAGGTTGTCGACGGCAAGTGGACGACGCTGCAAAGCGTGGGTGGGAAGTAAGCAGCTCTGCCTGCTAGAGCACTCGGCTGCCGCGTGATGGTTTGACGCGGCAGCCGATGCAAAAAAAGCCCTGCGGTTTTCGAACGCAGGGCTTTTTGTTTGGTACTTCGCGACGTCGCCTGCCGAATGGCACGACAACGCAACTACTCCCCTCGCATCTTCCTCCCCTGCTCACGAATCTGTTCCAACGTCGCGCCCGGCGTGCTCGCTTCCTGCGGCATGCGAATCTCGATCACCGCCGCGCACTTCGCCTCCATCGAACGCTTTAGCGCAGGCAGAAAATCCTCAGTCCGCTCCACCGTCTCACCATGCGCGCCGAACGAACGCGCGAACGCTGCGAAATCCGGATTGGTGAGCCCGGTGCCATGCACGCGGTTCGGATAGTGCCGCTCCTGATGCATGCGGATCGTGCCGAAGTGACCGTTATTCACCACAATGAACAGCACATGCAGGTCATACTGCATCGCCGTCGCGAGTTCTTGCGCGGCCATCATGAAGCAGCCGTCGCCGGCCAGCGCAACGACAGCGCGTTGCGGATACATCGACTTCGCCGCGATCGCCGCCGGCACGCCGTAGCCCATCGCGCCACTCGTCGGCGCGAGTTGCGAACGGTAATGGCGATACGAAAAGTGCCGATGCAGCCACGTCGCGTAATTGCCCGCACCGTTGGTGAGAATCGCGTCGTCCGGTAGATGCGCGCGCAACTGCTGGATCACTTCGCCCATCTGCACGTCGCCAGGAATCTGACGCGGTTTGCGCCAGTCGAGATACGCTCGATGCGCCTCGTCCGTCGCGCCCGACCAGGCGAGTTTATCGGACGAAGGCTTCAACTCCGCAAGCAGCGCTGCCAGCTCTGGCATGCCGGAAACGATCGGCAGATCCGCCGCATACACGCGGCCCAATTCCTCCGCACCTTGATGCACATGCACGAGCGTTTGTTTGGTCTTCGGAATGTCGAGCAGCGTGTAGCCGTTGGTCGTCGCTTCGCCCAAACGCGGTCCGATTGCGAGCAGCACGTCGGCGTCGCGGATACGTTGCGCCAGCGCCGGATTGATACCCAAGCCGACGTCGCCGGCATAGTTCGGATGCTCGTTGTCGAGTGTGTCCTGAAAGCGGAACGCGAGTCCAACCGGCAGTTGCCAGTTTTCGACGAAGCGTCGAAAGTCCGCGCACGCAGCAGGCGTCCAGCCGCTGCCGCCCGCAATCACCATCGGCCGTTGCGCGCCTTCTAGCAATACGCGCAACTTCTCGATCTGCGCCGCCGACGGTGACGCCGCGACGCGCTGATACGCCGGCGCGCCGGCCACGGCTTCGCATGCATCGCTCAACACGTCTTCCGGCAACGACAACACCACGGGCCCTGGACGCCCGGAAGTCGCCGTGTGAAACGCATGGCTGAGATATTCGGGAATGCGTTTCGGATCGTCGATTTGTGCGACCCACTTCGCCATCTGACCGAACATGCGCCGATAGTCGATCTCCTGGAATGCCTCGCGGTCGAGATGCTCGCGCGCGCATTGGCCGATCAGCAGAATCATCGGCGTGGAATCCTGGAACGCGGTGTGCACGCCGATCGACGCATGCGTGGCACCCGGTCCGCGTGTGACGAGTGCGACGCCTGGCCGGCCGGTCAATTTGCCGACGGCCTCCGCCATATTCGCCGCAGCCGCTTCGTGACGGCAAACAATGGTCTGGATGCGTTCGGTCTCGTCGTGCAGCGAATCCAGCACGGCAAGAAAACTCTCGCCAGGCACACAGAAAACACGCTCGACACCGTGCGTGAGCAAAGCATCGACGACGAGACGCGCGCCAGTGGTTTGAGCGGCGGCGGAACCGGAAACAGGAGCATTCGGCTGCGACATTGCGGTGAAGCCTCCAGGCAGTGCATGAGTGCGATGTGAGGATGCCGCCGTCGGCAGGACGCTAGCCGATGCGGCGCTTCGACAGCTTACGCCGAGCGCGGCTGCGCTGTCACGGCGCAGCGCAACCTTGGTGCTCGCGCATCACGTGCCGCGCGAATAAAAACGCGAGCCTTATAGCCCGCGTCGTCATTCATCGTAAAGCCCGGAAAGCGCGCAACTCAACACTCGACGATATTCACCGCCAACCCGCCGCGCGACGTTTCCTTGTACTTGGTCTTCATATCCGCGCCGGTTTCGCGCATGGTCTTGATCACCGAATCGAGCGACACGTAATGGCTGCCATCGCCGCGCAAAGCCATGCGCGCCGCATTGACCGCCTTCACCGATGCCATCGCATTGCGTTCGATGCACGGAATCTGCACCATGCCGCCGACCGGATCGCACGTCAGCCCAAGGTTGTGCTCCATGCCGATTTCCGCGGCGTTCTCGACCTGGCGTGGCGTGCCGCCCATGACGGCAGCAAGCGCGCCCGCCGCCATCGAACACGCGACGCCCACTTCGCCCTGGCAACCCACTTCGGCGCCGGAAATCGACGCGTTCAGCTTGTACAGAATACCGATCGCCGCGGCGGTCATCAGGAAGTCGATCACGCCTTGCTGATTCGAGCCCGGCATGAAACGCGTGTAGTAATGCAGCACGGCCGGGATGATGCCGGCCGCCCCGTTGGTCGGCGCTGTCACCACGCGTCCGCCGGCGGCGTTTTCTTCGTTGACGGCGATCGCATAGAGATTGATCCAGTCGATCATCGACAGCGGATCGCGCAATGCCAGTTCAGGATTGCCCGACAGCGCGCGATACAACTGCGGCGCGCGACGCTTCACCTGGAACGGACCGGGCAAGTTACCGTCGGCGTCCGGATTGTTGATGCCGCAACCTCGCGATACACACGATTGCATCACGTCCCAGATCTTCAGCAAGCCCGCGCGCGTCTCTTCTTCCGTATGCCAGACGCGCTCGTTGTCCCACATCAGTTGAGCGATGCTCTTGCCGGTGGATTCGCACAGCGCGAGCAACTCGTTGCCGCTGCGAAACGAATGCGGCAGTTGATCGACGGCGCTCAGCACCTTCGTGTTCGGCGCGCCAGCCGTGACCACGAAGCCGCCACCCACCGACAGATAGGTCGATTCCCGCAACGTTTCGCCCTGCGCGTCGAACGCGCGCAACTTCAGACCATTCGGATGCTCGGGCAGCGCCTGACGATAAAACGAAATGTGATCCTTCTGCACGAACGGCACCTCGTGCGTGCCGAGCAGCGCCAGCTTGCGGGACAGGCGCACGGCTTCGAGCCGTTCAACGATCGTGTCCGGGTCCACAGTGTCGGGCGCATCGCCCATCAGGCCGAGCATGACGCCGCGATCGGTGCCGTGCCCCTTGCCCGTCGCGCCGAGCGAGCCGTACAGATCCACTTTCACCGATGCGGTCGCAGCGAGCAGCCCATCGCGTTCGAGCCCGTGTGCGAACATCAGCGCCGCGCGCATCGGCCCGACCGTATGCGAACTGGACGGACCAATGCCGATTTTGAAGAGGTCGAACACGCTGACTGCCATTTACTGCTCCCTGCTGATGATGAGTTGGTTTACCGCGCCGACAGCGGCAAACACACGGCGAGCCACGCGGGCGGCGTCGGTGCGAGCTGCAGCGCGATCGGCGTATAGCGCCCGTCGAGGCGCGCCGCCAGGTGAAACAGTTCCGTCGCGTTCTTCGGGTCCCACTGACCCGAATAGCCGGGCAAGCCGGCCTCGCGACGTCTTGCATCGAACGGAACGCTCGAATGCACGAATTCTTCATGCGTCTTGCTGCCGGCCGCATACGGCTCCAGCCAGTTGAGCGCGGCTTGCAGCGAGGCGCCGTCCGCGCCCTTTTCCGGCAGCCAGTTACGGTTATGGCGGCGCGCGGCGAGCGCGGCCGTCACGAGTGGCTGCAGATCGTAGGTGACATAATGCAGCGCGTCGCGTTCGCTGAAATCGATTGTCGAACCATCTGGCTCGATGTTGTCGCCGATATGCTCGACAAACAGACGCTGCGCCGCGTTGATCATCTTGCGGTTATCGAGCGTGAACGCGGCCATCGCAATCAGTTTGATCCGATGACTCTGCCAGTTGTTCTTGAACGTCCCTTTGAGCGGCCGAGGTTGCGCGTCGATTTGGCCGATGTAGCCGTTCGCGAGTTTCGTCAGGAACGCCATCGACGCATTGCGCGTTTTCACCGGCAACGCACTTGCCGTCATGTCGTACGCGAGAATCAGTCCTTCAAAACGGGTTTCGTCGATCGGATTGAAACTCGGTTGATAGGTCGTGACCCAGGCAAACAACAAGCGGTCGACGAGCTTGAGATAGCGGTCGTCGCTGGTGGCGCGCCAGGCGAGCGCGGCGTCGCGCAACAGATCGAGATCTTTCTCCGCTTCGACGCTCTGGTCGTAAATGCCCTCGTGCGGCAGCGTGCCTTCGGTGTGCAGTTTCGCCAGCGCATGCGGCTGATCGTTCAGATGCGCCTGCACATTGCTCACCAGCGCTTTCACGCCGGGATCGGCGTTCGTGCGTTCGCTGGTTTGCAGGGCGGGCGCCGCACAAAAATTCATCGCGGCCTGTGCTTGCCGCAGCGGCAGCAGCACGGCTGCGCCAGCCAACAGCAGCGTGCAGGCTTGCCGCCATGTCGGCGCTCGCGTTGCTTCGGTCCGGCTTTGCATCAATCGCACCTTTCGCGCCATGCGAAACTCCTCGTTAGGCTGATTCGGTGTGTGATGTTAGCCGTTTGCGGCCAGGAGCGACAGAGAACCGAGGGCAGAACCACGCACCGCCCTGCCGCCTCTTTTCGAGGCAACGGGCGATGCGCGATAACTGTCCAGCTTACTCGTAGTCGGCGATCGGCACGCAGGAGCAGAACAGGTTGCGGTCGCCGTACACGTTGTCCGCGCGGCCGACCGGTGGCCAGTACTTTTTCGCGATCAGCGTGGGCAGCGGATACGCCGCGGTTTCGCGCGCATACGCGTGCTTCCAGTCATTCGCGATGACCACCGCTGCCGTGTGCGGCGCGTGCTTCAGCGGATTGTCTTCGCGGTCCGAGCGGCCTTCTTCGACGGCGCGGATTTCCTCGCGGATCGCGATCATCGCTTCGATGAAACGGTCGAGTTCTTCCTTCGATTCCGATTCGGTCGGCTCGACCATTAGCGTGCCCGGCACCGGGAAGCTCATTGTCGGCGCGTGGAAGCCGTAGTCGGCGAGACGCTTGGCGACGTCGTCCACGGTGATGCCGCTGGTTTCCTTGATCGGACGCAGATCGAGAATGCATTCGTGCGCGACCAGTCCGCCCGGGCCCGAATACAGCACCGGATAATGCGGCGCGAGTTTCTTCGCGACGTAGTTCGCGTTGAGGATCGCGGTTTCGGTCGCGGCGGTGAGATTCTTCGCGCCCATCATCGCGATATACATCCACGAGATCGGCAGGATCGACGCCGAACCGTACGGCGCGCCCGACACCGCGCCAATGCCGTTCGGCGCGCGTTCATAGCCCGACGAGATCTGGTTCGGCAGGAACTGCGCGAGGTGCGCGCCGACCGCCACCGGCCCGACGCCCGGTCCGCCGCCGCCGTGCGGAATGCAGAAGGTCTTGTGCAGGTTCAAGTGCGAGACGTCGCCGCCGAACTGGCCCGGCGCGGTCAGGCCGACCATCGCATTCATGTTCGCGCCGTCCACATACACCTGGCCGCCGTGCGCGTGCACGATCTCGCAGATTTCACGCACGTTCTGCTCGAACACGCCATGTGTGGACGGATACGTGATCATGATCGCCGCGAGTTTGTCGGCGTGCTGATCGGCCTTCTTCTGCAGGTCTTCGATATCGACGTTGCCTTGCGCGTCGCACGCCACCACGACCACCTGCATGCCGGCCATCTGCGCCGACGCCGGGTTCGTGCCGTGCGCCGAAGCAGGAATCAGGCAGACATTGCGATGCGCTTCGCCGCGCGACGCGTGATACGCGTGAATGATCAACAGGCCGGCGTATTCGCCTTGCGAGCCGGCGTTCGGCTGCAGCGACACGGCAGCGTAACCGGTGGCCGCGACCAGCATCTCTTCGAGCTGATCGATCATTTCGCGGTAGCCGACGGTTTGCTCAGCCGGCGCGAACGGATGGATCTGGCCGAATTCAGGCCACGTGACCGGCAGCATTTCCGAGGTCGCGTTCAGCTTCATCGTGCACGAGCCGAGCGGAATCATCGAGCGGTCGAGCGCAAGATCCTTGTCCGACAGGCTGCGCACATAGCGCAGCATTTCCGTTTCCGAATGGTGACGGTTGAACACATGGTGCGTGAGGTACGCGCTGGTGCGTTCGAGCGCGGCGGGGACCGACGCCGTGTTCGACGCGGCAAGCTTTTCGTCGAGCGTGTCGACTTGCGGCACGTCTTTCGCGCCCGCGGCTTGCGCGAACACTTCGAGCAGATCGGCCAGATCGCGGCGCGTGGTGGTTTCGTCAATCGACAGGCCGACTTGCGTGTCGCTCACGCGGCGCAGATTGATGCGCTTCGCTTGCGCGGCGTCGTGCAGCGCTTGCGTACGCGCGCCGGATTCGAACGTGAGCGTGTCGAAGAAGCTTTCGTTGGCGAGCGTGTAGCCGAGCTGCTTCGCGCCTTCCGCCAGCAACGCAGCGATGCGGTTCACGCGCAGCGCAATGGTCTTCAGACCGTGCGGGCCGTGATAGACGGCGTACATGCTGGCCATGATCGCGAGCAGCGCTTGCGCGGTACACACGTTCGAGGTGGCCTTTTCGCGGCGGATATGCTGTTCGCGCGTTTGCAGCGCGAGACGCAGGGCCGGATTGCCTTGCGCGTCGACGGTCACGCCGACGAGACGGCCCGGCATCTGACGCTTGAATTCGTCGCGCACGGCGAGGTATGCCGCATGCGGGCCGCCGAAGCCGACCGGCACGCCAAAGCGCTGCGTGTTACCGACGGCCACGTCCGCGCCCCATTCGCCCGGCGGCGTGAGGACGGTCAGCGCGAGCAGGTCGGCGGCGACCACCACGTGGCCGCCCGCTGCATGGATTGCTTCGGTGAGCGCGCGGTAGTCGCGCACGTCGCCGTTCACGCCCGGGTATTGCAGCAGCACGCCGAACGCGTTCACATTCGCCGCTTCCGCAGCCGGGCCCACCTTTACTTCGATGCCGACCGGCGTGGCGCGCGTCTTCACCACTTCGATGGTTTGCGGCAGCACGTCGTCGGCCACGTAGAACACGTTCGACTTCGGCTTGCCGATGCGTTGCAGCAACGTCATTGCTTCAGCGGCAGCGGTGGCTTCGTCGAGCAGCGACGCATTCGAGATCGCCAGACCCGTCAGGTCGACGATCATCTGCTGGAAGTTCAACAGCGCTTCCAGACGGCCTTGCGAGATTTCCGGCTGGTACGGCGTGTACGCGGTGTACCACGCCGGATTTTCCAGCACGTTGCGCAGAATCACCGTCGGCGTGTGCGCGTTGTAATAGCCCTGCCCGATGTACGAGCGGAACACCTGGTTCTTGTCCGCGAGTTCGCGCAGCGCGGCGAGCGCTTCCGCTTCGCTCTTCGGTTGCGCGAAGGGGCCGAGCGGCAGCGTTTCGGTGCGGCGGATCGTCTTCGGAATGACGGCGTCGATCAGCGCGGCGCGCGACGCGAAGCCGAGGGCTTCGAGCATCGCGTGCTGGTCGGCCGCGTCCGGGCCGATGTGCCGTTCGGCGAAGGCGTCATGCACTTCGAGCGCGGCGAGCGAGAGAGGAGTGCGGTTCATCAGACGATCCGGGTGTTCGAGCTTCATGGGTGTTCCTGGCGGTGCGGCTGTCCGTTCGAAAAGGACACCGCACCTGTCGGGTTAAACGTAAAGGTGAATCAGGCGCCGATTGACTTGGTGTACGCGTCGGCGTCGATCAGACGGTCCTGCGTGGCGTCCGCAGCCGGCTTGATCTTGAAGAGCCAGCTTTCGTACGGCGTGCTGTTCACCGAATCAGGCGTGTCGGCCACGGCGGTGTTCGCTTCGATGATTTCGCCCGAAACCGGCGCGTAGATATCGGAAGCGGCTTTCACCGATTCGATGACGGCGACGGTGTCGCCTGCCGTGACGGTCTTGCCCAGTTCCTGGACTTCGAAGAAGACGATGTCGCCGAGCGCTTCCTGCGCGTGGTCGGTGATGCCGACCGTCAGCGTGCCGTCCGCTTCGGTGCGGACCCATTCGTGCGATTCGGTGTATTTCAGATCGGCCGGGATGCTCATCGGATGCTCCTATGCGGTGTGATTCGGTAGTGACTTGAAAAAAGTGGACGAACGCGCCGGTTGCTTAAACCGCAAGCACTTTGCCATTGCGCACGAACGGCAGTTTTACCACGCTTGCAGGAACGTTTTTGTCACGAATCTGAACGTGCACGGTGTCGCCTGGCTGCACGCCCTTCGGCACGCGCGCGAAGGCGATCGATTCCTGCATGGTCGGGGAAAACGTGCCGCTGGTGATTTCGCCTTCGCCCTGCGGCGTGACGACTTTCTGATGAGCACGCAGCACGCCTGCCGCCTTGCCGTTGTCCTTCAGCAGAATCAGGCCGACGAACGCGGCCTGCGAACCGTCCGCTTCCAGCTTGCCTTTGCCGACGAAGTCGCGCGGCGAGGTGAGGTCGACGGTCCAGGCGAGGCCGGCGTCGAGCGGCGAGACGTTGTCGTCCATATCCTGGCCGTACAGGTTCATGCCGGCTTCGAGGCGCAGCGTGTCGCGCGCGCCGAGACCGGCCGGGCGCACGTCTTGGGCTTGCAATGCGTTCCACAGCGCTTCGACGTGATCCGCCGGCACGATGATTTCGAAGCCGTCTTCGCCGGTGTAGCCGGTGCGGGCGACGGTCAATTCGCCGAACGGCGTGTTTTCGATGCGAGTGGCGTTGAAGGGCTTCAAGGCTTCCGTGGCGGCGCGCGCGGCCGGCACGGTTTGCCAGACTTTTTCGCGTGCGTTCGGGCCTTGCACGGCGACGATCGCAAAGTCGCGACGCGGCGTGATGGTCAGGCCGAAGCCGCCTTCGGCGTTGAGCTGGCCGAACCAGGCGATGTCTTTATCAGCGGTGCCAGCGTTCACGACCACGCGGAAGTGATCTTCGCCGAAGTAATAGACAATCAGATCGTCGATCACGCCGCCGTCCGGGTTCAGCAGGCAGGAGTACAGTGCGCGGCCGAGCGTTTGCAGTTTGGCGACATTGTTCGCCAGCGCGTATTCGAAGAAGGCGCGCACGCGCTCGCCGGTGAAATCGACGACGCACATGTGCGAGACGTCGAACATGCCAGCGTCGGTGCGCACGGCGCGGTGTTCGTCGATTTGCGAGCCGTAATTGACAGGCATGTCCCAGCCGCCGAAATCGACCATGCGGGCATTGAGCGCACGGTGGGTGGCGTGAAGCGGGGTGTGTTTGAGTTCGGTCATGGGGCCTCGGGCATCTCGCGAAACAAAAAAGGCCATGCGGCGCTACGCCTCGCGGCCTTCTGGCTGCGAGCGTGGTCCTGCATGACCCCTCTGTCCTCGATACCTGAGAGATTGCGCCACCGTGATCACATTGACGTGCCGCGGTGAAACGCGCGCCCCTTCGGTGGGCAGCTTGCCAGAATCTGCTCGATTAAACGATGCAGACGGCTACTGCCGCTCTCCAGAGTGCGAAAAACGAGTGCCTCGATGTTGCCTGGACGCGGGTTTTTCGACGCGGTCGGTCCTTTTGCCTGAGAGTTTGCGGGTGTGCCCCTTCGGCGGCGCGGCCTGCGATTTTCAGCGGCCAGCGCGCTCTCCCGACGCGTGCGGCGAATGTACGCGAGGGCCGGGGGCTTGTCAAATAAAGGCCCGCGAGCGGCGCGGCGGTTGACGCACCGCTCTCGCGCCTGTCAAAAAAAGCGCGGGACGTGATGCCGCGCTCGTGCTGCTTTTGGTGCCTGACCTGACGTGCGGCGCGATTATTCGCCGATGGCGTGCGCCGCGTTGTCCAGCTCCTGATTCAGCACGCGCTGTTCGTCGCTGGAGAGGCCGCCGCCATGTTGCGCGGCCATGTCGTGCGCTTCCTGACGGATCACGTCTAGACGATGATGCAGCGCGCCGCCTTGGGGCGGCGGGTAATAGCCCTGATTCACGCGGTTGTCGATCCGGCGGCTGAGATTGTCGATGCGGCCGTCGACCTGACGCAGGCGCTGATCCGCGATCTGTTGCGGGTTGGGACGAGGCGCCGGCTGGGGTTGAGGCGCCACCACACAGGCGGCGAGGGAACTGAGCAAGGCGCACGCGGCGAGCGCGCGGATAGTACGGGGCATGGACTCTCCGGAAGTCATTGTCGTTGTGTGGTGCTACCCGGTAGCAACGGATGACTGCCGGGCCGCGCTGACCGGCAGCGCGGCCTTATTTGTAACGTTATGTTCCTTTCGGGCTTGTCAGGGTTTGGCCCGCGCGGCATGGGTGGCGAGTGCTATTTTAGGTGCACAAGCCGTTTCGACATGCCGGCCAAATCGTCAGCGAATCCGCTCAAACGGCAGCCGGACGCCTTCTTCCGAACTGCGCGCCGCAAGCTCGATAACCGTCATTACGTCGACGGCGTCCTGTGCGCTGACCGGGAATTTCACGCCGTGCCGGATGGCGTCGGCCACCGCGATGTAGAACCCGGTGTAGTCGCCATTGCGCGTCGGCAACTCGCGCTCGACCTCCTGATCGCCTTCCTGCACGCGCAGCACACCGGCGGCATTGCCGGCGCCGAAACCCTCGTCGCCCGGCCGCAGGCCCGCCTTCAACTGATCTTCCTGCGTATCGAGGCCGTATTTCATATAGCTGCCGCGCGTGCCGTGGATGGTGAAGCGCGGCGCGACCAGTGCCGTCAACGCGCTGGCGTGCAGCACCACTTCGAACTCACCGTAGCCGAGCTGGATATGCACGTAGTCGGGTGCGCCGGCGTCGTCGCGATGGGTGCGCACGGTGGCCGACACGGTTTGCGGCGCGCCGAACAGGGCCAGCGTCTGGTCGATCAGATGCGGCCCGAGGTCCAGCAGCAAGCCGCCGCCTCGCGACGCTTCCTCGCGCCAGCGTTGCCGCACCTCCGGCCGGAAACGGTCGAAATGCGATTCGTATTGCGTGATCCGTCCCAATTCGCCGCTCGCGAGCAGGTCGCGCACGGTAAGAAAATCGCCGTCCCAGCGACGGTTGTGAAACGGTATGAAGAGTTTGCTCCGGGCGAGCGCGATGTTGGCCAGCGTGTGGGCGTCGGCGGCGTTCAGCGTGACCGGTTTGTCGACCACCACGTGCTTGCCCGCTTCCAGCGTGCGGCGCGCCAGGTCGAAGTGCGTATCGTTCGGCGTGGCGATCACGATGCAGTCGATTTCTTCGAGCGCCAGCAGCGCGTCGAGGTCGGCCACCACCTTCGTGTGCGGATAGTCGGCGAGCGCGCGCTCGGGTTGGCTCGTGGCAATGGCCGCGACGCTCGCGCGGCCGCAGTGCTCGATCACCGGCGCATGGAAGGTCGCGCCGGCGAAACCGTAACCCATCAATCCAATCTTCAGCGATGCGGACATGCTTGTCTTCCTGCAAAATCGGCGCGCCGCTTTGCCACCGCGGCGACGGCGCGCAACACCGCAATTGTGGCATGTCCTGAAGGTGGACCGTCAGCGTCGTCGGCTCGGCGCATGTTGATCGGATATTGCTTTTATGAGGCGGGCATCCGTTGCATGCATCCGTGTTAACATCGCTCCTCTCGCGCGAACCGCAGCGGGCCGGAACACCCTCGCACCGCGCAGGGCACCCGTTCCAGCCGCCGGGGCCGCGCAGCATGCCCCCGGGCCTTCGGCCGGCAGTCGCCGCTCCGCTACGCCCTCAACCGCCGCTTTCAACCGCATCACCCATCCACAGACGATGTCCGCAGGCCTGAACCCCGCTCAAAATGAAGCGGTCCGTTATCTTGACGGTCCGTGTCTCGTGCTCGCCGGCGCAGGCAGCGGCAAGACGCGCGTGATCACGCAGAAGATCGCGCACCTGATCGAGGCCAAGGGCTTCGAGCCACGTCACATCGCCGCTGTCACGTTCACGAACAAGGCCGCATTGGAAATGCGCGAGCGCGTGGGCAAGCTGCTCGAAGGCAAGACGCTGACCACGCCCGGCAAGGAAGGCCGCAAAGTGCCCGTCAATCAGTTGACGGTCTGCACTTTCCACTCGCTCGGCGTGCAGATTCTGCGGCAGGAAGCGGAGCACGTCGGCCTGAAGCCGCAGTTCTCGATCATGGATTCGGACGACTGCTTCGGCATGATCCAGGAGCAGGTCGGCTCGACGGACAAGGGCTTTATCCGCAAGATCCAGTCGATCATCTCGCTGTGGAAGAACGGCATGATCATGCCCGAGCAGGCGATCGCGATCGCCGCGAACGAGGACGAACATCAGGCCGCGATTGTCTACCGCAATTACGTGGCGACGCTGCATGCGTATCAGGCGGTCGATTTCGACGACCTGATCCGTCTGCCCGCCGAACTCTTCGAAAAGAACGAGCAGGTGCGCGACCGCTGGCAGAACAAATTGCGCTATCTGCTGATCGACGAGTATCAGGACACCAATGCCTGCCAGTACGAACTGGTGAAACTGCTGGCCGGCAAGCGCGCGGCGTTCACGGCGGTTGGCGACGACGATCAGGCGATCTACGGCTGGCGCGGCGCGACGCTCGAGAATCTCGGCCAGCTCAGCAAGGATTTTCCGAAGCTGCATCTGATCAAGCTGGAGCAGAACTACCGTTCGACGGTGCGCATTCTGACCGCCGCGAACAACGTGATCGCGAACAATCCGAAGCTGTTCGAAAAGAAGCTGTGGTCCGAACACGGCATGGGCGACACGATCACCGTCACGCCGTGCAACGACGAAGAGCACGAGGCCGAGTCCGTGGTGTTTCGCCTGTCGGCACACAAGTTCGAGCGGCGCGCGAATTTCCGCGACTACGCGATCCTGTATCGCGGCAACTTCCAGGCGCGCATTTTCGAGCAGGTGTTGCGGCGTGAACGGATTCCGTATGTGCTGTCCGGCGGCCAATCGTTCTTCGACAAAGCCGAGATCAAGGACATCTGCGCTTATTTGCGCTTGATCGCCAACGCGAACGACGACCCCGCGTTCATCCGCGCGATCACCACGCCGCGGCGCGGCGTCGGCAATACGACGCTCGAGGCGCTCGGCTCGTTCGCGGGCCAGGCCAAGGTGTCGCTATTCGAGGCCGTGTACATGGGCGGCATCGAGGCGCGTCTGTCGCCACGGCAGATCGAACCCATGCGCGTGTTCTGCGACTTCATGCAGCGCCTCACCGATCGTGCCGAGAAGGATGCCGCCGGCACGCTGCTCGACGAACTGATGGACGCGATCCACTACGAGGCTTATCTGTACGATGCGTTCGACGAACGCCAGGCGCAGGCCAAGTGGCAAAACGTGCTGGAGTTCATGGAGTGGCTCAAGCGCAAAGGCACCAAGGCTGAGCCCGCGGGCGCGGCGAACGACGAAGCCACCGGCTACGACACCGCCGACGGTCTCGGCGACACCGGCAAGAGTCTGCTCGGCCTGATCCAGACCGTGGCGCTGATGTCGATGCTCGAAGGCCGCGAGGAAGATCCCGACGCGGTGCGGCTTTCGACGGTGCATGCGTCGAAGGGTTTGGAGTATCCGCACGTGTTTCTGGTGGGCGTCGAGGAAGGCATCATGCCGCATCGCGGCGGTCCGGACGACGAGCCGATCGACGACGCGCGCATCGAAGAAGAACGCCGGCTGATGTACGTGGCGATCACGCGTGCGCAACGCAGCCTGCATCTGAACTGGTGCAAGAAGCGCAAGCGCGCGCGTGAAACGGTGGTGTGCGAGCCGTCGCGCTTCATCCCCGAAATGCTGCTCGACGATGCCCCGCCGCCGACGCCCGAAGAAGCGCCGATGTCGCCGAAAGACCGGCTCGCGAGTTTGAAGGCGCTGTTGCAGAAGCCTTGAGTGGGCGCTTCGAAACGTCGAGTGCGCAGCCGCTCGCGGACAGCGCCCAACCTGGCGCATAACGCGAATCTCGTAGGCGTGTCTGTTGGCCGAGATATAAAAAAATCCCTGCGCCGCGTCGCCACGGTGCAGGGATTTTTTGTCACGCGGCAAACGCCGCGAGCGGTGCGTCTTACTTCACCGCGCTGACCATGTAGTCGACGGCGGCCTTCACGTCCGCGTCGGAGGCAGTCGAGCCGCCCTTCGGAGGCATCGCGCCCTTGCCGTGCAGCGCGTAGTTATAGACCGTGTCCATTGGCTCTTTCAGACGCGGTGCCCAGGCGTCCTTGTCGCCGAACTTCGGTGCGTTCAGCACGCCAGCCGCGTGACAGGCCTGGCAAACCTGCTGATACAACGCCTTGCCGGCTTGCGACGCGTCCGCGCTTTGCGTGCCGCCCGCTGCCGGCGCGGCCGCTTGCGGCACGCTGGCCATGGCGGCCATCGCTGCGGCGGCCTGAGCCGCGCCCGCGTCGGAAGCGCCGGCCGGCGCTGCCGCTGCTGCACCGGAGGCCGCAGCGGCGCCTGCTGCCGGCTGAGCCGGTTCAGGGAAGCTTCCGCCGGAGTTGTTGGCCATATAGGCGACCGCGCGGGCGATCTCAAAATCGCTGTAGTCGTCCGGGCTGGTGCCGCCGCGCGGCGGCATCGCGCCTTTACCGGTGAGGGCAGTGTGCAGCAGCGTATCGAAGCCTTGCGCGATGCGCGGCGCCCAGTCGGCAGCATTGGTAAATTTCGGCGCGCCTGCCGCACCCGACGCGTGACACGCGGAGCACACGGCCTTGTAGACTTCCTCGCCGCTCTTGTAGACGCGCGGCGCGTTGGCGTCGCGAATGTCGACCTGGGCGAACGGCTTGATGCGGGCGGTGACCTCGGCTTCGGAGAGAGAGTCGGTGCCGGCGCCGGTGCGCGTCGAATTGTCGACGTAGATCACTAGCAGAACGATGATGACGATCGGTACCGCAAAACTGGCAATGATCGCGGCGACGAGCTGTCCGGGGGTTTTGATCGGGGCTCCGTGTGGTGCTTCGCTCATGCTTGTCTCGTCTCCGTGGGTATGTGAGCGGTACAGCGTGACGGCAACTTCTTGTTCTTTAATCAGCCACGGACGATTATAGACGGAACATTTCGACGGCGGCGAGGGGCGCGGCGGGGTGTTCAGCAGGCGTTTACCCGCATCGCGAGGGTTGTCGGAAAGCCGCCGAATGCCGTCATTGGGGCCGTCCGGTGGACGGTGTGGCCGAAACCGGGTATCCTTTCGGTCTCGCTTTGGCGTCGCATCCGTTCTGGTTGCCGCGCTTTCGTGTTGAAGCGCCCGTAGCTCAATGGATAGAGTACTGCCCTCCGAAGGCAGGGGTTGCTGGTTCGATCCCAGCCGGGCGCACCATAGAGAGTCGATCTCGTTCAAGGGCTTACGCAGTGTGTCGTTACCCTACAAATGTCGTAAACGACATCTGTAGGTAATACCAGCAGCGCACAACAAGTCCCGCGTTAGACTCGTTCCTCCGGCTGTCCAACTCTCGGACTTCCCGCCAGCCTGCCAGCACGCCCTGCCAAGCGCACGCCGGTAGAAGCATGAGCTTTCAACTGTGCTCTTTGCGCATCCTGGTGTCTCCCCAAATTTTTCACCTTCCCGCGCATGCGTTCGACCACGCGCCTTCGAGCAGGATAGATTCCGGCGTGTCGGAGCGAGTTGTGTTCTGCGAGATAAAGTTGGTCGTAATCTACCCGTGCCTCGATTCGAAGAGCCTCCGCGCGCTCTCGACTTTGCTGAATCACGAGAGCGTTCTCGGTCGGAAAGTTTTTTCGAAAGAACTTGCGCGAGACCCCGATTGTCTTGGCAGCTTGGCTAGCACTGCTCAAGTCGCCTCCCCGAATTAGCGCCGCAAGCTCCGCGCGGAGCTCTTCCATCGGGCGTCGAGCTCCTGTGACCCCGCTCTCAATCAATCGAACGCTCTGACACTCCGGCGCAGGACGCAGCGAAAGCATCACGCGATTGCCGAGCAATATGTCTGCGATTGCACAGCCGCAACAATAGGCGGTCAGTGCAAGCCGCGGCAGGCTCATGCGTACATCGCCTTTTGCCCATCCATACATCTGCGATTTGCCGACGCGAAGGTGTGCCGCGAAGTACGCGGATTTTCCTTCGAACAGAGTATGAATGGCATGGTTGAGGAAGGCGGACTGTGCGGATGGTGAATAGATGCAATCAGGAAAGAAGAGCGCATCGTCAAGCAGCTCTGCAACGAGACGCGCACTCTCGACCTCGTAGTCTGACGCTGGACGGAGCGACGTCGACTCCACATCCAGCATTTCGGCCTTAGCCTGACACGCGTCGGCCTGGTTGCCGGAGTTGGCGTTGCGTTTCTGCTCGGGCACCTCGACAAGCCGCGCTTTGTGCAACGGGCAGGCAATGACCGCGTCAATATGCCATAGCAGTCGCTCATAAGGGTCGCGTCCCATCCGCTGGTCCTCCCTGTAACAGCCGGGACAAAATCGCCTTTTGCTCGACATTAGCTTGAGCGGCGAGACGAGGCCTCTCAACGGCAACAGCGTACAAACCTGCAGGTTAGTGCGGAGTGTTAGACCGTTCAGCGCATGGGCCCAGTGATGGGTCACCTCCGTTAGGCTAGAGACACTGGCCACGTAATCAGCACGTCCAATGTCGCGAGCCATTCGGCCTGGGTCGACGTCAAACAGCTCCTGCGCAGCCGGCCCTATGATTCGATATGCCAAGGTCCAGCGGGATATGTTGTGGGCGATACCCAAACGAGTTACGTAGCTACCCAGACACTCGCGGTCTTCGCCAGAGCATCCGTAGGGTGGAAGGCTGAAGAGGATTGAGCGCGGCGGCGCGTCTTCCGGCCAACCGCCGGGCAACCGCGAACGAAACAGACCTTTCATCGACGGAACCCTCGCATATCGTCACTGGCACGTCGTGCCCTAGTTGCTGCGAAGCGCGCAAGCATTTCGGCCTCGCTTGGATAGGCAATGGGATGCGGCGACGAGAGATATGGCTTGATGTTCTGCTCTCCTTCCAGCGTCTCGGACACAATCGTTTCGTATTCGGCCTCAGAGGGTAGCGAACTCCAGATATAGTCATCTTTCCATGACTGGCATCCTTCATACGCGCACGCAATTACCGCCCTGACCAGGGTTTTAACTGCATATCCAGGAATGCCGAAATGAGCGTAGAAGAGTTTCTCGACGTACTTTTCGAGGTCGACTTTGAACGGCAGGGGAAGATGCTTCGCGAGGTCTTTGATGAACTGCGTGAATGCGTCGAAGTCGTCTTGAGTGGGGTGGTATCGCGGGAAGTGGACGACACTGATGCGTCGTGCGAGCTGTCCGCTGGCGCGGACCAGCTTTTCTGAGCCGTAGGCGCCCAAAAGCAACAGGTTCGTCTCTCCACGGTTAGCGATAGACTTAAGGAGATTGCCGTATTGAAGCGGGTCCGATTTCGAATCGGTTAAGTGCACCGCTTCGTCCAATAGAAGGTGACGAACCCGTCTGTTGCGAAGAGCTTGTTCGAACGCCGCTCGGTAGCCTTTGACGATGTCGTTGTGCTTCCGGCCGGTACCGGGCTGGATGGGAATGTCCGGGGTCAAGGTATGAAGGTCGTCGAGAAGATGCTGATACAACAGTTGCCAGTTGATTTCCTTGCCGTCCGCGGCGTCAATGCTGTTCAACACGACCGGAATCACGCCAGGATTTTCGCGTACCTCCACATCATAGAGCTTCAGCAGGGCCTCCGTTTCGAGTGTGGCAAATGTTGTTTTGCCAACGCCCGCTGGACCAACGACTATAGTGATAGAGAGGCCTGCGCCTGGAATCATATGTCTCTCGACTTCTCCGAGGACCGTTTGAAGGTTTCGATGCATGAAGCGAAGGGATTTGATGTATTCGCCCTTTTGGCTTGGACTTCCGTTCACCGCCTGTTCGAATGTTATTGAGCTCATAACACCTCCTTGATTAAAGTGGCTGGGACGTGGGCAGCGAGTTGTAATTCATCTTGAAGTGGCCCCTATTCGCCTTGGGTAAAGGGATGCGCATGACGCTGTCGTCATCGGGCGGTCCAGACTCTGCGGGCGTGGTGATAGGCATGTCGAGGCATGCTTCCTTCTGGGCTGCTGTATGGTCTTCAATGAGACGCGCATCGCCATAGACTTGACGGGTAGCCGCCGTCAAGGATGCTACGTCCGGAAGATTGTGGCCGTTGAGGACTTCGTACATCGCGGTTTCCAACGCTTCGTCGGGTTGTCCGTGCATGCGCATACGAACTTCGTGAATCACATACCCCCATTCGACGTAGGTCAGCCTGCGATACTTCATGAGCAGCTTCGACTGGCATCGGACCCATTTGCCATTGAGCAATGCATAAACGATGCTCACGTCCCACATGTCGATAAGAACGGGGAGCTTCTGTGGGCGGACTGACTTGTCGGCGAACTCGTCAGCCCAATACCAGACATGACCAATCTTGACGCCCATCTGTTTGTCGAGTTGCCGGGTGTCGCCTTTGGATGGAGGTATGCACGTCAGGATGTAGAAATACGAATCGTAGGGAGTCAATCTTGCAAGACGACGTCCTGTGACAGCGAATCGAAAATTCATGTATTCGATGGGCGCATGGTCGTGCGCTGGGTGAACCTGCAGGTTGTATTCTCGGAAGAAGTATTCATCGAGAAGACCATGCAATTCAGCAAAGCTCATCAGGTCGGCTCGTATCGGGTCAACGGACTTCGTGACCGTACGAACATTGCGTAATGCTTTGCTATTGCCCACCAGATAGTGAATAAGCTTGGTATTTGTCGTTCCGAACAAGCGCTCCATGACGCCGCCAAAACGGGATTTGTGTGCGGGGCGGAACTGAAGCGTGATGTACAGAAGGTCGCAAAGTTTGTTGAACGCCGCGGAATGAAATTCCTTTCCATTGTCAACGACGATAATTGCGGGTGTACGTCGGAACGTTCGCACCATTGCCCGAATCGCCATCATGCAGCTGATGGTGCTCGGCGCATGAATTGACAGGTAGAAAGCCAATACTGCTCGTGTCTCGGCGTCCATCACGATTGTGAGCCAAGGACGCCTTCGAAAAATCCTACCGCCTTTGCCTCGGATTTTGATGAAGACGTCCAGCTTTGTGTGGTCGATATGAACGCGGTGGAAGGGACGTCCACCGTGTATCTTGTCCTCAACATGCAGGTACCAGGTCGCTGGCTCCTCGTTGTATGCGAACCTTGGACCTTGGCGTGCTTTTAAATCGATAAATTTCTTTCGGTGAGAGTAGTACGTCTTTCTCGAGACGAGGTCCACGCCTGCCTCTTGGCTCAGTTCGATATACAACTGATAGGAGGCTTCCCCGTTCGGATTGGTTGGGTTGTTACCTCGCTCAGTGGCTTCACGAATCAGTTCTAGCTGTCTTTCTGAAACCTGCCGGCGTCCCCCGCTGCGACGCTTCGGAGTTGCAGCTCTTCGGCGGGCGGGCAACGATTCGCCTGCCGCGCGAACCGCTCTCAGTATTCGCTGTACCTGCCTTTTGCCTAGATTGCATCGAACCTGCTTGCCGGCTTCAAGGGCGTTGACCATCAGGAATCGATTTTTGCCCTCGATAATCTGATAGTCGGTGAGGCCGTCAATTTGAGCAAGGCGTTCGTCGGTGGACGCGGTAGATGAAAGCAAAATTATTTCGCGGTTGAACAGTGCGCGCTCGAATTCTGCCACCGGCATCAGGCCACCATTACGGGTGTGCTGGTCGAAATAATGAATAGACTCTGAATTGGCAAACGAAACCTCGAACACCCCGGGGCGCCCCTTGAACATAAATTCGGTGCCCATGTCAACGTCAAATGTAACCTTGTCGCTGACCGCCTTCGTAACAGGCCGGTTGAACTGAAGCGCTTCGAGTTGTACACGTGAGCTGCAGAGTACAACGTCATGTGGCTCGCTCAAGTCATCATTTTCCAGGTCGACGAAAATACGCTGGTCAGCAATTGCCTTGTAGACGTCATCGACGAGGAACGCGTCGGGCGGAGTCTCGACCAGCAGAGGCTCGTTCCACGGAGTGCGCTCGGGATAGGCGCGTGTGAGAAGTAGGCCCAACGTCATCGGGCAGGAATCGCGGGTTATTTGTTCAATTGCCCGCCAGGCACCGTCGGTTAGCGGCGCACACTTATTGCAGAGGTAGTCTTCAAGAAACTCGAGATTTGAAACAAATACGGCGCCGTTCTCGTTGCCGGAACGCAGGCAAAACGTGATGCCCAGTGCGGAAAAGTAGCGCTCGCGTTCTGGGCAGCGCCACGTCCCCTCATCGTCTTTGAAGAAGCGCCGTGGATACTCCTCAGCAAGTTTCTCGAGGTCCCTTTCGGTTTTCCACTCATCGACGTAGATTCCGTGGGGTGTCAGTCGGAGAATGTCCGGCGTGTAGGGGGTGGGCGCCTGATAAATGGTCACCGTGCCGTCAGGCCGTTTCTTCTCAGTTTCAACTCGAATTCTGACCTGCGGTGGCTGGCAATAGAATTCACGCGTTGTGCCATCCCAGTCATACCTCACTACTGCGCCGTACTCGGCCTTGCGGCTCTCAGTTGCAACCCGTTGCCCCATCTTCCGAGAGGTGTAGAAAGATATGACATTGCCACTTCGGGATTGGACCTTTCTCGACGGCGGGTTATCACGGGCGGTCCAAATGTACTTTTGGCCGTCAAGAGGCGTTCCGAGCCGCTCAAGCTCCGCCCGTAGCTCGTCGTCGGAATATGGTGGTGATGCAGTCCCAATTGGACTTTCCCTGAACCAACGATTCTCCAGCTTTTGCCACTGGGATTTCAGGGGGGCTGCGGTCGGAAGATTGATAGTCATCGCCGACTCCCAGTATCCGTCGACGCCGGTAAGTGAGGGTCGTCCCGGCAACCTTCGCCGTATCGCTCGACCAGAGTCTCAAGCTCTGCTTCACTCTTCCATTTTGAGACGTGAATGCCATCAGCAGCCAGGTGAATCGTATCGGCCGTGTCGAACGCTGGCAGGGGATAGGTGGCGAACATATCGGTCAAAAGTCCGAAAGCCATGGTCAGCTCCTTTAACGTTTCACAATTGACCGCTCGACCTGTCGCTGGCACTGAGGCGCTCGATATTTTTGAGATTCGACCTCGGGGAGCGAGGCGGGCGACACACGACTCGACATGTCTCGTCTTTGATTGCTTGAATCTCGTTACTCAAGATTTTGATTCGAGCCGCTTCGGTTGGGCGGCATCGATTCAAATAGCGCATCGGAGTCGGCTCTTGGAGCTGACCATGCGATACGGGTCTAAGTGTCACCCTCATTTCCGTCCAGACCGACGCAGACCTCATAGCTTGGCGCAGCTTGATTACTTCTTTCGTGCGCCGATGCTTGATGGGTGCGCGAAGCAGGTCGTCAAGATACGCGTTGTGACAGGCAACGATTGTCCGTGTGGGCAACGCTGCGAGATAGTGCTCAACGTTCTCAATTTCCTGCTCACTCGAAACAGGGCAAAAGACCCGAGTCAATGCACGAAAAGACGACCAGCTCAAGCTAATGCCACCTGGTTGCCGCCAGCAACCTTCCCGAAGAATCTCCGGAGTCAGAATTGTCACCTCATAGAGTTGATTTCCGCTAGACACGACGATAGGCGCCGGCATTTGCGTCTGGAGTGGCGCAGTTGCCGACGGGCTCTCTGCACTTGACTCGTTGACGCTCATCTCAGCTTGCCGCTCTGCACGGAGCAAGCAAAGGCGGCTGATGCTCTGAGGGCATGAGTCGGACGTTTTACGTTGCTTGAGTGATTTCACGCGAGCGCGTGCGTATGCAGCATCCGGCATCCCGCGAAATTTTTCGGGTGATGAATTGCGAGATGTGAAAGCGTCGCGCGTAGCGCGTGCCACTTCATTAAAGCTGGCGATGCCAGCCATCAGGTCCGAAAGTTCGTTGGCAAACGAAGTGTCAACGCAGTGCGTGTTCATGTAAGTCTCCGTATTTAGAAACGTGAACATGCGACCATCCCTCGCGTCGTGCACCATGCACGATTGCGATAGCTGCGACTACGCACCGCCTGGCTGCTGGAATCCAGGCGGGACGCGCTAGCTCGATGAGGCCGCGACTACTCGTGACCTATTGCAAATGTCGCCTACGGGACAGGCTCCAGACTCTCGCGTATGGAGATTTGCCGGGGGCGCTGAGTGGGACAGGGGGGCGTTCAAACGGGTCGAGCGGGGGG
>NZ_JARESO010000010.1:0-267023 GCF_046030175.1 Paraburkholderia sp. RL17-373-BIF-A
TGAGGGGGCGGCTGACTCACCCCGGCCCACCAAAACAGGGCGGCGCGCAATCGTGCATGATGGCGCGCCGCCTTTTGATTTTGCGTGTCTTGCGTGTTCTACGTGCGGCCGCTCAGTGCTGTTCGAAACGCTCGTAGCGCTTTTCGGTGGCGCGCTCTTCGCCGGTCACCTCGGTCACGCGCGCCGCCGGCGGCCCGTGACGCAGCCACGAGAGCATCCGGTCGACCTGGTTGGCCGAGCCCTGCAACATGGCTTCGACGGAACCGTCGTCGAGATTCGCCACCCATCCCTTGATACCGAGCGAGTGAGCCTGCCGCACGGTCGCGTGGCGAAAGCCGACGCCTTGCACGGTGCCGCGCACGCGCACGTAATACGTTTCGATCCGCTGGTCCAGATCCGGGGCCATGCCGTCCTCTCTTCGCAAACTTTCAAGCCGGCATTCTAGTCGTGTCGCGGCGAGCTTGCTCGGCAAAGCGCGCGTTCAACCGCGTCTCGTTGAAACGACCCGCACGACACACGGCGCGCGCGCCACGTACAATCCGTCGACTGTCATGCAGGGAATGGAAACAGAATGACCGAACAGAATCGCGATCTCGTGCTCGTCACCGGCGCTTCCGGCTTCGTCGGCTCGTCGGTGGCGCGCATCGCGCAACAGAAAGGTTTCAAGGTGCGTGTGCTGGTGCGCGCCACCAGTCCGCGTCAGAACGTCGAGTCGCTGGACGCGGAGATTGTGATCGGCGATATGCGCGACGAAGCGTCGATGCGCAACGCGCTGCGCGGCGTGCGCTATCTGCTGCACGTGGCCGCCGACTATCGCCTGTGGGCGCCGGACCCGAGCGAGATCGAGCGCTCGAACCTCGAAGGCACCGAGGCGACCATGCGCGCGGCGCTGAAGGAAGGCGTCGAGCGCATCGTCTACACGAGCAGTGTGGCCACGCTGAAAGTGACCAGTTCCGGCCAGTCGGCCGATGAAACCTCGCCGCTCAAAGCCGATCAGGCGATCGGCGTGTACAAGCGCAGCAAGGTGCTGGCCGAACGCGCGGTGGAGCGGATGGTCGCCGAAGACGGCCTGCCGGCGGTGATCGTCAATCCGTCCACGCCGATCGGACCGCGCGACGTCAAGCCGACGCCGACGGGACGCATCATCGTGGAAGCGGCGCTCGGCAAGATTCCGGCGTTCGTCGACACGGGCCTGAATCTCGTGCATGTGGACGACGTTGCGGCCGGCCATTTCCTCGCGCTCGAACGCGGCAAGATCGGCGAGCGCTATATTCTTGGCGGCGAAAATCTGCCGCTTCAACAGATGCTCGCGGATATCGCGGCGCTGACCGGCCGCAAGGCGCCGACGCTGAGCTTGCCGCGCTGGCCGCTCTACCCGCTCGCCATGGGTGCCGAAGCGGTCGCCAAGATCACGAAACGCGAACCGTTCGTCACCGTCGACGGGTTGAAAATGTCGAAGAACAAGATGTATTTCACGTCGGCGAAAGCGGAACGTGAGCTTGGCTATCGCGCCCGGCCCTATCGCCAGGGCTTGAGCGACGCGCTCGACTGGTTCCGGAAAGCGGGCTATCTGAAGCCGTAATGTCTGCGTGAATAAGCGGCTCGCACCGGGCGATCCGGTGCAGCCGCAAGCATTTTGTTACAACGTCACTGTGTTAGCGACAGGTAAAAGCCTACGCGCAGCAGTTAAAATCGTGGGTCTTACCAGAGAAACCTCGCATGAATCTTCACGAACAGCTCGGCGCACTCGAATTGGGCGTCGATCAGCTCATTCAGGCTGTCGTGGCCCCGCAGGCCGAAAACATCCCCGAGACACCCGTAGAGCACGCTGCGCCGCAAGCGCCGGCGCAGCAGGCCGCGTCCGAATCCAATGCGGAAGCAACTGAGACCGAGGCGGCCGTCGTCGAAGACGAGGCGGCGGCTCCGAAGCTTCAGCCCACGCTCGAAATCAATCGCCCCGCGCAGAACGAGATCACCATGACGATCGGCGGCCAGACGGTCGCGCTGCGCGCGGAGCAGATCGGCCAATTGATCGAAGAGTTGTCGAACGCCCGCGCGTCGATGACGCCGGAACCGCCGCCGGGCATTCCGCCGGGCTGGCGCTTCGTGTCCACGAAAAATCCGGTCATGGCGGTGCAGAAGCAGTCGAACGGCGATCGTTTGCTGGTCATGCGCCACACCGGCCACGGCTGGGTACCGTTCACGTTCTCGCCCGACATGGTGATCCAGCTCTACATGATGCTCACCAAAGGCTGATGTGAAAAAGCGGCGCCGAGAGCGCCGCTTTTCTATTCCGCTGCGATTGCTGACCGCTGCTTCAGCGTTCCTGCACCGGCGCCTGAACCCGCGCCTTCCATTGCCCGCCTTTGCCGCGCCAGTAGCGCACCGCCGACGCAAACGTCGCGCCGACATAGAACAACGCGACCAGCGGCAGAAACGGTGCCCACAGTGGTGAGCGGCGATAATAGCTCAGCATCGGCGCATAAGCGCAGCACATGGCCGCCCACGCGAGCCACGCCGGCCAGCCCGTCGGACCGAGCACCAGTGCGGCCACCGGCGGCATCAGGTAAATGATCGCCATGCCGGCCAGCGTACCCGCCAGCAGCAGCGGCGAGTAATGCAACTGCGTGAAGGCGGTACGCGCGATCATGTTCCAGATCTCACGCCAGCTATCGTACGGACGCAGTGACACGCTGCGCGCCGCCACATCCAGCCGGATCGGATGACGCCCCGTGCCGCGATGCTTGATGCGCGCGGCGAGACTGCAGTCGTCGATCAACTCGGCGCGGATCGACTCGATGCCGCCCGCTTCTTCCAGCGCGCTACGGCGCACGAGCATGCAGCCGCCCGCGGCCGCCGCCGTACGATTGCGCGGGTTGTTGACCCACGAGAACGGGTACAGCTTGGCAAAGAAGAAGACGAAGGCCGGAATCAGCGCCTTTTCCCAGAACGAATCGCAGCGCAAACGCACCATCAGCGAGACGAGATCGCGCTGTTCCGCATCCGCACGCGCGACGAGTTGTGCGACCGCGTCGGCGGGATGGCCTATGTCGGCGTCGGTCAACAGAAGGAAGTCCGCGGACAAGCCGAGCGTGCGCACGGCCTCGATACCTTGCGACTGCGCCCACACCTTGCCGGACCAGCCCGGCGGCAGTGGCTTCGCGCTCAGCACGGTCAGACGGTCCGGGCATTGCAGCTGCAACGCGGCCGCGCGAGCGGCGTCGGCGGTGCCGTCGGTGCTGTGGTCGTCGACGACGATCACATGGAATTCGCCTTCGTAGTCCTGCTCAAGCAGCGTGGTGACCGCCTCGGCGATCACATCGACTTCATTGCGGGCCGGTACCACGGCCGCCACCGCCGGCCACGTTGCGCGCGGCTCGATGGTCAGCGGCGCAGCGGGGCGCGCGCGCCAGAAACCGCCGCGCGCAAACAGCAACACACACCAGATCAGCAAGGAGAGACACGAAAGAAGAAACAGAACCACCGCCATTAAGCATTACCCTCGATTGAACGCGCTTGCACGCCGACGCGCCGCGACAGCCACATCACCACGGTGCGGGCCGCGACGACGCACCAGTCAAACGTATTGAGCACCGGCCGCTCGTGAAACACGTCGTAGCCCGCCTTCTCGATCCGTTCGAGAAAGCGCAGGCCGCCGTGAACGGCGCCACACAACTCGAGGCCCAGCCGCCCTGGAATTCGCAACGCGAGCGGCGCGCCGCGCACCAGCGTCTCACGGACGAAGGACACTTCGTGCGCCATGAGCGCCCGCCAGTCTTCGTCGGCGACACCGTTGGCGATGTGCACCTCGGTCACGTTGAAGCGCCGCATATCGGCGCGCGGCAGGTACACGCGGTCCTTTTTCCAATCGGCGGAGACGTCCAGCCAGAAGCTGATCAACTGCGACGCCGTGCAAATCGCGTCGGCGTCGGCGAGATTCTCCGGCGTGGCCGCGCCGATCAGATGCAGCATCAGATGCCCGAGCGGGTTGGCCGAGTGGCGGCAGTAGTCGAGCAGCGCGGCGCGGTCGGCGTAACGACTGGTGTCGATGTCCTGGCCGCACGCGTGGAGCAGATCGTAGAACGGCGCGAGCGGCAGTTTATACTGTGCGACCACGCCGGCGAGCTTGCCGAACAGCAGCGGATGGACCGGGGCCGCGCGCCGCTCCGCCACCGCGTCGAGGCCGGCACGGAAGTCGGCGAGACGGGCGTGCCGCTCGGTTGCGCTCCAGTCGCCTTCGTCGGCAATGTCGCCGGCGGTGCGGACAACCTGGTAGATAATGCCGATCGGCGCGCGCAGCGCCTTTGGCAGCAACACGCTCGCGACCGGAAAGTTTTCGTATTGATCGACGTCCATCCAGCGAGCCTCGAAACCCTTTTGTAAGGCGGGCGCCCACGCGCCGCAGGACTACGTAGTTTAAGGGTTCCGTCAAACCGTTGCAGCGTGCAATCATTGCCACATCCGCATTGCCGCAACCAGCCGCTCAGGGCGCCGGGCATCGATCCGCTGCTGCGGCGTCTGCCCAACACCCACCGGGCGCCGCCGAAGCAAAGCCGGCCTGATAGCGTTAGAATGCGCGTTTGGTTTTGCTGTACCGGCACGTCGCCGGGGCTCAAGACGTCAACTAATTAGATGGTCGCGGCGATAAAGTCATATTTACCGACTTCTTCGAAACCCGCGTCAGTCGGAGTTCGCCAACTTATGCGAGTCATCCTTGCTCAACCCCGCGGCTTTTGTGCGGGTGTTGTTCGCGCAATCGAGATCGTCGATCGCGCGTTACAGCAACACGGCGCACCCGTGTATGTCCGCCACGAGATTGTTCACAATCGCCACGTGGTCGACAATTTGCGCCAGAAGGGCGCGCGCTTCGTCGAGGAACTCGATGAAGTGCCGCAGGGCGCCGTGGCGATTTTCAGCGCTCATGGTGTCGCTCAAACCGTGGAGCGTGACGCGCAAGCGCGGGGTCTCGACGTGCTCGACGCGACCTGCCCGCTGGTCACCAAGGTGCACGTGCAGGGTCGCCAATACGTCAGCGCCGGCCGCACGCTGATTCTGATCGGCCACGCCGGGCATCCGGAAGTGGAAGGCACGATCGGCCAGATTCCAGGCAAGGTGCTGCTGGTGCAGAGCGAGGCCGAGGTCGCGCATCTGGACCTGCCGCTCGACACGCCGCTCGCTTATGTCACGCAGACCACGCTGTCGGTGGACGACACTCGCGGCATTATCGACGCCCTGCTGCGCCGCTTCACCGACATCGTCGGTCCGGATACGCGCGACATCTGCTACGCCACGCAGAACCGCCAGGCAGCGGTGCGCGAGTTGAGCAAACAGGTCGACGTGCTGCTGGTGGTGGGCGCAACCAATAGTTCGAACTCGAACCGGCTGCGCGAAATCGGCAGCGAAAGCGGCGTGGCGAGTTATCTCGTCGCCGACGGTTCGGAAGTGAAGCCGGAATGGTTTGCGAGCGTGCAAACGGTCGGCATCACGGCCGGTGCTTCGGCGCCGGAAGAGATGGTCAAAAACGTAATCGATGCGCTGAGCGCATTGGGGCCTGTCGATGTCACGACGATGGCGGGCCGTGAAGAAAAAGTCGAATTCAAGTTGCCATCGAAGCTGATGCAACCACTCGCTGCACGCGAAGTTTAAGGAGGACGTCTTGTCTATTCCGCTGCTACAGAAAGTCCGGGTCGGCGCATACATCATGCGTCAGCATCTGTCCGGGAACAAACGCTACCCGCTCGCCCTGATGCTGGAGCCGCTGTTCCGCTGCAATCTCGCCTGCAATGGCTGCGGCAAGATCGACTATCCGGATCCCATCTTGAATCAGCGTCTGTCGCTGGAAGAATGCCTCGGCGCTGTCGACGAATGCGGCGCGCCGGTGGTGTCGATCGCAGGCGGCGAGCCGTTGCTGCATAAGGAAATGCCGCAGATCGTGAAGGGCATCATCGCGCGCAAGAAGTTCGTGTACCTGTGCACGAACGCGCTGCTGATGGAAAAGAAGATGGACGACTACGAGCCGAATCCTTACTTCGTCTGGTCGGTTCACCTCGACGGCGATCAGCAGGCGCACGATCACTCGGTGTCGCAGGAAGGTGTGTACGACAAGGCTGTCGCCGCCATCAAGGAAGCGAAGCGCCGCGGTTTCCGCGTGAACATCAACTGCACGCTGTTCAACGACGCCGTGCCGGAACGCGTCGCCGCGTTCTTCGACACGCTGGGCCCGATGGGCGTGGACGGCATCACCGTCTCGCCGGGTTATGCGTATGAGCGCGCGCCGGATCAGCAGCACTTCCTGAACCGCGACAAGACCAAGCACCTGTTCCGCGAGATTTTCAAGCGCGGCAACAATGGCAAGAACTGGTCGTTCAGCCAGTCGGGCATGTTCCTCGACTTCCTGGCCGGCAATCAGACATACGAGTGCACGCCGTGGGGCAACCCGGCGCGTACCGTGTTCGGCTGGCAAAAGCCGTGCTATCTGGTCGGCGAAGGTTACGTGAAGACCTTCAAGGAACTGATGGAAACCACGCAGTGGGAAAAATACGGCACGGGTAACTACGAGAAGTGTGCCGACTGCATGGTGCACTGCGGCTTCGAAGCGACCGCCGTGATGGATACGGTGGCGCATCCGCTGAAGGCGCTGAAGGTCAGCCTGCGCGGTCCGAAGACGTCGGGCGCGTTCACCAAGGACATTCCTTTGGATAAGCAGCGTCCGGCCGAGTATGTCTTCTCCCGCCACGTCGAGATCAAGCTGGAAGAGATCAAGGTGTCCGGCAAGGGCAAGAAAGTGCAGACGGCGACGGCGGCACACTGAGCGGTCGATGGGGCGGTCTAGCACCGCCCCTGGTCGTGAATACAAAAAAGCGCGGTGGCCAGCAAGCCACCGCGCTTTTTTTATACCTCAGGCCTCACGCACGACGTCAGGCCATCAACCGTCACCCCGCGCTGCGCGCATTGTGAGCGGTCAAAAACTTGATCAACCCGTCGATGCCGCCTTTGGAAATCTGATCGGCAAATTGCGTCTGATACACCTGGATCAGCCAGGCGCCCATCATGTTGATGTCGTAGACCTTCCAGCCGGCGGCACCCTTGGTCATGCGATAGTCGATCGCATCATCGCCGCCGTTGCTCAACACGTGCGACTGCACGACAACGTCTTTGGCGCCGGCCGGAACGTTGACCGGCAAGAACTTGAATTTCACGTCCTGATCACGCAGTTGCGACAGCGAGGCCGCATAAGTGCGCGTGAGCAGCAGCGTAAACTGCTCGTACAGCTGCTTTTGCTGGTCGGGTGTCGCGGTAGCCCAAGCCTTGCCGACCGCGATCCGCGTGGTTCGCTGGAAGTCCGTGGCCGGCAGGAAGCGTGACTCGACCAGTTGGGTGATCTTCGCCATGTCGCCGCCGCGCGCCTGCGGGTCAGCCTTCATCGCGGCCACCGTGCCCTCGACAGCACTTTTTACAACCGCGTCGGGCGCGCTTTGCGCATATGCCGCGGTGGATACCACGGCCGCAGCCAGAAAAGCAGACAGATAACGTTTCATACGCTCGACAGAACCTGAAAGAAGTAAGCGCCGCCGGGCTTGCAAGCACGCAGCGAACGCAGGATAGACCAGTATACCGAGATTGCGTTCCCGCCCCGAAGAGCGTCTGCGGGAGCCGCACTTGCTACCGAACCGGAGACTGAGCCCTCCGGCTCTGTATACTTGTGCACTTTCGTCAAAAACAACAACCGTGATAAGGCCACGTTCGCCTACATGCTGAAGTCATCTATTGTCCGTCTTGTCGCCTATTCAGTGCGTCATCCGATGAGGATCGTCGCGCTGTCGCTCGTGCTCGCCGTTTTGAGCGGTTTCTACGTTGTCTATAACTTCAAGATCAACACGGACATCAGCCGTCTCGTCGAGACGGACAAGCAATGGTCGTCGCTCGAAAATGCCATGGACCAGGCGTTCCCGGATCGCGGTCAAACCGTGCTGGTGGTCGTCGAAGCGCGCGCGCCGGAATTCGCCGACGCCGCCGCGCAAGCCCTGACCACGGCGCTCAAGGCCGATCCGAAGGAGTTCGTAGCGGTTTCGCAGCCGGCCGGCGGTCCGTTCTTCGAACACAACGGCCTGCTGTTCCCGTCGACTGACGAAGTCATGTCGACCACCTCGCAGCTCGTCCAGTCGCGCCCGCTCGTCAACGCCCTCGCACACGATCCCAGCCTGACCGGCCTTGCCGGTACGCTGACCACGAGTCTGTTGCTGCCGCTTCAGCTTGGTCAGGTGAAGCTCGGCGACATGAGCCATCTGCTATCGCAAAGCGCGGCTACGCTCGACCGCGTGCTGGCCGGCCAGCCGGCCGCCTTCTCGTGGCGTGCGCTGGTCGACAAGAGCGCGGCCACCGAGCCGGCGCGCGCCTTCGTCATCGTGCAGCCGGTCGTGAACTACGACGCGCTGGAGCCGGGCGCGACGGCCTCGAAGTCGATCCGCGACACCGCCGCCGCACTGCACCTCGACTCGCGCTTCGGCGCCACCGTCCGTCTGACGGGCGAACAGCCGCTCGCCGACGAAGAGTTCGCGTCGGTCAAGGACGGCGCGGTGCTCAACGGCATCGGCACCTTCATCGTCGTGCTGATCATTTTGTGGCTGGCCCTGCGCTCGGGCCGCATGATCGCCGCCGTGTTCATCACGCTGTTCGTCGGACTCGCGATCACCGCGGCGCTCGGCCTGATGCTGGTCGGTGCGCTCAACATGATTTCGGTTGCCTTCATGGTGCTATTCGTCGGGCTCGGGGTCGATTTCGGCGTGCAGTTCGGCGTCAAGTATCGTGAGGAGCGCAATCGCGACAACCGTCTTTCCGCCGCGCTCATGCATACGTCGCACAGTATCGGCGTGCCGCTCACGCTCGCCGCGGTCGCCGTCGCGTTGAGCTTCTTCTCGTTCCTGCCGACGGCTTACCGCGGCGTGTCCGAGTTGGGCGAGATCGCGGGCGTCGGCATGTTCGTCGCGTACTTCACCAACATGACGCTGCTGCCGGCCCTGCTGAAGATCTTCCGGCCGCCCGGCGAAGCCGGTTCGCCAGGCTTCAAGCGGCTCGCGCCCGTCGACGATTTCCTGGACCACCATCGCAAGCCGGTGCTGATCGGCACGCTGATCGTCGTGATCGGCGCCACGCCCTTGCTCACGCATTTGCGCTTCGACTTCAACCCGCTGCATCTGAAGGATCCGCACACGGAGTCGATGGCGACGCTGCTGTCGCTGAAGGATTCGCCGGAAGCGGCGGTCAACAACGTCCATGTGCTGGCACCGTCGCTCGCCGACGCCGACCGCATGGCCGCGCGTCTGCGTACGTTGCCGGAAGTGGGCCGCGTCAATACGCTCGATACCTTCGTTCCCGCCGACCAGCAGCAAAAGCTGATGCTGATTGCGAGCGCCGCGCAGCAGCTGTTGCCCGCGCTGCAGCAACCACCCGCGCCACAAGCGACGGACGCGGTGCGCGTCGCCGCGCTCAAGCGCGCGTCGAACCAGCTCTCGCTCGCCGCCGACGATCACCCGGGCCCAGGCGCCGCCGAAGCCAAGCATCTGTCCGCCACATTGCAGAAGTTAGCCGCCGCCGATGCGGCCACGCGCGATCGCGCCGAAACCGCGATGTCCGACACGCTGCGCATTGCGCTGAAGCAGTTGGCCAACCTGCTGCAACCCACCGAGATCACCCGCGAGAATCTGCCCAAGGAAATCTCCAAAGGCTGGGTCTCGAAAGACGGCCGCGCCCTCGTCGACATCTCGCCGAAGGTGAAACCCGGCACCGATCCGAATGACGACGTCATGCTCGCGCACTTCGCCCACGCGGTGAAGAAGGCGGAGCCGGGCGCGATCGGCGGGCCGATTTCGATCCTGCATTCGGCCGACACTATCATCAAGGCGTTCCTGCAGGCCGCCGGCTACGCGCTCGTGTCGATTGCGATCCTGCTGTGGATCGCGCTGCGGCGCATCGGCGACATGCTGCGCACGCTGGTTCCGTTGCTGGTGTCGGCGCTCGTGACGCTCGAGTTGTGCGTGGTATTCGGCATGCCGCTGAACTTTGCGAATATCATCGCTTTGCCGCTAATGCTCGGCGTCGGCGTAGCGTTCAAGATCTACTTCGTGATGGCGTGGCGCCACGGTCAGACTGGCCTCCTGCAGTCGAGCCTGACGCACGCTGTGCTGTTCAGCGCGGCGACCACGGCGACGGCGTTCGGCAGCCTCTGGCTGTCGCACCATCCGGGGACGTCCAGTATGGGGCGCCTGCTGGCGCTCTCGTTGTTCTGCACACTGATCGGCGCAGTGGTGTTTCAACCCGTGTTGATGGGCAAGCCGCGCTCACGTCCCGCGAAGCAAAAAGGAATATAAGCATGAAGCTGCGTAACACCGCGCTGGCACTCGTCGCCATCGGTTTGATTTCTGGCTGCGCCACCGGCCCCGACCGTAAACCCGGCGACCCGCTCGAGCCGATGAACCGGGCCGTGTTCAATTTCAACGACGGATTGGACCGCTACGTCGCCGTTCCGGTGGCGAAGGGTTACCAGAAGGTGACGCCGCAACCGTTGCGCACCGCCGTGAGCAACTTCTTCTCGAATCTGGGCGATCTGACCAATGCCGCGAATGCGCTGCTGCAGTTGAAGATCACCGACGCGACCGAGGACTTCGTCCGTTTCGCGTTCAATTCGACCTTCGGTCTGGGTGGCCTGCTCGATTGGGCGACACCGGCCGGGCTGCCCAAGCATCATCAGGATTTCGGTCTGACGCTGGGTCACTGGGGCATTCCGTCGGGCCCGTATCTAGTCCTGCCGCTGTTCGGACCGAGCACAGTGCGTGACAGCATGGGGCTTATCGTCGACGTGAAGTTCAACCCGCTGAACTACATGGAGCCGGCGGTGCGCAATCCGCTGTACGTGCTGCAGTTCGTGAGCGTGCGCTCCGACCTGCTGGGTGCGTCGGACCTGCTGCAACAGGCTGCCTTGGACAAGTACTCGTTCGTGCGCGACGCCTACACGCAACAACGTCGTGCGCGTCTGCGCGGCACCAGCGACAACGCGGCGCCGCTGCCGAACTATGACGATCAGGGCGATTCCGGCGCCTCGTCGGCGCCCGCAGCGGGCGCGCCGGCAGCAGGCGCTCTGCCCAACTACGCGGATCCGGGCGACGCCGCGGAAGCCCCGAATGCGGCCTCTGGCGCCGCCACGGGCGCCCCGGCAGGCGTGCCCAACTACACCGATCCGGGTGAGACGCCCGCGAGCGGCGCAGCGGGCTCGACGCAGCCGGCCGCGCCGGCTGCGGCACCCAACGGCGCTTCAGGCACGGCCGCACCGACGCCGCCAGCGGCGCCTTCCGCAGCGCCGGCCGACAGCACCCAGCCGGCCTCAGCGCCGGTGACGCAATAAGTATCGGGATTCAGGCGGGGCGCCCAGAACGGGCGCCCCGTAAAGCCGAGCTAGACGCCGGCCAAGACAGGACAAGCTACAACTTCGGCGTGCAACGCGCCGCAGTCTGGGTTAGAGCCAATCAACCGGTTCAATGCAGGCTATCCACCTCGGCGCGCGGCGCAACCCGCTCTTCTTCGACCGCAACCGCGCCTTGCGACACCGGCCCCGAATCCTCGCGATACCGGGCAAACGCCTCATCCGCATAACGAATCCGCGTGCGCCCGTGAGACGCCGGCTCGCCGTTTTCGTCGAGATTGACGAACACCATCTTCTCCACGGTCAGGATGCTTTTGCGCGTGATCTTGTTGCGCACTTCACAGCGCAACGTGATCGAGGTGCGGCCGAAATGCGTGGCGGTCATGCCGAGTTCGATGATGTCGCCCTGCCGCGCCGAACTGACGAAATTGATCTCGGACATGAACTTGGTCACGACGCGCTGATTTTCGAGCTGGCAGATGGCGTAAATCGCGGCTTCTTCGTCGATCCAGCGCAGAAGGCTGCCACCGAACAGCGTGCCGTTGGGGTTCAGATCTTCGGGCTTGACCCACTTTCTGGTGTGGAAATTCATTCGGTACTCCGTGTTCGAGGCACCTGGGCCGCGCGCTTGGCAGCACGACCTAGGGTTAACACTGACATTGTACCAAATCTAAGGGTTTTCCCTAGTATTTCAATATCTGCTGATAAAAGGGACAGCGCCGTCGTGACGCGCGCTTCAGATGGTGGCCATGCGCAAGGCCCCGGCCTCGCCCATCGCACGCCGTGCCTGGACCAGCGAGAGGCGCGCCGCCCGAGCGTCGATGGCAACCTGGATCAGCGCGCCAAGTTGCGACGGCTGCCGGATCAATTCCCGCAGAATCGGCCCGAGCGCCGTGCTGCCGTCGTCGCGCAGGCTGGCGGTCGCCGCGGAAGGCAGCGTGCGCCACGCCGGATCCACGATCGCGCGGCACACGGCAAACGGAACCCCATGCGCGGCGGCCTTCGCGCCGGCAATGTGCGACTCCATATCCACCGCCAAAGCGCCGTTCGAGCGATGCAGCACGTCCTTGTCGCCCGCCGTCACCAGCGGCGCGGTGACGGCCGCCATGAGACCGCGCCGCAAACGCGCGGAGAGCGGCCCGGCCGCCAGCGCGGCCGCGAGCCTGTCGGACCATGGCCGATCGGTCTGGAGGCGCCCAAATGGCCCGTCGACGGCATCCGCAACGATCAGCGAGCCCGGCTGCAGATCCGGCGCCAAACCGCCCGCCGTGCCGAAACTGATGATGCCCGAACAGCCTCGTGCCACTGCCGCGCTCAACGCGCGCTCCAGCAGATCGGCGCGCGCCGCGTAGACGACCTCGACGCCTTCGCCACGGGCGATGCGCGCCTCGAACGCCATGCCCGTCACCACGATCACCGGCAAGGGACTGCGGCCGTCATCGGCTGACGGCGGGGTGGATAGCGGCATCCGTTACATCCCGACCGCGACGCGCGTGAGGCCGTTGCGCTTCAGATGGCGGAAGCGCGCCAGCGCCCACAACGGGAAGAACTTGCGATAGCCGTGATAACGCAGATAGAACACGCGCGGGAAGCCCGTCGCGGTGAAACGTGTTTCGTCCCACAGGCCGTGCTCGCGCTGTTCACGCTGCAAATACGCGACGCCGCGCGCGACCGCTTCGTGATTGACCTCGCCGGCCGCCATCAGGCCCATGAGAGCCCACGCGGTTTGCGAAGCCGTGCTCGGCGCGCGCTCATAGCGGCGGTAGTCGAGCTTGTAGCTCTCGCCGCCCTCGCCCCAGCCGCCGTCTTCGTTCTGGATCGACAGGAGCCACTGCGCCGCGCGCTTCATGCGCGGGTCGTCGTGCGGCATGCCGGCGGCGTTCAGCGAACACAGCGCAGTCCACGTGCCGTAGATGTAGTTCAGGCCCCAGCGGCCGTACCAGCTGCCGTCCGATTCCTGGTCCTTCAGCATGTAGTCGAACGCGCGCTGCGCCGGCTCGCTGTTCTGCGGCAGTTCGCCGAGTTGCGCGAGCATCGACAGACAGCGGCCCGAGACGTCCGCGGTTGGCGGATCGAGCAAGGCGCCGTGATCCGAGAACGGAATGTTGTTCAAGTAGTACTGCGTGTTTTCCGGCTCGAACGCGCCCCAGCCGCCGTCGCTGCTCTGCATGCCGACCACCCACTCGCGCGCTCGCGCAATCGCTTCGCGATCGACATCCGATTGCGTAATCGTCCCCGAGCGCTGCATCGCCATCACGACCACCGCCGTATCGTCGACGTCCGGGTAGTGCGCGTTGTTGTACTGGAACGCCCAACCGCCCGGCCGCACATTCGGACGGCGCGAAATCCAGTCGCCGCGCACATCGAGAATCTGCAGCGGACGCAGCCACGCGAGTCCGCGTTCGGCGGCCTGTTCGGCATGCGCCTCACCGGTTTCGAGCAGCGCGTGCGCCGCGAGCGAGGTGTCCCAGACCGGCGACAGACACGGCTGGCAATATGCTTCGTCATCCTTGATAACGAGCAGCTTTTCGATCGACTGGCGAGCAATCGCGCGATTCGGATGATCGGCCGGATAGCCGAGCACGTCGTACATCATCACCGAATTCGCCATGGCCGGGAAAATCGCGCCGAGGCCATCTTCGCCATTGAGCCGTTCATCGACGAAAGCCACCGCCTCGCGCACGGCGCGCTCGCGCGTGGCCTTCGGGAACAGGCCGTCGACGGCGCGCAGCAGCATGTCCACGCCACTGAAAAACCGGAACCAGCCGGCATGCTGATGCGGCGCCCGATCGCGCGGACCGGTGTTGACCGGCGCACCGCGGAACAGCTCGTCGATCCGCACACGGCGCGGGTTGCGCGCCACCGGCCGCTTCGCATTGAGCACGAGGAGCGGCACGATCACGGTACGCGCCCAGTACGACACCTTCGACAGATGGAACGGGAACCACATGGGCAACAGCATGATCTCGACGGGCATCATCGGCACCGCGCGCCAGGACACCACACCGAACAGCGCGAGCAGAATCCGCGTGAAGACGTTCACGGTTTCGGCGCCGCCGTTGGCGAGAATCGCCTCGCGCGCGCGGACCATATGCTCGGCGTCAGCCGGGTCGCCGATCATCTTCAGTGCGAAATACGCCTTCACGCTGGCGCTGATGTCGAGCGCGCCGTCGGTGAACAGCGGCCAGCCGCCGTCGGGCAACTGGATGCGGCGCAGATACCGCGCGATCTTCTGTTCGAGTTCCACGTTCGGCGTTTCGCCGAGGTAGTGGACCAGCAGCACGTATTCTGCGGGAATCGTCGCGTCGGCTTCGAGTTCGTAGACCCAGTGGCCGTCCGCCTTCTGCGCGGCAAGAATCGCATCGGTCGCGCGCGTGATCGCGGCGTCGAGCGATGCCGTGGGCACATCGTCCTCAACAGCCGGCGCGGACGCGCCCGGCGCTGCGTCGGCGAAATCGGACAGCACGGCGTCCAGCGGCTGGGCTTGAGATAAATCGTTCATCGGCGTTCCATCGGTTCATTCAGCAACGTATCCGCGGCCTTCTGGCCGGAGCGGATCGCGCCTTCAATCGTCGCGGGCAGGCCGGTAGCCGTCCAGTCGCCCGCGAGCATCAAGTTATTCCAGCGAGTGCGCGTGCCGGGCCGCCGCGTTTCCTGATCCGGCAGCGCGGCGAAGGTCGCACGTTTTTCCACGACGACTTGCCAGGCCGGCATCGGCGCGACCGGCAAGCTCGCCGCCTGAGCCACTTCGGCCCAGACGGTGGCCGCGAGTGCTTCATGCGGCGTGTCGAGCAACCGCTCAGCGCCGTTCACCGTCACCGACAAGCGGCCTTCGAAGGCGAACAGCCACTCGGCCGTGCCGTTGAGCAGCCCGGTGACCTGCGGCAAACCAAACGGCGGCTCGACCGCGAAATGCACGTTGACGGTCGCCGCGAAGCGCGTCGGTGCGCGCAAACCTTGCACGAGCGTTTGCGCGATTTCCGGCGATACCGCGAGAATCACGGCCTGATTCGCGTCGAGCGCGATGCTTTCGGCGGCGAAATTCAGCGCTTGCACGCGGCGGTTGTCAGCGGCAAAGACGATTCCGTCGAGGCGCGAACCCAGCCGGATCGCCGCGCCGCCGTGCTGCAACAGCCGCAGCGCCGGATCGACGAACGCGCTGCCCAGCCCGTTGCGCGCCACCAGCGGCCGGCACGCAAGGCCGCCGGCAAGCAGCGCCTCGCGCACCATGGCGCCCGTCAGTTCCGCCGACGCTTCACGCGGCTCGATGTTCAGCATGGCGTGAAACAGCGGCCGCAGCAGACGGTCCCACAACGGTCCGTTGCAGCGCATGGTCTGCGCGACGCTACGCCCGGGTTTGGCGAACAGCAGCGGCGCGAGCGCCAGATAGTCGCCTGGCCCGGTGTTCGGCACGCGCGCGTTCGGGTCGAAGATCCACCACGGCAGGCGTCCCGGCGACAGACGCACGGTCCAGCGTGCCCGCGTGGCCAGATCCACGAACGGATATTCGGGCTGGGCCGGGCCGACCAGTTCGTCGGCGGCGCCGATCGCCCGCGCGTAGTTGAGCGTCGCGGCATTGCCCGACAGCACCATGTGATTGCCGGTGTCGAGCGTCGCGCCGAGCTTGGAGTCGTAGTACGAACGGCAACGGCCGCCCGCCTGGGCAGCCGCTTCATGCAGCACGACGTGCGCGCCGCGCCGCTGCAACTGCACTGCGGCGGCCAGACCGGCAAGGCCCGCGCCGACCACATGTACGAGCTTTTGCATCAGCTCAGAAGAGCGCGTAACGCGCGACGATCCACAGCATGCGGAGCTTTGGCTTGCTGACCTTCGTGCGCGGAATGTCGAAGCCGCGCTCCAGCGTCCGTTCGAGCAGCACGCGATACACGCCCGACATGATGCGCGGCGCCCGCACCTGGTTGCGCGGCTCGCGGTCCATGATCGCGTCGGAGGCGGCGAAGTGTTCCTTGGCCCGCTCGGCGAGCGTGGCGCACACGCGCGGCAGCGACGGGTCGTCGGCGATCTGCGTGGGGCTCGTCACCGCAATGCCTTCGCGCGCCAGCAATTCGTGCGGCAGATAGCAGCGGTTGATGCCGGCGTCTTCGTCGATATCGCGCAGGATGTTGGTGAGCTGCAGCGCGCGGCCCAGATGGTGCGCGAGCAAACGGCCGGGCTCTTCCTGCATCCCGAATATCCTCACCGATAGGCGGCCCGCCGCGCTGGCGACACGGTCGCAATAGAGGTCGAGCGTCTCTTCATCGGGAGCGCAGATGTCGGCGGCGGCGTCCATCGCCATGCCGTCGATCATCGCGTGAAAATCGTCGCGTTGCAGATGAAACGTGTGAATGTGCCGCGTCAACGCGCGCAGCGAAGCGCGCGGCGCGCCGGCGTAGCACGCGTCGATATCGGCACGCCAGCGTTCGAGCGCGGCGGCGCGTTCGGCGGGCGGCAGGTCGCTGTCGGCGATATCGTCGACAGCGCGGCAGAAAGCGTAGACCTGATACATCGCGTCGCGCTGCGCCGCCGGCAGGATGCGCATTGCGAGATAGAACGAGCTGCCGGATGTGGCGGCAGCGGCGTCGATTTCTGTATCGTCCACGACAAGATTGGAAACAGCCAAGACGATCTCCGCTGGAGGCGCCCGCTGAAAGGCGTTCAAGAAGTTTTATGCCTGCCCGCAGGGCCGGCGGCACGCGCGCGGGGACACGCGCGAAACACCCGGCTGGGAGGCCGGAAACGGCGAAAAGTATATCAACGTTTGTGAGATGCCGCAGTTTCGTCCGCGGATAAGGGGCCGGAAGGAAGCCTGAAGCGGGTCAGACAGTGCGCTTCACGCCATCCACTGTGGCTTGTACGGCGCCTCTGGCGAGGCGCAACGCCGCTGTGGGGCGGCGTTAGACGAACCCGACCGAGCGGTTGCGTCCTTGCCGCTTCGCGCTATACAGCGCGGCGTCGGCTTCGTTGATGAGCACGTCATACGAAGGCACGCCGACCCGCGCCGACGCGCCGCCGACGCTCGCCGTCACCGGCACGCTCGTACCCTGCACTTCGACCGGCGTGTCGGCGATCGTGCAGCGGATCTTTTCCGCGACGCGCATCGCGTCGTCGAGCGGCGTGCAAGGCAGCAGCAACGCGAATTCCTCGCCGCCGAACCGCCCGAAGGTATCCTGCGCCCGCACCACCTCGGCGACGCGCTGCGCCATCACGCGCAGCACCGTGTCGCCGACACCGTGGCCGAACTGGTCGTTGATTTTCTTGAAGTGATCGAGATCGAACAGCAGCACCGACATATCGCCACCGTAGCGCTGCCAGCGCGTGTATTCGTCGCGCAGGCGCGCTTCGAAGAAGCGGCGGTTAGCAATGCCGGTCAGGCCGTCGCGATCGGCATATTCCTGCAGCTTCGCGACCGCCTCTTCGCGTTCGCGCTGCACGATGCTCACGTGCGTGACGTCGGAAATGGTCACGCACACGGCCACCACTTCGCGCTCGCGCATGAGCGGCATGAAGGTGCAGTCCTGCTGCATGAAATCGACGCCGCCGGTAATCGGCCGGTCGTGATCGAACTTGAAGAGATACGGGCGCTGTTCCCACGAGCTGAATGCAAAACTGCCGAGCTGAAACACGCTTTCGATCTTGCGTGCCAGCCACACGCGCGGCAGTTCGGGAAAATGCGTGAAGAGCGACTTGCCGACCACCTGGTCCGGCGTCAGTCCGCTGTGATCCTGCATGAAGCGGTTCCACATGAGCACGTTCATGTCGCGATCCAGCACAAAAATGCCGAAACCGACACGTTCGACCACCAGATCGCTCAACGAGTCCACGGGCACATTCATAGGCTCGACAGCAGCGCGTCGAGCGCGCCGTTCATGTGGCGAATCGATTCTTCGGCCATCAGCATCACGAGGTGCGCGCGGAAGCTCTGGTCCTCGAGCGCGAAATTCACTTCGACCAGCAAGGCCACTTCCCATTGCAGCACGCCGGGCTGGAAAACCTCGTCGAGCGTCATGGCTTCGCCGAGCAAACCCGGCGCGGAGAAGATCGGCGTGCGGCCGAGCTGGTCGAGAATGCACGACACGCAGGCGCCGGTCAGCACGTTGGCCACATCGAACACCAGCTCTGTCTGGCTCACCGCTTCGTAGGACGAGCGCGAGTACGGGTCGCTGACGAGCGCACACAGTTGCTCGATGCTGTCGCTGCGGCAGATCACCAGCGCCTCGCCCTTGATATCGGAGCGAAAGCCCTGGCGCACCGCGCTCACCGTGTCCTCGATCCCGGTCATCTCCCGCAGCGCCTGCGCCGCCTCGCTGACCGCCACCACCTTCACGCGCGGCACCGACAATTCGATGAACGCATCGAGCAGCCGCGCCAGACGTGTCGCGGCTTGGCCCATCGCCAGATTGGCGACCTCTTGCAGCGCGTCGCGCTGATCTTCGTTGAGGACTGGCTCAGACATACAACCCGTACTCCTTGAGGATGGGTAGTACCGCCTCGGGCGTCACAGGCTTGGCGATGAACGCCACAGCGCCGAGCGCGCGCACGCGCGACTGGGCCATCGGCTGAACATCGGCGGAGACGACGATGACGAAGGTGTTCAGATCCTCGTGCTGCAACGCTTCCAGCACCTGATAGCCGGTCATGTCCGGCATGGTCAGGTCGAGGAACATCACCGACGCTTTGCCTTCGCGATACAGAGCGAGCGCTTCGCGCCCGTTCGATGCGTAAGACACGTCGACCTCCCAGTCCGGCGGCAATGCCTTGGTGAGCACTTTGCGGGCAAGCAATGAATCATCGGCGATCACAATGGGCAAAGGCATGGGCGGGTCGGAAAGCGGAATTAGCTCATTCGCGTTAACGGCGGATCGAGGCGGATTCTTTAGCGCGAAGTCTGTCGACCAGCGTCAAAGTCGGCTGAAGCTTGCTGAAATACGGATTGCAGGCGAGCGGGGAGCGCGCGCGGCGAGGCGCGTTGGACGGAACCGGTGGGAACGCCTGAAAGCGTACGCGCACGGTGGACGACGGCTATGACCGGCATGTTCGAAGCCTACCCCGTAGATGAATCTGCGCGGCTTCGTGGATCGGGCTGGTCCCTTGCCGCGCACGTGATTCCGCGAACGCCTTCCGCCACGCGTGGTACGCATGGCCTGGCTGGGTGCCCTCGCGGCAGATGCGTCCGAACATGGCGGACGCATTTTTATCATGGCGCTGATTCTCGAAGTAAAACGGCGGAAAGGCAACTCGCCAATTTCACTTTCATTAAAGAGATTTTCCCATTAAATACTATTTTTGAAAATCTTTTGGTAGATTTGGAAGGGATTCTTTTACTTCCATCCTTTTGTGTACGTTTGCGCTTCTCGATTCGTCGCTGTTTTAAAAAGCAGACAATTGAGTCGTCAGTCGATGGGCGGTCCGACAGCCGCCCGAGGCGGTCCGTTTGCCGCGGGTAACTTCTACCGCCGCTCCGTGTCTATGCTTCTCGTATGATGCTGACTCCCGGCCTCTGTCCCGAACGACCTTCGCATTACCGACAATGACACCAGACCGGTTCGAACCGCCGCCCGCGAGCCGCCTTGCCACTCACCGGCAGGACGAGGCATTGTTCCCCGCCGTGCCGGAACAGAATTTTCAGGTGCGGCGCATCACGTTGATCGCGCTGCTGATCGCTGCGATCGTCCTGCCTTGCGTGTATGTCGCGGCCATGGCGCTCAGCGATCTGCGCACACGCGAGGCCGACGCCACCGACATGACGCTACGCACGGTGCGGATCGCGGAAGAGCACGCGCTGAAAGTGTTCGACATGAACGAGACGCTGGATGCGCGCATCGTCGATCTGACCGAGGGTCTGGACGACGACGGCATTCGCGAGCGCGAAGCCGCCATTCACGAGAAGCTGCGCGTCATGGGCGGCGGCTATCCGCAAGTGGCCGCCGTGTCGATTTTCGGGCGCGACGGCGCCTTGCTCGCCAGCAGCCGCTACCTGCCGTCGCCGGTCATCTCGGTCGGCGAGCGCGAGGATTTCACCGGCATTCGCGACGGCAAGGATCTGGAGCATGTGTCGAAAGTCATGACGGGACACGTGGCCGGCGAACAGGTGTTCAACATGGGCGTCGAACGGCCCGCCGCCGACGGCTCGTTCGCCGGCGTGGTCTCCGTTGCGCTGCGGCCGAGCTATTTCGACGCGTTCTACCGCGAACTGCTCGGCGGCAACAACAGCGGCACGCCGATGACCATGAGCCTCGTGCGCACGGACGGCTCGATCCTCGCGCACTATCCACGCACGCCGCGCGAGCCCACTGCCATGGCGCCGCAAACGCCGTTCGCCGAGGCGCTCGCGCAGGGACGGCGGGCCGGCGTGGTGCGCATGCATTCGAATGTCGACGGCGAAGATCTGATTCTCGCGTTCCGCCACGTCGGTTCGTATCCCGTCTACGTGGTGTGCGGCTATCGGGCCTCGGCGATCTGGGCGGCGTGGTACCGGCATCTCGGCGTGCTGATCCTGTCGATGTTCACGCCGTCCATCGCGCTGTGGTGCGTGATCTGGTTGTCGCTGCGCCGCCTGGGCGCCGAACAGGAGGCGTGGGAGCGCTGGCAGGCCGAAGCGTCCATGCGCCGCTCGATCGAATCGGCGTATCGCCAGTCGCGCAAGATGGAAGCGCTGGGCACGCTGGTCGGCAGCGTCGCGCACGATTTCAACAACCTGCTGATGATCCTCTCGGCCAACGTGCAGATTGCGCGGCGGCGCGGCGTGACGGGTCTGGACCGCGAGTTGTCGGCAATGGAGCGGGCGCTCAAGAACGGCCAGTCGCTCACGCGGCAATTGCTCGGCGTGGCGCGCAAACAGCCGCTGCGCAACGAGACGCTGTCGCTCGAACGCTGGCTGCCGGCCTGCCGCGAATTGCTGCGCGCCTCGCTCGGCGCGAAGGTGTCGCTGGTGATCGATATCGGCGTCGAGATCTGGCCGATGCGCGTCGACGTCGCGGAACTGGAGCTGGCGCTCATCAACGTCGCGGTGAACGCGCGCGACGCCATGCCGAACGGCGGGCGCTTCACGGTACGCGCCACCAATATCCAGTTCCGGCACGAAGACGGCTTTCCGCTGACGGGCGACTTCGTGCAACTGTCGCTCGAAGATACCGGCGTGGGCATGGCGCCCGACGTGCTCGCGCGCGCCTTCGAACCGCTGTTCACCACCAAGCCGAAAGGCATGGGCACGGGCCTCGGCTTGCCGCAGGTTTTCGCATTCTGCGAGCGTTCCGGCGGCCTCGCCGCGATCGACAGCGCGGTCGGCGCGGGCACTTCCGTGCGTCTCTATCTGCCACGCGCCACGGCTGAGCCGGAGATCGACGGACCGCCCGAAACCGGCGCCGAGGAGAACGGCGCGCCGCCGGGCTTGCGCATTCTGCTGGTCGAAGACAACGAGGAAGTGGCAGCCGGCACCGAAGCCCTGCTGCAGATGATGGGCCATCAGGTCACGTGCGTCTTCAACGCCGACACCGCGCTGCGCCTGTTCGACGACGCCCACGCGCGGCAAGCGCGCACCGGCGAACCGCTGCCGTTCGATCTGGTGCTGTCCGACATCCATATGCCCGGCACCATGAACGGCATCGATCTGGCCGAGGCGGTGCTCGCATTCAAGACCAAACTGCCGGTCATTCTCGTCACCGGCTACGCGGAAGAACTCGACCGGGCCCGCCACGTGGATGTGCGTGTGCTCTCCAAGCCTTTCGATATCGGTTTGCTGGAAGAACTCCTGCAAGCGATCCAGCACGATCTGACGCAGACGGGCGCCGACCCGGCGGCGCATCCGGCGGAGTAAGGCCCGCCTTGGCGGGCGTGGAACCAAATCTGACATTTACCGGTGGTTGTAAAAGCGCGGCGGCGGCATGCCGCGCTTTTTTGCGCCGCCGCCGCGCGCAGGTCGGCGCCGGCGGGCGCGCAGGCCCGTCGCACGGCCCGGCATGATCGTTGCGGCGTCAAAATAAGCAACGAGAGCGGCGCGTTGGCGCGTCGTCCGTCCTGCCTAAATACGTCGGGAGACAGCCATGCGACACACCGTGATTGGTTTATTCGACACCTTTGCTCAAGCGGAAGCCGCGCGCGACACGCTCGTCCAGACCGGTTTTGGACGCGAGACGATCGAATTGCAGGCGAATCCGGAACCGTCGGTCGGTTCCGCAACCGACGAAGTCGCCAGTTCGGGCGTGCTGGCAAATATCGAGCGTTTCCTGTCGAGCCTGTTTGCAAGCGGTCCACGTGCGCCGGAAACAGCGCGCTACGCCGAGGCCGTACGGCGCGGCGCGGTGCTCGTGTGCGTCAACGCGGCGAGCGAAGCCCACGCGGACCTCGCTCGCAATACCTTGACGAGATTGGGCGCGACCGATATCGGCGAACGCTCGCCCGATTGGGACGCGCCTGTGGAAGACTCCGGGCGCGAGCATTCCGTCCTCGATGAACTCGGCATCGGCGCTATGACGCCCCGTACGTCGAGCGTATCGACGCCAAGCGCGGCCGCGACTACGCGGCCTGCCACGATGGCTGATCCAGGGTACACCGTGCCGCCCGGCAGCACCGACGCCGAGCCGTTCGTGCCGCCGCCGCTCAGCGAGCGCCCGCGGACGGATCCGGTCAACGAACCGGTCACGGATCCGCTGGTCGGCGACGTAGGCCGTAGCGCGATCGCTGCGGGCTCGGTACCGGGTTCGGGCGCGATCATGCGGCCGTCCGAAGTCGTCCCCGAAGCGAGCCAGCCGACCGCCGGTTTAGGCGGCCAAATGCCGAACGAATATCTCGAGTACGAGGAAGACTTCCGCGCACACTACGACGAGCAGTACGCCTCCGAAAACGCCCGTTACGAAGACTATGTGCCGGCCTACCGCTATGGCGCGGAGATCGGTAAGGACATGCGTTATCGCGACCAGCCTTGGGACGACGTCGAACCGGAAGCACGACGTCATTGGGAAAGCACCTCGCCGGACAGCACCTGGGAGCGCTTCAAGCTGGCCGTGCGTCATGGCTGGGAGCGGGTGACGGGACATCATCACGTCTGAGCCTGAGCAATTCGTGGCGGCATGCCGTGGAGGTCACGGCAATGCCGCCGCGTTCAGTCTCGTCTGACGCGCTCGCGCCTTTCGCTTCAAGCAGCGGTCTGGTGCTTAACCCACGCGACGTAGCGGTCGACGAAAGTCTGCAGAAATTTGCGTGTACTGTCGCTCAGGATCTCGCCTTTTTCGTTGATGACCGCCGCATCGTGCTTGATGAACACCTCGGGTTGGCCGAGCGTCGGCACATCGAGATACGCCAGCACATTGCGCAGATGCTGTTGCGCCAACGCCGTGCCGGTCGCGCCAAGCGACGTGCCGATCACGGCGCCGGGTTTGCCGGCCCATGAATTGGTGCCCCACGGGCGCGAGCCCCAGTCGAGCGCGTTTTTCAGCACGCCGGGCATGGACCGGTTGTATTCGGGGGTGACGAACAGCAGGCCGTCCGCGGCTTCAATGCGCTGCTTCAAGTGCTTGCCGGCTTCGGGATAGTCGGCGTCGTAGTCCTGGCTGTAAAGCGGCAGCGAGCCGATGTCGATGAATTCGAAGGTGAAGTCGGACGGCGCCAGTGAAATCACGGCTTGCGCCAACTGCCGGTTGAACGACTCGCGGCGCAAGCTGCCGACGACGACTGCAATGTGATGGGCCATGATTCGCTTCCTTGTTGTGAGGCGCTCGAGGCGCAAAGGGTACGAACTGTCCATCATAGGCAATAGCTGCGCGGGCGGCGGCGACGGGCGGCAAAATACTGCCCCGCGACTATTGGGGCAGGTACGGCAGCGGTGCGCGGTGGATAACTCTGCATCCCACAAAGTTATCCACAGATTCACTGAATAACCTTGTGGATAACTGGTACTTTTGCCTTGTCAATCAAGCATGCTTTCGGTCTAGGACGTTTTGAGGCAAACAAGCGTTTGTTGCCTGTCCTGCTCAGCCGGAAATCCGCGCGACGGGCATGAATGACCGATGACGCGCGCCGCGTGAGCCAGTCTACTTGATGGAGGATCGAGCCATGAGTCCGAATTACGCAGGTAAATCCCACGACGAAGCAGTGGCTGCTCGCAAGAAGGAAAAGCAGCGGGCACAGGAACAGCCCGGCGGCGAGATGGCCGTCGACGGTACGGAAGCGGACGCCGTGCATAGCAGCGGCGAGTTGTCCGAACGCGGCAAGGAAGTGTGGCGCCGCGGTAGCGGCATGGATGGCGGCGGGAAGATTTAGCCGGCGGTAGCGCGGCGTGCCTGTTGGCCTGTTGTCTTGCGCCGTCGCGCAGCGCTTGGCGTTTGACGCTTCGCGGTCGCGACTTTTTTTGCCGAGCTATGAAGGCGAGGTGTCGTGCTCGGCTGCCTTATGTCACGAGTTGGTCTCGCTGCGTGTTCAGCGTGTCACTCCGGCACGGCAATGTCGCCATCTACCAATTGCCAGCCGTAGGTCTCGGCAAACAACTGGGCCGCATCGGCGTCTTCGAAAAAGGGCATGTCGGCGTGCCCCTGGAACGGGTAGATCACCCGCTCGTCGCTCAAGCGGATCACTTTCAGTGTCGGCACCGTGCCGCTAGAGGTACGGCGCGACGACGCCATCACCTGATAGTTCGCACGGCCCGTAAGTGCCGGAAGATTCGCGCCTTGCGAGCGCCTGGAAGCTTGACTTGCCATTGGCGCGCGCATCAGAGCCCAGCGATCGACTGGCCTGCAACCATGCCGTCGATGACCTGCTCCGCGTAGGTGGCTGAAGCAATGCGCGCGTCGCCGGCCGCGCCGAACGGTGAACGGCTCGGCACGCGAAACACGCGGCTGCTGGTCATCGTGTCGTCGGTGCCGCGCCGGCAGATTCGCACGGCGGCATCGAAGCCCGAATCGTAGTGGCGAACGCCATCGAGACCGCTCGGTTGGTGCGGATACACCAACGGATAGATCTCTAGACCCCGGTAACTTCTGATCGTATTGCCCATGATGCTCGTCTCCGATGAAGGCTTTCGTGGAACGTGGCGTCGTTGTCGGGCGCAATGCCGGCCGGACCGCGGCGTACCAGCGAAACGTGATGTTGATCGACGATGTGCGTACAGAGCGGCCGCTTCAATCAAGCCGGGCCGACGACATCGCAGAGATGCGTAGGAGGAAGGGACCCTGTTCGGTGCAGGGCGCTGTGATGCGAGGCGTTTGCGTCAGAGACTGCGCGCGATGTGCAGGAGAACTGCAAGCTGTTGACCCACTGTAACACGTTAGTAGGGTGAGCATTGAACGCATTTGTGTGCCGGGCGCGAGTGTTGCTTCGGAGTGCCGGGTATTGTTTTCCGCTGCTGTGATGCGCGGCGTCTCCTGGACCGAGTCTCTATGGATTTTTTTGGCCGATGGCGTTCGCCGCGTTGATTCGGGCGTGTAGCGGTGTTGCCCGGAAGATCTCATGCCAGCATCAGGCAGTCAGTCTAATTCTCTGCTTCAAAAGCAAAAGGGCGCCCACATCGGCGCCCTTCTTTTTGTCTTCGAAAGACTTTCTCGTCGACGGGTCCGTGCCCGTCAGCCGATCAGTTGCCGAAGAATACGTTGCAATACGACGCCGGGCCGTTGCACTGCGACGGAGCGGCAGCCTGGGCTGCGCCGGAAGCGGCGGCAAACAGGGCGACGGAAGCGATCAGGGCGGAAAGAATGCGTTTCATGGTGCTGCTCCTCAGCGTTTGGTTCGCGATCTGGTGCGATCGATGGACTGAAGAATATCGACTGAGGGTCCGCCGACAAACAGCGAAGTCAATAAGACTTTTTTTCAAATATTGAAATAATCCGATGAGCCGTCTGGTGCAGTTTCGGGTGCCAATTGGCGGTGGGTATTGCTTGCCCGGCGCTACGCCGCCAGCATCACTCCCGAGCGATTTCACTTTCCGCAATAATCTATTGTCATTGTCATAACGGCCTGCACGGCGCGACTAAGCTCGTCTGGTCATCGCTCATGGTCGGGCCTATGTTCAATACCGATTCGATTGCGCAGGCGCTCGCGGGAGAATGGCGCACGCGCTCAGCCACAGTGCGAGGAAAATCACCCGCTCATGAATCACTACGATCCGAGAAAAAACGCGCGGCAGGCAGGATCGCGCCAACGAGGCAGTCCATGGCGCAAGTAGGCGGCCCGGCGCTCGACGATCCCGTTTATCTGACGCAATTGCGACGCGACCTGGTGCGTTTCGCCCGTCTGCAATTGCGCGACGCCGCCGCTGCGGAAGATGCCGTTCAGGAAGCGCTCGCCGCGGCATGGACGCAAGCCGATCGATTCGCCGCACAGTCGGAACACAAGACATGGGTGTTCGGCATCCTGCGGCACAAACTCGTCGACACCCTGCGTGCCCGGCGACGCACGATCAACCTGTCGGCGCTCGAATCCGAACTCGACGGTGAAGCCTTGCTCGATCGCGAGTTGTTCAAGGACAACGGCCATTGGTCGCGCGAAACGAAGCCGCGTCCCTGGCCGACGCCGGAAACCGCGCTGCGTCAGCAGCAGTTCTGGGCCCTGTTCGAGATGTGCCTCGAACACTTGCCGGAGCACATCGGACGCGTGTTCATGATGCGCGAATTCCTCGATCTCGACACCGAGGCGATTTGCGCCGAATTGCAGATGACCGCCAATCATTGCAGCGTGCTGATCTACCGCGCGCGGCTGCGCTTGCGCACTTGCCTGAGCGAGAAGGGCCTATCCAGCGAGGATGCGAATGGGGAAATGTAAGCACATCACGCGCTTGTTGTCCGACGCGCTCGACCGTTCGTTGACGACCGGCGAATGGGTCGCGATCCGGCTGCATCTGCCGACCTGCAGCGGCTGCCGCAACTATCGCAAACAGATCCGTCTGCTGCGCGTGGCGGCGCATACGGTCAGCGGAATCGCGACGCCGGGCGCGTTGAACAGCGACGATTGAAGCGCGCTGTGCGTCGTGCTTGGATGGCACGGCATGCGTGGGCGCGCCGCTTGGTCTAGCGCTCGCCGGGCGGCGTGTTCTGGTAGCGCTCGAAGAAACGCGCATGCGACGCTTCGTCGATCGAAACGGGATGCGGTGTGGCGCCGGCCGGATGTTTCTCGAGCTGCGCGCGCGTGCGAACCGGCCGATGCTGGAAATTGCCGCCGCAGTTCGGACACACGTTGCGCAGCGTAGTGAGCGCACACACTTCGCAGAAGGTGCACTCGTACGCGCAGATCATAGCATCGGATGCGTTCGGCGGCAGTGACTTGCCGCATCCTTCGCAGGACGGTCTCAGTTCAAGCATGGTGGCTCCGCGTTTTCAGGGAAGCGAGCTGCGGGACCGCTGCTCGCCTGCCAGGCAGTGTAAGTGGCGTCGGCCGCCCGGAATGGACAGCCGCGCATCAATTCCTGCCAACGCAGCGAGAGCCTGGTGCGCGGTCACGTCAGCACGGTCCACAACACGAGCGTGAGCGCGAGGCCGACGACGGACACGATCGTCTGCAACACCGACCAGACCAGCACCGTCTGTTTCAGTTGCAGGCCGAAATACTCGCGGACCATCCAGAAGCCCGCATCGTTCACGTGGCAGAAAAAGACCGAACCCGCGCCGATGGCGAGCGCCATCAGCGAATTGTGCGTCGTGCTGAGACCGGCGACGACCGGCGCGACGATGCCGGCCGTCGTGGTGGTGGCAACCGTCGCCGAGCCCGTCGCCTGGCGCAGCGCGACGGCGATCAGCCACGCCAGCAGAATCAGCGGCATGTGCGCGCCGACCGCGATCTTGCCGATGGTCGAGCTGATGCCCGCCACCACGAGCGCCTGCTTGAGACCGCCGCCGGCGCCGATGGTCAGCAGCAGCGCGGCGATGGGCGGCAAGCTCTTGCGCAGAATGCCGCCGACGCGCTCGCGCGCCATGCCTCGCGACCAACCCAGCGCCACCACGGCGAACAGCACGGTGAGGCCGAGCGCGACCAGCGGCTCACCCAGGAAATTCAAGGTGTTGAACAGGAACGTTTCGGGCTGAAGCAGCAGCTTGGCGACGGTGCGCCCTAGCATCAACACGACGGGCAGCAGGATCGTGATGAGCGAGATCGCGAAACTCGGCGGCTCGCCAGTGTCTTCCTTGGCGCTGAAGAGCTTGCCCATTTCCTCCGGTTCGACCACGTGCATCCGCTTGGACAACCAGATGCCGTACAGCGGACCCGCGAGAATCACCGCGGGAATCGCGACGATCAGACCGAGACCGAGCGTGAGGCCGAGATCGGCGTGCAATGCGCTCACCGCGATCAGCGGACCCGGGTGCGGCGGCAGGAGTGCGTGCAGCGTGGTCATGCCGGCCAGCGCAGGAATCGCAATGCGCAGGATCGGCTGCTGCGAACGGCGCGCCATCACGAAGATGATCGGCACCATCATCACGAGGCCGACTTCGAAGAAGAGCGGCAAGCCGATGATCAGCGCGACGACTGCCATCATCCACGGCAGCGTGCGAGGCGTGGAGTGTTTAAGGATGGTCGAGACGAGCCGGTCGGCGGCGCCGGATTCGGCCATGAGCGCACCGAGCATGGCGCCGAGCGCAATGATGATGCCGACGTCGCCGAGCAGCGCGCCGGCGCCTTTACTGAATGCGCTGGCGACAGCCTCGAGCGGTAGGCCTGCGGCGAAACCCGCGGCGAACGTGCCGACCAGAATCGACAGGAACGGCGCGAGTTTCAGCACGCTGATGAAAACGATGATCAGTGCGAGCCCGAGCACGCACGACAGAATGAGTTGGGTGTCGTGGGATGACCACGGCGCGAGTGTTGTCGTCAGATGCACGGTGTTCCTTTTTTTGTCGAATGACGCAGCCGCGGCCGGGCGCGGATGACGAATTGTAGCGGCCGCTTCAGATTCGACGCAGTTACGCGGGCAGATTTGAAGGCCGCAGTGCTTCGTTCCGTCCGCGTGATTTGCTTATGCGAATTTATCGGTTCGTCCAGGCTTGCAGACGAATTATCGTCGGAGCCAATCGGTCCGTTTTGCGTCCGTCTTTTTTACGAGCCCTGTTATGTCACGTCATCCGCTGCTCACGCGCCGCGCGTTCATTGCCGGCGTGAGCGCAACGCTCGCTGCCGCCACGCTGCCCGTCATTTCCGCGTCCGCTTTTGCCGCCGAGGCGCACGCCAAGGAATTCCGCATCGGTTATCAGAAAGCCGCCAATACGCTCGTGTTGCTGAAGGCGCACGGTACGCTCGAAAAACGGCTCGCGCCGCTGGGCATCACCGTCAAATGGACCGAGTTTCCTGCGGGGCCGCAGTTGCTGGAAGGACTGAATGTCGGCGCCATCGACTTCGGCTATGTCGGCGAGGCGCCGCCCGTGTTCGCGCAGGCCGCTGGCGCGAACTTCGTCTACGTCGCCTATGAGGTCCCGACGCCGCATGCCGAAGGCATCCTCGTGCATCAGGATGCGCCGATCAAAACGCTGGCCGATCTGAAGGGCAAGAAAATCGCCTTCAACAAAGGCTCGGATGTTCACTGGTTTCTGGTCGCCGCGCTGCAGAAAAGCGGCGTGAAGTACAGCGAGATTCAGCCGGTCTATCTGGCGCCCGCCGATGCGCGCGCCGCCTTCGAACGCGGCGCGATCGATGCGTGGGCGATCTGGGATCCGTTCCTCGAAGCGGCGAAGCGGCAGTCGAATGCGCGCTTGCTCGCGGATGCCGACCGCATTGTGAGCCATCACCAGTTCTTCCTGAGCGCGCGACAGTTCGCGCAACAGAACGCCGATGTGCTCGCGATCACGATGGACGAAGTGGGCAAAGAAGGCGCGTGGGTGCGGGAGCATTACAGCGAGGCTGCCGCGCAACTCGCGCCGATTCAGGGGCTCGACGCCGGCGTGATCGAAGCGGGCTTGCGGCACTATGCGCACGTGTATAAACCTGTCGATGCGAATGTGCTTGCGGAACAGCAACGTATCGCTGATACCTTCAGCGAGCTGCGCATCATCCCGACGAAGATCGTTACCAAGGATGCGGCGTTGCCTGGTAGCAAGGTCTAGTCTGCAGGCGTAGCTTCGATTTGCTGGCCTTGCTACGCCATTCAGGCGAACAGTGCGGCAACGTTTTCCGGCGGGCGGCCGATTACCGCTCGCCCGTTTCGCACGACGATCGGCCGTTGCAGAAGGATAGGATGTTTCTCCAATGCTTCGTATAACTGAGAGTCGGTCAAGGGGGTGTCGGCGAGTTGCAGTTCCTTGTATTCGGCTTCGTTGTCACGAATCATCTCGCGAACTGTGCAGCCTAGTTGTGCGTTCAGTCGCTTGAGTTGTTCGACCGTGAGCGGATGCTTCAGGTATTCGACGATTTCTGTCGCTTCGTTTGCGCTGTTGTAGGTGGTGGTGATTAGCTCGCATGCGGCGCGCGATTTTGAGCAACGGGGGTTGTGGTAGATGGTGATCATGGGTTTTGGGGTGGTGTGGGTGGTTGCGGGATGCTTGTGCATGGCGCACGTTGGATGGGATTTTAGCGGGTGGGGAGATGGCGGAGCGAGGCGGTGCTGTAGAGATTTTTGAATTGGCGAGGTCGCGAGATAAGCAGGCTAGTGGATGTGGATTCGGAGAGGAAAGGCGAGACATGACCGTAATCGCGTGACGTGCGTGATGGTCACGTTCGGCTAGGCTTTCGCGTGAAGAGGTATTTTTCTGTTCGCTTCACTTCCGAGTTAATTGCGTCTGCGAAATGGTATCGGGCGCGGCAGGCCATGCTAGGTCTTTGTGGATTACCTCCCCTGCGGCGCGTGAATGCGATTTGGCGAGTTTCCGAACGCCATACGATCCATGAACTCCCGGCTAGTTCGACTTGCGGCGTAGTGGCTCGGCTAAAAGGAGCTAAGTGGTGAACGGCGCCCCCCTGTTTGTAATTGCTCAATTTCGCAGTTTATGCGCATAAACTGTCCTACCGACTTTTCGCAATAGTCGGATTTCTCATGCGGCGCAGCCTCCAATCTACGCATGCTGTGCACAAGCGTCCTCCGTGCTCGTGGGTTTAGCTGGTGCCTACGCTACTCGGCTCTCGTGTAGCTCATTGCACCGATCATCGTGTCAACGCATTGAACTGCGGGCCGGCTCTCTCTCGCAAATCACGGTTACGGCAGAGCCCGCTGCCGGGCTTTATGCGCATAAATCTTGCGGCCAGTTCCGGCGACCTATCACGGGTTCATCGGCAGCGCATGTCACGTTGCCGACAACGCTCGCGTTGATGAAGACAGCGATCCGGACACGGCGCGAGCGCAATCGAATTGGTGCCATGCAGGCCAAACCGGTCAGCCGGCACATCGCCCCAGCACCCTCTCTCAACCTCAACAGCGCCTCCATCACCGCGCCTCCATCCTTTATGCGCATAAACCTATCCGAACGGCTAATCCTTCTCGTGTTTACACAAAAACGATTGAAATACAAATTCATCCAGGTAAAATCCATTTGCGTCTAAAAAGAGGAGGTGAAGATTGGCAGCTGAAATCATCGCGGTAACTCAGCAGAAGGGCGGGGTCGGGAAGAGCACAATCGCGATGCACCTCGGCGCTGCATTTCATGAGAAAGGCAAACGCGTCCTCGTCGTAGACGCAGATGGTCAAAACACGCTGATCCACTGGGCCAGTGCATCATCAGACGGCGACACCGGTATCCCCTTTCCAGTCGTCAACCTCTCCGAAGCAGGCAGCCAGATCCATCGCGAGATCAAGAAGTTCGTGTCTGACTACGACATCATCGTCGTCGACTGCCCGCCGTCTATCACCGAGAAAGTGTCCGGCGTCGTCCTTCTCGCTGCGAGCGTCGCGGTGATCCCGACATCGTCATCGCCCGCCGACTACTGGTCGAGTATCGGACTGGTGAAGCTTGTCCAGCAGGCTCAGGTCATGAACGAAGACCTGCGTGCGGTCTTCCTGCTCAATAAGACCGAAGAGAAACGGATGCTGACGCGCGAACTGAAGCGTGCGTTGGAAGAGCTCGGGTTCCCGCTGCTCAAAACACAGATCCCGACTCGCGAGGCCTACAAGCAGGCTATGGCGTTAGGGCAAACAGTGCTTCAGATGAATGATCGCGGCGCCAAGCTGGCCGCCATCGAAGTACGGGCATGCGCGAATGAGATCGCCGCCTTGCTCCCGTGAAATTTATGCGCATAAAGGACCCTGAATGAAACCCTCCCAATTCGCCAAAGGCTTTCAAGCGCGTCCTGATTCGACCAGCAGCGAAAAGCGAACTGCGCTCGATCGCCTGAACGCTATCGACGGACTGGTCAAGAATGACCCGAAGAATAGCGAGGCGGCGGGGCGTACCCTCGCGCCCGTCATGACATCGCAGAGCGTTGCCGAAGTCGACGCTGTTGACACAGCCAATGAATCGGCGGCCTACCGCACCTGGCGCAACGAGCACGGCTACCGGCCAGGCCAGGTCATCGAGCTTGCGCTTAAGACGATCAAGCCGAGCCCGTTCAATCCGCGGCACTTCTATCTGAAGTCGTCGATTGCCGAGCTCGCTGTCAATCTGGCAAAGCAGGGGCAGCAGCAGGCGATTCACGTCATCCCGGATTACGACAATCCCGGCACCTACTACGTCAGCGATGGCGGTCGACGCGTGCGGGCCCTGAAAGAAGCGAATAAGGAAACGGTCAAGGCGATCGTCATCGATCTGCCGATCGGTATCCAGAGCTACAAGCTCGGTTACGACCTCAACGTCCAGCGCGATTCGCAGACGGTGTTCGACAACGCGGTCGTATGGAAACGCTTTCTCGACGACCGCCATTTCCAGAGTCAGAAGGAACTCGCCGAACACCTCGGGCTAGACGAGTCGACCGTTGCAGTCGCCTTGTCGATTGCCAAATTGCCTGAGGTCGTCATGCACGAGATGGTCGCGCGACCAGACCGCTTCGGCTCGAACATGGCGTATCAGGTGGGGCGTTATCACACTGCCCGCGGCGCCGATGCAACGCTGCGTCTGATCAACAAGATCCTCTCGGACGATCTGAGTACGCGGCAAGTCGCAGACATCGTCAAGGGGAGGGCGAGCGCTCAGGAAAGCACCAAACCAGCGGGCCGGCAACGCTATGCGCAACGTCTGGAAATCAAACTCGACGGTGTGTCGGTCGGCGATCTCAAATCGTACGGGGATGATCGAATCGAACTGCGTCTGAAGGGGCTCACGCGTGAAAAGCGCGACGACATCCTTCGCCAGATTGAAAAGATGTTGAAGTAAGAAAGATTGGTACAGAGATGGGGCACGCGGCAGCCAAGAGCCGCGCCCCGCTCGCTAGATGATTACGCCGCGCGCGATTGGCTAAGCGTGAAGGCTAGCAGGTCACCGTCAGTAGGCTCGCCCCAAGTCTTGCGAGCCAGCCAATCGAAGAATGCCGTTTCGACAATCTTCGAATCCAGCCCGCGGCGGCGCCAGTCGTCGCGCATGTGCGTGCCGAGTCCCGGCAATTCATCTTCTTCAAACGACTGCCGCGCGATCTCCCGCTCGGACTCACCTTGTTCGTCGTACAACTCGCGCGCTTCCTTGCGGCGATACGCCGAGTACTCGCCGAGCAGACGCGCCTTGAGGTCGTCGGCCGGCGCAGCAACCGCAGCCTTGCCGCCACCACTCGACGGCAACGCTTCGACCGGCGGCGCGTAACCTTTCTTCAATGCGTCCTTGAACAACGCGGGCGCACTGCGCACCGGCGGCAACGACGTGCTGCGCATGCGTTGCTCGGTCATCTGCAGCGCGGCGCGAATGCGATTTTCTTCGCTGTCGGCGTAGAGCGTTTGCGCTTCTTTCAGCGGGATGCCGATCTTCACCATCCGGTCGACCAGCGTACTGTCGAACACGTTCGGATGTTCGTCGAGCGCGAGCATCGGCTGCTTGCGTTCGGTCACGCGAAACTGGATCTCGGCGACCCGGCGTCCTTCCCGGTGCTCGATCAGTTCGACGAAGATGTTCGTAACGGCGTTGACCTCGGCGATGGCCGGGCGCAAGTAATCACGTTTGAAGTATTTGTACTCGCGCTTCGCTTCATCGCCCGCTTCCGTGTCCGGCGTGCCGGAGAGGATAGGGCGCCACCACTCCCACGTCTCGCGCATCGTCAGATGGCTCGGGTTGGTCAGGTAGCGCACGCAAATCTCGTACAGCGCGAGACCCGCGCTACTGCGCAACTGGCTCTGGAACTGGAGACTCAAGCGGGCATACTGAACCGGATCGAGCAGTTTCTTCTTGATCTTCGGTGCGAACGAGAATTCCACCCAGACACGGCGGGTGGTGGGGTCTTCGAGAATTTCCGCGTCGGCAATCAGCGTGGAAATACCCCATTTCCGCCCCGGCTTCTGACTGGACGTGCCGGTGCTCCATTCGACCTGCACCGACACCATGCGCCGCAAGTGCTCCTTGACGAGCGCGGTGTCGTTGGAATCAAACGCGGAGTTCGCGACGATATCGGACAGCAAGGCCCGATACGTGTCGCCGGATTCGTCCGCTTGCTGAGCCACGGCGAGGAGCACGTTGAACAGTTTGCGGGTAAGGAGCGTGATTTTGCCGCTTTTAGGCTGAATCGCGATCGCCTCGACGGCTTTGCGCAATTCGGCCGAGCTCGGGCTGACTACGTCGGTCTTCTTCGCGCGCTTCGTGGCCATGCGTCTGGTCGAGGAGGGATTTGGCGAGAGCATACCGGCTGCGGTGATACGCGTCTATAGCGTGCATCTCACCGTTGCGGGTGAAGCGAGTTTACGAGGCGCGACTCACCTCGAGCAACTCCCGAAAACCCTCACCTCAGCCGTTTCGCGCCAGGTTCGGGCCATCCTTGCAGGTCGCGGGCCTGGCAAATTCGGACCATTTCCGCGGCGGGCGCGAACCGGCGCCATCTGATCCCGAATCTTCTCACCTCAAAAAATTTCGAGAATTTTGACGGGGCGCCCGCCGACCCGGTGCACTTGCGGTCGACCAAGTCGGTGAACAAGCTTCGAGCAATATTTGGCCAGCAGGGGAGGGCTGCGCCGGCGCAAAGCGTGCCACGCTGACAAGCCAAACGGTCGAATCGACGCCACCTTAACAAGCAACGCCTCCGCATGCGTGCTCCGCTGTGCGAAGAGCGCGCCGAGCACCGCTACAAGCCTGTCGCCGGCTTTCTTGACCCGCCCTGCACGCAGCTCTGCCCCATGCATTCACGCGACGCAGCAGCCCCACGCGGGATCTCTCCGCAGGCGTCGCAAGCTTTCCAACCGTGCACCCGGCCCAGATCGGCACCGCCTGAGCTTCGTGCATTGATGCCACTGCCACTTGTGCAACCGTTATAGGCAGTGGTCGACCAAGACGTCCTGACTCGATGGGTTCGAATCAACACTCTCGAAGCCCCCGAAAAAGCTCACCTTAATGCTAGCGGCATGCTTGGAACGACGCGGCCTTCAGGCATGTTGAACTCCCAAAGCACGGAAAAACGGTCCCGAAAAACCTCACCATAGGGCTATCTGAGGGTCCCCAAACCACCTAAAAAAGAGCCCCCGAAAAACCTCACCTTTGCGAAAGCAATCGAAAATACTCAATGATTTCATAATCTTATAGATTTCAGTTTAGCCGCGTCATCTGCGAACGCTCCCGTAAAACCTCACCTCAAAGCCGATTTCGGTGAATTCCCGCATTTTTGATCGCGGCCGTCGCAGTCCTGAAAAATCTCACCTTTCGATTTCAGCGACCGTAAAACGCAAACGACTTCGGCAGCGTCAGTAGGGCTTTTCCGGGCGATGGAAGCCATTTTGGTCCTGTATTTCCTCACCTTAACGATCGCCGAGCACCCAAACGACTCCTGAAAAACCTCACCTTTGATCCAAACCAGGTGCATTTCACGGACGGCGCGTGCCACAAAACCCGACCTCCCGAATTTCCTCACCGTTGGCAGGCAGCGATCGGCCAACTCATCGCCGTCGACTTTGGATTCAGCCCGAAAAGCAGCCTCGCTCCCGAAAACTCTCACCTTAGGCACCGGAATGCACAGAAATAAGGCAAAAATGCCACCCCTTCCCCGTAAAATCTCACCTTCGGTTCGCGTTTTCTCCCGACTTGACTCACCAATGGGGTTAACGAGTTCAAAATAAGGCCGAAATTGGGCGGACGAATCCATCCCGAAAGCGCTCACCTTCGCCTTGGTCGACTCTCGAACAGACTTTCGAGCGCCGCCGGGCGATCCACATCATTCAGGTCCTGCAAAACCTCACCTTTGGTCACACCGCACTTTTGGGGTGGCTCCTGAACCCGCTCACGTTCTGTCCCGGACCCGCTCACCGAGGCCCCCGAACCTCATCACTCGACATTCCCGCAAGACCTCACCACCTCTCCCGCAAAGCTTCACCTTACCGGGCTGGAACCCTTGCCAGATAAGGCTTTGCCATGGCGTTAACGTTTTTAACATGGGTTCAAAGGTGTTTACTTTTATTACTCTCTAGTATTTCCCCGCGTGTCCTTCGGACAAAGCCTTCCAACCAAAGTAGCCATGATGAAGCGCTCGTGAAACAGTGCACGATCGCTGTAAAATCTTTAAAAGCTCTTTCTTTACAAGACCTTATTGGCTATTCTTCGTTTTGTTTCACGGAAAAAATCAGCTAGCGCAAATCCGCCGACTCACTTCTAGCAACAAAACACGCCTTTTCTCGAATCCATGTCCCAGCCCAACAAATGCGTAGCAAACAGTACGTAAATTGTTATGATTCATCCAATTCGAGCGACATCGAGGTATACATGAATCTGGATCAGGAACGGCAATCCATTCGAAACGAGCTTGAAGCTCTGCGAGCCAACGGGGCACGGCGACAAGAACTTTCGCTGCACGCATGCAAGCGACTGTTTTTTGATCTGGGAATCCGGCCCTCCATGGCCACCGTTCGTGATCTGACCCAGACCGGCAGCGCGAGCGACATTCCTAAGGACATCGACCACTTCTGGGAGCGCATCCGAAGTGTGTCGCGCGTGAAAGTTGGCACCGGCGCTATTCCGAAAGCACTCGAAGACCGTGCCGGCGAATTGCTGGGCGTACTTTTCGAAGAAGCCGTCGCTCATGCACGCACAACGCTCGACGACGAGCGCGAGGAAATTCGCGCGCAGATCACCGCCGCCGACCAGCGCGCTCGAGAAGCGGAAATTCGTCAGCAAGCATCGGAAGACGCGATCAAGCGCAGCGAATTGCGAGCGGAGGCCGCCTGGGAACGTGTTCGCGCGCTCGAAGCCGAGTTGTCGAGCACAACCACACACGGAAATGCTCACCAGGAGGGTTTACAGGCAACGGTGCGCCGACTCGATCACGAAAATGAAGCGCTTCGTCAACGGCTCGACACCGAACTCGCGACCAATGCAACGTTGCGGGACCGAATCGACGCATTGCACGTCGAATTGCGCCAAAGCACTGAACACTATGCGCAGCAGATCAAGGACGCCGTCGCCGAAGCCGAGCGGCGCGTCAAACCGATGCTGGTCGAGCTCGACTCCTTGCGCAGCATGGCGGGCACTTATCAGTCCGGGGTGCGCGACGCGAGCCGCAAAGAGTTTGAGTTTATTCAGCAAATCGCCGCGGCCAAGGCGCGCGGCGACCGGCTCGACGCTCAGCTGCGCGAGCAATCCGACGAAGTAGACGCGCTCACGAAAGAGGTCGCCGTCCTGCGCGGTCAGCAAGGTATCGATCCGGCGATCGCGAGTCTGCTCTGCTCGCTGGTCGAAGCTGGCCGGCTGACGGGTGACGAATTAAGGGCGATCGGCACTGCGGCGGATGGCCATGTCGCCCTGCCGCTGCGGTGCCCAAAATGTGAGGAAGGTGAGCCGGAACTATCGCAGGTGGATCACCGCTTTGAACTGCAATGTCCGGAGTGCGATCACTCGTCGGGTCTCGGCAAATCAAGGCTGGAGGCGGTTAGCCGGTTTCTGTCGAGCGACCCGATTGCGGCGTCGGCGTGACGCTTGACGCGGTGCAATAGCGGACAAATTGCCAAAGGTGAGGAAATTCGGGACTCGAAAGGTGAGGAGTTTCAGGACTCGGCGTCTCCCCTTTTCCTTGTCAAACGCCCGTCACGCCTAGGTGCTGGCAGCGGCGGAACGGCCGGATCCGGCACCTCTGCGGCAGGAGAATCCTGCTGATCCATCCAGTTTTGCCACGCGCGATACAGACGGTTCGCCGACACCGCCTGCACAAACCCCAGCCACTGCCCGACCAGTTCCGCCTCGACCCCGCTCTCGAACAGATCGGCCGCAAAAGTGTTGCGCAATGTTTGCGGACTGGCTCGCGACGCTCGCGACTCGGCGATCCCGGCTCCGTCGATCAAGGCGTCGACCGCGCGCAGCATGGTGGCTTTATGCATCGGACGTCCGGAAGGCGATGCGGGAAAAACCAGATTACCCGCCAATTCCGACAGACGCCGTTCGGCGAGCCACGCGTCGAGAATCGCGGCGGCGAAAGGTGCGAGCCGAGTGCGCCGCGTCAGCATCGGATTGGCCGACTCGATTGTTACCCAAGGTGATCCCACATTCACGCAACTAACCGTAAGGGAAGCAGCCTCGCCCGTTTTCAATCCGCCGCCTAAAAACACGGCGATCAAAGCGCGGTCGCGCCGCTCCCGCCAACGTTGCGCCGCAGACAAATCCGGCAACGGCGAAAACAGATGCGCGATCAATGCGGTTCGTTCGGCGTGGTTGAGGAAGCCGGTGGGCTCGTTATCGCGCGCGTTTCGCCACGCTGCTTCGCCATCCTGAGCAATGAAGCGCGCCGGATTGGTCGAAGCGGATTCGATCTCGCGCACATGATCGAGCACTCGCTCGATCAGCCGTAAATACCGTACACGTTGAGTCTTTTTGACGTCGAGTCCGGCGACGAATTCGGCAATCGTGTGAGCTTCGACCGTGACCAGACTCTTTTGACGTGCGCTCAGCCAATCGAGAAAAAGCCCCCACTGCGCCTGGTAGACTTCAGCGGAAGAACGGCGGAAATGTTGTTTGGCTAGCCATGCGTCGAACGCGATTTGCGGGTCGCGGCGCCAGTCTTCACGTTGCTGATCGAAGAGATCCGTGGACGGCGCTGGACGCGGGACCGGGTCGGTCAGGTGAGGAGGTGACATGGGTTATTCTTCCGTTAGTTGCACCCATTCTAGGTGGCAACGGATGGAAATGCAGCCCGGATTCAGTCGCCCCAAGCGCGCGCATGTTTCAAAGGGGCGTTCTCCGACGACGGCTGCGCAGCCCGCCGTGCCGCTTCTTCATAAGCACTGACCGCGAACGCGAACACCGCCGGCAGTGCCGTGGACGTGCCGAAGTCCACCGCCTCGTCCGTTTCCGGATACGGCAAATCGGACGGTCGTTGAAAAAGACCCAGCATCACCGCGTCGTGCCGGCTGGCGAAGCCCAGGTCAGCCAGCGCTTCGGCTTCGATGGCATGCAGCAAACGCCAGGTGAGCGGCACCTGTTGCACGATGTAGCGCGCAGCAATATTGCGGACGATGTGTTCGAGATCACGCGCTGCGGTTTGATAGCGCAGCGCGGCCAGAGCGTGGTCGGTCGAGTCGGTTGTCAGCTTGTTCATGATCGGCTCCAGTCGATACCCTGTACTGTACAAATATACAGTGTCGGATGCAACCTCGGGCGAAGTCCCGATTCCGCCAACAACTAGCCACGGTGCGCCGGAAGATCAGCCGTGAATCACCACCAGCAGCGCCTTCGCCTCGCCCTTGCCGGCGTTGCGGATCGCGTGCGGCTCGTCGGCGACATAACGCGCGGTGTCCGCCGCCTTGAGCCGTTTCGTCGTGCCGGCCGCCTCGATTTCGATCGATCCTTGCAGCACGGTCAGATGCTCGCGCGTGCCGGGTTCGTGCGCGTTCGACACCAGCGCCCCACTTGGCTGCAGCGTCAATTCGTACCACTCGAACTTGCCGGCCAGTTCGATTGGCCCCCACACTCGCAATTGATACTTGGCGTCGTGCCCGCTCAAAGTGGGAATCTCGTGCGGCCCGGAGACAGCGATCGCTTCCGGCGTCTTTTGTGGCGCGAAGAGCGAATCGAGGCTGACGCCGAGCGCATTGGTCAGCCGCCAGGCGACCGCAATGGTCGGATTGGCCTTGTCGCGCTCGATCTCCGAGAGCATCGATTTCGACACGCCGGCCGCACGCGACAGATCGTCGAGCGTCATGCGCCGTTCGGCGCGCAAACGCTGAATCTGTTCGCCGACGCGCGGCGGCGCCGCGACTGCCGGGACCGAAGTTGCGCCTGGGATGGGCGCCGCGTTGGCCGCGGCGCGGCGGATACCCGAACTTGCCATTTCCTGACCCATCGTTTAGAGTTGTTCGACATACCGGATTTTAGTTCGGAAAAACGAAAAAATCCGATAAAACTGACAGCCGACTATAACAGGCCGCCTCGTGGTCGCACATGCCGAACACGCTGACACGGGCGCTACCACCCTTTTCAGGAGTCTGGTTCATGCGTGACCTTTACCTCGCCCATCTGCGCGGCACCCTCGAGCAGATTCGCGCTGACGGCTTTTACAAGAACGAGCGCGTGATCGCCAGCCCGCAATCGGCCGACATTCGTCTGGCTAACGGCACGGACGTGCTGAACTTCTGCGCCAACAACTACCTCGGCCTCGCCGGCGACGCACGCCTGATCGAGGCCGCCAAGCAAGGTCTCGACAACGACGGCTTCGGCATGGCGTCCGTGCGCTTCATCTGCGGCACGCAAACCGTGCACAAGGATCTGGAACACGCGCTCGCCGCGTTTCTGCAGACCGACGATTGCATCCTCTACTCCAGCTGCTTCGATGCAAACGGCGGCCTGTTCGAAACGCTGCTCGACGAAAACGACGCGATCATCAGCGACGAACTGAACCACGCGAGCATCATCGACGGCGTGCGGCTGTCGAAGGCGAAGCGCTTTCGCTACAAGAACAACGACCTCGCCGACCTCGAAGCGAAACTGATCGAAGCGGAGGCCGCCGGCGCGCGCTTCAAACTGATCGCGACCGACGGCGTGTTCTCCATGGACGGCATCATCGCCGACCTCGCCGGCATCTGCGATCTGGCCGACCGTTACGGCGCGCTCGTGATGGTCGACGACTCGCACGCCGTGGGTTTTGTCGGCGAACACGGGCGCGGCACGCCGGAACATTGTGGCGTGCTGTCGCGCATCGACATCATCACCGGCACGCTGGGTAAGGCGCTCGGCGGCGCATCGGGCGGTTACGTGGCCGCGCGCAAGGAGATCGTGGAGTTGCTGCGTCAGCGCTCGCGTCCCTATCTGTTCTCGAACACGCTGACGCCGAGCATCGCCGCCGCTTCGCTGAAAGTACTCGAACTGCTGGCGAGCGAAGAAGGCGCGCAATTGCGCGCGCGCGTGCGCGAAAACGGCGCGCACTTCCGCAGCAAGATGAGTGCGCTCGGTTTCACGCTCGTGCCCGGCGAACATCCGATCATTCCTGTCATGCTCGGCGACGCGCAGCTCGCTTCGAAAATGGCCGATGCGCTCCTGAAGGAAGGCGTGTACGTGATCGGCTTCTCGTTCCCGGTCGTGCCGAAAGGCCGCGCACGCATTCGCACGCAGATGAGCGCCGCGCACACGCCCGAACAGATCGACCGCGCGGTGGATGCATTCGCGCGCGTCGGCCGTGAACTCGGTGTCATCTAATACGGAGGCGCACATGAAAGCATTGGCAAAACTCGAACGCGCTCCCGGCCTCACGCTCACGGACGTCAAGAAACCCGAAGTCGGCCACAACGACGTGATGATCCGCATCACGCGCACCGCGATTTGCGGCACCGATATTCACATCTGGAAGTGGGACGACTGGGCGCAAAAAACGATTCCCGTGCCGATGCATGTCGGCCACGAATACGTGGGCGAAATCGTCGAAATGGGCCAGGAAGTGCGCGGCTTTGCGATCGGCGATCGCGTGTCGGGCGAAGGACATATCACCTGTGGCTTCTGCCGCAATTGTCGCGCGGGCCGCCGGCATTTGTGCCGCAATACGGTGGGCGTCGGCGTGAATCGTGAAGGCGCGTTTGCCGAGTATCTGGTGATTCCGGCATTCAACGCATTCAAGATTCCGCCCGAGATTTCCGACGACCTCGCCGCGATTTTCGATCCGTTCGGCAACGCCACGCACACCGCGCTGTCGTTCAATCTGGTCGGCGAAGACGTGTTGATTACCGGCGCCGGACCCATCGGCATCATGGCGGTGGCGATCGCCAAACACGTGGGCGCGCGCAATGTCGTGATCACCGACGTCAACGACTATCGCCTCGAACTCGCGCGCAAGATGGGCGCGACGCGTGCGGTCAACGTCTCGCGCGAATCGCTGCGCGACGTGATGGCGGACCTGCACATGACCGAAGGTTTCGACGTCGGGCTGGAAATGTCCGGTGTGCCGAGCGCCTTCACCGGCATGCTCGAAGCGATGAACCACGGCGGCAAGATCGCGCTGCTCGGCATTCCGCCCGCGCAGACCGCGATCGACTGGACTCAGGTCATCTTCAAAGGCCTTGAAATCAAGGGCATTTACGGACGCGAGATGTTCGAGACCTGGTACAAGATGGTCGCGATGCTGCAAAGCGGCCTGGATCTCTCGCCGATCCTCACGCACCATTTCAAGGTCGACGACTATCAGGAAGCGTTCGCCACGATGCTCTCCGGCGAAAGCGGCAAGGTGATTCTCGACTGGACGGCCGCATGAGTTAACACGCGCCGACGCGCGACCACGCTTGCAGTCTCAGCGTGCAGCAAAAAAACGCTTGGACCAACGCCCGCACCGCGCTCACCCGCCTGCGGGCGTTTTAACGAACTCGGCCTGAATGCGCACATGAATATCGTCGCCGACGGCCGGATACCACGTCGCCAGGCCGAACTTCGCGCGACTGAAATGCCCCTCGGCAGAAAAACCGAGCGTGTCTTTCTTCGTGAGCGGATCGGGGGCAAAACCATTGAAGGTGACGTCGAGCGTGACCGGTTGTGTGACGCCATGAATCGTCAGATCGCCGGTCAACGTGCCGCGCGATTCGCCCGTGCGCTCAAAACGCGTGCTGACGAAGCGAATCTCCGGATAGCGCTCCACGTCGAGCATGTTGGCGCTCTTCACCATTTTGTCGAGCAAAGGCACATTCGTATCGATGCTCGCGGCGTCGATCGTCACCGACGTCGTGCTCTTGTCCAGACCGCCTTCGTTCCAGTCGAGTTCGCCCTTCTTGCGATCGAAGCGCGCCGTGAAGCGCGAATACTTGAAATGATCGATGTCGAAGGTAATGCTGCAATGATCCGGATCGATTTCGTAGCGGCCGGGCGGCACGCGTGTTTCGTTCTGGCTGACCGTATGCGTGAGCACTTGCACGGGCGTGCAGGCCACCGCCGTCAGTAGTGTTGCGCTGAGCAGGGCGCGCATGAAGGTGGCGCGGAGAGTCAGTGTACTCATGAAGTTCGTTCCCGTTGACCGATCGTGCTCAAGATAACAGTTCGCGCACCCAACCTGCAAAAACGCAAAAGACTTGACGAGGGAGAATGATCGTTCTACCCTTCGTCCATGGCTACCGAAACTCACACTGAATCAGTCGCACCCGGCAGCGCGCGCGAGCGGCTGCTGGACGCGGCTGAAGCGTTGATCTACGCCGGCGGCATTCACGCAACCGGCGTGGACGCGATCGTCAAGCAGTCCGGCGCGGCGCGCAAAAGCTTTTACACGCATTTCGAATCGAAAGATGCGCTCGTGGCCGCCGCGCTCGACCGGCGCGACGAACGCTGGATGAACTGGTTTATCGCGGGCACGCAACGGCATGGCAAGACGGCGCGCAAACGCCTGCTCGGCATGTTCGAGGTGCTGCGCGAATGGTTTGCATCGGAGGATTTTCACGGTTGCGCATTTCTGAACGCATCCGGTGAAATTGCCTCCGCGGACGACCCGATCCGGATCGTCGCGCGCCATCACAAGGAACGCCTGCTGGCGTTCGTGCAAACCGAATGTGATGCATTCGCGGCGGAGTCGGACATCGACGCCCGTCGCACGGCGCGCTTGTCGCGTCAATGGCTGATCTTGCTCGACGGCGCCATTGCCGTGGCACTGGTGAGCGGCGAGCCCGATGCCGCCCTCGACGCGCAAGCTGCAGCCCAAGTCCTGCTCGACGCGGAGTGCGCGGGCGAGCCAGGCATCCCGCCAAGCAAACGACCGCCATCCCGGCGAACCGCAACCTGACTGAGGAATTACCATGGCCGACTCGATTGAAACCCGCCCGCCGCTGCCGCCCTTCACACGCGAAACCGCAATCCAGAAAGTGCGCGCCGCGGAAGACGGCTGGAATACCCGCGACCCCGAGCGCGTGTCGCTCGCCTACACGGTGGATAGCGTGTGGCGCAACCGCGCCGAGTTCACGCATGGTCGCGCGGAGATCGTCGGCTTGTTGCGCCGCAAATGGGCGAGAGAACTCGACTACCGTTTGATCAAGGAACTGTGGGCATTTACGGATAACCGCATCGCCGTGCGCTTTGCCTATGAATGGCACGACGATTCGAACAACTGGTTCCGCTCGTACGGCAACGAGAACTGGGAATTCGACGAGCACGGACTGATGGCGCATCGTCACGCCAGCATCAACGATATGCCGATTCGCGAAGCGGACCGTCTTTACCACTGGCCGCTCGGCCGCCGCCCCGACGACCATCCCAGTCTGTCCGATCTCGGTCTCTGACCTGGCGCGGGTGAACGCGCGATGCGCGTTCACCGCTCTGCCATCGGTTCTCCGTTACTGTTATGTCTGCGCGTCCGGGCACGTGTTGTGCCCACGCGTCCGAGCGTGTCCTCAACATCGCCTGTGCGGCTTGAGGTACAGTGCGCGACGGACGGCATGCAAGCATACCCGGAACATAGATGACGCCGGCGCTCGACCGGTGGCGGAGAGGACATGCATTTTCGGCAGATCAACAAGAATATCCGACGTACCGCAGTGGCGCTCGTTGCCAGCCTCGCCGCTGCGTCGGCCGCCCATGCGGGCAATTGGTGCGAGGGCGGCGTATGGGTCGACGCCATGCTGGGTTCGTATCACATCAACCCTGATCCAAACACGCATTTCGAGCAGTTCAATCCGGGTCTCGGCGTCGAATGCTGGCTCAATAACCAATGGGCGTTGACTGCCGGTGGCTTTCGCAACTCGCTGCGCCGGCCTTCCTACTATGGCGGCGGGGTGTGGGCGCCGGAGTTCGCGCACTGGGGCATCGTGCGGATCGCGGCGATCGGCGGGATCATCTCGGGCTATAACTACGGCAACTGGGGCTTGGGCCACGACCATACGATCGGGCCGGTGGTCGCGCCGATCGTCATGGTCGAATACAAGCGTGTGGGCGCGAACTTCATCGTGATTCCGCCGATCCCTTCCGATAATCTTCCGTTCACCATTGGGTTTCAATTGAAGGTGAAGTTCTAAGCAAACTATCGATATCCAGATAGCTTGCAATCATCCGAAGGCACCGGGCAACCAGCAGCCCGAATTACATTTTCTGTCGATTACTGCTTGCAGCAATACGTGCAACTATCGGCACCAAACGAGGGTTGAACGCCGGGATCGAGCTACCACGACATTCTGCTCGAGCGACGATTGCATCAATGGTGACCCGTGCGACTGCGCGGTGTGCTCGCTTCGCGAAGTGCTTCAGGCGCCGATCGCTCACAGGATGCCGCGCCCAGATCAGCGCTGCAAACCAACCGATCACCGTCCATCCGAGCAAGACGTTCACCATGGTCACCGCAAAGGCGTCTTTGCGTTCTCTGGCGTCCGCAATCATTGCGGGCGCCAGATACAGCATCAGCGCACCCAGAACCACCGCACCTTCGATAATCTTCAACATTTCAACACCTCGCTACAGCCTCGGTACGCGCACGACTTTCAGATTAGTGACCGGAGTACAAGCGACCAAGAGACTGGTCAGGTTGACGGCTGCCGGATTCCGAAGACGACCCAACTACGCCACCGTACGAATCATTGACCGAACCGACCGCATTGCTGCGTTCGACTGCGACCGTTTGTGCGCTCTGGCCGCGCTGCGACGCCGGGGCGCCAACCGACGGGCGATACGAAGGTGCCGGACCATACCCACTGGCAAATGCGGGAGCAGCGAAAGCGGTAGTAGCTGCGACGAGCAAGGCTGCAAGAAGTTTGCTTTTCATGATGAATCTCCAATGCGATTTTTTAGAAGCACCGCGAGTCGAGTGAGACCCGCGCCGTTGACAAGTTGTACTTTAGACGGCGCCTATCTTTTTTCTATGCCAATAGCGTGAAATCACAGTTGCTGCAAACCAAACAATGAAGCGGAGTGCGGCCCATGGCGGGTTTCCGGGCATCACCGTGCTGAGAAAGGCCGATTACGAACAGCCTGCGGATGACCAAAAATTTGCGTTCAGGTCGAACCAAAGGGCGAAAACATGGATTCGCCCGCGGTGCTAGCATCGTTGACGGACAAGTTGTGACAACCGCGCAGTGCAGGCCCGACCTGCGAGTGGAGATCCGAAATGTCATCACGTATCGACAAGTCTTCGCTGGTGTTCGACAGCATCGAAAACGATGAGCACAACCGATGCGTGGACCTGTTCCTACGTTCGGACGGCACATACGGATTCGAAGAATTTCGTCGCGATGTCGAAGACGGCGGAGCCTGGACGCCGGTCCAATACTATTCGGGCGCTGTGTTTCCTTCGAAGGAGGAAGCGCTCGGCGCGGCAATCAAAGCAGTCGTCTGGCTTGCCGATAGGGTGGCTCGTTGAGGTGAGCCGTTCCAGGATGGTGAGGAATTCCAGGAGATAGCGCCGCACCGATAAATGGTGAGGAATTCCAGGAGATGACGCGCATCACGATCAACGGTGAAGCTTTCCAGGAGACAGACAGGTCAAACTTGCCGAGAGGTGAGCCGTCCCAGGAGCCGAACAGCACCTTAACCACAAACAAGAGACGCAAGGTGAGCCGTTCCAGGAGATCGCCCGGCAAAGGTGAGCGATTCCAGGAGGTGAGTCAACGCCGCGCTGAATCCGCACCTGAGATAAGGTGAGGATTTCCAGGGAGTTCTATTCGTAGCGCCAACGGTGAAGCATCGAGCGCTCAAACACCTCACCTTGAAGCGTATCGGCGTAGCGCCGATGCTGCCCATCTGCTTACATCCTCTTCCATATGCAAACAAAGCGTGAACGCGCCAGCTTGCCCGCGCAACGCTGCCGAGGTGTTCTCACATCGCGCGCGACAGCCCGACGCGATCACTTCGCTCGCCTTCAGATACGACACGCCGAGTATCGCGGAGACATGCGACGCAGCTAGTGCGCCGTCATGTTCGGCCTGCGTTGCGAGAAGCAGAGCGCGCTGCGCGTGACTCATGTCGATCTGGCCACGCTCAAAGGTGAGGGAATTCGGGAGCAGAAGTCCGAGTTCTTATCGAGCGCGTTTCCGCATGAATTTGACATCGATTTCCTGGGAAACTAGCATTCGCTCAACGCATTTTCGATGCTTCCATCGAATAAACGTCCAACCCTGCTGGAGATCACCATGCGCGCCAAGCTCGACGAAGCTAGCCGTCGCGTTGACGAAGACCGCGCGCAGTGCCCGGTGCGCGCGCTCGGTGAGGCCGGCATCGAATCGTACTTCACCGATTACCGGCGCGGCGAAGTTCACGTCGAGCGCTTTCCTCAATGACGCCCAACGCCTTCGCCAAGGAAATCAAGGCGGCGCTCGCCCCGCACGCCGACACAGACCGCGCGCTCGCCATGCGCGCCTATATGCGTCACCAGTTCGACTTCATCGGTGTGCCGACGCCGCTGCGGCGGCAAGCGGTAACGCCGGTTTTCAAGCGGCTGCCGGTGGAGAACGCCGATCTCTTGCTGGCGTGCGCCAATCGCTTATGGACGATGCCGGCGCGCGAATACCAGTACGTCGCGACAGATCTGCTGGCGCGCAACTGGAAGACGCTTGCAACCACCGACATCGCGCATTTGCTGGCCATCGCGCAGCATGCTTCGTGGTGGGATTCGATCGATCCGCTCGCGGCCGTGGTCGGCGACGTGCTGAAAGCGGCGCGAATCGGGACGCCGCAGGCGCAGGCGGTAATGGATGCCGCGCTTCAGCACGAATCGCTGTGGGTGCGACGTATCGCGATGATTCATCAACTCGGCTGGCGCGGGCATACCGACGAAGATCGCCTCTTCGGCTACGCGCGTTCGCTGGCCGCGGAAAATGACTTCTTTATCCGTAAGGCGATCGGCTGGGCGTTGCGCGACTACGCGCGGCACGCGCCCGACGTGGTGAGCGGTTTTCTATCGGCCTCGCGAGACCTTATCTCGCCGCTCACCTTGCGCGAGGCGTCGAAGCATCTTCCGCCGATTCGCTGACGCTTCGATCGCTTAACGTTCGCCCGCGTGCGGTCTAATCACCGCCGTGCGCGAGCGCAACACGCGCTTTGTCTTCCGGACTGTCCGCAACGAAATACTTCTTCGCCCACGAGCCATTCGGCGCCAGTATCAAACGCTCATGCGTGCCGTCGTTTTTTTGCCGTATTGCCAACGCACGCGCCCGATAGTGCTCGTAGAGCCGCAGAAATTCCGCGAGATACGTGCCGGCGATGCGGCGGTCGCGAATCTCCAGCAGGTTCTCGTCGTTGAAATGTTCCGAGTTGTTGCTCATATTCGCCGAGCCCGTGTAGACAATCGGATTGGCGCCCTCTGCGTCGATCACCAGGAACTTGTGGTGAATGATGACCGGCGCGTAGCTCGGCGCGTGTTCGCCTGGAAAAAGGCGCAACTCGGGTTCGAAGCCTGCCGGCACGGTTGCCGGTGAAAAATACTCCGCGTCGATCACGTCGTGCTTGTCCCGGCCGCGGTGATATAGCTCCATGTTGGCGAGCGCGGTCGTCGAGACGATCTGCCCGTTTTTCTCCGCCTCCTCTGCTGCCTCCGCCGACTTCGGGCTGATGTGGTTGACGAGGCCGAACATCATCCGGCCTTTGTCGCCAGCCGCGAAACAGGCATCGCGCAGTGGCGCGTCGGTCGGCATGAAGAGGCAGAACACCACGGAGTGCTTCGCCTTGTTGATCGCTTCGACGATCGTGTCGATCTGCAAACGCGAGTCCTTCGCTTCCGGCGAAAAACAGACCCGCACTTTCGCGCTGCCGATCTGAATCGACTCGGACCAACCCGGCGTGAGCTTCGCCGTCGCCGCAATGCTCGGATTGCCGGCGAGCGCCTTGGCGCGTTCGCTGTACAGCGTGGCCAGTTCCGGCGAATCGAACAGATGGAGCACGTTCGCCTGCTCGGTGATGCCTTCGGTGGTGAAGTTGGCCGAGCCCGTCAGTACGCGCGCCGGTGACGCCTCGCCATTGCCGTTGTCCACCACGATGAACTTGTCGTGCATGATGTGCGTCTTGTCGCGCGGCGCGAACGTGGCGACATCGGCGAGCTCGTCGACAGCGGGTTGATTCGGCGACGGTGCCGGTGGCTTGCCCTTCTGCGACACCTTGTGCGAGTCGTAAACAATGGCAAGCGATGCTTTGCCCTGCTTCTTGCCGAAAGCCTCGAAGGCAGGAATCGCCCAGAGCGGATCGGTCAGGTGGTACACCGCCGATGCCGCGCGATGCGCGTGATCGAGCGTCAGCGCGAACACTTCCTGCAAGTCGTTTGCTAGCCAGGTGCGCAGGCGCAATGCCTGTTCCGCCGAAGGCGCTGCGTTCGGCGCGAGATGCAGCGCCTTGACTTTACGCGCGAACGCCTGCGAACTGACCACGGCGCGGTTGAACCACGAGCCGATGTTCGCCTCCATATGCGCGGGCAAAGTCAGCTTGCATTCGCCTTTTTGCGCGTCGAGCAATTGCGGCGCTTCCGGCGTGCCGATCACCGGATAGACGAGATAGGTGAACGACTTTTCCCGATCCGCCTCATCGATTCGCGCATCCCACCACATGAATTTCTGAATGGGCGCCTCATTCGTCGGCGCGTCTTTCTGCGTATCCGGCACCACGCCTTTGAACGTCAACCGGTTGGGGAGCCAACTGCTGGCTTCGCGTTCATGTCCATCGGCGGCGAGAAAACCCGGCGTCCGTTTGATGGCGAAACCGAGGAAGTCTTCGCGCTTGCCGCCTTCGGGCCAATCGAAAGCGAGTAGGACGAGTGTCGGGGACAGATAGCTGCGCACGCTTACATTCATCATTTGGTTCCATGATGTCGAATGGAGCTTCAGTCTGGATGCGCAGTTTGTTGAAATGGTGACAAGACGCGAAATCAAAAAAAGGTATTGATTAACGGCGTTTTATTCGGAAACTTTAGCAATATATTTAACGCGTTGAATGCGCTCTAAAAGTCTGCGGTCATCGCTTAGTAACATGCGTGCGCAATACTCCGCAGCGCTGCAAGTCAGACCAAATTTCGCATAAAACGCGCTGCTCCCAACGAGGGCTGACGCGAAGGCCAGACCCCGGGGGGTTCACATGACTATTCGTCATCGCATCACGCTATTGGTTGTTTTGATGTTCGTCGCCTTATCGGCGATCGGCGGCTACGCCGTCTACCAGACGCGCGGCAGCGCCGCCGAGGTGCGCAAGGTCACGGAAGGCGTCGTGCCCAGCGCGCTCGCTTCCGCCGACCTCGTGTCGCAAGTCAAGGATGTGCAGCTCGCCACCATGACGCTGGTCTACGCGCCCGACGCCAACATGGTTGCCCAGGCGCAGGACGACCTGACGAAGAAGCGGGCCTCGCTGCAACAGGCGCTCGCCTTGCAAGCGAAAGATGCCGCGAGCCACGCCCAGAAGGGTCTCGTCTCGCAGGCCAACGACAGCCTCGAAAACTATTTCTCCGCGATCGCCGAGACGGCCAAAATGAAGGCCGACGGTAAGAACGAACTCGCGCAGGCGTATCTGTTCGCTAATGTCGCGCAGTATCGCGACGAACTCGAAGGGATCGTCGAGACCTTGCGCGTCGAGAAGAATCGCGAGAAAGACGAGGCGATCAGCACGCTGAACACCACGCTCTCGACCACGACCACGGCAATCGCCGTTGTCACGGGCATCGCGATCATTCTGCTGACCTCCATCGGCTCGCTGCTCTACCGTCAGATCACGCGCCCGCTCAGCCGCATGCAAGCGATGATGAGCGAGATCGCCTCGAACCAGGACTTTACGCGGCGTGTGCCGGTGGGCCGCCTGGATGAGATCGGCCATTCGATCGTCGCCTTCAACGGCATGATCGAGAAAATTCAGGAAAGCTCGGCGCAACTCAAGCAGAAAACCGCCGACATTCAGGCGATGTTGCAGAACATGCAGCAAGGCATTCTGACCGTGATCGACGGCGCGGTGATTCACACGGAGTATTCGGCGTATCTGGAAGACATCTTCGAAACGAAGGATATCGCCGGGCGCGGTTTGATGGATCTGGTGTTCGCGGATACCGATCTCGGTTCGGACGCGCTCTCGCAAGTAGATGCAGCCGCGCATGCGTGTCTTGGCGAAGACTGCATCAACTTCGTGTTCAATCAGCATCTGCTGGTCGGCGAGATTTCCAAACGCATGCCTGACGGCCGCGTGAAGATTCTCGACTTGAGCTGGTCGGCGATTACCGATGAAAACGACGTGATTGTGCGCCTGATGCTCTGCGTGCGTGACGTGACCGAATTGCGCAAGCTCGCGGCGGAAGCCAGCGAACAACGCCGCCGCCTCGACATGATCGGTGAAATTCTCGCGGTCAGCGAGGAGAAGTTCCACCACTTCATCGAAAGCTCGGCGGGCTTCATCAGCGAGAACGAGCGGATCATCCGCAAGCATTCGGAGGCGGATCACGCGGCGATTGCCGAACTGTTCCGCAACATGCACACCATCAAGGGCAATGCGCGGACCTACAACCTGCAGCATCTGACCAACGTCGTGCACGAAACCGAGCAGAGCTATCACGAGCTGCGCCAACCGGACGCGGATCGTTCGTGGGATCAGGAGCATTTGATGCGCGAACTGACGCGCGTGCGCGAAGCTATCGACAGCTACGCGAAGATCAACGAACAGAGCCTTGGCCGCAAGAACAAGAACCAGACGAATGACGCCGGCAACTCCGGCCACTACGTGATGGTTGCGAAGGAACATATCCAGCACACGCTGAGCATGCTGGACCAGACCAACGCCGGCGAACTGCATGAGCTTCAGTCGATGCGTGATGCGCTGCGCCGCACGCTGAGCGCGCTGGGCAGCGAAAGTGTGCGCGACGCGCTCTCCGGCGTGCTGGACTCGCTGCCGTCGCTCGCGAGCGAATTGGGCAAGCCCGCGCCGACCGTGCGTATCGACGACAACGGCTACCGTCTGCGTGGTCAGGTCGGCGGCACGCTGAACAACGTATTCATGCATCTGTTGCGCAATTCGATGGACCACGGCATTGAAACCGCCGAGGCGCGCAGCGCCCACGGCAAAGCGCCAGCCGGCACGATCGCTGTCGAAGTCGGCGTGGACAATGGCGCGCTGCAGATCACGCTCAGCGACGACGGCCGCGGCCTCGCGCTCGAACGCATTCGCGGCATCGCGATGGAGCGCGGCTGGATCGGCCGCGACGACACGCTGAGCGACGAAGCCATCGCCGATTTCATTTTCCGGCCAGGCTTCTCGACCGCGGAAACGGTCACGGAGTTGTCGGGCCGCGGTGTCGGTATGGACGCCGTGCGCGACTTCCTCAAGCGCGCGAACGGCAGCATCGAACTGCGCTTCACCGACGATCACAAGGGCGCGGCGTTCCGTCAGTTCCAGACGATCGTCTGTCTACCGGACAGCCTCGCCGTCGATACGCTCGGCTTGGAAGCGCGTGGCGAAGCCGGCGCACTGCAACTCGACGCGATGGCGGATTGAGCGCCGCATCGGCGTACGTCGCGACGGAATTCGAAGGGAACGGTTGTGATTCAACAGTATGTATTGGCGATGGCTGCAGGCAGCGCGGTGACCGCGCTGCTGGCATTTGCCGCGCACAAGCTGCACAGCGCGAAGCTGACGGCACGGCTTCGCGCTGAAGCGCAAGCCAGCATCTCCAGGCTCGAGGCTGAGCGGGCCGATCATGGCGCAGCCATTCGCGCGCGAGAGCAGGCCGAGCAGGAACTCCTCGCTTTGACCACGCAGTTGCGCGAGGACTTGATGCAGCAATCGGCAAGCGCCGACGAACTGCGCGCCTCATTGAAAGCGGCCGCCGAGGACAAAGATCAACTGGCGCATCAGGCACGGCAGATTGCCGGCGAAGCCGAGCGTCTGAAGAGTCTCGGTGCGACGTTCGAGCGCTGGCACGAACAGATGATTTCGCTGATGACGCAAAACCACGACATGCACGCGAAGAATCAGGAGCTGTCGTCGATTGTGCGGCACGTGGTGATCGTGTCGCTGAACGCGTCGATCGAAGCTGCACGCGCGGGGCCTGCCGGACGCGGCTTCGCGGTGGTGGCGAGCGAAGTGCGCGCGCTCGCCGCGCGTTCCGAGGAATTGTCGAAGAGCTATCGCGACAGTTTGCACCGCAACGACCTGACCACGACGTCCACGTTTCAGGACATTCAGGCGGGCGGCAAGATGATCGCGGCATCGCTCGCGAGCGTCGAGTCGCTGGCCCATCAGTTTCATTCGAAGCTGCACGAGGTGGCGGTGTGATCTCGGCCCACGCCAAGGACAGCTTCGACCGCATTTTCCGCAAGGCCGCGCAGGCGCGTTTGCCGCTGGATTCAGGCGAGCTGTGCGAGATCGCGCCGATAGCGGACGCCAGCGTCGGCGTATCCAAAGATACACAAGTGGTCGTGCTGACCATTTCGTCGATCGTATTCAGACTGCTGCTAATTCTTCATTTCGACGAAGACGACACCACACGCGGCTACTACCTGAAAGACACGGCGGACGAGCGGCCCTTCCAGGAAGTCTTTCTGGAAATCTGCAACCTGTGTTGCGGGGCGATGAATCAGGAATTGCTGCGCTACTTCCCCGACCTCGGCATGTCGACGCCTTATGTGCTGAACGCGCGTTGCCTGCCGCATCTGCATGAATTGAAGCCGGCTCTGTTGTCGTCGTATGCGATCACGCTCGACGGCAGCGTGCGGCTTGCCGCGACGGTGTGCGTGTGCGCGCATGCGCCGCTCGACTTCGTCGCCGATACGAGCGTTGTCGAAGAAACCAGCGGCGAGCTGGAGTTGTTCTGACCGTGAAATGGATAGCCGCTGTGAGCAGGAACGCGACATGAACATGAACAAGCCGGTCAGCAAAGTGCTGGTGCTGGACGACTGCCCGGCGCACAAAGAGGCGCTGAAGCGCTTTTGCGACGAGAACAATCTGGTCGGCGTGAAAGTCGGCAAGAACCGCTTGCAGTCGGTGCTGCGCTCGAATATCGATCTGGGCGCGGTGCTGTTCGCCGAGAGTTACGGCGGCTCGCCGGAAGCGAGCGCCGAGATCGCGATCAGGATCAACGCGGTGCACCCCGAGTTGCCGATCATCATGCGCCGGGATAACGACCCAGGCATGGACGGCTTGCCGGAGAGCCTGCGGCGCGTGGTCTGCGCCGCGTACGTCGCGCACGATATGGCGCCGCTGCGCCAGGTGATCGACGACTACATCTTCAGCCTGGATTATCCGAACGCACTAGTGCGCGGCATCGCCGACATGACGCAGGCCATTCTCGGCGACGTGTTCAAGGACCTGACCATCACGTGCGACACGCCGTATATCGTGCGCGACCGCATCATCTTCGGCGAGGTGTTCAGCCTGATTCCGCTGGAAAGCGCCTGGTGCCGCGGCTACATGATGATGCAGGCCGAAGAGACGCCGATCCTCGAACTGCTCGATCGTTATCAGATGATCGACAACGCGCGGCATGGCGAAGCGGATTTCCGCGACCTGAACAGCGTGCTCGGCGAAGTGACGAATCTGATCTGGGGTTCCTTCAAAAACCGCTATGTCGGCGATGCGGACGCGTGGGCGCGCAGCCAGGTGCAGGTGCCGCTGCTGGTGAATCACAAGCACAAGTACATCTCGTTCGGCAGCGGCAATCCGCAACTGTGCTTCACGTACTGGCTGAAGGATCCGCAGTCGAGCCGTGCGGTCAAGTTGCATCAACGTTTTGTGTTCAGCCTGAGCTGGTCGCCGGAAGACTTCAAGGAAGTCACGGACGACGTCGGCGCAATGGTCGAGGCAGGCGAACTGGATCTGTTCTGAGTGTTGTCATAGGAAAAAACATGTCGAAAATTCTGGTGGTGGATGACTCGAGCACGGTGCGCGACGAAGTGGCCGGCTTTCTGAAGAAGAACGGTCTGGACGTCGACACAGCTGTGGACGGCAAGGACGGCCTCGCCAAGCTGAAGGCCAGTCCTGGTATCAAGCTGGTGATCAGCGACGTCAACATGCCGAATATGGACGGTCTGACGATGGTCGAGAAGATTCGCGGCGAGCTCGCCAACAAGACCGTCAACGTCATCATGCTCACAACCGAGAGCAGCCCGGCAATGAAGGAGCGCGGCAAGGCGGCCGGCGTGAAAGGCTGGATCGTCAAGCCGTTCAAGGGCGACGCGGTGCTGGAAACGTTCCGCAAACTGGCGAGCTAAGCGCTTGTTCGCTGCAAGCGAGCGCAAAGGTGAGGTTTTTCGGGAGCTTCGCGCAGGCCGGTGTTTGAGTCTGTTTCGCAGTCGCGGCGACTGTCGAAATACGGGAAAAACGCTAGTAAACCGGCTGGCGCAGTGATCGAGGCGATGCTTCCGGATGCCTCCGCTTGATCAAAGGTGAGACTATTCGGGACCATCCGGGTATTCGCACAAGACTCGCCACAAAGCCTGGTTTATTGCGGCATGCGCTGACCATGCCGCTTTTTCTGCTCATAAAGCCTCATTGAGCCTCGGATCGAAAACGGTGAGCGGCAAATTCTATCGGCACTCACCACGGTGCTTCGTTTCAGCACGATGGTGTCGCTGGCCAGCATACTTCGATCACAACACCCATCCCCGCGCGAATCGCGCATCTCCATTACGTGCAAAGCCCTGCACGTACACGGCTGCTTACCTGGGTATGCAAATTACTCCATCGGCTTTAAAGGTGAGAGTTTGCGGGAGTGGCCTGTTCTGGAGCAGTCGAACCACGCCCAGCATGCCTTTGCGGCCTGCCCCCAAGCTCGAAAGGTGAGGGTTTTCGGGAGCAATTCGACGCCTGCCTCGTCTCGAACCCCAAGCGCTCCGTGTCAAAGGTGAGGTTTTTCGGGAGCTGGCCCGCGAATGGTACGGTGCGCCACACGCGCGGACTCATATCACGTTTCGCGTTGAAAGAGTTGGGAAGAAATTGGCAACCTAGGGGGCTGTTCCGCGTTTTGAGAACAGCCGCATGCGGGGAAGATGGCGACGCGGACGACAGGGTGCGCGGATCGGCTATATCCGCATGCCAGATGCCTGTCTCTGAAAAACGATCGTCTCCTGGAATCAGTTGGATGAGTCAGCATATTCTTTTCGTGGGTGCCGACGCCGGCTTGACTGCCGTGGTGGGCGAATCATTGCGCGGTCAGGGCTGCGGCGTGTCAGCACGTCCGCCTGCTGCCGGGCTCAAGCATGTGGTCGAGATGGAGCGGCCTTCGTTGCTGGTGCTCGACATCTCGGCGCCGCACGGCGACGGCCTCGCCGTGTTGCGTGACTTGCGCATGAGCGGCAACGACGTGCCCGTGATTCTGCTATCGGCAAGCAGCAAAGCGATTGATCGCGTGATCGGTCTCGAACTCGGCGCCGACGACTTCATGAGCAAGCCCGCCGACCCGGCCGAACTGCTTGCGCGCATTCGCGTGTTGCTGCGACGGCGCGGCTCGCTCGCGCCCGGCGCGCCGGAGACCCGGCCGCCGTATCGCTTCGGCCGCTGCGAGCTGAACTTCTCCGCGCGCGAATTGCGCCGCGACAACGAGCACTTCGCGTTGCGCAGTTCGGAGTTCGCGTTGCTCAAGATCTTCGTCAATCACGCGATGACCGTGCTCACGCGCGTGCAACTCAACGAGAAACTGCGCGGCAATAGCGTGTTGCATCAAGGGCGCAGCCTGGACGTGTCGATCTGGCGGCTGCGTCGGCTGATCGAAATCGATCCCTCGGAGCCGCGCTATGTGCAAACGGTGTGGGGACGCGGCTATGTGTTCGTGCCGCACGGCGAACTCGGTGCGGCCGAGCGCGATGTGATGGTCGCGCCCGGCGTGTAAATCGGCGGGGAGTCAGGCGAAAGGTGAGGGTTTTCGGGAGCGCTCGATGCGCCCCGTTATCAACGCATTAAGCCGGCTTCGCGATCTCGCGAATGTCCGCGAGCGGCGTTTGGCCGAATGCATCGCTCAATGCGTAATCGAGCAACTGGGTGGCGCATTGTTCGGGCGTCGACAGTTGGCCGTTGCGCTTGAGGTCTTCGAATCTTTCGCGCATGGGGAACTGTTCGACGCCGCTGCCGCGAATCTCCGCCTGCATATTCGTATCGATCACACCGGGCGCCAGACTGCAGATACGCAACGCACGGTTGGCGTCGAGTGTAACGGCGCGCGCGTGATGATCGAGCGCGGCCTTCGTCGCGCAGTAGATGCTCCAGCCGGGATACGCATTGCGCGCCGCGCCGCTGGAAATGTGCACGATGCGCCGGTCGGTTGCGTCGACGGCGGCCGCGGCGAGCGCGCTGGCCAGCATCAACGGCGTGGCGACGTTGAGGCTCACGGCGGTCGCGATGGATGTCGCGTCTTGTCCTTCAATCGGGCCGATGGGCTGCACCATCCCCGCGTTGTTGATCAACAGAACCGTTTGCGCGCCGCTGACGAAGCCACGCAGCGCATCGCTCGCGATCCATTGCGCGACGCGTGCGGTGTCGGCCAGTTCCAGTTCGATTTCTTCGAGCAGCGTCGGGAAGCGCGCTTTGAGCGCGGCATGACGCGAGCGGGACAAGCCCAGCACCGCGATCCCACGAGCCAGAAGTTGTTCGGCGAGCGCCTCGCCCAGACCGCGCGTGTGGCCGGTGACGATCGCACGGATCGGGGAAGAAGTGGTCATGTCGGTCCTTGAGATCGTTGGCTTGGAAAGGCCGCTATTTTCTCACGCGACATTTTTCCGCGTGCGGCGGCCCTCACTGCGAGCGCGTGCGCTTCACTTCAAGCCGAGCGAAAGCGCTCGCGATACTGCATCGGCGTCGCGCCGATTCGCTTGGCGAAGACAATGCGCATGCGGTCCGCCGTGCCGAAGCCGCAGTCGTACGCAATCGCCTTGAGCGCCGCGCCGCTGCTTTCGAGCAGCTTGCGCGCCGCATCCACGCGGGCGCGCTCGACGAATTCATGCGGCGTCACGCCGGTCTCCTGCACGAACACGCGCGCGAAGTTGCGTGCGCTCATGCCCGCGACGTCCGCCAGTTGCTTCACCGTGAAGCTCTCGCGAATCCGTTCCATGACGTGCGCCTGGACTTTGGCGACTGGCGAGGTGTCGTCGGCGGGCGCGGTCAGGTAGGGGCTGAATTGCGACTGGCCGCCTTGCCGCTGCGCGAACACCACCAGACGTTTGGCGACGGCAAGCGCCGTGTGCGGACCGTGATCCTCGGCGACTAAAGCGAGCGAAAGATCGATGCCTGCAGTCACGCCGGCCGATGTGACGAGTTGCCCATCGCGCAGATAGATGCGGTCGAAGTCGACGCGCGCCTTTGGAAATTGTGCCGCCAGTTGCGCTGCGTGCTGCCAATGCGTCGTGACGTTGCGGTCGTCGAGCAGGCCCGCGTGACCGAGCGCGAACGCGCCGGTGCAGATCGAACCGTAGCGGCCGCACTGGGGAGCGACGTTCGCCAGCCAGTCCAGCAGGGGCGCATCAGGCGTGGTGTCCGGCAGCTCGGGGCCGCCCGCGACCAACGCAAGATCGAACGGACCGCGTGCCTTGTCGAAGGTAGCGTCGGCGACCAGCATCATGCCGTTGGATGCTCGCAGCGGTGCGGCTTGGGCGCTGAGCAACCTCACCTCGTAGGCATCCGCGGGCGCGATGAAGCGGTTGGCTTCGGAAAACACGTCGACGGGACCGGCGACGTCGAGCGCCTGCACGCCGGGAAAGATCGCGATCGCGACGGTGGGCATCGGAAGACTTCCTTTGACGAGGGACGGGATCCGCGAGGCACGGCACCTATTTTCTGCATCTGGCGTCAGAATAGGCGGATCGCACAACAACGCGGCGTCTCGCCATGGTAATCAAAAACCTTCTCCGAAGGCTCGACCTCACCACGCTGCAACTCTTCCTCGCGGTTTACGAAGAAGGCACCCTCACGCGTGCCGCCGAGCGCGAGGCGATCGCCGTCTCCGCCGCGAGCAAGCGTCTGCTCGAACTCGAACAGGCGGTCGGCGCCACGCTGTTCCAGCGCAACGCGCGCGGCATGACGCTCACGCCGGCAGGCGAAACGCTGCTGCATCACGCGCGCCGCGTGATGCGCGACATCGAGAATATCGGCATCGAACTGGCCGGTCATGCGAGCGGCGTGCGCGGCTATGTGCGCATGATGGCGAACCTGTCGGCGATCGTCGAATTCCTGCCGGAAGATTTGCGCGCGTTCCAGTTGCAGCATGAGCGCGTCAAGCTCGATCTGGAAGAGCGGCCGAGCGGCGGCGTGGTCGAAGCCGTCGACGACAGCCTCGTCGACGTCGGCATCTGTTCCGGCGACGCCGACACGCGCGACCTGCACGTCGAACACTACCGGCGCGATTCACTGGTCCTCGTGATGCGCGACGATCATCCGTTGGCGGCGCGCGAAAGCGTCGCCTTCGTCGAAACGCTGGACGGCGATCACGTTGGCCTGCACGCCGCGAGTTCCATCAATGCCCGCACGCATCTCGCCGCGCGTCAGGCGGGCAAGCCGCTGCGGCTGCGCATCCACGTGCCCGGCTTCGACGCGGTCTGCCGGATGGTGCAGGCCGGCATGGGCGTCGGCGTGTTGCCGCTGAAGGTGTATCAACTCATGGGCCGTCCGCTGGGTCTCGTCGGCGCACCGCTCGAAGACGACTGGTCGGAACGCAGCCTCGTGCTGGTGGTGCGCGACGTCGACGCATTGTCGCCGGTGAGCCGCCTGCTGTTCGACCATCTACGCTCGATCGAAGCCTCGGAAGCCCCGCCCACCACTGCTTGACGAAGAGCGTTCGCCGTTCGCGAACGGTCGTTGGCGAATTGCGGTTGGACGCCGCAGCCGCGCCGCTCATAAGCTGTCTCTCAACACGAAACCAGCTTCGGAGACAGCATTATGGGTGGACCCCTTCAGGGTATCCGCGTCATCGAGATCGGAACCCTCATCGCCGCGCCGTTTGCCGCGCGCCTCATGGCCGAGTTCGGCGCCGACGTCATCAAGATCGAAGCGCCCGAGACCGGCGATCCCCTTCGCAAATGGCGCAAGCTGCATGAGGGCACCTCGCTCTGGTGGTATCTGCAGTCGCGCAACAAGAAGTCCATCTGCGTGAATCTGAAGTCGGCGGACGGTGTCGAGATCGTCAAACGGCTCGCGGCCGACGCCGATGTCGTGATCGAAAACCTTCGCCCCGGCGCGCTGGAAAAGCTCGGCCTCGGCTGGGACGTGCTGCACGCAATCAATCCGAAACTGACGATGGTCCGCATCTCTGGCTACGGCCAGAGCGGCCCATACCGCGATCGGCCGGGCTTCGGCGCGATCGGCGAAGCGATGGGCGGCATCCGTTACACGACCGGTGATGTGGACGGCGCGCCGGCGCGCGTCGGCGTGAGTCTCGGCGATTCGCTCGCGTCGCTGCATGGCGTGATCGGCGCGTTGATGTCGCTGCTGCGCGTGAAGACGGGGCAGGGCGAAGGCCAGGTGGTCGATGTCTCGCTGGTCGAGAGCGTGTTCAACCTGATGGAAAGCCTCGTGCCCGAATACGATCTGCTCGGCCACGTGCGTGAGCGCAGCGGCGGCGCGCTGCCGGGCATCGCGCCGTCGAACACGTATCGCACCGAAGACGAAGGCTTCGTCGTGATCGCCGGCAACAGCGATCCGATTTTCAAACGCCTGATGCAGGTGATCGGCCGTCCCGATCTCGCCGACGATCCCGCCTTGGCGCGTAACGACGGCCGCGTTCAACACTGCGCAATGCTCGATCAGGCGATCACCGAATGGACCTCGCACCACTCCACCGACGACGTGCTGGCGGCGCTCGAACGCGCTGAAGTGCCGTCTGGGCGCATCTATTCGGTGGCCGACATCGTCGCCGATCCGCACTACCAGGCGCGCGACATGTTATTGCAGGCGCAACTGCCGGGCGGCGCGTCGGTGAAGATGCCGGGCATCGTGCCGAAGCTCTCGGACACGCCTGGCGAAGTGCGCTGGCAAGGGCCGACGCTCGGCGAGCATACCGGCAGCGTGCTCAGCGAACTCGGATTCGCCAACGAAGATATCGAGCGGCTCCGCCGCGAAGGAGCCGTGCAATGAATCGCGTTTTGAACACCCCGCACTACGACAAACTGATCGTGCAGGAAGTGGCGCCGCGCGACGGCTTGCAGATCGAACCCACCTGGGTCGACACGCCGGACAAGATCGCGCTGATCAACGCGCTATCCACTGCGGGCTTCACGCGCATCGAGGCCGGCTCGTTCGTTTCACCGAAAGCGATTCCCGCGCTGCGTGACGGCGAGGCCGTGTTCCAGCAGATCGAGCGGCAACCGGGCGTGATTTACGTCGCGCTGATTCCGAATCTGAAGGGCGCCGAACGCGCGCTGGCTTCGCGAGCGGATGAACTGAACCTGGTGATGTCCGCGAGTCAGACGCACAACCGCGCCAACATGCGGATGAGCTGCGAGTCGTCGCTGGTGGCGTTCGGCGATATCGTGCAGCACGTGAAGGGCTCGGGCGTGCCGTTGAACGCGTCGGTGGCGACCACGTTCGGCTGTCCGTTCGAAGGCAAGATCGACGAAGACCGCGTGATCAGCATTGTCGATACGTATCGCGAGATGGGGATCGAGGGCATCACGCTCGCCGACACGACCGGCATGGCGAACCCGCGGCAGGTGACGCGACTGGTCACGCGCGTGCTCGAACGACTGCCGGCCGCCGCACTCACGCTGCACTTTCACAACACGCGCGGGCTGGGTCTTGCGAATGTGCTGGCGGCATACGAAGCCGGCGCGCGCCGCTTCGACGCCGCGTTGGGCGGCCTCGGCGGCTGCCCGTTCGCACCGGGCGCGTCCGGCAACATCTGCACAGAAGACCTCGTGAACATGTGCGACGAAATGGGCATTCCCACCGGGATCGATCTGGAAAAGCTGATCGCGCTGTCGCGCAGCTTGCCCGCGTTGCTCGGCCACGACGTGCCGGGGCAACTGGCAAAGGCGGGTCGTAACTGCGACCTGCACCCCGTACCCGAATACGTTCTACAAATCTAACCCTCCCCTAATCGATTAAACGACCGGACGGCTTCGCCGAATCCGGCATTGGAGACGAACATGAGTGACCTGGGCGCAGTCGCAACCGGCAACCGCGAGCACAGCGCGAACGATGCTTCGGCCATCATCCGCAAAGTGGCGTGGCGGTTGATGCCGCTGATCATGATCTGCTATCTGTTTGCATTTTTTGACCGCATCAACATCAGCTTCGCGAAGTTCCAGTTGCAGAGCGACCTCGGCTTGTCCGATACCGCATACGGTCTCGGTGCGAGCCTGTTCGTGATCGGTTACGTGCTGTTCGAAGTCCCGAGCAATCTGTTTCTGTACAAGGTCGGCGCGCGGCGCTGGATCGCGCGGATCATGATCTCGTGGGGACTGGCGACGGCCGCAATGGTGTTCGTCAACAACGAGTGGCAGTTCTACGGGTTGCGTTTCGTGATCGGCGCAATGGAAGCGGGCTTCGCGCCGGGCGTGCTGTACTACCTGACGCTGTGGTTTCCGCCGAGCTATCGCGGGCGTATCACGTCGATGCTGTTTCTCGCGTCCGCGTTTTCCGGCCTGGTCGGCGCGCCGCTCGCGGGGCTCGTGATCGGACACATGAACGGCGTGCTGGGCATGCCTGGCTGGCACTGGCTGTTTCTGCTCGGCGGGTTGCCGTGCATCGTGCTCGGCTATCTGGTGCTGAAGCTGCTGAAGGATCGTATCGAAGACGCGGGTTGGCTGTCGCCGGCAGAAAAGTCCTTTCTGTCCGGGCAGATTGCGCAGCAGAGCCGTCATCCGGACACCGGGCATTCGTTGATGGGTGCCATCAGAACGCCGGGCTTTCTCACGCTTGGGCTGGTGTATTTCCTGATTCAGGTGGCGTCGTACGGCTTGAATTTCTGGGCGCCGCATCTGATCCACGTGGCGGGCACGAACAACCCGACGGTGATCGGTTTGTTGACGGCGGTGCCTTATATTGCCGGCGCAATCTGCATGGTAGTGGTCGGGCGCTTGTCCGATGCGAGCGGCGAACGGCGCAAGTTCGTGTTCGGCTTGCTGGTGATGTCGGCGATCGGCTTCTTTGCAGCGGGGTTCTTCGACAAGCAGACGGCGTTGCTGGTCGTCGCGCTGGCTGTGATGGGCGCGGGCGTGGTCGCTTCGATTCCGGCGTTCTGGGCGTTGCCGCCGAAGCTCGTCACGGGCGCCGGCGCCGCCGGTGGGATCGCCTTGATCAATACGCTCGGGCAGCTCGGCGGCATTGTGAGCCCGATCATGGTGGGGCGCGTGCGAGACCTGACCGGTAGTACGACGCCGGCCTTGTACGTGATCGGCGCGATGAGCCTGGTGTGCGCGCTGATCGTGTTGTACGGATTGCCTGACTCATTGCGACGCAAGGAAGCCGCGCGGTAAAGGCTGACCTGACGCGATCGGTCAGCCCCTGCCATGCAACGCGGCGATTTCCTGCAGGTCCAGATCGTGTTCGAGAACGGTCAGCAGTTCATCGTGAAGCAAGCCCGTTCGATGCAGCTGCAATAGCTCGACGCGTGCCGCCGAAACGGCGGCCAGCACCACGTCGTAGTGCGCGGCGCGTTCTTTCGCAGGAAAGGTGGCTTCGTCCTGATGGGCCTCGGTAATGCGCGCACGATAGCTGTACTGTTCCAGCAAGCGTGGATGAATCACGCTGCCATCCGCCCCATGCACGAGCGGCTGAATGGCGGCGAGCTGCGCGGCTTCGAGCCGTGCCCACGCCTGCGGCTCGGTCAGATGCTGTTCGTTTCGTTCTGCTGCGTGGTCCGGATTAATCCAGCGAATCAGCGCTCCGATCGTCGTGCCTTGACCGAGCACCGTCACCAGAATCACGGCAAATGAGGCGACCAGGATCAGATCGCGGCCGGGCATCTCCTCAGGCAAGGAGAGCGCGATAGCCAGCGTGACCACGCCTCGCATGCCGGCCCAGCTCGTGACGGTGGCCGAGCGCCAGTCGGGTGTGCCGCCCGTGCGGCGCGCCAATTTGCACACCAGCGCCTTCAACCATTCCACCGCGAAGACCCACACGAATCGCGACAGCACGACCACCGCGAGCACCGCGCCGACGGCGGGGGCGAACGCGGCCAACACGTCGCCGACGCCGCCTAGCCGCACGATCACGCCGCGCAGCGACAGTCCGATCAGAATGAACACCAGCGCTTCCATCAGGAAGATCACGACCTGCCAGAAGGCCGTGCCGCGCATGCGTACCGCCGCCGAAAAGACTTCGTGCTGATGCCAGCCGAGCACCATCCCGCAACTCACGGTCGCGATCACGCCCGACACATCCAGCGTGTCGCCGACGATATAGCTGGCCCACGCGGACAGGGTCGACGCGGTGATGATGAGGTATGCGTCGTCGAGATAACGCAGAAGCTTGACGAGCACGAAACCGATCGCCACGCCCACCGCTATGCCGCCCAGTGCGAGCACGGCGAAGCGTCCGATCGCATGCTGCGCGCTGAAGGTGCCGGTTAGCGCGGCTGCGACGGCGAAGCGGAACAGCACGAGGCCGGCGGCGTCGTTGAGGAGGCTCTCGCCTTCGAGCAGCACCATCAGGCGGCGCGGCAGCGCGACGCGTTCGAGCACCGCCTTCGCGGCGACGGCGTCGGGCGGCGAGACGATCGCACCCAGGGCGAAGCACGCGCCCCACGGCAGAGCGGGCACGACCCAATGCACGACCAGACCGACCGTGAGCGTGGTGAACGCGACGGCGCCGATCGCGAGCAGCAGGATGCCGCCAAGATTGCCCTTGAACTCGTCCCACACGGAGAAGTACGCGCCGTCCATGAGGAGCGGCGGCAGGAACACGATCAGGACCAGTTCGGGATCGAGATTGAAGCGTGGCAGTCCGGGCACGAAGGCCATTGCGGCGCCGCCGACCAGCAGCGCGGCGGCTGGCGGCAGACGCAGCCGCTTGGCAAGTAGTTCGAGACCGATGATCGCGACGAGCGACAGCAGGACGACTTTGAAGCCCATGACGGACGACATGTTCGGCCTCGGCAAATGGCTGGGGAACTACTTTTTATCACACCGCGGATGGGGTGCCTTTGGAGACTTTCATGAACGTGCAGAAACTGATGGCGATGGGAATCGCCCTGGGGCGACAGGACGCCCGCTACCGAAAGCGATGACGAAACGCCTGTCCCCCCAGCAGCTCAGACAGCTCGTGAACCTGATCGTGCTGCTGCGCCAGCAGCGCCAGTTCAACCGGTCAGGTCAGGTGCCCGTGACGCCGGAGCTGCAGCAGCAGGCGAAAACGCTGGCCGCGTTCGGTGGAGCTGCCCGCAGCCACGCAGCTTACTCGGTAGCCGCTAGTTTCGGCGGCCTAAGCCTGTATCGAACACCCTTTCCGCTGTGCGAATGATAAAGGACGATGTAGAGATAACCGTCGGTCATCATTTTCACTGAATCTTCGTCCTGGTCGCACATGCCAATCCATTGCGCACCGGGCTCGAAGGGTAGGATCAGGAGGCAATCATGAACCAGTGGACTTCGGGGTGCGGTCGTATCGTGCTGTCCATGTCGCTGGAGCAGGCTTGCGGTGCGTACCATCCTGGGCGCTGCGATGACGAAGTGCGCGCACTGTCAGAAGTTGACGAGGTCAGTCGCCAGCTCACGGCGCTCGACCCGGCGCTTGTACGTGAGGAACTGAAGCAGTACGGCGCCTGGGACGAGGCCGAACTTGCCGACCATGAGCAGAATCTCCAGCGCCTGCTATGGCTGGCAGCGGGCAGCGTGACCGAGGGAGATCCTGATGCATAACTGTCATCCATTCCGTCGCGCCGTGCGCAGGCACGGTCGCCGCAAGGACGACACCGACCGGTGTCTGAAGGAGAGAGCCATGTACACGATGACGCTACGCGAGCAGGCGGACGTGCTCGCACGTATTTCGGCTACCGCGCCGCATGACACGGCGCGCAGTGCTGCCATCACGGCCGTGCGCGAGGACCGTGCAACCGCATTGCAGGTGCTGGAAATTCACCATTGCCTGCAACGCTGGGCCGAACTCGGCAAGGGCATTGCCCGCGACGAGGCACGGCGTGCGCTCGCCCAGGTGGAGGGCGACACGCCGGGAGTGCGGTGGTACGAGACGGGAGGTGGAAGCAGGGGATAGCACAACAAGTGACTTGCAGACGCGAAGTGCATGAGTTTATCGGGACAACACATCGCACTACTATTCGAATGCGGCACTTCCCCAGTGTCGTAACTCTCGACACAGGGGCGTCCTTAGTTGCGCTTCGTTTGGGGTGGCCACCACGGCACCCCGTTTTTTTGGGAGGTCCTGTCGCTTGATCTCCGCAAGCGATCTCCCTTGGTCCACCTGTTTCCTTTTCTCATTCATGTTCCGATGGATCCTGACAGGGGCACGTGTAGTTTCCCAAGCATTTCGTCAGCGCCGATAAAGCGATGTTTGTGCCGGCACAAAAAGGCCGCAATTTTAGGAGTTGTCGGATATGTGCACGCTCCGATCTCATGAAGAGTTGTGACGCTCTTGGCCAAACGAAAAAAACGAAGGAGAAAAATGAAACCATGGAAATTCACTAGTAGCGTGTCGGGCGGGATCGTTCGCCTGATTGTTGCAACCGGGCTGCTGATGTCTGTTGCTCACGCTAACGCGGCGACAGAGGACGAATGCTTTAGTCTGTACAGAAAGTCATTGGGGGTCCCGGGTACGCCGATGTGCACGCTGCAGGTGCCGGGCACTATGCCGGCGACGAACGGACCGGAGGATCCCCACAACGCAATGTATTACTACAATTGCGGGACTGCTTCCTATGTATCGGACTACTGCGGAGGCGCTGGTGGCGGTACGCCTGACGATAGCTGCCCGGTGGCGGACCCGGTGTTTCCGGCAAATGGGATTGTCACGCTCTCTGAAACTGACTTTGCAAGCGGCGACACCTTGCCATTTGTGTTTAGCCGTAGCTATGTTTCGAAGCCGTTCGACAAAGCGCAGACAGCGATGGGTGGGTTCTGGATCAGTAACTGGCAGCGAAGGCTTGACCTGAGCGCAGTCAATGCGAGCACGCCGAAAATCACAGCGTTTCGAGGTAACGGACAGCCCCTGATATTCAGATCGATTGGCGGAGCGTGGGCCGTACCTGGAACTTCAGGCCTTTCCCTGTCAAAAGCTGGCGACGGATACTTCTACCTGAAAGACGAACGGCTTGGTACGACGGAAACATACGCCGACAGCACGGGCCTGTTTCACTCGGAGACAAACCGCACGGGTATGTACCGTGAGGTTGGGTACGTTGGGCAACGGCTTGATTCAATTGCGCAGTGGCCCGTCGATCGGATTGGGCAGCCGGCATCGCGGCTGACACTTAGCCTGACATACGACAGTAATGGTCGCATCCTGAGCGTGGTGCCCCCTTCGGGCAATGCCACGCACTATGCGTACGACGCGAACGGTAATCTAGCTTCGGCAACCGCTCCAATTGGAAACGTTCGTCAGTATCTATATGAGGATGCTCGCTTCCCCAATGCGTTGACAGGGATAAAGGACGAATCCGGTTCACGGATTGCAACATGGGCCTACGATTCCAGCGGACGTGCGATCTCCGTCACCCATCCCGACACGACACATAATGTGTCGCTAAGTTACGGCTCCGGCACGACTACCCTCAGCGACATGTCCGGCAGCAGCACGTACTCCTTTAATACTGGAGACACTTCGCGCCCTGGCTCAATTGCCACGCCTGGCGGCACGGTATCACGCACGTGGGATACGTCAGGAAACTTGAAGCAAAGAGTCACCCCAGATGGGAATACGCAGTACACGTGGGACGGCGCCAACCGGCCGACGAAAGCAATTGCGACAGTCGCGGGCAACAAGACAGTATCGACGATTGAGTACAGTGACAGCAATTCATTGCGCCCATACCTGGTCTCTACACCGGGCAAAATCCGGGCGTTTGTATACGACACAGTCGGCAACGTTACGGGCTACGCAGAGAGGGAAACGACCGATCTTACCGGCGAACAGGGGATGCAGGCGATTGGGACGGGCAACCAGATGACAGTCGGTGCGCGCTACGACCAGGCTGCCCGTCTTCTGTCCGCCACCGTTGTCAAGAATGGCACGAAGACTGAAGATTGGACCTACACGTATGACGCGCGTGGCAATATCGCGACGACGCAGGATGCCGTATCGGGTTGGACAATGCGAACCCTCGGTCGTGATGCCGAGAACCGCGCGACACAGATTGCGGGTAACAGTGGCCAGGCAGGCATCGCTTACGACGAGCGTGGTCGCGTAAAGTCTTTTCAGTATAACGAACCGGCAAGTTCGGTAAATGGCGGACTCGCCCGTGTACTGGCAGTCGATTACCAGTACGCTGCGAATGGCACGGTTTCGTCACATTCAGCGAAGGTCTCAACTAACGGCGCGTGGTGGCAGCCAATCAGCGACGCTGAGCTAGGAGTGTGGCTAACCAACTGGGAAGTGGGGAATGATCCGGTTGCACCGTCCGCAAGCCTCACGGGACTGCAGTCAGATACTCAGGCATTCGTACCAGACATCTGCGTCGAGTGCTACATGCGTTGGAAAGCTACGCTGACGGGGAAACTTTTCGGAAGGGAATTGAGCGCTGCACTTCCAACATGGGGTGAGACAACGGAACTGATGCTGAGCGATCAGGCGCAGGTCCCTTATCCCGTGCTCGTGCCGGATTTGACCAGTTCGGCGAAGCGGTCGACGCTTTATAGCGCGCTTTTCGGAAGCGGGGGTGGGGGCGGTGGGATGGTGAAGTGTGGCGGCCGTGAGGATCACGAGTCACAATGTCATGACAAGTACGAGGCGGACCTGGATTTTTGTATTCTGGTGGCCAAACCTAGGGGCATCCGAGCATATGCGCTGTGTAAACAGAATTCCTTTGACAGGTATCAACAATGCAGGGGGTATTAATGGTTAGTCATCCGCCGTATACCGTGGTTCTAACGTACACCGATGAACCGAGACAATTGATAATGCAAGCCGTGGATTCGGCCCTGATGGCTCCGCTCGTTGCGGGAAAGATGGCCGTGCCGTTTTTTCTTGACGAAGAGGAATTCGGGTTTGACGACGAATTGGCACGACAGCTTGGAGTTGCAATGCTTAATCTGATTGCAGCAGGCCGACCAGACGTCAAAAAGCATCTGAATCTGACGCAACATCCAATCGATGAGCCGCCAGAAGACTGATTGGTCATAGGTCCCGTGACTTGACCGAACGACGTTCAGTCATCGCAACGGTATGTTCTGGCGGTTGCGGTGATGACAACAACTGCGTGTGAAGTTTGTTGCAGCGGGAGGGGCCGCCTTGGCGTCGCCCGCTGGCTCGCGATTTAAACTCTTGTCGATCCTTGAAGGGAGCAGGCCAGCGTGCTGGGGCGCGCACGTACGGATAGCGAAGTACGGTGGTGTGCGCTTATTTGTAAAGTGTTAATTTACAGTTTATAGTGTTGTTCAGATCGGGGTTGTAACTGTCGCGACGGGTTGGCGTGGCGTTGAAGCTATGACAAATGATCAAATCTTTCAAGCACAAGGGTGTGGAGCGCTTTTTCTCGACCGGTACCAAAGCGGGTATCCAGGCGTGGCACGCATCGAAGCTGGGTCGTTTACTGACTGCACTGAACAGGGCGAAATCGCCGGACGATATGAACCAACCCGGCTGGGGGTTGCACGAACTAGAGGGAAAACGAAAAGCGTGCTGGTCTGCTCAGGTCAATGGTAACTGGAGACTGACATTCGAGTTTGACGGCGAGGACGCAATCCTTGTCGATTACGAAGATTACCATTAGCAATTTCCATACTCCGGCGCTGAAGCATGGCGTCGATCGGGTTCGCATAGTGAAGAAAGCTATGACTGGTATGTTTAATCCGCCGCATCCTGCGGCAATTCTGCGCGAGGACGTTCTGCCCGCGCTGAATCTGAGTGTCACTGAGGCGGCGAGCCAGCTTGGTGTGTCGCGGGTTATGCTTTCGCGGCTTCTGAATGAGCATGCAGCGATCACCCCTGAAATGGCGCTGCGCATTGAGCAATGGCTTGGTGTGGAGCGTGGAGGGCGAGCTGATCTGTGGCTGGGGATGCAGCTTGACTACGATCTGTGGCAGGCGCGCAAGCACGCGCCCAAGGCGGTCAGGCGCGCACCGGCAGAAGCGACGGCCTGAGCCCGCGGAAATCATGGGGTGTGATTCATGACCTTGAGTTTCCGGCCAGGCATGAGCGCCTGTGCCTTCATCGTGGACGGCTTTACCACTATCTGAAAGAGCATGAAGGGGAGGAACCTGCGGAGCTGGTTCTTCACCCTGAACATAAGCGCGCGTTGAGCGACGAGCTGGGGTATGGCGTGCTGGCGTCACGTACGGCACGTGCAGCTTCAATAACATACCTGTGCTAGGGGTAGATACCTGCTGCCGCGTACTCTGGCTGGTCACAACCGACAGCCAGCGCTGGGACCTGTAGCCCCTATCACCATTCACCGCGGGGAACGCGCGTATCGTTACCCACACCGCGTGCACCGCAGCATCGGCAGTTCCACCTGTTCGAACTTTAAACAAGGCAAGCGCCTTGTAAGTCCCCGCGAGGGACCGCTGTTAGCTTGAATCTCAAACGAGACACATGTCTAATATGTAGGGCAGTCCCCCGGTGGGGGGCGAAGGTTTCCCCGCACCGCAGCGTATGGGGAAACGTGGGGGAATGGATGTTTGAGGGTGCGCGGGGGACGGAATTTTCCCCGTGCCCCGCCCGCAAAGCCTTATGCGGCGGGCTGTTTATCACATGGTGTGATTTGTCCACAGCTTTGCGAACATTTGTGGGGATAACTGGCAGTTCGCGTCGAACCGCATGTCGACGGAACGCGTTTCCAGCGGATCCGCCCGCAAAGTGCCGACCGGTGCTCACGCATGAACCGCAGGTCGATACCTCCATCGCATCAACCACTTGGCTGGGATGTAAGAAGGTTGTGCACAGGCTTGCCAACATTTTAGGTGGACAAGTTTTGCCTTCGGCGCGGACATGCAGACCACGCCGACGCCGAAAGCAAATGTCACTTAGATCCCTTAACTCAACTCAAGTCTTCAACGGCGACGCAGCCACCGCTTCCCGCGACTGCACCTGCAAAACCGCATCGCGCTTATCAAGCAGATGCTGCCGAAGAATCGCACTCAGCTTCTTACCATCCCGCGCTTCAAGTGCCTTCAGCATCTCGTCGTGATCATGAATCGCGCTATCCCACTTCGGAATCTGGAAATTCGACCGAAACCTGAGCGCCTGCAAGCGCCGATTCACCGCGACATAAGTCTGCCGCAGAGCCGAGTTCCTGGCCGCCTCATTGATCTTGTCGTGAATCGCCTGATTGCGGCTGTAGTACCCGGCCAGATCGTTCTGCGTACGGCACGCGAGCATCGCGTAATGCAGCGCCTTGATCTCGGCGAGTTCAGCAGCCGTCATCCGCTCGGCCGCCAGTTCGCCGGAAAAAGCTTCGAGACCACTCATCAATTCGAAGGTCTCGCGCAATTCGGCCTCCGACATCTTCGACACCGACGCGCCACGATTCGGCGAAATCTCGATCAACCCTTCCGCGGCCAACACCTTCAGCGCCTCGCGCAGCGGCGTGCGTGAAATACCGAGCGTTTCGCACAACTCGCGCTCGTTCAATTTCTTGCCCGGCTCGAGCACGCCTTCGACGATGAAGCGCCGAATGTGCTCCACCACCGTGTCGTGCAAGCGCTGCCGCTCGACCTTCGGCATCAGCGGGGAAGTGGCGACGCCGGCCTCGAAACCCGAATTTTGCATACAAAAGCCCTCAACATCTCATTAGCTCGGATTTTATAGGAAGCTGAAAGATTAGTTAATAGCGCGGGTAAACACCGGTGCCAGTGGGCAATTTTCGCCTTGGGATCGTCAGGGTTCGTCTGATATAGTTTTTTGAATGCAAAATTCAATCGGAGGAGCCCAATGCTCAAGCTAGACTTTCACCCCGCTGGCCGTCACTTTTTGCAGATTCCGGGTCCGAGCCCGGTGCCCGACCGTATCCTCCGGGCAATGAGCTACCCGACCATCGACCACCGCGGTCCGGAGTTCGGCGAACTCGGTCTGAAGGTGCTCGACGGCATCAAGAAAATCTTCAAGACGCAGCAACCCGTGGTGATTTACCCGGCCTCGGGCACGGGCGCCTGGGAAGCGGCGCTCTCGAACACGTTGAGCCCCGGCGACCACGTGCTGATGTTCGAAACCGGCCACTTCGCCACGCTGTGGAAAAAGATGGCGGAAAGCCTCGGTCTCAAGCCGGAGTTTCTCGGCCTGCCGGGTATTGAAGGCTGGCGTCGCGGCGTGCAGCCGCAAATGATCGAGGAGCGTCTGCGCGCCGACACGCAGCACGCGATCAAGGCGGTGTGCGTGGTGCACAACGAAACGTCCACGGGCGTGACCTCCGATATCGCCGCCGTGCGTCGCGCAATCGACGCAGCGGGTCATCCGGCCTTGCTGCTGGTCGACACGATCTCAGGCCTCGCGTGCGCCGACTATCGTCACGACGAATGGGGCGTCGACGTCACCGTCTCGGGCTCGCAAAAAGGTTTGATGCTGCCGCCTGGCATCAGCTTCAACGCGATCTCGCCGAAAGCCGTGGCCGCCAGCAAGCAGGCAAAACTGCCGCGTAGCTTCTGGGACTGGACTGACATCGTCGAGATGAACAAGACCGGTTACTGGCCGTACACGCCGAACACGAACCTGCTTTACGGACTCAATGAAGCGCTCGAGATGATTCTCGGCGAAGGGCTCGACAACGTGTTCGCCCGTCACGAACGTCTCGCCGAAGCGACCCGTCGCGCGGTGCGTGCGTGGGGCCTGGAGATTCAGTGCGCCGATCCGTCGGTGTACAGCCCGGTGCTCACGGGCGTGATGATGCCCGACGGCATTGATGCCGATGCGGTGCGCAAGCTCATCTACGAACGCTTCGACATGTCGCTTGGCACGGGCCTCGGCAAGATGAAAGGCCGCATGTTCCGCATCGGCCATCTCGGCGACTGCAACGACCTGATGCTGCTGGCCACGCTGGCCGGCTGCGAAATGGGTCTGCGGCTCGCGGGCGTGCCGCTCAAGGAAAGCGGCATGCCTGCCGCTATGGAATGGTTGAGCCAGCCGACCCAAGCCTCGGGCCTGAAAGCCGCGGCCTGAGGACACGAGGCGCAACCAACGGCTCGCAAAAAAGGGACTTCCCTGACGAAGGAAGCCGCGCACAGAACGCGGCCCGAACTAATGCGATGGTCCCGCGGCGCAAGCCGCTGCCGGGCAACGACGCAGCGCGCCATATCAGGCCCGCCGTCGACACATGCAATGGAGAGAGACGATGAAGCGGTTTCGTGTGACCAGTGCGACCAGTATCGTTCTAGTGATGCTATGCATCATGTACTTCATCACCTACCTCGACCGCGTCAACGTCAGCACGGCGGCGGCGGGTTTCGGCAAGGAATTCCATCTCTCGCATACGGAAGTGGGCCTGGTGTTTTCGGCCTTCGCGTACCCGTATCTGATCTTCCAGATCATCGGCGGGTGGGTCAGTGATCGCTTCGGCGCCAAACGCACGTTGATATTTTGCGGCGCCATCTGGGGCGTCGCGACTCTGCTGACGGGTTTTGCGGGCGGCCTGGTTTCGCTGCTGGCCGCGCGCGTGCTGCTCGGCTTCGGCGAGGGCGCGACGTTTCCCGCCGCTACTTCCGCGATGGCGCGCTGGGTCGCCAAGGAAAAACGCGGCTTCGCGCAGGGCATCACGCATGCGGCCTCGCGGATCGGCAATGCGGTGGCGCCCGGCCTGATCGTGCTCGTCATGGCGACCTGGGGCTGGCGCGAGTCGTTCTATATCTGCGGCGTGTTCAGCTTGTTGTGGGTCGCCGTGTGGGCGATCACCTTCACCGAACATCCGAAAGATCATCCGCGTATCACGAACGACGAGCTCACCGCGCTTCCCGCGCCGAAGCCGAAAGTCGCCGGCGTGCCGTGGGGCAAACTGTTTCGCCGCATGTGGCCGGTCACGATCGTGTACTTCTGCTACGGCTGGACGTTGTGGCTGTTCCTGAGCTGGATTCCGCAATACTTCCTGCACAGCTATCACCTGCAACTTCAGAAGTCGGCGATCTTCGCTTCGGTGGTGTTCTTCGCCGGCGTGATCGGCGACACGCTCGGCGGCATCGTGACCGATTCGATCTTCACGCGCACCGGCAGCCTGAAACGCGCACGTAGCTGGATGGTGTCGGTCTGCATGTTCTTCTGCCTGCTCTCGCTGATTCCGCTGATGTTCACGCACAGCCTGTATCTGTCGATGGCGTGTCTCGCGTCCGGCTTCTTCTTTGCCGAAATGACGATCGGTCCGATGTGGGCGATTCCGATGGACATCGCACCGGAATACTCGGGCACCGCAAGCGGCATGATGAACACCGGCTCGGCACTGGCGGCGATCATCTCGCCGGTGGTCGGCGGTTTCCTGATCGACTACTTCGGTAGCTGGGAATTGCCGTTCGTCGGCAGCATGCTGTTGATGGCGATCGGCGTGGTGCTCGCGTTCCGCATGCAGCCGGAAAGCAAGTTCGCGCTCAACGCAGCCGATAAAACGCATGTTCCTACCGGCATGGGCGTTTGAGCGCGCTACACCGTTCCATCTTTCCGCCTCACGACACGACACTATGACGACAGCACTCAGCCGGCTTCTCGCCGATGCACGCCGCAATCGCGCCACGCTCGACACGTTGCCGCCGGAGCACACACCCGCCGACGCCGCCGCGGCTTATGCGATCCAGCATGAAATCCTAGACGCATGCGGCGCGCGGATCGCCGGCTGGAAGATCGGCGCGAAGTCCGAAAGCGGTCCGATCCAGGGCGCGCCGTTGCCCGACCTCGACTTGCATGCCGACGGTGCGCGTTTGCCGCGCGAAGTCTTCGCGCCGTTGGGCCTTGAACTGGAAATCGCGTTTCGCTTCGGACGGCGTTTCGATGCTTCCACCACGCCGTATAGCGAGGCTGAAGTGCTGGCGAGCATCGGTTCGATCGGCGCGACCATCGAAATCGTGGCGAGCCGCTACGCCGAATGGCCCGCTGTCGACAAGCTCGCTCAACTCGCGGATTTGCAGAACCACGGCGCGCTGATCGTGGGCGAATTCACGCCGTATCGCGAGGATTTTCCGTTCGTGGCGCCGTCGCTGCATTTCAATTTCGACGGAAACGATGTGGTTAAAGCCACGCCCGCCAATCCGGCCGGCGATCCGCGACGCCTGCTGACGTGGCTCGTCAATCACGCCACATCGCGCGGCATTGCGGTGACGCCGGAGATGGTCGTCACAGCCGGCTCCTACACCGGCATGTTCTTTCCGCAGACGGCGGGCACGGCGAGCGGGCGCATTGAAGGACTCGCGCCGGTCAGCCTCACGCTGTACTAGCCGCTTCCCTGTTTTTGCCATAGGCCGACGATATGACGAACCCCACTTCCGCTTTACTCGTCAAGCCGATCCATCTGGTTCCATCCGCCGCGCGCCTGACAAGTCCGCTCGCGCAGCATCTGCGCAAATCACTGCGCGGTGACGTGCTGTTCGATACGGCGAGCCGCGGCCGTTACGCGACCGACGCGTCGATCTACCAGATCACGCCGATCGGCGTGGTGGTGCCGCGCGACCAGGACGATCTGCGCATTGCACTGGAAATCGCGCGCAGCGAGAAAGTGCCGCTGCTCGCGCGCGGCGCGGGCACGAGCCAATGCGGCCAGACGGTCGGCGAAGCACTGGTGATCGACACGAGCAAGTGGTTGAACAACATCGTCGCCTTCGATGCCGAAGCGCGCACGGTGACGGTCGAACCGGGCGTCGTGCTGGATCATCTGAACGCGTGGCTCAAACCGCACGGTCTCTGGTTTCCGGTGGACGTTTCGACAGCCGCTCAATGCACGATCGGCGGCATGGCCGGCAATAATTCGTGCGGCTCGCGCTCGATCGAATACGGCAACATGGTGCACAACGTCGACGCGATCGACGCGATTCTCGCCGACGGCAGCGAAGCGCGTTTCGCCTCGTTACGCGAGGCGCCGCAAGGCGCGCGCTTGCAGCAGATACTCGCGGACGTGAAGCAGATCGCCGAACGCGAGCGCGACGAGATCGTGGCGCGCGTGCCGAAGGTTCTGCGCCGCGTGGCGGGCTACAACATCGACGTGTTCGATTGCCAGAACCCGCGCGCATATACCGACGACGGCGTCGCGAATCTCGCGCATCTGCTGGTCGGCTCGGAAGGCACGCTTGCGTTCAGCCGGCAATTGACGCTCAGGCTCGCGCCACTGCCCGCGTATAAAACGCTCGGCGTGGTCAACTTCCCGACCTTCTGGCAGTCGATGGAGCTGACGCAGCACATCGTCAAGTTGAAGCCAGTTGCGGTGGAGCTGGTCGATCGCACGATGATCGATCTCGCGATGAGCAATCCGGCGTTTCGTCCGGTGATCGGCAAGGCGCTGGTCGGTGAGCCACAAGCGATTCTGCTGGTGGAGTTCGCGGGCGAGGACCGCGACGCGCAACTCGCGTCGCTCAAGCAACTCACGGAACTGATGGCCGACCTCGGCTTGCCCGACTCGGTCGTCGAGATGCCGGACGTGAACGAACAGAAAGCGCTTTGGGAAGTGCGCAAGGCCGGGCTCAATATCATGATGAGCATGAAGGGCGACGGCAAACCGGTGTCCTTCATTGAAGATTGTGCGGTGCCGCTCGAACATCTGGCCGAATACACGAGCCGCCTGACCGAAGTGTTCCATCGAAACGGCACGGAAGGCACGTGGTATGCGCATGCGAGCGTCGGCACACTGCACGTGCGGCCGATTCTCGACATGCGGCGCGACGGCGCGCTGAAGATGCGCGCGATCGCCGAGGAAGCCGCTGCACTCGTGCGCGAATACAAGGGCGCCTATTCGGGCGAACACGGCGACGGACTGTGCCGCGGCGAATGGGTCGCGTGGCAATATGGCCCGCGCCTGAATCAGGCGTTCAGTGAGATCAAGGCGCTGTTTGATCCTGACAACCGCTTCAATCCCGACAAAATCGTGCGTCCGCCGAAGATGGACGACGCGCACAATTTCCGCTTCGCACCGGGCTACAAGGAACATCGCATCGACACGGCACTCGACTGGTCTGCATGGAATGTCGAACGCGATCCGCTGACAGGACAGGAGACCTTGCCGGGCAGTGGCAACGATCTGTCCGGCGGTCTCGCGAAGGCCGTCGAGATGTGCAATAACAACGGCCACTGCCGCAAGTTCGACGCGGGCACCATGTGCCCGAGCTACCGCGTGACGAAGGATGAACAGCACGTCACACGCGGACGCGCGAATACATTGCGCCTCGCGATTTCCGGTCAACTCGGCGAAGCGGGTCTCGCGAGCGACGACGTGAAGGAGACGCTCGATCTGTGCGTCTCCTGCAAGGGCTGCAAGCGCGATTGCCCGACAGGCGTCGATATGGCGAAGTTCAAGATCGAGGCGCGGGCGGCGCGCGTCAAGCGTCACGGACTGCGTCTGCGTGACAAGCTGGTGGCTTTTATGCCGCGCTATGCGTCGACAGCGAGCCGCATGCCGGGCTTGATGGCGCTCGCCGATAACGTGCCGGTGCTGTCCGCGTGGTTCAAGCGGTCCGTGGGCTTCGCGCCCGAGCGGAGCTTGCCGCGCTTCAAGAAGTCGTTCCTGGTTGATGCGGTGGCGGGCAGGGCGACACAAGGTGCCGCGCTGAAAGAGGTGCTGCTGTTCGTCGACACGTTCAACAACAACATGGAGCCGGAAAACGCGCGCGCTGCGCAGCGGGTGCTGGAGGCAGCGGGTTACACAGTGCACTTCAATACGCGCCAGGGTGAGCGGCCCGTGTGCTGCGGCCGCACGTTCCTCGCGGCGGGTCTCGTCGATGAAGCGAAGCAGGAAGCGCGGCGCATGCTCGATCTGTTCAAGCCATTCGTGGAGCGCGGCGTGCCGATCGTCGGGTTGGAGCCGTCGTGCTTGCTGTCGTTGCGCGATGAGTTCCTGCACTACGGCTTTGGCGATGAAGCGCAGCGGCTGGCGAAGCAGGCGCTCCTATTCGAAGAGTTTCTGGTGCGCGAGGAAAAGGCCGGACGTTTGCAGCTCGCATTGAAGCCGTTGGCCAAACAACAGGCGTTGGTGCATGGCCATTGCCATCAAAAGGCCTTCGACGCCTTCACGCCCGTGCAAACCGTATTGAAATGGATTCCTGAATTGAAGGTATCCACGGTGGAGTCGTCGTGCTGCGGGATGGCGGGCAGTTTCGGCTATGAGGCCGAGCATTACGCGACGTCGCGGGCGATGGCGGAACTGTCGCTGCTGCCGGCGGTGCGCAAGATGGATGGCAACACGCTCATGGTCGCGGACGGCACGAGTTGCCGGCATCAGATTCACGACGGCGCCGGCGTCGACGCGATCCATGTGGCGCGCGTGCTGGCGATGGCGTTGCAGTAAATGCAGTAGCAGCAGTAGCGCAGAACGCGCCGGCTCGCGCTCAGGCGGCGATAGCCTGCCGATACGCGGTCGGCGCCACGCCGACGCTCTCGCGGAAACGGTGGCTGAAATGGCTGGCGTTGGCATAGCCGCATTGCTCGGCGACCTGCGCGAGCGGGAGCGCCGTGGAGCGCAATAGCGTGCGGGCGCGTTCGAGCCGCTGCTGCGCGATCCACGCGGCGGGCGGCAGTCCGAACGAGGTGCGGAACATGCGCGCAAGATGAAATTCCGACAATGCCGCTACGCCGGCCAGCTCGCCGAGTGTGAGCGTCTGCGAAAGATGGCTTTCGATATAGTCGTGCAGCCGCCTGCGAGTCGCGACCGACAAACCCCCTTTGAGCGACACATCCGTGCGGCGCACGCCTTGCGCGCGCAACAGCAGACTCAGCACTTGATGCGCGGTCTCATTGGTGCGCAGCAAACCGTCGGGATCCTGCCAGTCTTCGTTCGCAAGCGATTGACACAACGTGGCGATGCGGGCGTCTTCGAAATACGTGCGATCGGCGAGCGTCAGTTCGCGCGGCTCGAGGTCGAGTTCCTGAACCGCACGCTGCGTGAAGTGCTCCGGAAGGAAGTACAGGTGCATGAAATGCATGTGGCCGCGCACCCACCAGCGTGATTCGTGGTCGCCGGGCAGCGCACAGAGCCGCGACGGCGCGCCGTAATGCCCCGGCATTTTCTGACGCTCGGTGCGATAGCCGCCGTCCAGATAACACGACAACGTGTGATGGCCGGGCCGATCGTAGACGGTCTCGGCTTCTTCCGTGTCGCGAGTCCAGACGGCGATGGCCAGCCGGTCGCCGAGCCACGCAAAGCGGTTTAGATTCGCGTTGGCGCTGCTCAGCGTGTGACACACCGACTGAAGGCCGAACGGCGATTCGGTGGGATGGGTCACAGGGGCGTGCGGTCTGGCGTTCACGAAGCGGGCGAAATACTTGTCATGACTGAATAAACGTCAGTATACGGCCGCCCACGCGCGGCGGCTTGCCACTCCGAAAAAGTGCGCAATCCTGGACAAGCGCGGCCGGTCTGGCTGCGGCATAGTGGGCTTCCGTATTTGCTGCCGCAGGCCTGACCATGAATTTGTCCCTCTATGCCGCCACCGTTTTGATTTGGGGCACCACGTGGATCGCGATCAAATGGCAACTGGGGGCGGTGCCGCCGCCGGTGTCCATAGCCTGGCGCTTCTGGATTGCTGCGCTGGTGCTGTTCGCGTTGCTGCGCATCATGCGTCGGCCGATCTGGCCGCCGCGCGCCGCATGGCGATTCCTGGTCGCGCAAGGATTGGCGCTCTTCTGCCTGAACTTTCTGTGCTTCTATTACGCGGAACAGGTGGTGCCGAGCGGCCTGGTGGCGGTGGTGTTTTCGACCGCGCCGCTGCTGAATTCGATCAACGGCCGCCTCTTCATGGGCCGGCCGTTGCAACCCACGGCGATTGCCGGTGCGGCGCTGGGGCTCGTCGGTATCGTGTGTCTGTTCGTGCAGCAGATGACGGGACACCTCGGCGATCACGCCGCGTGGTTCGGGCTTGGGATCGCGTTTCTTGGAACCCTGTGCTTTTCGGCCGGCAACCTGTTGTCGAGCCGCATGCAATCGATGGGTCTGCACCCGTTCGCCACGAATAGCTGGGCGATGCTGATCGGCGCCGGCGTCTTGACGTTGGGAAGCGTAGTGGCCGGTTTCTCGTTCGCCGTCGAGCCGTCCGCGCGTTATCTCGGCGCGCTCGCTTATCTCGCGATTTTCGGCTCGGTGATCGGCTTCACGGCTTATCTGATGCTGGTCGGGCGCATCGGACCCGAGCGGGCTGCTTACTGCACGGTATTGTTTCCGATCGTGGCGCTGGCGGTGTCGACGGTGTTCGAAGGCTATCAGTGGTCCGCGCTGGCCGTGGTCGGACTGTTGCTGGTGGTGGCCGGCAATCTGGTGGCGTTCGATCTCACGCGGCGTATCTTCGTGCGGCGAGTGCGGACTTCCTGAGGGACGTTTTCCCGGCGAGGCGGCGCGCTAATCGGCCGCCGTGCCGAGAGTGCTGGAGAGTCACCGTTTGCCAACGCGTCTCTTTATCAACGGTGATGATTCAGATTGGCAGGGCCGCACCTGCGGGCGATTGAGGTGAGTATTTTCGGGAGCCTGGAAGGCGGTTGAGAAAAGCTCCGGTGAGCTTTTCCGGGAGTGCGGAAATCAAGCAAAATCAAAGCTGGCACCCTCCCCATCACCTCCGCATTAACCACATGGGTAGACGAACCCACCCATCACCCGTATAATCCCAGCACCCTAACCGCGAAATCGCAGCTAGATAGGCCCAGTTAGAAGGGGTTCGATGCAAACTAGTAGCACTTTGCATCCGCTCTGACGCCGGTTGAAAACCCGGCATTCAAGAGGCGCCTCAAACCCCGTCGGACAAGCAGCCCAGCGCTGCTGCCCAATATCATCGATGGATCTGGCACCAGTTTTGCTGACTGGTCCGCCACCGAAGGCGAAATCACACCGCCTTCGCGCCGGGCAAAAACAAACCCCCCGGCACCACTCGGTTCAACTCGCGGCATCTGCCGCGTCCCGAACTTCCCATTCGCAGCGTCATCGTGACGCCTGTGCGGCGCGGCTATTTCCGCGCGCCGCTCGAACAAGGAGGCGCATCTTCATGATTCAACGTCCTGCCAGACTGATCGGCAGTCTTGTAGCCATCGGTGTCGTCGTCGCGTTGCTGTGCCGCGCGGTCGACCCCAGCGCGCTGCATCAGTACGCGCCCGATCTCGTCTACTACACCAAACGGCACCTGCTGCTCGTCGGGTACTCCATGGCGCTCGCGCTGCTGGTCGGCATTCCCGCCGGCGTATTGCTGAGCCGCCCGTCGCTCGCGCGTCACGCCGAACGCTTCATGCAGATCTTCAACATCGGCAACACGATTCCCTCGCTGGCCGTGCTGGCGATCGCGCTCGGCATCTTCGGCATCGGCGATATTCCGGCGCTCGTCGCGCTGTTTCTCGCGTCGTTGCTGCCCATCACGCGCAATGCCTACGAAGGCATGAAGAACGTCTCGCCCGCGCTGCGCGAAGCGGCTCGCGGTCTCGGCATGACGGGCTGGCAGTCGTTGTTGCGCGTGGAGTTGCCTAATGCCATGCCGATTATCATCGGCGGCGTGCGCACGGCGCTCGCGATCAACGTGGGCAGCGCGCCGCTCGCCTATCTGATCGGCGCGGACAGTCTCGGCACGCTGATTTTTCCGGGCATCTATCTGAACAACCAGCAGCAGCTTTTGCTCGGCGCGGCGGCCACCGCGATCCTCGCGCTCGTGCTGGACGGCATCGTCTCGGGCGGCAGCCGCTACCTGCTCGCGCGACGCGGGGTGACGGCATGACGAATCTGTTCAAACGCAGCCGCTGGCTCGCCGCCGGCGCATTGCTCTTCACGAGTCTTCAAGCGAGCGCGGCGACGCTCGTACTCGGCGGCAAAAATTTCACCGAGCAATACGTTCTTACCGAGATCACGTCGCAATACCTGCACGCGAAGGGCTACACGATCGACGCCCGCACCGGCCTCGGCAGCACGCTGTTGCGCAGCGCGCAGGAGAATGGCCAGGTCGATATCACGTGGGAATACACGGGCACCGCCGCGATCGTCTACAACAAGATCACTGAAAAGCTCGATCCGAAGACGATGTACGAACGCGTGAAAGCGCTCGATGCGAAACGTGGCCTCGTGTGGCTCGATTGCTCGCCGCTGAACAACACGTACGCACTCGGTCTGCCGCAACAAGTGGCGCAGCAAACCGGCATCCGCACGATTTCGCAACTCGCCGCGAAGATGGCGGCGGAGCCGAAAAAGAAACACGTGTTTGCGATGGATGCGGAGTTCGCCAATCGCCCGGACGGCCTGAAGCCGCTCGAAGCCGCGTACGGCATGCAGTTCAGCCGCGCGGAAACGCGGCAGATGGATCCGGGCCTCGTCTACACGGCGCTGCATAACAACCAGGTGCCGATCGGGTTGATCTACACGACGGACGGCCGCGTGAAGGGCTTCAACATCGTGCCGCTCGAAGACGACCGCCACTACTTCCCCGCATACAACGCCACGCCGGTGGTGCGCAAGACGACGCTCGACCAGAACCCGCAACTCGCGCCGCAATTGAACGCGTTGTCCGACGCGCTGAACAACGACACGATGCTGGAAATGAACAAGCAGGTCGACATCGACGGCAAGCCGGTGCGCGAAGTCGCGGCGGAATTCCTGCGCACGCACAAGCTGCCCTGAGCGGAGATCTTCTTTATGACTGTATTCGACTATCTATCGGCCAACTGGCCTGAATTGCTGCAACTCACCGCGCAACACGTGTGGCTGGTGGGAATCGCGGTGGGTTGCGCGATTGCCGTCGGCGTACCCTTGGGTATCCTTATCAATCGGCACGAGTGGCTCGCCGCGCCGCTGCTGAGCATTGCAACGGTGGTGCTGACCTTGCCGTCCATCGCACTGTTCGGCTTGATGATTCCGGTGTTCTCGCGCTTCGGCCAAGGCATCGGCGCAGTGCCGGCGATCACCGCCGTGTTCCTCTATTCGCTGCTGCCGATCATGCGCAACACCTACCTCGCGCTGCGCAATGTCGACGCCGGCATCAAGGAAGCGGGCATCGGTATCGGCATGACGGTGTGGCAACGGCTGCGGCTCGTCGATTTGCCGCTCGCCGTGCCGGTGATTCTCGGCGGCGTGCGCACGGCCGTGGTGATGAACATCGGCGTGATGACGATCGCCGCGGTGATCGGCGCGGGCGGTCTCGGCACGCTGATCATCCGCGCGATCGGCCAGAGCAACATGATGAAACTGTTGGTGGGCGCCGTGCTCGTGAGCTTGCTCGCGATCGTCGCCGACCTGCTGCTGCAAGCGCTGCAACGCTTGCTGACCCCGAAGGGAGTACAAAAGACATGATCGAACTCGACAAACTGACCAAGACGTTTACGCAGAAGGACGGCCAGCAGGTGAAGGCAGTCGACTCGGTGAGCCTGACTGTCGGCGAAGGCGAAATCTGCGTGTTTCTCGGCCCGTCGGGCTGCGGCAAGACCACCACGTTGAAGATGATCAACCGTCTGATCGCGCCGACTTCGGGCCGCGTGCTGATCAACGGCGAGGACACTTCAGGTCTGAACGAAGTCGAATTGCGCCGTCACATCGGCTATGTGATCCAGCAGATCGGCCTGTTTCCGAACATGACGATCGAGGAGAACATCACGGTCGTGCCGCGCCTGCTCGGCTGGGACAAGAAGCGTTGCCGCGAACGGGCCACGGAGTTGATGTCGATGGTCGCGCTCGATCCGAAGCAGTATCTGAAGCGCTATCCGCGTGAACTTTCGGGCGGCCAGCAACAGCGTATCGGCGTGATTCGCGCATTGGCCGCCGATCCGCCGGTGCTGCTGATGGACGAGCCGTTCGGCGCGGTCGACCCGATCAATCGCGAGTCGATTCAGAACGAGTTCTTCCAGATGCAGCGTCAGCTGAACAAGACGGTGATCATGGTGAGCCATGACATCGACGAGGCGATCAAGCTTGGCGACCGCGTCGCCGTATTCCGCCGGGGTCAACTGGTGCAATACGATCATCCGGATACGCTGCTGGCGCATCCGCGCGACGAGTTCGTCGGCGCGTTCGTCGGTCAGGACAGCACGTTGAAACGCCTCTTGCTAGTGAAGGCCGGCGACGCCGCCACCCAGCCGGAAACCGCGCATGCCGACATGCCGGTCGCGCGCGCATTCCAGATGATGGACGACAGCGACAGCCGCTATCTGACCATCGTCGATGGCAAGCAGCAAGCGCTCGGCTATGTGACGCGCCGCTCGGCGCGCGCGGGCCAGGGTGTGTGCGGCGATCATCTGACTGCATTCAAGGCGACGGTCAGCGCGGACGAGCATCTGCGCATCGTGCTGTCGAAGATGTACCAGTTCAATTCGTCATGGATGCCGGTGCTGGATGGCGACGGCCGTTATGTCGGCGAAGTCACGCAGGATTCGATTGCGGACTATCTGAGCTCGGGCCGCTCACGTCGGCAGACGGGTCAGCCGGCGATCGTGTCGCCTGCTGTCGCCGCGGCGGAAGCGGCGGCCGCGCAAGCTGCAGCCGCTGAGCACGTGTGATATTGGGGTAGTCAACAAAACGGCGTGAGCGCGGCGTCGCGAGTCGAATCGAGCACCGGCCACGGCGATGAATCGGCCGGCGGCGCGGTGGCCGTTCTCACCATGCCGGGCGCGCTTTCGAATATCTCGACGAGCCAGTCGACGAAAGCGCGCACGCGTGGCGAAATCTGGCGGCTCTTCACATACGTCACCGAAACGGGCACCGGCGCGGGCCTGCACTTCGGCAACACTTCGAACAACTTTCCCGACGCAAGGTACGGCGCGGCAACCGCGCGCCCAGGCTGAATCAAGCCGAGGCCTTCGAGTCCGCAGGCGAGGTAAGTGTGTTCGTCGTTCACCTGGATGAAGCTGTCCAGCTTCACCTTGCTCGCTCGCGCCGCCACGCTGAAGTCGAAGTCCATGCGGCGGCCGGTTTGCGTCGACAGCCAGTGCACGGCGACGTGATCCGAGAGATCGTCGAGATGGCGCGGCTCGCCGAATCGTGCGAGATACACAGGGCTCGCGCAGGTCACGCGTTCGATCGAACCGAGCCGGCGCGCGAGCAGGCGTGAGTCCGGTAACTCGCCTAACTCGATGTTGCAATCCACGCTCTCCCCGACCAGATCGAGCGAGCGATGATGCACGCCGAGCGCCAGTTCCACATGCGGATGCTGCGCATGAAACGAGGCCAATGCAGGTACCACGATCGACGCCGCAATCATGCCCGGCATGGCCACGCGCAAGCGGCCGCGCAAATTTTCAGGCTGGTTGAAAAGACCCGATTCGACTTCTTCGATCGCCGCGAGAATCTGCGCGCAGCGTTCGTAATAAGCGGCGCCTTCGGCGGTCAGCGTGACTTTGCGCGTCGTGCGCACCAACAGTTGCACACCGAGCAGCGACTCGAGCGCCTGCACGGTGGTCGTCGCGGTGGCACGCGGCACTTCGAGCGATTCCGCGGCGCGCGTGAAGCTGCTCGTATCGACGATGCGTACGAAAATCCGCATGGCCTGCACGCGATCTATCACGATGCTTCTCCGGTTGAGCGCGGCTGCTGGCGTATCAATCCCGCCGCGAGCAGCGGCGCAATCGCAAAGATCGCGAACAGCCATGCGGCGGTCTGTTGCGCGCCGCGCTGCGCGGGCAGCGTGGTGAGACCCGCGCCGTTCGCGACGAGGCCGGCGAGCGCCGATCCGAGCGCCATCGCGAAGAGTTGAATGGTGGTGATAGAGAGCGATGCGAGGTTCTCCTCGCCGGATTGCGCGGCGGTGAACACACGTGTCAGCAGATGCGGCCAGCCGATTCCGACACCCAGTCCAACGCTGACGAGCGCCGCGCACAGTGCCAGCGTTCCGCCTGCGCTGTCGAACAGGTCGGCTTGCGGCATCAGCCACGCGAGCGCGGCGAGACCGAGCGCTTCGACGATCGGACCCGCGCGGCTCAAGCGTTGCGCGGCCACGGCGGAACGTCCGGCGCTGAACACCGATCCGCACGACCAGCCGGCCGCCATCAACGCGGTCAGATAGCCGGCCGCGAGCGGCGAGCGGCCATGAATCGTCTGCAAGAAATACGGCACGAAGATTTCACTGGTCACGCCGATGCCGAGCAGGCTCATGCACGCATAAATACCGCCGATGCGCGTGCGAATCGAATACGACCCGCTCGGCAATAAGCGCGTACGCGTGCTGTCGCGTTCGAGTCTCGCAAGCAGCCAGACGAAGCCGAGGCCAACTGCGACGCCGATGGCGTTCCACACAATGTTCTCGCTCAAGGCGGCAAGCGAAATCACCAGAACAGATGCGCTGAGCAGCACGACCTTGAGCAACGGAACGGGCGCCGCCGCGCCGGTCGCGTGCTTGCCGTCCACCTCGCGATGCACGATCACGGCGAGCAGCAAGATGGCCGGCAGCAAGACCCAGAACGCGAGCCGCCAGTCGCCGAGTTCCGCGAAGACGCCGCCGAGCGCGGGCCCGCACAACGTGGCGACGCCCCACATGCCCGACACCAGTCCCATCGCGCGAGGCCACAGGCGCTCTTCGAACACGACGCGAATCAGCGCATAGCTGAGTGCGAGCAGTATGCCGCCGCCGAGACCTTGCAGCGTGCGCCCGGCCAGCATCCACGGCATGGACGGTGCGCTCGCGCAGACGACAGTGCCCAATGCGAATACGGCGAGCGCGCTGAAGTACGCGGCGCGCGCGCCGAGCACCGCAAGCAGACGCACCGACAACACCGAACCCAGAATCGACGCGACCACGAATAGCGTGGTGTTCCACGCATACATTTCCAGTCCGCCGATCTCGTGCACGACCGAGGGCAGGATCGTCGTCGCGACATAGACGTTGGTAGCATGCAGCGCGACGCCGCCAGCCAGCCCCAACGCCCGCCAGCCGTTGCTGCCACTGAGAAGATCGCTCCATGCGGGCGCATTCGATTGCAGATTTTTCATGTCGTGGACAGCCGTGCAAGGCTGGCTTATTATCCAAGTATTGGCTTGGATAATAATGGCACTCAATGAGATATGCAAACGAAAGCTTGGAAAATTCACCGGGCGTCGCGTCCGCTGCGACGATAGCCGCGCCGGTGGATCGCATCCTGAATCTGTTGAAGGTGCAGGGGCCGTTGTCGACGGCGTCGATCGCGAGTGAACTCGGCATCACCGTCGAGGCGGCGCGCCAGCAGATCCAGAAACTGCTGAGCGGCGGATTGATAGAAGGACGTCAGGCTTCGCAAGCGGGACCTGGGCGGCCGAGTCAAAGCTGGGCTTTGACGGAAGCGGGCAACGCGCGTTTTCCCGACACACATCCGCAATTGACGGTGCAACTGCTCGGGTCGATACGTCAGCTATTTGGCGAAGCGGGACTCGACAAGTTGATCGACCAGCGCGCCGTGGAAACGCGCGCGAACTATCTGGCGGCGCTCAAGCCGGTCAAAGGCCTCAAGGCACGGCTCGCGAAGCTGGCGGAGATTCGCAGCGCCGAGGGTTACATGGCGGAGTTGCACAAAGACGGACGCGACTGGCTGCTGCTAGAAAACCATTGCCCGATTTGCGCGGCGGCGCGAACTTGCCAGGGATTTTGCCGCACGGAGTTGCAGCTCTTCGCGGAGATTGTCGGCGAAGACGGTTCGATTGAACGCGAGGAGCATGTGCTGGCAGGCGCGCGTCGGTGCGCTTATCGCATCCGCGTAAATAGCAAATAGCACCGCATTTGTGCGCAGGCTTATGCGCTTCGGATTGTTTGGACAATTCAACATTTAATGCGAATTTTTTATCAATATATTTCCGATTTTTCTATGCGAGGATAAAACGCCAAGATTTACGCGTGCGCGATTGCGCTTCGTCCGCACGCCTGCGGATGCGCGCCGGACACGCCAGCTGTGCGCGCTTCGCACCTTGCAAGGAAATACCGTCGTGACATTGTTCTCTCGCCTAGGCGTGGCCGTTGTTATCTTACACAGTCTTATCCCGCTGAATGCGTCCGCGCAATCGCAACTCAATTACACCACTTCATGGATCGGTAATAGCTTTGGTTTCGGCGACGGCAAATGGATGCAGCAGGATATCCAGGCCATCAGCGTCGGCGCCGACGGCACCGTTTACACCAACGCGCCGTGGGACGAAAGCGGCAGTGAAATCGCCGCCTACCGCGCGGGCGACAAGATCGCCGTCGCCGGTTCGACGCATGGCTGGGGCGCGGCCGGTGGCGACGCGGTCGCGGTCAATCACACGTACCTGTATGCGGCGATGTCGATCGGCAACGAGAGCAACGCCCTGGTCGGCGCGGACTATCCGGCAGCCAACCTGACCTGGTACGGCATCACGCGCCGCACGCTCGCCAATCTGGCGACTGGCGCGCCGTTCAGCGGCGGTATTGGCAATAGCGCCAATGCGACGAAGAACAGTTTTCTGCCGCTCGATACGGTAGCGACCGGCAACGACGCGAGCATTCGCGGCATGGCCGCCACCGACAGCGAACTGTATGTGGCCGACACCTACGCCAACCGGATCGTCGTGTTCGACGCGAATTCGATGCAGCGCTTGCGCTCGTGGAACGTGACATCGCCGGGGCGCGTTGCGGTGGATACCGATTCGACGCTGTGGGTGATGAGCGGTGTCTCTTCTGGAAGCCTAACGATTCAGCACTATGCAGCTAACGGCACCGCGCTTGCCGGTACATTGACGCTACCGGCGGGCGCGGTGCCGGCTGATATCGCGGTCACGCCGGCGGGTCAAATCCTCGTCGCGGACAACGGTCCGTCGCAACAGATTCTTGTCTTCAACAAAGACGCTAACGGTCAACCGCAAGCCGCCGCGGCGATCGGCACGCGCAACGGCATCTTTCACGCGGTCAAGGGCGTGCCCGGCAATTGGCGTTTCAACGGCATGACGGGCATCGGCGTCGATCCCGCGGGCAATCTGTACGTCGCGCAGAACGGCGAAGGGCCGCGACCGGTCGGATCGGCATCGGTTGGACAAGGCGCGGTGCTCGAAAGCTATGTGTACAGTTCGCACGCCCTCAATTGGCGCTTGTACGGCCTCACGTTCGTCGATAGCGCCGCGTTCGATCCCGCCACGCCCAATTCGGTCTACACAGGCTCGAAGCGCTTCACGCTCGATTACAGCCAACCTGTCGGCCACGAATGGTCGTACGCGGGTTTCACGCTCGATCGTTTCGACTATCCGGACGACCCCACTTTTCACGAGCCGCGCGGCGTGCGTGGCGAGCCGATGGTGCGTCGAATCAACGGCCAGCCGTTTCTCTACACGCTCGATCCGGGCGCGCATTATCTGAACGTGTATCGCTTCGATGCCGCGCACGGTGAAATGGCGATTCCGTCGGGCCTGCTCGCGCAAAATCCGCTGCCGGGCACATGGCCCGCGGCGCAGCCCACGTATGGCGAATGGCTATGGCGCGACAGCAATGGCAACGGCAGCGTCGACGCCAGCGAGATCAGCAGCAATCCGTCCACCGGCAGCACCGTCGGCAACGGCTTCTGGTGGGTCGACACGCCGGGCAATGTCTGGCTCGCCACGCCGTTGAGCGGCATCCGCGAAATGCCGCTGCAAGGCCTCGATTCCGCGGGCAATCCGATCTACACGTACGCCAGCTCGAAGATGTTCGCGATGCCGCAGCCATTCACGCGGATAGCGCGGATCGTTTATATCGCGGCGACCGACACCATGTACATCTCCGGCTTCACCAGCGCGATTCCATGGGATGCGACGCATTGGAAAGAGGCCGGCCCGGTGCTCGCGCGCTATGACAATTGGAGTTCCGGCACGCCGACGCAGCAGTACACGATTTCGCTGCCCTGGAACACACAAAGCAATCCGCAAACGACGACCGTGGGCGTCGCGGTGGCGGGCAATTACATCTTCGTGGCCGAGCTGTACACGCAGAAGGTGGATGTGTACGACGCGCGCACCGGCCAGGCCGTCGGCTATATGACGCCGGGCGCGAGCGTCGGCAACACGAGCGGCTGGGTGGACGTGTATCTTGGCATCAGCGCGGCGCAACGCGACAATGGCGAGTACGTCGTCCTGCTCGAAGACGACGCCCGCGCAAAAATTCTGATGTATCGATGGACGCCTTAACGCGGATCGCGTTCGCCCCGTTCACGAATGGACGGCAACGCACGATCGGTATATAACAACATGAAAGGATGGCTTGTTCACCGCTGCATCAACAGGAGCGAAGTTTCATCATGACGCAAGACGTAACGCCTAAGCCACCCACGGGCGACCGGCCCGATCTGGAAAACCTCGACGCAGCGCTCAGTCACGTGGATCAGCAGGTATCGTCGGGCAGCATTGCATCCGGCGCCGCGAAGGGCATCCTGTATAGCCTGATCGAAACGCTCGGCACGTTTGTCGGCGATCCCGATCTGCCGGAGCATGCACGTTCGGGTTACGAAGGGCTGCTGGAAGCCGCTCGCGAGCTGCGCGCGAGGCTGGATCACTAAAGGCGATGGCGCGTTGCCGGTCGGCGGCGCGATTCGCATCGGCATGCATGCCGATGTCGAACGGCCGTTGCTCCTGTTTGGTGTGACGGCATAACGCGGCTGCGATTCATCATCGCATTCGGCCGCTGCATTTCGGCGCCGCCGCTGTCTATGATAAAAAGGCGCACTGTCTCCAACATTGCGCCTTTTTTATGCTCTCTGCGTCTGCTATCGCGCTGCTGGCCGTCGGCATTGTCGTCGTGCTGATCACGCCCGGCCCCACCAATACACTGCTTGCCGCGGCCGGCTTGCGCCAGGGTGTGCGGCGCTCACTGCCGCTGATCGCCGCCGAACTAGGCGGCTATCTCGTCTCGATCTCCGTGTGGGGGCATTTCCTCGTCCAGGCGGCGCATGCGCTGCCCTGGCTGCCCTCGGTGTTGCGCGTGGCGGCCGGCTTGTACATCGCCTATCTCGCCGTCGACATGTGGCGCGCGGCAGTCGCCTTGCCCGACTCGGCGCAGCGGGCGAGCGGCATGCGCACGTTGTTCGTGGCGACGCTGCTCAATCCAAAAGGCTTGCTGTTCGCCGGCACGATCTTTCCGGCTGTCGCTTTCGCGCACCTGCCGGCCTACGCCTTTTCGATGCTGATGTTCGCGTGCCTGCTGGTGCCGATCGCGCTCGCGTGGATCGCGTTCGGTGCGGCGCTCGGCAGCGGCAGGCTCACCTGGCTCAATCCGGTGAAGATGCAGCGCGGCGCTTCGATTGTGCTCGGTGTGTTTTCCTTGTCGCTTGCGTGGGCAGCGCTGCATTAACTGCGGCACTGATCCGGCGTTCAGGCGGCCACGCTGTCGCCCAAGGCGTCGTCGACCATTAACGCGTCGAGCCATTCCGGCGGCGCGGACGTGATTTGTAGTTGCGGCGTGCCGTGCCAATCCGCGCAGCGTTGCAACGCGCGGCGCAGATCGCCGGCGAGACGGGCGCTCAGACGCACGCCCGGTTCGATGTGCAGCGACTTCAGTTCGAACACGCCTTGGGTCCGGTGCGCTTTCGCATCCACGCGGCCGACCAGACGCCCACGGCTCAGCAGCGGCAACACGAAGTAACCATATTTGCGCTTCGCCGCTGGCGTATAGCATTCGATCGCGTAGTCGAAATCGAACAGCGCCGCCGCGCGCTTGCGATCCCACACCACCGGATCGAACGGCGACAACACGGTAGTGACCGTCGACGAGAGCTTGCCGCTCGCGGCATCGTCGAGTATCGCGGCGAAGTCTCGATGCACGAACGTGTCCTGCTTCCAGCCTTCCACCTGCACCGGAATCAGTTCGCCCTGGTCGGCGAGCGCATGCAGTTCGTCACGATACGGGCGTCGTGGCAGCCGGTAGTAGTCGGCGACCCAATCGGCGCGCGCGACACCGAGCGCACGGCAGGTGCGGCGTAACACGGCTTCGGTCACGGTGTGCGCGGGCGGCAGATCGCGCGCGTCGTCCCAATCCGGCAGCACGCGCTCGGTCAGATCGTAGACGCGGTGAAAATTGCGCCGCTCGGCCACCATCAATTGACCGATCGCGAACAGCACTTCCAGATGGCGTTTCTCCGGCTTCCAGTCCCACCAGCCGTTGCTCTTACCCGCCTCGCGGGCAAAATCCGCGGAGCGCACGGGACCACTCGCGCGAATGTGCGCGAGCAGCTTCTCAATGTCCTTGCGATATTTCTTGTGCCACTCGGCCGCGTATTTCCAGCCCATGCCGCTCGGATCGAGCATGCGATGGCGCAGCAGGCCGTAATCTTCGATCGGCACGAAACAGGCTTCATGTGACCAGTACTCGAACAGCTTGCCTTCGGCGAGATGCTCGTCGAGCCATTGCTGCGGATAGGCGCCGAGCCGGCTGAACAGCACGAGATAGGGGCTGCGCGCGACGACGTGAATCGTGTCGATCTGCAATTGCGCCATGCGGCGGATCGTGTCGAGCACGTCGGCCTTGACGGCTTTGCGGCGCGGCGGCATCAGCAAACCTTGCGCGGCCAGATGCAGGGTACGGGCGGCGGAAAGCGAAAGAGTCTTCACGCGGGCGTCGATCAGTGAGTGACTGCGATGGGGGCGGACACAAGGCCCAGCCTGGATTAGCAGCCGCTACTGTAGCGTGAAGCGCCCAAACTTGCCTTTACCACCCGCGGCCGTGATGCCGATCCCAGCCGCGATGACGGCCATGATCGTGGTGCCAGTGGCGGTGGCCGCCGCGATAGTAGTCGTCCCGGTAGCCGTAACCGTAGACCGGTTGGGGCGCATACACGACGGGCGGTGGCGCATACACCGGCGGCGCTGCGTACACCGGGCCTGGTGTGTTGACGAACACGCCGACGTCCACCCGCGCCGAGGCGGCAGTCGATGCGCAGGCGGCGGCAAGGCCGAAGGCGGCGAAAACGATCGCGCGTTGGAACATGCTTGTCTCCTGTCGAATGGCTGACGACAATATTACGAGACAGAAAGGCAAGCAGGTGCAACCAGTTGAAGGCGTGTGTAACAGCAGGTTACCCGCCGGCGGTTGCAAGGCCGGCGGGCATTTTCAGACCATCGAAATCATTCAGGCGCCCAGCGGGACCGCTTCTCCCGCCGATACCGCAAGCAATTGATGGATCTGCGCGACCACGGCGGCGCCTTCGCCGACGGCCGCCGCGACCCGTTTGGTCGAGCCGGCGCGGGCGTCGCCGATCGCGTACACGCCCTCGACCGTGGTCGCGAGATCGCAGGCCGAGGCGCCGTCGGCACTCGTGCCGGTCAGCACGAAGCCTTTCTCGTCGAGTTCCACGCCGCAGGTACGCAGCCAGTCGGTATTCGGGTCCGCACCGGTGAAAAGGAACAGATGGCGCGTGTCGAAATGATCGGTGCCGTCGGGCAACGGTTTTTTCAGGGCGACCGACGACAAACCGCTTTCGTCCGCATCCAGCCGGCCGATCTCCGAGTTCGGATGCACGAACACATTCGGCAGCGAGCGGATCCGGTCGATCAGATAGCGCGACATGGTGGCCTCAAAACCGCTGCGCCGGATCAGGACGTGGACCTTGGCCGCATGCGTCGCCAGATAGACGATCGCCTGGCCGGCCGAATTGCCACCGCCCACCAGTACGACTTCCTGGCGTTTGCACAGCTTGGCTTCGACCGGCGACGCCCAGTAGTAGACGCCACGTCCCTCGAAACGGTCGAGCCCTTCGAGCGCCGGGCGCCGGTAGACCGCACCGCTCGCGATCACAATGGCGCGCGCCGTGATATGCCCGCCGCACTTCAGTTCCAGCCGATGCGGCCGCTCCGCGCAATGCAGCGCCTTCACGTTGACCGGAATCGCGACGTGCGCGCCGAATTTCTGCGCCTGCACGAACGCGCGGCCCGCCAGCGCCTGACCGGAGATGCCGGTCGGAAAGCCGAGGTAGTTCTCGATCCGCGAACTCGCGCCGGCCTGGCCGCCTGGCGCGCGGCTGTCGAGCACGATCACCGACAGGCCTTCGGAGGCCGCGTACACCGCGGTGGCGAGCCCAGCCGGTCCGGCGCCGACAATCGCGACGTCGTACACATGCGCATCGTCGAGATCGGGCAGCAAGCCGAGGCACGTGGCGAGTTCCGGCATGCTCGGGTGACGCAGCACCGAGCCGTCCGGGCAGATCACCAGCGGCATGTCCTCTTTCTGTGCGGCGAATTGCTCGATCAGACGCAACGCGTCTTCGTCGCGTTCGTCGATCACGGAATGCGGATGGCCGTTGCGCGACAGGAAGCCTTGCAGCATGACGAGCCGGGCGTCGCTGCTGTTGCCGATCAGGATCGGCCCGCCCGCGCCCTTTTCGATCAGCGACACGCGCCGCAGGATCAGCGCGCGCATGATGCGCTCGCCGAGTTCCGCTTCGGCGACGATCAGCGCGCGCAGCCGCTCCGGCGGAATCAGCAAGGCTTCCACCGAACCGAGCGCCATGCCGTTGACCAGCGCGGGTCGTCCCGACAATTGACCGACTTCGGCAAGGAAATGCCCGGCGCCATGTTCGTTGATCAGCACTTCGCGTCCGATGCCGTCGCGTTGATAGACCTTCACGCGCCCTTCGAGCACCACGAACATGCCGGGACCGGTGAGACCGGTCTCGAACAACAGCTCACCGGCTTTCCAGTGGCCAATCTCGCCGAACTTGCGCAGACGACCGATTTCCGCGCAGGTGAGTGCGGGGAACATCTGATGCATGCGCGTCGAGAGTGACGAAAACGGCGCGTCGGCGACGACGTCCTGCTGTTGCCCTACTGTTTGTTGCACTTCAGCTTCTTGAGTCGAAAGCATTGAACCGCTCCTTCGGTGTTCATTGATGGATCGAACGAGAGGCGAAGCGGCGCGGCGCCCGAAGGCGCGAATCCAGGTGCGCTGCTTGCGCTATACGGCCTTCGGCGCGACGTCGTCGACCGCCACGTCGGGCGGCGGCGTGTTGGGCAGCGAGTCCACCGGCTTGCCCGAGTCGCGCCAGGCTTCCATGCCGCCGCGCAGCGGCAGCACATCGGAGAAGCCGGCTTCGTTCAATTGCTTGGCCATCCATGCCGCGGAAATCTCATTCGGGCAGGAACAGTAGATCACCAACTTCTGATCGTGCGGATAGGTCGCGACGATCTCGTCGAGCTGCCGCTCGTCGGCGAATTGCGAGCCCGGAATGATGAACGGATCGAGCTTGCGCTTCTCATGCGAACGGATGTCGAACAGCACCGGCGTTTTGCCGGCCTTCACGAGCGAGGCCAGTTCGTCGACTTCGATGCGCGCGGACGCGAGCTTCGAAATCAGCTGGCGCCGGCGCACCCAGCGATACGCGGCATACGCCAGCAGCAGGCCGACGGCGACCAGCGCGGCCGTTCGGCCAAGGCGTCCGGCCATGGCGAACAGCATGTCGATCTGCCTCGCGAACAGCGCGCCGATGATCAGGCCGGTGCCGGACCACAATGCGGCGCCGATGCTGTCGTAGGTGAGGAACGTGCGGTAGCGCGTGCCCATGGCGCCCGCCATTGGGATCGATACGATCGACAGTCCCGGCACGAACTTGGCCACGGCCAGCACGCGCACGCCCCAGCGACCGAAAAAGCGTTCGGTCTTTTTTACGCAGGTGTCACGCGAGAGCGACAGGCGGCAAATCGTTTTCAGCGTATTGCCGCCGTACATACGGCCAGCGAAATACCACGCGCTGTCGCCGATCAGCGTGGCGAATATCGACAGGATGAGCACCGGCGCCAACTGCGTGCCCACGGAACCGGGATGCATGGCCGCCATCGCCCCGAACAGCACGAGCGACGGCATCGCCGGAACCGGCAGCCCGATCGAGGCGGCGAGCACGTTCACGAAGACGAGCGCCGGCCCATATTGCTCGACGAGATCATGTAGCATCGGCTTACATCCGCAGCCCTTTCGGGCGCGGCGCAGGTAGGAAATGCAAAGGAGAATGCAAGGATTATGGACGCATTTTCAAGACGTGCAAACGCCCTGAAAAGAAGCCCTTTACTTGGGTGTGGAATGCGCAATCTCAAGCACACTCAACCACTTGAAAGATGGATTAGCAGCGTGACTTGAACAAAACAAGAAAGGTGTGAATGTCGCGCGGTGTTGCTAAAGCGGAAATAATGCCCGATGGACGTCCGTAGACGCCCGCTCAGCAAGCAATTAGAGAACGGTGATGCTAAAGCGTCACGCGGCATTCACACTGAAAGTGCAATGCCGCGTGACGGATTTCATTGACGATGATTGTGCTGTTCGCCGGGCAATTCGGCGCCGTGCGCGCGAATCGCGGCAATCAGTTCGGCTGGCGTGATTTCGTAGCGCACTTCGCGGTGAATGCCTGGCTTGCGCTCATCGACTTCGATCAAAAGAATGCCTTTGCCGTCTTCTGTCGATTCGAGGCGCAGCGAGCGAAGTTCGCGCGCCGTTGCGTCGTCGTATTCGGTGAGCAGGGCCATTGACCCGGAAGACCCGGTAGTGCGCATCGAAGTTGTCCTCGTTCCGTTGTTGATCGAACCATTGTACGGGCAGGATGGTGCGGCGTCTGTCTCGCCACCGTCACGCTTCACGTGGTTGCCGCCGTAGTTGCGTGCGTGCCGCACGCCGCCAAGCGCGTTGACTGGCGCGGCCCGCCGGGCAGCGCGTGTCGTGACGTCCCGCCGTGACAACCAGTTTAACGCGACTCTCGGCAACGACGGATGCATTTTTCGTGCCCCGTGACGGTGCGATTCTTCTCCATGACTGTCACGCTGTTGACGCGCGCTCCAGTTAGGGGAAATGGGCCGGGCGCGGCGTACGTCGCGGCTAGCGCATCTTGTCCAGATCGCTGAGTTCGGCAACGCGCAGCGGTGCGTCGGCGGCGAGGAAAAACTCGTCGAGCTGCGGCGGGGCGGCCGCTGTGCCGCTCAACATCGCGTGAACTTGCCCGCGATGATGGATCTGATGGACGAACACATGCGGCAGCACGCTGCCGATCTGCTCGCGTTGCACCCCGACCGGCGGACCGCGGTCGATCTGGACTTCGCGTTGCAGATCATCGTCGGTAAGCGATTCGCAGAAGGCGAGCAGTTGCTGATCGCTCCGCACTTGTGCATCCCACAGGTCGGCTGCGCGCGGATAGGGCAATTCGTTATCGAAAATGGTGAGGCCTGCGCCGCCGCCGATCAGCGCATCGAAGTAGTAACGGTCCACCAGAAGGATGTGATTCAACGTGAGCTGTAACGATGGGAAGAAGCTCACCCTGCGCTCGGCGAACGCTTCGTCGGTCAAGGTGAGGCAGGCGCGGTAGAGGCGCAGGTTCGACCAGGCGTTGTTGCGCGCCATGGCGGTGAGGTGGGAAGACAGCGGATTGACGCGTGGCGAGTCGGAAGGGGTCACGTCGGCCTCCGGTAGCGGGAATCGGCATGAGGGTGCGCTTGCGCGTCGCCGTGATCGCACGCGTGGCACGAGAATGGAAACGCTGCCGGTCTAGCGTAGCATCGCTTCGCGCGAGGCAATCGACGTGTGGCGCGTTCGTGAAGACGCGCTCCCGTATTCCCTCACCGTTCGCCTTATCTGCCACGCGGGCGGCAACGGATGATCGAGGACAAAACCTCAACAATCCTCAACAGCGCAAGCACCGAATCCAGTCCACAAAAAAATAGGCCCGTCCACGGAGAGGGCGGGCCGCTAAACGCCGTTGTTACTCGGGTCAGCCTGCCCTTGCAAACAACTGGGCGCTGACGCTGCCATCGTGCTGCGTCAATACTGGACTGTCGAGGTGGGGGTAACGCCGATCTATCAGATCAATTCGGCTTCTTCCTGCTCGACATCGTGTGCGGTGACTGGCGCACGGTGTCGGTTGATCTCGGGCGCCGACGTTTGCGCTGCATCAGCGGTGAACGCCCGACGCTTCGTGCCGGCGGCGCGTTGCGCCGGCGCTGCGTCGGCGACGGTGAACAGACGCACCGCTTCATCCAGCACGTCCGCCTGTTCCGCCAGACGCTGCGCGGTGGCCGCCGCCTGCTCGACGAGCGCTGCGTTCTGCTGCGTGGCGCCGTCCAGATGCGAGACCGCCTGATTGACCTGGCGAATGCCTTCCGCCTGTTCGCTGCTCGCATTCGCCACGTCGACGATGATCGACGACACGCGCCCCACCGCCTCGTCGATCACGCGCATCTGCGACGTTGTCCGCGCAACTAGTTCGGTGCCGGCCGCGACTTCGGTGGCACTCGCTTCGACCACTGACTTGATTTCCTTCGACGACGCCGCGCAGCGTTGCGCCAGCATGCGCACTTCGCTCGCGACGACCGCGAACGAGCGGCCTGCTTCGCCCGCGCGCGCCGCTTCGACCGCGGCATTCAGCGCGAGGATGTTGGTCTGGAAGGCGATCCCGTCGATCACGCCGGTAATGTCGGCGATACGTCGCGATGCCGCTGTGATGCCCGCCATGGTCTGCTCGACCTGGCCGGCGATCTTGCCGCCGACCGTTGCCGCCGCCTGGGCGTCTTTTGCCAGATCGAGCGCGCGCACGGTGGCGTCGGCATTGGCTTGCACGGTGGTGGTCAGTTCTTCCATGGTGGCGGCGGTTTCTTCAAGCGACGCCGCTTGCAACTCAGTGCGTCTCGCGAGATCGACATTGCCGCTGGAAATTTCGCGCGCGTTGTCGAGCATGCCGGTGATCTGCGCGCGCACGTCGTAGACGATCGCCGCGAGATTTGCCTTCAACTGATTCAGCGCTTGCAGCACGTCGCCGAGGTCGTCGTGGCGCGCGATCTGCAGATCGGCGGTCAGATCGCCGGCGGCGAGACGCGTGGCGAATCCCGACATGTCGCGAATCGGCGCGGCGAGTTGGCGCGTCAGCACCTGCCATGACGCAATGCTGACTGCCGTGGTGACGCCCAACGCCATCCAGAACGGCACAGGCGGTGCGCCTTGCCACGCGACGAGGCCCGTCAGCAGAAGCGCCAGCGGCGTGATCGCGTAGCCGATTGCCGCACGCGTCGCAACAGGAAGGCGCATGAGCGCCTGCAAACGCCCCAGCACGCCGGTGCGCACCACCACGCCGCGGCGCAACTGCACGCCGCGCGACTCGCCGGTGCGCATGCGCGCGTACAGCGCTTCGGCGGTGCGCACCGCATTGCGTTCCGGTTTCACGCGCACGCTCAAATAGCCGACGACCGCGCCTTTCTCCACCACCGGCGTGACATTGGCATGCACCCAGTAGTGATCGCCGTTTTTGCGGCGGTTCTTCACGAGCGCGGTCCAGGGACGGCCGTCGCGGATCGTCGCCCACATGTCGGCGAAGGCTTCGCGCGGCATGTCCGGATGGCGGATCAGGTTGTGCGGCTGGCCGATCAGTTCGTCGCGCGTAAAGCCCGACACGGCGATGAAGGCCGGATTGCAGTACTGGATGCGGCCGGTCAGATCGGTCGCGGATACAAGCATGTGTGACGACGGGAATTCGTACTCCTGCCCGGTGACAGGCTGGTTATTGCGCATGGCTTTCCTTGCTGGTGCTAGCCCGCGCGTGGGCGCGGCGCTTACATGGTTGCAAGGAATATCGGCAATTAACCCCGCGGTCTTGAGGGTTTCCCAGTAAACCACTCAGGTTTAGGCCGGCCTAAGCCGTTAATACAGGGTTGATTGACGCATCGTGGATGGCCGCGTGAAACAGCGCCGGATGCGTCGCGTGATACGTTCAAAAGGTCTACACTGCGCCCGTATAAGGACTGCAGACGCATCTCGTCCCTCGATTTCGCAGCGGTCTGCCTGCGCGAATCTGCCACTCACGCGAGCTGATGCAGAAGATCCTCGACCGTACTCAGGAGTCATTGGCGCAGGCTTTCGCCACGCTCGCGCAGAGCGCGAAACGCCAGCAGCGCCTGTATCTGGCGACGATCGGTTCGCTGATGCTGATCGTGCTGATTTTCGCGCTGGTGCTGGCGGTAGCGGCCGGGCTCACGCACCTCGAATACCGCCGCACCCTCGAGTCGCAAAATGCCGCCGAGGTTTCCCTGCTCCTGCATCAGGAGGAGTCGTTCCTGCGGCGCGCTGAATTGACGCTCGATTATTACTACGGCGGCGCCGCGGCGCGGAGCGCGCCGGATGCGACACAGCAGGCGATCCTCAAGAGCGGCGTCGCGCGCGGCAAGGTAGACCGGGTGGATGCAGAATTCGACCTGGTGGTCGGCGAAACCACGCGCAACGCGTGGGGCCCGCAACTGGGCGAAAAACTCGGGCGCCTCTACGAATCGGCGCAATCGACGCTCGTGACCCAGCAGGCTTTTGAACTGCAGCAACGGGCGACGCTGATCGGCTTGAACGAAGACTTTGCTGTGATCCTGCCTTCGCTGGCGCAACCGCTCGTGGGCCAAGCTGGCAGCGCCGATCAGGCCGTCACGTCGACGCCGCAACCGGCGATCGTGAGCTTGCTGCGCGAGACGCTCGAACGGCACCTCGAGGCGCAAACCGGCAAGCGCGTGCCGGGGAAAGGCGAGCGCGTCTGGCTGGGACCGTACCGCGATCCGCTGCAGAACCGTCCGGTGATTTCCGCGGTGAGCGCCTACTATCACGGCGACACGCCCACCACGCTGATCAGCGCGAACATTCCGCTGGACGTGCTCGTATCGCGTATCGCGCCCGCCGACAGCGAGGGCGTGATCCTGCTGATGACGGCGGATCGCCGCATCGCCGTGTCGTCGACGCCGCTCGACATGCCAATCGCCAACCTGCTGCGGCAGGCGGTGGCTGCAACGCCAAGCCACGTCTTTCACTACAGCCCCGAGGGCACAATCTTTCACGAGCCGCTGGGGCCGGGCTTCGGCTTCCTGGTCGGCTACATACCGTGGAGTGCGCTGATCGTCGCACTTGGCTGGCAACTGGCGGTAATTGGCTGCCTGGCGGCGCTCACCCTGCTGGCGATTGCACTGATGGCACGCTATTTCGGGCTGCGGTTGTTACGTAATTCGTTTGCGGAAACGTCACGCGCGCTGGAGAGCGAAACGCTCAACCACATTCTCGTCAGTGCGACGCCGGTTGGGTTGTGCATCGTTCGACAGAGTGACTATTCAATCCTGACCGCCAACGCGCTTGCGGCCGAATTGCTCGGTATCGAGGCCGACGGCAGCCGGCTTCCGCCGCATGTCGTCGGCGAGTTTCTGGCTCAGGCGCCGGATCAGACGTCGGCCACGGCGATTGCGCGGGTGGCTGCATTCGTCGCGCCCGCGCACCCGGCGCATCAGCATCAGTTTCCGCAGCAGTCGCAAACGGAGCCGCAAACCGCATCGCCATCAGACAAAGGCGGCGGCGCGCCCTCGCGGTTTCTGCAATTCATATACGCGCCCGTGCGTTACGCTGGCGAGAACGTGCTGTTCTGCGCGATTCTCGACGTCACCGCCCAGACCATGCTCGAGCAGCAATTGCGGCATGCACAGCAGACATCCGAGGCGCTGATGCGCGCGCGTACGAATCTCTTCGCCGCGCTGAGTCACGAAATTCGTACACCGTTGAACGCGCTGCTCGGCAATGTCGAACTATTCGCCCGCACGCCCGGCCTCGAGGCGCATTCGCAACGGTTTGCGACATTGCGTGTTGCAGCAGATGCTCTGCGCCGCGTCGTCAACGACATTCTCGACTTTTCGAAGATCGATGCCGGCGTGATGTGGCTGGTCAGAAAACCGTTTCGTCTCATCGACGAATTCGAAAGCATCGCCCTTTCCTACGCGTCGATGGACGGCGACAGCTCGATCCGTTTCTATGCGTTCCTCTCACCGACCCTCGATCAGACCTTGATCGGCGATCGAATGCGCATCGCGCAGATCGTCAACAACCTGCTTAGCAATGCGTTCAAGTTCACCTCGACCGGCAAGATCACGTTGCATGCCGAAGTGATAGACGATTCACCGGATTGCGCGATTTTGACCTGCCAGGTTTCGGATTCGGGCGCTGGCATGAACGAGGAAACGCTGGCGCGGCTTTTCAAACCGTTCGCACAAGGCGAACTGGGTGCATCGCGCGGTGCCGGCGGCACGGGCCTCGGTCTCGCGATCTGCAGACGCTTATGCGAGGTGATGGGCGGCCAGATTGCTGCGGACAGCGTGCCTGGTGTGGGCAGCGCATTTCGTGTATCGATCCCGCTCGCGAAAGCGCCCGTCGATTCGCTCGCGCCGGCGACGGTCCCCGAGCAACGCGGGACGGTGCTCGTCTTGTCCATGGAACGGGAAACAAGCGAGTTGCTGGACCGCTGGCTTCAGCACGCTGGTTGGATGGGACATCTGGTAACCTCGCTGGCCGCCGCGCAACTGTGGCTACGCATGAATGCTCCCCCCGATCTGTTGCTCGCCTCCGGCGAATACGATCTCGAGGTGATTGCCGCGCTGCGTACGTTGCAGCCGGTCGGCGCCGTGTGGATCACGCGTGGCGGCCCGCATTATCCCGAGCCGCGCGGCGACGGCGTGTTCGAAGTGAGTGAATTCAGCTGGACGGCGATTCTGTCGGCGATCGAACTGGCGCGCGGGGGCACATCCGCGGCGCCGACTCCTGCGCCCGCAATGGCCGATTCGGTGGGAATCCATCCGACGCTGCGAGGTCTCCCAGTCCTCGTCGCGGAAGACAATCCCTTGATCCAGAATCTAGTTGCCGAACAACTGGTCGAATTGGGGTGCGTGCCCACTATCGCCCCCGACGGCAAGCACGCGCTGAGGTTATTCGAACAGACAGGTTTCGAGGTGGTGCTAACCGACATCCACATGCCGGAGATGGATGGTTACGAACTGCTGGACGCGCTGCGCAAGCTGCGTGCGACCGTGCAGGTGCTCGCCTTCAGCGCCGTGGCCGAACATGAGGGGGCGCACAACTGGCGCGAGCGCGGCTTTAGCGGATATGTCGCCAAGCCGGCAACGTTGAGCGAGTTGCAAGCGGCGTTGCTGGAGGTGGCACCGGCTTCGACACCACCGCAGGTGGCTCCGGAGAACCTAGCGCCCGCCAGGGCGATGGCTCCCGCTCCCAACGCAGAGAGCACGCTCAGCGCGGACGACAAGGCGCGCTACTCGGCGATGCTCAAGGAGCACTTGCAAAAAGATCTGCCGAAGCTGCTCGCCATCGTCGAAGAGGAAGATGTGCAGGCGTTGGCCGGCTGGGCGCATAGCGCGAGCGGCGCGTTTGTCGTCGTGCAGGAGCCGCAGTTCGTCGACCAATGCCGGCGGTTGCAACGGCTATGCAATGACAGCGGACGCTGGACCACCGACATGGACGAACTCGCGATCTCGCTGCACGACGCTTTATTGGATCACTACGGACTCGACGAGGAGTCGGCGCATTGACCCGCCATTCTGTTTTGCGGGCTCAACCCGGTCGTTTGGCAATGAAGTCGATTTCGACCAGCGCGTCGCGCGCCAATCCGGTGACGCCGATACAGGTTCGCGCCGGCAGCGCATCGGCGGGGAAGTAGGCGCGGTAGATCTCGTTCATCGGCGCGTAATCGCGCTTGAACTCGGTCAGAAAGATGCGTGCGGCCACCACGTTTTGCAGGCCGAGGCCCAGCCCTTGGAGCACCAGCACGAGATTGTCCATCACGCGCTTGGTTTGGGCGACGACACCTTCGGGAAGCGGTGCGGCGTCGTCGGTTGGGGAGGTCGGCATCTGGCCGGTCAGGAAGACCCAGCCGTCGGCCTCGGCAGCATGCGAGAACGGGCCGACCGGCGTGGGTGCTGAGGGAATCATCCAGAAAGAAGGTGCTGAACTCATGGCAGGGTGTGCTGGGCAAGATCGGATGTCGGGATGACAAGGTAACCGATCAAAAGTCAGGATGCCGGCGCGATGCCGGCATCGTGCCCAGTTCCCGCCCGCTCAGACCAAACCAGTCGCGTAATAAACCGCGATCACAAAGAACACCGCCATCGTCTTGATGACGGTAACCGCGAAGATGTCGCGATACGACTGCCGATGCGTCAAGCCCGTGACCGCCAGCAGCGTGATCACCGCGCCGTTGTGCGGCAGCGTGTCCATACCGCCGCTCGCCATGGCGACGACCCGGTGCAGCACTTCCATCGGAATGTGCGCCGCTTCCGCGCCCTTGATGAACGTGTCGGACATGGCCGCGAGCGCGATGCTCATGCCGCCCGACGCCGAACCCGTGATACCCGCCAGTGAGCTCACCGACACGGCTGCATTGACGAGCGGATTGGGAATGCTCTTCAACGCGTCGCTGACCACCAGAAAGCCCGGCAACGCTGCGATCACACCGCCAAAACCATACTCCGACGCCGTATTCAACGAAGCCAGCAGCGCGCCCGCCACCGCGGCCTTGGTGCCGATCGCGAAGCGCTCGCGCACGCGGTTGAACGCCGTCACGACGACCATCACGATACCGAGGAGCAGTGCGCCTTCCACGGCCCAGATGGCGACCACGGCCTTGATCGTGGTCGTGACCGGCGCGTGGATGCCCGGCAGGATGTCCGGCGCCACGGTGTACGACGCGCCGTACCAGTTCGGAATCCAGCGGGTCAGCAGGAAGTTCGCGACGCCGACCAGAACCAGCGGCGCGACCGCCAGCAACGGATGCGGCAGTTGCTTCGATTCCACGCGATCCGGCTCGTTGACGAGTTCCGTGCCGTAACCTTCGCCGGTCGCCATCGCCGAGCGGCGGCGCCATTCCAGATACGTCAGGCCGACCACGATGATGAACAGCGAACCGATCACGCCGAGTGCGGGCGCGGCCCACGAAGTCGTCTTGAAGAAAGTGGTCGGGATGATGTTCTGGATCTGCGGCGTGCCGGGCAGCGAATCCATGGTGAACGAAAACGCGCCGAGCGCGATCGCGCCAGGCATCAGGCGTTTCGGAATATTGCTCTGGCGGTACAGCTCGGCCGCAAACGGATAGACGGCGAACACCACCACGAACAGCGAGACCCCGCCGTAGGTGAGCAGCGCGCACACCGCAACGATCACCGCATTGGCGCGCGAGCGGCCGATATAGCGGATCGCGGCGGCCACGATCGATTCCGAGAAGCCCGACAGTTCGATGACCTTACCGAACACGGCGCCCAACAGGAACACCGGGAAGTAGAGCTTCACGAAGCCGACCATCTTCTCCATGAAGATGCCGGTGAAAACCGGCGCGACGGCAGCCGGATCGGTCAGCAGAACGGCGCCGAGCGCGGCGATTGGCGCAAATAGAATGACGCTGTAGCCGCGATAAGCGGCAAACATCAGAAACGCCAGCGCGGCGAGGACGATGACAAAGGACATTGAGTCTCCAAAGCTTGGTTGTTCTACATGGTCGCCGTTCCGAGGGTGCGACGGCACGGCGCCGGGCAAACGCAGGTTCCGTGCCACGCATACGGCAACGGCCAGCCGCTTGATTTCGCGGACCGAAGGTCAAAACGTGATCGGGCCGATTGTACCCAAACGTCTCCAAAACGGGACGCAAATTGGCTGAAGTTAGACCAAAGCAAGGTTAAACCCTTATGTAACAAGCTTGCTGGCGATCTCTTCAATGAGATAAGCTTGTCTACGAAATGAGATAAGCATAATAAAACGATAGCCGGAGACAGCGACAGCATGATGAACGACTGGGCGGGCCTTCCCGCCACCTACGGCGACGTACTGCGCCGGGCGATGGATTCGCTCTTCCGCACATTCGAAAATTTCAGCGAAGGCACATTCATCGTGGATGCCGACGCGCGCGTGGTCTGGATCAACAAGCGCTATGCGGCGCGCTTCGGTTTTTCGGATCCGGAGCAGGCCATCGGCCGCGATTGCGAAGCGGTGATCCCGAACAGCTTGATGCGCGAGGTCGTCGTCACCGGCAAACCGATTCTGCTCGACATTCTGGAAACGGACCGCGAACCGCTCGTTGTGACGCGTTTGCCGCTCAAAGACGATGCGGGCGTCACGGTGGGCGCCGTGGGCTTCGCGCTCTTCGACGAACTGAAGGCGCTGACGCCGCTCTTTTCCCACTACTCGCGCGTGCAGGAAGAGTTGATCGCGACGCGCCAGTCGCTCGCGCAGGCGCGGCGGGCCAAATATACGTTCGGCAGTTTCGTCGGCACGAGCGCGGCCAGCCTCGAAGTGAAGCGCCAGGCGCGCCGCGCGGCGCAACTCGAGTCGCCGGTGCTGCTGCTCGGCGAAACCGGCACCGGCAAGGAGTTGCTTGCACATGCCATCCACGGCGGGTCGGCGCGCGCGAATCAGCCGCTCGTGACGGTCAACGTCGCGGCGATTCCCGACACCTTGCTCGAAGTCGAATTCTTCGGCGCCGCGCCCGGCGCCTACACCGGTGCGGACCGCAAGGGGCGCGTCGGCAAGTTCGAGCTCGCGAACGGCGGCACGCTGTTTCTCGACGAAATCGGCGATATGCCGCTGCCTTTGCAGGGCAAGCTGCTGCGCGTGTTGCAGGACAAGGAGTTCGAACCGTTGGGCTCGAACCGCATCGTGCGCGCCGACGTCCGGATCATCGCGGCGACGTCAGCCGATTTGCCCGCGCTGGTCGCGGCGGGGCGCTTTCGCGCGGACTTGTTCTATCGGCTGAACGTGCTGACGATCCATGCGCCGCCATTGCGCGAGCGAGCCTCCGATATCGAGGCGCTGGCTTACGCCATGCTCGAGGATCTGTCGACGCAGGCGCGTGGCGCCAGTCACTTCGAATTGCAGGATGACGCGCTGCGGCTGCTGTGTTCGTATAGCTGGCCTGGCAATGTGCGCGAATTGCGCAACACGCTGGAGCGCGCGGTGATGCTGTCCGACAGCGAGCGGATCGATGCGCGGGCGCTCGCGCCGTTTATCGGCTCGGCGCACGGCGGTGGACATCGTCCGACTGCGTCCTTGCCCGAGGCGCTTTCGCCGCTGCCCGCTGCGGGCGCGCAGGCTGGCGCGCCTGAACCGGCCTCGTGGAGCGAGGCGATGGCGGCCTTTGAGAAGCGTTTCCTGAGCGACGCTTTGCGCGCCAACGGCGGCCGTGTGATCGAGACGGCGAACCAGATCGGCATGGGCCGCGCGACGCTCTATAAGAAGATTGCGGCATACGGCATCGACGTGTGACAACGTTCGTCGATGGCGATTGACGCAGCGTAATTGACGCGTGGCACAATCGCGTGATCGAAAAACAAGACGTGATCGGGGTTTCAATGAAACGCAGTCTCTCCTTCTTCGCGCGCCGGGCCTGCGCCACGCTGGCGGCCGGCGTGATGGTCGCGTTGAGCGGTTGCAGCAGCAGCGCGCCGCTGTTTCTGCCGGACGGCCGCGCGACCACGCTGGTGCAGTGCCCCGCCGGTTCCGACTCCTGCTCGCAGCAGGCCAGCGCGGGTTGCGGCGGCGCATTCGATGTCGTGCGCCAGTCCACTGAAAATGGCACGCTCAACCTGATTTACGCCTGCCGGGCGAAATAACGGCTCGCCGGCGCGAAGACCGGCGCGACCAACGCCTCAAGCATTTTTCCTTCAGCCCGCGGTTCGACAACGAATGCGGGCGACTCGCTCGCCGCACCGATTTCAGCCGCGCGCGGCAAACTGGCTCACGCGAGGCTTCATGGTCGTCACGATAAGCGTATGGCCGTCATAAAGACCTGTATCTAATGCGGGTTCTCTCCGCATCTATGATGCGCAATGGGTAATTAATGCCACGCTTCACATTATTTTTCTTGTCGGCGGGCGCAATTAAAAACGCCGCAATTTTCACCGTTTAGCCAAGTCGGTGCGGCACCCAACGGAACGCGAAGTTTAGCCGCAGTACTCTCTTGCCAGTGGCTCAGGATTCAAGTGGCAAGCAGGTTTTGCCGGTTTGATCGCCAATGCGGGAAGTGCCGGGAAGGATTTTCCGTTCAGCCGAAAACCGGGAGTTTTTTGCGGCACGCTTTATGCTTCGATTTACGCATTGAAAATAGTTCAACGAGTAATCCGGGGAAAGCAATGAATCATCACCAACTCGAAAAAGATATTGAACATCTTGAACACGTAATCTCGCATATCTCCGCTGAAGACCGCATCCCGCTGTCTTATTGGCGAAACCGTATCGATTCCGTTTCCGGCGCGGCACTGGTGCCGTCGCAGGCGACCCGCGTCAAACGGCTCAACGCCGCGCTCTCGGCGCTGGAGCGACGGCAGAAAGCCTGAACGCCTGCGCAGTGGACGGCTGTGACGTACCCTTCGATCGGCTAACGTTTTCTGCAAAAATAAGGGAACGTAACGGCCACGCACCCTACGCGGCGTAGCGCGTTGTCTCGACACGGGGCAAGCCGCGTCTTTTGATGCGTACGCGCTAACGGCGTCCAGGCGGCGGATGTGCGCCGACCGCGGACGGAAGGCGCGCGTCAGGCAAGGGCGCGCAGGTCGCCACCTCCATCCACTGATTCAGGACAAACATGCAACCAGCAGGACTTTCCGCGTCTCGGCTGACGGCGCTGACCAATGCCATGCAAGGCTATGTGGAACGCGGCGAAGTGGCGGGCGTGGTGTCGATGGTCTGGCGGCGCGGCGAGATCGGTTATTTCGAGCCGCTCGGCTGGCGTGACGAAGCGGCGCAGTTGCCGATGGAGCGCGACACGCTGTTCCGCATTGCCTCCATGACCAAGCCGGTGACCAGCGCGGCGATCCTGATGCTGATCGAAGAAGATCGGCTCGCCCTCGACACGCCGATCTCACTCTGGTTGCCCGAACTGTCCGCGCCGCGCGTGCTGCGCGACCCCGCCGGCCCGCTCGACGAAACCGATCCCGCCAGAGCGTCGCTCACCGTGCTGGATCTGCTGACGCACCGCGCCGGCTTCGCCTATCACTTCACTGCAACCGGACCGCTGGCCGAAGCTTACGCCGACGCCTTCAACGGTTTCGAAGCGCGCATGGACGGCAACGCCTGGCTTGCCCGCATTGCGGGTTTGCCGCTGATGTTCCAGCCCGGCTCACGCTGGCACTACGGCATCGCGACCGATGTCCTCGGCGTGCTGATCGAACGTGTGAGCGGAATGTCGCTCGGCGAGTTTTTCCGGACGCGGATTTTCGAGCCGCTCGGCATGCGCGATACCGCTTTCTGGGTGCCTGACGCGCAACTCGCCCGGCTGGCCACGGCTTATGGCGTCGAACAGGGCACGCGGCGGCGTATCGTGGAGGACCATCCGTCGTCGAGTCGGTGGGCGAACCCGGATCGCTTTCAGAGCGGCGGCGGCGGGCTGGTTTCGACGGCGCAGGACTATCTGCAATTCGCGCAACTGCTGCTTGGCCGCGGACGGGTCGGCACGACGCGTTTGCTGTCGCACCGCTCGGTCGATCTGATGCGCTCGAATTTTCTGACGCGCGACCAACGTCGCGTGTCGGCCTTCGGTCATGCGCTGTGGGCAGGCCAGGGGTTCGGCCTCGGCGTGTCCATCGTCGACGATCCGGCGCAGCAGTTGCCGCTCGGCTATCGCTCGATGGGCTCGTTCGGCTGGCCGGGTGCGTATGGCACCAGCTGGTTCGCCGATCCGGTGGAAGACCTGATCGGTCTGATGCTGATTCAAAGGCGCTCCGTCGAACCGTTTTCAATGACAGTGGACTTCGAACGCCGCGTGTACGATGCAATTGACGATTGAGCGAACCGGCCGTGTCCTGGCCAGCGTCTTTTAAGCGTGTTATCCGCTCGCGGTGTCGGGCTTCTCTATCCGGCAATTTATTCGTCTGATAGTGTCCGCACTTCAGTTCTCGTCAAAATGATCGGAGTACCCGTCATGGCCTCGTACAAGCAGTTGACTGCCCAGCTCGAAAAACTCCACAAGGAAGTCGCGGCGGCGCGCGAGAAGGAAGTTGCCCAGGCGATCGCCGAGATCAAGCAGAAGGTGGCCGAGTACGACCTGACTGCTGAAGAACTGGGTTTCACGAACAAGGGCACCGCAGCCCGCAAAACGCCTTCGGTCGCCAAGTATCGCAACCCGAAAACCGGCGAGACCTGGAGCGGCCGCGGCCGTTCGCCCGCCTGGCTCGTAGGCAAGAATCGCGAGCGCTTTCTGATCGAAGGTTGAAGTGCTTCGGCGCATGACGTGCGCGTGAGTCATGCACCGGATTGTCTAAAGTGATGTCGCGGGCGATTTTTCTCGCACCGCTGAGCAGGTCCCGAAAACGCTCACCTTTCGCGTGAACCTGTCGCGTGAGTCGTGAGCTCGGCCACGTGGCCAACTCAAAGCCTGGTTGCTTCGGTGAGCCTGGTTTTATCGAATCACGCACCTTGCGGCAAGCTTGCCGCCGCAGGCCGCCGTGACTGACCCACTTTCTCCGAAACCCACGCCGGCCTTTGCTGGCGGGCGTTCCCAGGCTCTGCGAAGAATCGCTGCAGCCGACCCTTAAGTCTCTCTCAGTTGCGTCTAACGCATTCGACGCTGTGCAGACTTCCGCTGCGCAGGTGCGCGACTAACGGTCGGCACGCTCACCGTTTGCTGCGATTCGAGGACGCACATGCTGTGGTCCCGAAAACCCTCACCTTTGCGCTTCCCGATACGCGCAGGCTACTGCGCTCGGGACTAACCCGGAGTTGAGTTCCTCTCATACCCCGCATCAAAACTCATCGATACATGGTCGCGGATGCCGAACGTCACAATCGGTCATCCACTCAACCTCGACGGAAAGACCATGAGCGCATCGACGGACAAACAACTCTTTATCGGCGAAGGATTCGAAGGCCCCGGCGTCAATCTCGCGCACATCAACGTGCTGGTCGGGCCGCGCAACGGTCCCGCCGGGCAGGCCTTTGCTACCGCATTGGCGACGCCTTCGGCGGGCCACGCGCCGTTCGTCGTGATTGCGCGCCCGGGCGTGCCGACCAAGCCGCTCACGCTGTATGTGAACAAGGCGCAGATCGGCAGCGACTTCCACGGCAACGCGACGTGGGGCGCCTCGCAAGCCGGCATCGCGAAGGCGGTGGCCGAGTCGCTGGAGAACGGCACGCTGCCGCCCGAAGCGGAAAACGACTGGGTGGTGGTGTCGGCGAACTGGGTCAACCCGTCGACCGACAATCTCGACGCCGTCTTCGAGAACAACTACCGCGCATGCAAGAACGCAATCCTCGCGGCGATGAAGGGCCTGCCGCATCGCGATGAAGTCTTCGCCGCCGCGCGCGACGTATCGAACCCGTTCTACACACCGAAGCAACGTTAATGGCACGCAGCGCGGCCGGTGAGTGCTCATGCGCAACTAACCGTCCGCGCTGCCGGATGCGATCAGGAAGGAGACACGCACTATGGAATACATTCGCCTCGGCCAATCCGGTCTGAAGGTTTCGCGTCTGTGCCTCGGCACGATGAACATGGGCACGCCGCAATGGAAGCCGTGGATTTTCGACGAAGCGCAAAGCGAGCCGATTGTTCGTCATGCGCTCGAAGCAGGCGTCAACTTCATCGACCTCGCCGATTTCTATTCGACCGGCGTGGGCGAAGAAGTGGTCGGCCGAATTCTGAAGCGTCTCGCGCGACGCGAGGAAATGGTCGTGGCCACCAAGGTCGGTTATGACATGGGCGCGTATCAGAACGCCGGCGGCCATTCGCGCAAGCACATCATGGACGGCATCGACGGTTCGCTCAAGCGCCTCGGCATGGATTACGTCGACATCTACATGCTGCATTTTTTCGACGTGAATACGCCGGTCGAAGAAACCATGGGCGCGCTCAACGATATCGTGCGCGCCGGCAAGGCTCGCTATATCGGCGTCTCGACCATGTACACATGGCAGTTCGCCAAGATCATGCAGGTCTGCGAGCGCAACGGCTGGCACAAGCCGATCAATATGCAATTGCAGTTGAACCTGGCGTACCGCGAGGAAGAGCGCGAGATGATTCCGTATTGCCAGGATCAGGGCGTCGGCGTGTCCGTCTTCAGTCCGCTGGCGCGCGGGCTGCTCACGTGCGATCCGAATTCGACGCGCAATCAGACCGACTTCTTCACCGCGCAAATGTACGGCGATGCGGCTTCGCGCGAGATTGCAGCGTCGGTGGCGCGCGTGGCCTCGCGGCGTGGCGTTTCCGCCGCACAGATCGCGCAGGCGTGGGTGCTGAACCAGGGCGGCGTCGCAAGCATGCTGGTCGGTGCGGATACGCCGGCGCAGTTCGACAGCGCGCTCGCCGCGCTCGGCACGACGCTTTCGGCGGACGAACTGTTCGAGCTTGAACGCAACTACACGCCGTGCGATCTGATCAACGACTACACCGCAGGCAAACGCATTGCGCGCGAAGCGCGCTTTGCACAAGGCGTGTTCGTCGAAACCCTGGAGAAGGCCGCATGAACGAATTTCTTCGCACGGGGCATTACATTGGCGGCGAGTGGTACGAAGGCGCCGACACATATGCCGTGTTGAATCCCGCGACCGGCGAGGTGGTCGCCCAAGTGGCCAAAGGCGGCGCGGCGGAAACCGCGCAGGCCATCGCGGCTGCCGAGCGTGCGTTTCCCGCATGGCGTTCGCTGACTGCAAAGGAACGTAGCGCCCGCGTCAAACGTTGGGGCGAGTTGATGCTCGAGAATCGCGACGCGCTTGCCGAACTGCTGACGCTCGAGCAAGGCAAGCCACTTGCAGAAGCGCGCGGCGAAGTCGGCTATGCGGCCAGTTTCTTCGAATGGTTCGCGGAAGAAGCGAAGCGCGCGTACGGCGACGTGATCCCGAGTCCCAATCCGAATGCGAAGATCATTGTGACGCGCGAACCGGTCGGCGTGGTTGCGGCAATCACGCCGTGGAATTTCCCGCTCGCCATGATCACGCGCAAGGCCGGCCCCGCGCTCGCGGCCGGCTGCACGATGGTGCTCAAGCCATCGGAAGAAACGCCGTTGTCCGCGTTTGCTTTGGCGGTACTGGCCGGCGAGGCAGGCATTCCGCCCGGCGTATTCAACATCGTGTCCGGCGATGCCGTGGCGATCGGCGGCGCGCTCACGGAATCCGACGTGGTGCGCAAGCTGTCGTTCACCGGCTCGACGCGCGTCGGCAAACTGCTGGCAAAGCAGTCGGCGGACACGCTGAAGAAGTTGTCGCTCGAACTCGGCGGCAACGCGCCCTTCATCGTATTCGACGACGCGGATCTCGACGCCGCCGTGCAAGGCGCAATGGCTTCGAAATTCCGCAATACCGGGCAGACGTGTGTGTGCGTCAACCGCTTCTACGTACAGGACGGCATCTACGACGCGTTCACGTCCGCGTTGACGCAAGCGGTGCGCAAGATGCGCGTCGGCAACGCGCTGCAAGGCGAAGTCGAACAAGGTCCGTTGATCAATCAGGCCGCGCTGAGGAAGGTCGAAACGCACGTGGCCGATGCATTGGAGAAGGGCGCGAAGATCTTGACCGGCGGCAAGCCGCACATGCTCGGCGGCACCTTCTACGAGCCGACCGTTCTGGTCGACGCCAACAATTCAATGCTGATCGCCGAGGAAGAAACCTTCGGACCGGTAGCCGCGTGTTTCCGTTTCAAGACCGAAGCGGAAGCCATCGCCGCGGCTAACGACACACCATTCGGCTTGTCCGCATATTTCTACACACGCGACCTGGCTCGCGCATGGCGCGTCGGCGAAGCGCTGGAAAGCGGCATGGTCGGCATCAACGAAGGGATTCTGTCCACCGAAGTCGCGCCGTTCGGCGGCGTCAAGCAATCGGGTCTCGGTCGCGAAGGCTCGAAGTACGGGCTCGATGAATACACCGAACTGAAGTACATGATGATGGGCGGCCTCGGACGCTGATCTTCACACCGCGCGTCCGCCGTACGTCATGCACACGCATGACTCACCGGCGGACGACGCAATCGGGCGCGCGGCGACACGCCGGCCACGCCCGGCGATCCATACTAACGAAGGAGACAGCGTGAGCAATCAGGATATGCAGGCGGCCACTCTCGGCCTCGCCCCCACTTTGCCGGCGGCAGCGGCATCCGCGCACGGCCCCATTCCTCTCGACGACGTTCCGCTGAACGCCTTTCACGTCAAGATCGCCGGGCTGACGTTCGGCGCGCACTTCACTGAAGGTTTCGCGCTCGGCACGATCGGCTATGCGCTCGCGTCGCTGAATCGCCAGATGCCGCTCGACGCGTTCTGGATGGGCATGATCGGCAGTTCCGCGTTGATGGGCATTTTTATCGGTAGTCTGGTGTTCGGCTGGCTGTCGGACCGCATGGGACGCCAGAAGATTTTCTTGCTGAGCTTTCTGATCATCACAGCGGCCGCATTCGCGCAGTTCTATGTGCGCTCGCCGCTCGAACTGTGTTTGCTGCGTGTGTTGATCGGCTTCGGCATGGGAGGCGATTTTGCGGTGGGCCATGCGATTCTCGCGGAATTCTCGCCACGCAAACATCGCGGGACCTTGCTTGGCTCGTTCAGCGTGGTGTGGACGATCGGCTACGTGGTGGCGAATGTGCTCGGCATGCACTACGCCGATGCCTCGCCGGATGCATGGCGCTGGTTGCTGGCATCGGCGGGTGTGCCGGCGTTGATCGTTCTCGTGTTGCGCATGGGCACGCCGGAGTCGCCGCGCTGGCTGCATGGCAAAGGCCGCACGGCGGAAGCGAAGTCGATCGTGCTGAAGCACTTCGGCGCGAACGTCATTCTGGATGGCGGTCACGATGAGCACGCGCAATCGGCGGGCGGTTTCATGCGTCTGTTCAAGGCGGATCTGATCCGCCGCACGATTTTCAATTGTGCTTTCTTCGTGTGTCTCGTCATTCCTTACTTCGCCGTTTATACGTTTTTGCCGACCATTCTGAAGGCGATTCATTTGAACAACGATTCGAGCGCGGATTTTCTGTTGAACGGGTTTCTCGTGCTCGGCGCGTTGATCGGCATCTGGCTGACGATCAAACTTCCGCGGCGCGTGTTCCTGATCGGCTCGTTTGCGGTGACGTGCGTTTCGCTGATCGCGTTGAGTTTGCTGCCGGAGTCGGCGACGCTCGGCATGATCGTCGCGTTTGGGATTTTCACGCTCACCATGTCGGCGTTCTCGAATCTCGTCGGCGTGTTTCCGCCCGAGTGTTTTCCCACCGAGGTGCGCGCGTGCGGCGTCGGGTTGGCGATTGCGTGCAGTCGTCTCGGCTCGGCGATCGGAACGTTTCTGCTGCCGCTCGGCATCGTGCATCTGGGCTTCCATATCACGATGATGGCCCTCGCGGCGGTGCTGTTGATCGGCATGGTGGTGTCGATTGCGTGGGCGCCGGAAACGAAGCATCTGACGTTGAACGAAGCTAGCGGCGCTTAACGCGCGCTAACGCTGTAAAGAACCCGCCGCATCGGCAACGATGCGGCGGGTTCTTTTTGTTTTGGACCGCCTGAAAGTCAAGGCGAGCCAACGGAAAAACCTGCTTTTCATTCAACTCGACGGACTACCCACTGAAATCTGGGATTTTTCTTAATCTATCGTCTCGGATTCAACTGCCGTTGGCGATGCGATTCCCGGTACGGTTCAGAGATTCACCATCATTGGAAAGTGTTCCCTGAGTACGCTTTTCAACAAACCGATAGTTGCTTGCCCAGGGAGCGGGACAGCGGTGTCCGGCATGACGGGTGTTTATCCAACGAACGTCGCGGGGGTTGGCATGAGGATGCGCGATGCTAACGGCAAACCGATGGTCGGAACGGGCGCATGCTCTACCGATTCCCAACTCGGAACTACCGGCAGCGACGGCAGCTTTAATGTTTCAGGAACGTTTGAACTCGTCAAAACGGGTCCTGTCACTGGCGGATCAATTACGGGCGCGAGCTACAACACCGGCGTCCTGAACACCGGGTATACGCTCAACAACGGCGCTGACACTATGACCGTCTCAAACACACCCGTGCGAGGTGTCACCTGCTCGGTGACTGCCGCGAGCGCGAACCAGACAATTCCTCTCGCGACGATCAACCCGGCGATGTTTCCGACTGCCGGCTCAGTCGCCGCAAAGACACCGTTTTCTCTGGGCCTCAACTGCCAGTCCGGCGTGAAGGTCTCGGTGACCTTCAGTTCGACGTCGGGCAATTCTGGCGTCGCCTCAGTCCTGGCGAACGCAGGTTCGGCAACGGGCATCGGTGTTCAATTGCTGGATGCGTCGCAGTCGCCGATTACACTGGATGTGGCACTTCCGCTTACGTCGAGCACGACAGGCAATATGTCGTTTCAGTTTTTCTTGCAGTACTACCGGCTGGGTGTTGCGCCCGTGGTTGCCGGAGCGGCTCGGGCGACAGCTATCTTTACGATGAGTTATCAATAGCCAGGCCGCGCGCCTAAGCCGTTTTCACTGCGGGATTCCATCTGTCCCCGCGCAGACGTGTATCATTCGTCCCGGCGCTGTTCCAACCCGGCATCCCCGCACTATTTACCGCTAACGCGCGGCATCTGCCGCCGCGTGGCCCGGATCCGCCGCGCGAGCCGCGTCTACCCGTCCGTTTCCCCGCCCGGCGTGCTTTGCCAGGTGGAGCGGAAACGCAAACCGCCGCCCGCCGTGGCCGGCAGTGCCCGAACCCTATTTGTCGCCAGACCCGATGTCAGTCTCCGAACTCAAACGCCGCCGCACGTTCGCGGTCATTTCCCACCCGGACGCGGGTAAGACCACGCTCACCGAAAAGCTGCTGCTGTTCTCGGGCGCGATCCAGATCGCCGGCACCGTGAAGGGCCGCAAGAGCAACCGCTACGCGACGTCCGACTGGATGGAGATCGAAAAGCAGCGGGGCATTTCGGTGGCGAGCTCGGTGATGCAGTTCGAGTACGGCGACGCCGTCATCAATCTGCTCGACACGCCGGGCCACGAAGACTTCTCTGAAGACACGTACCGCGTGCTGACCGCGGTCGACGCCGCCGTCATGGTGATCGACGGCGCGAACGGCGTCGAAGCGCAAACGCTCAAGCTGCTCGAAGTCTGCCGCAGCCGCAAGACGCCGATCGTCACCTTCATCAACAAGCTCGACCGCGAAGTGCGCGAGCCGCTCGAACTGCTCGACGAAATCGAACAGCATCTGGGCGTGGCCGCCGTGCCGTTCACGTGGCCGATCGGCATGGGCAAGGAGTTTCAGGGCGTCTACGACATCCAGCGCGACCAGGTGCGCCTGTTCCGCGCCGGGCAGGACAAAGCGGGCGGCGAAGTCGAAACGCTGCAGGCGCTGAGCGACGAGGAAGGCGAACGCCGCTTCGGCCATAGCTGGGTCAAGGCGAAAGAAGAGATCGATCTGATCACCGGCGCGACGCCCGATTTCGATCGTGAGCAGTTCCTGGCCGGCCAGCAGTCGCCGGTGCTGTTCGGCTCGGCGATCAACAACTTCGGCGTGAAGGAAATTCTCGACGCGCTGGTCGATCTGGCGCCGCCGCCGTCCATGCGTATGACGGTGCAGCGTCCGGTTATGCCGGACGAGCCGAAATTCACCGGCGTCGTGTTCAAGGTGCAGGCGAACATGGACCTGGCGCACCGCGACCGCGTGGCGTTCATCCGCGTGTGCTCAGGACGTTTCGAGCGCGGCATGGCCGTCAAGGTGACGCGTTCGAACAAAACCTTCCGCGCTAACAACGTGGTGACGTTCCTGTCGCAGCGTCGTGAGACGGTGAGCGAAGCGTATCCGGGCGACATCATCGGTATTCCGAATCATGGCACGCTGAGTCTCGGCGATACGCTGACCGAAGGCGAGCAGTTGCAATTCGTCGGCCTGCCGTTCTTCGCGCCGGAAATTTTCCAGACCGTGGAAGTGGTCGATCCGATGCGCGCCAAGCAGCTCGGCGAGGCGCTCAAGCAACTCGGCGAAGAAGGCGCGATTCAGGTGTTCCGTCCGGAAGTGGGCGGCCCGATGATTCTCGGCGCGGTCGGCCAACTGCAGTTCGAAGTGGTGTCGCACCGTTTGTCGACGGAATATAAGGTCGACGTCCGCATGGCGCCGGCGCGTTATCGCATGTCGCGCTGGGTAACCTGCGACGATGCAGCCGAGCTGCGTCGCTTCACCGATTCGTACGCGGCACGGATCGCGCTCGACGCGTCCGACGCACCGACGTATCTGGCCTCGCACGTGTCGGAAATCGAAGTCGCGCAGAAGGCGTGGCCGAAGATCGTGTTCAACGAATTGCGCGAGCACTCGGGCGCGCCGTTCAAGAAGGCGATGTAAATCCGCTGCGCTGGTCCCGAGCGCAAAGCAAGGCAACGCAAATCAGAAGGCCTCGTCGAAAACGAGGCCTTTTGTATTGACGCCCGTACGGCTGCCGACAAAATCATCAACGCTCACCCCAGCTTCAACACTTCTTCCCGCATCCACCCCGCCAGAGCCTGCACATGTTCGAGCCCCACATGCCGCTGGGGAATATCGAGCCAGTACCCGAACGGCCCGCTCACTTCGACATCGGAAAACTGCGCGAGACTGCCGTCCGCCAGTTCCTCGACGATCATATTCCGGTCGACGACCGCCAGCCCCGCGCCTTTACTTGCCGCGCGAATCGCCTGCTCCAGCGTCGAGAACTCGATGCCGTTGTCCGCGTAACGCGCGGGCATGCCCGCCTTGGCCAGCCAGTTAGGCCACAATTCCAGCCGGGCGTCGTTGTGCAGCACGTGCAGCGCCGGCATGCGTTGGAGTAGCGCGTCGAGCGGTTGACCGAGCAGGCGGGGCGCGCCCACGAGTACGTGGCGCTCCATCATCAGCAATTCGGAGTGCGCATCCGGCAGCGCCTGGCGGCCGAAGCGAATCTGGCAGTGAAAGTCGCCGTGCGCCTCGGTGCGAACGGATAGTTCGACGTCGGGCAATTCCACCGCGAGCGAACCCAGCCGCGGCGAAAACCATTGCGTGGCGAAAGTGGGCGGCAGAGCGAGCACGAGACGCCGCCGCCCCTTGGCGGCCGTGATTTGGCGATAGCCACGCTCGATCGTGTCGAAGGCTTCGGACAGGCATGGCAGCAATTGCAGGCCCGCCTGCGTCAGACGGATGCCTTTGTGGTCGCGCTCGAACAGTTTCGCGCCGAGCGATTCTTCGAGCAGCTTGATTTGCCGGCTCACCGCGCCTTGGGTCACGCACAGCGCAATGGCCGCGCGATTGAAGCTCATGTGACGAGCAGTTTCTTCGAAGAAGCGCAACGCGATCAGCGATGGCAAGCGCCGCATAAATCACCTTCTGTTACTTTTAATCGTGCGCGATTCGGCCGGAAGATGGTCGGACTGCGGACTCTGGTTGTGGTGCGTCGCCAGCCGCGCGTTTGTCTCCTGCACGCGCGATCCGAACCGCCATCGGCCGGCGATTTTTCAACCGGAAACGGCCATCGTGGCGGCCGGAAGATTGTCGCATTGGCGCCCGTCGTTTTGCTTGATCTCGATAAGAAATATCCGTGGCGGGCCCTGAGCCGTCGACCGCGACCGGGATGCCTGCCCGGCGTTCGAGGAGAAGCGCCGCGCGAGCGCTCAACTTCGCCTATGCTGACGAGACGCGCGCCCGGCCGCCGAGCCGGCTCGCCTTCCCCCGTCTTCGGAGCGCCCGTGACCGTTCGCAATCTCGACGCCTTGTTTCGACCCAAATCCGTCGCCGTGATCGGCGCTTCCGAGCGGCCCGGCAGCACTGGCGCGATGGTGTGGGCGCGCGTGCTGGAAGGGGGCTTCGAAGGCCCGCTGTGGCCGGTCAATCCGAAATACGAAACGCTCGGCGACCATGCCGTGATCGGCGACCCCGGCGACCTGCCGGAAGCGCCCACGGTCGCGCTGATCTGCACGCCGCCGGCGACGTGGCCGGGGATCATCCACAAGCTCGGCGGATTGGGCACGCGCGCGGCGATTATCGTCGGCGAGGTGCGCTGCGATGAAGACCGGCTCGCGCTGCGGCACGCGCTCTCGGCCGCGCGCCCGAATCTGCTGCGGATCGTCGGGCCTGGCAGTCTCGGCGTGGTGTCGCCGGCATTGCGCGCGCATCTGGGCGCGCCGTCGTGCACGGTGAAGGCGGGCGGCGTCGCGTGGGTGTCGCAGTCGAACGCGCTGACCAATGCCGTGCTCGGCTGGGCGCATGCGCGCGGCCTCGGTTTCTCGCACGCCGTGGCGCTCGGCGGCGAAGCGGACGTGGACGCGGGCGACGTGCTCGATTATCTGGCTAGCGACCCCGGCACGCGCGCCATCCTGCTCGAACTGGATACCGTGCGAGCGGCGCGCAAGTTCATGTCGGCGGCCCGCGCGGCGGCGCGCAACAAACCGGTGCTGGCGCTACGCTCCGGCCGCGCCGATCCTGCGGACGGCCTCTATACCGCAGCGTTCCGCCGCGCCGGCATGGTGCGGGTCGATGCGCTCGACGATCTGCTCGACGAGATCGAGACGCTCGGCGTGGGCCGCGTGGCGGCGGGCGCGACGGCCACGCTGATTACGAGCGACAGCGGCTTGGCCACGCTCGCCTGCGACGCCTTTGCCGCGGCCGGCGACACGCTCGCGCCGTGGCCCGATGAAGCATCGGATGCCTTGAAGCAGACTTTGCCGTACGCGGTCGGCGGCAATCCGCTGCAACTTGGCGACGATGCGCGTCCAGAGCATTTCGGCGCGGCGCTCAAACTGCTCGCGGATCATCGCAGCACCGGCACGGCCTTCGTGGTTCACGCGTCGACGCATGGCGCGCCAGTCGGCGAAGTGGCGCAGGCCTTGATCGCGAATCAGCGTTTCGCTTATCGCGGCTTGCTCGCGTGCTTCTTCGGCGGCGTGGATGCCGCCACGCGCGACGCGCTGCACGCACAGGGCATCCCGGTTCATACGACGCCGCAGCGCCTCGCGCGCGCCTTCGCGCGGCTGGTCGATTACCGGATGGGGCGCGAACTGCTGATGCAGACGCCGGAGGGCTTGCCGGCGCAAATTCCCGAATGCATCGACGCGGCGCAAGCTCAGGCGCGCGCGGTGCTCGGCGCAGGTGAGCACCAACTAACCGGCGAGGCGGCGGCGCGGTTTCTGGGGCGTTTCGGGTTGCGGGTGGAAGCGGGAGGCGGAAGTGCGAGCGAGGGCGGGGCGGGGGACGCTGCGCAAGACGTCGCACGGGGATCGGCGCAGGGTGCCGCGACAGATTCCGCGCAAGGACAGCGGCAGGAACCAGCGTTGGGCGCTACGGCTGGTTTCGCGCAAGGACAGGGGCAGGGCCAGGAGGAGGCGCCGAGCGCTACCGCTGGTTCGGCGCAAGGGCGAAGTCAACGGCAAGCGAGCGCGCAGCGCGCGGTGAAAGCCACAACGGCAGCGTCGTCGGCTGCACCGAAGTCGCCGGACTGCCCGGAAGGAAGCGCCGACTCGTCTACCAGGCCCGTCGTCGATATCGCTGTCGAACTCCACGATGACGACAACTTCGGCCCTGTCTTCAGCTTCACGGCGCCATCGGCTGACGGTGTGTCCGAACCGCTGCGCGTCTACGGCCTGCCGCCGCTCAATCCGATGCTCGCGCGCGACATCGTCACGCGTTCGCCGTACGCGCGGTTGGTTGCGCCGGAGCCGGCGCTGGCCGCACTGACGGCGCTCTCGCAAGCCGTATGCGACGTCAAGGAACTCGTCGGTCTTGCGCTGACGCTTAGGGTGTACCGCGATCACGTGATAGTCGTCGATCCCACGCTAACCGTCGCGCCGACGCGCAGCCGCCTTGCGATCGTGCCGTACCCGCGCCGCTTCGAAGAGACGCTGGACTGGCAGGGTGCGCGGGTGACGGTGCGGCCGATCCGTCCGGAAGACGAGGCCGCGCACCATGACTTCGTCGAAGCGATGACCCCGGAAGATTTGCGTCTGCGGTTTTTCGGCGCGGTGGGCAGCTTCGACCACTCGCAGCTCGCGCGCATGACGCAGATCGACTACGACCGCGAAATGGCGCTGATCGCCACCGTGCAAAGCGAAGAAGGCTTCACCCGGACGCTGGGCGTGGTGCGCGCGGTCGCCGATCCCGACAACGAAACCGCTGAGTTCGCGGTGGCGGTGCGCTCGGATCAGAAAGGCCGGCGCCTCGGCCAATTGCTGATGGACCGGATCATCAAATATGCGCGGGTGCGCGGCATCCACTGGCTGGTCGGCGAGGCGCTGCGTGAAAATACCCCGATGATCGGACTCGCCAAAGCCTGCGGTTTCACGATTACGCGGACGGAGGATCCGGGTGTGGTCGGCTTCAGAATGGCGCTCGATGAGCCAGCGGCTAACTGACCGAGCGACGGCGGCGATAAGAACGGTCGCGGAGGAAATTTCGGGAGATCGCGTCAGCGCGTGTCGATGTTGCGGCGGCCTTTTGAGTCGGCCGTAGTGGGTGCCACACGCACTCCGCAAAACGACAAAACTATCCAACCTTCAGACGTTTCTCAAGCCTTGTAAACGGGAGCTTACATAGACTCTTACGGCCGGGTTACTTTCTGGCTCCGAGTATCCGCATAGGTGTATCCAGCGAATTGTTGCTCGGGTGGGATTTTATTTAGCTCTCTTAACAGGTCAACAAATGAATCACAAGAAACGTACCCGCGAGACTCACCAGGGCACGGGGAAACTAGACTACCGGCTGGCGCTCATGCTGGCAATGTTGATGGCGGCGTTGGGTTGCGCGAATACCGCTTGGGCCGTCGACGGCGGTGTCGTGGCGGCGGGCGCCGGCGCCATCAAAACGCAGGGCAACAAGACGACCATTTCGCAGTCCGATACCGGGCGCCTTCGTGCGGTTGCAAGGGTATGGCATCGACGCAAGCTATAGCGGCAAGCGTGTGGCCGCGCAATTGAGTTACGCGATGCGCGCGGGGCATCCCTTGGCGCAAACGGCTCGCCAACAGACGTGGGTTACCGTATCAACGATCTTCTAGCGGGATCGAATCGCGGCGACAACGCCCACCCACCACACCCGCGCTCAAAAGAAAAAGGCGGCACGCAGCCGCCTTTCTTGTCGTACGCGTATGGAGTGCCACCCGCGATAACAGGGTTCTCAGACTTACGCCGCGAGTTTCTCCGCAGCGGCGTCGACCTGATCACGCGTCACCGCCAACTCCTCCAACCACGCATCCCCATAAACCGCCCCCGTCTCACGCTCCAACCGCGCAATCGTCGCCGCGCAACGGCTCGCATCCTTCGGCGTCGCAATAAACGACTTCACCGATTCACCCGCCTTGAAGGCATCGAACAACGGCACGCGAATATCGTCCGGCAGCGCGCGCGTCGTCCACTGATACGGCTTGCCGTTGAACGTGAATTGCGGCGGCAGCACCCGCTCTTTCTTCGCGGCCGGAATCAGGCCGTACGTGCGCGCGGCTTCGCCGATCTGCTCCGGCGAAAACAGCTCGTCCGGGCTGATGTCGAATTGCTGAATGAACGTCTCGATGCTTTGCATCGCCGCCGCGCGGTCGTCGCGGCGCTTTTGCGCATGAGCGACGATGTCGCGCAGTTCGTCGGCTTCTTCAGGCGTGATCGTGAAGCTCGACTGCTTCTGCTGGAGCTCGGAAAAACGCTGGAATTCGGAATCGGTCAGAAGTTTCGCCATTGCTTATCGATGAGCGCGCATGAGCGAACCCATGCGGCGTGATTTTTGAGAGGGTCGCCATTCTAAACCATGTGCGCGAGCCATCGAATTTCGACGAGCCGCCGCGCGGGTTCGCTTGCCTGCATGACGCGCTAGGCGGCGTTCTCGTGAAACATCGACAGCGCCTGGACGGTCTCGCGCAAGAGCGCGGTGGCGGCTTCAAGCGTCGGCGCGACGTATTCGTCGATACGCCGCAAATACGGACACGTGAGGACCGCGATCGCCTGACCGGACGGACCCTGGATCGGAAACGTGACGTCGGTCACGCCGAACGTCTGCTGGCTGTCCTTCTGCGAAAAACCCGCCGTGCGAATCCGCTCGCAGGCCTGCTCGAGCGCGGCGCGATCGATGGTGACCTCGCCCTTCACCTTGGTGTGTTCGGCCAGCATCTGTTCGCGCTGCTCGATGCTTTGAAACGCCAGCATCACGCGGCCCGAACCCGTATCGATCAGGCCGACGCGCGAACCGAGCCGCACCGAGATGCCCCACGTACCGGGACCATCCACCTGCGCGATCACCAGCAGATTGCCGCGGTCGTACACCACGAGGTGACACGACTGTTCGGCAGCGTCGGCGAAGCGCTGCATGAGCGGCAGCGCTTCGGAGATCAGACGGTTCATCGGCGGATGACGGTGGGCGAGCGCGTACAGCTTGAGGCTGAGCGAATACCGGTCGCCCGCCGCCGAGCGCACCACGTACTGACGCGCGACCAGCCGTTCGAGCATGCGATACATCTCGCTCGCATTGCGTCCGAGCAGCTTGGTGATTTCGGCGCGCGTCAGTCCTTCCTTCTGCTCGGCGAGCAGTTCGAGGATGTCGAGGCCTTTGTCGAGCGCCGGGGCGCGGTAGCGGTCGGCGTCGTCTTTGTCGTCTGCGTCCATCGTGAGCGAGGTTCCTTGGGCTGTTCTCATTATGTGGCGCGTGAGTGTAAGTGCGTGACGAATCTCGTAGAGGTGGCGTTCGTCCAGGGAAAACACGGACGGCTAATGCAGTGTACATGCCTTGACTTAAAAAAGTCCGTATATGAATAATACGTTCATTGGTGAATGAGCGCACGCCAATACTCACACGAATCGATTAGAAAGCGCTGGACGAAGTGCCGGGCCCCGCAGCCGGGTTCACGCAGTTCCCACAACAACCATCGTGTATGGGATGGGAGTCAGTGCTAAAGCGCTGAGTCCCATCGACACAGGAGACAACCATGTCGTTCACGAAAGGGCCGCTCACGGCCCGCCGTTTGTTCCGCAGTTCGTTGTCCGCGGTTGCAGCCGCTGCGTGCCTCGCCGGACTCGGTGTGACGGGCGCCGCGCAAGCCGCCGACACCGGCAAGATCGGCCTCGGTCTGCCGCTGCTGACGTCGCCGTTCTGGCAGTCGTACAACAACTATCTGCCCAAATATGCGAAGGAGAGCGGCCTCGATATCCTCGCGCCGGTCAATTCGAATGGCGATCCTGTCCAGCAGATCACGGACATGAACAACCTGCTGAACCTCGGTGCGAAGGGCATCGTGGTCGGCCCGCTGGATTCGGCCGCAATCAGCCGTGCGCTCGACGCCGCCGCGGCGCGGAATGTGCCGGTCGTCGCCGTGGACGTCGCGCCGACGCAAGGCAAGGTCGCGATGGTGGTGCGCGCCGACAATCATGCGTACGGCGAGAAGGCGTGCAAGTACATCGGCGAGCACGTGAAGTCCGGCAAGGTCGTGCAGATCATGGGCGACCTGGCATCGGTCAACGGGCGCGACCGGTCTGAAGCATTCCGCTCTTGCATGAAGGGCTATCCTGGCGTGTCGGTGCTGGAGATTCCCGCAGCCTGGAAAGGCGACGTCGCGGCTACCGCGCTCGACAGCTTGCTGACCGCGAATCCCGACGTGAAGGGCATTTACATGCAGGCAGGCGGCGTCTATCTGTCGCCGACGCTGCAAACCTTGCGGCGCAAGCAGATGCTGTTTCCCGCCGGCGATGCGAAACACGTCGTGATCGTCAGCAACGACGGCATTCCTCAGGAATTCGAGGCGATCCGCCGCGGCGATATCGACGCGACCGTGTCGCAGCCCGCCGACTCGTACGCGAAATACGGCCTGTTCTATATCAAGGCGGCGTTGGCAGGTCAGACCTTCAAGCCGGGCCCGACCGATCACGGCAGCAACATCATCCAGTTGGCGCCCGGCATTCTGGAAGACCAATTGCCCGCACCGCTCGTGACGAAATCGAACGTCGACGACAAAGCCTTGTGGGGTAACACGGTCAAATGAGCGAGCTCACGCCCTCCGTGCCCGTGGTCGAAGCGCTTGAGGTCACCAAACGCTTCGGCTCGACGGCCGCTCTGAACGACGTGAGCATCCGCGTGATGCCCGGCGAGTCGCATGCGCTCGTCGGGCGCAACGGCGCGGGTAAATCGACGCTGGTGTCGATCCTCACCGGCCTGCGCAAGCCCGACACCGGCGAGGTGCGTTTCAGCGGCGCGGCCGCGCCGTCGATCGCGAATCGCGACGCGTGGCGCGAGCGCGTGGCGTGCGTCTATCAGCATTCGACCATCATCCGCGATCTGAGCGTCGCGGAGAATCTGTTCATCAACCGGCAGCCGTTGCGCGGTGGCGTGATCGATTGGCAAGCCATGCGGCGCGACGCGCGCGCGTTGCTCGATCACTGGAAGATCGACGTGCGCGAAGATGCCCGCGCCGGCGATCTGTCAGTGGAAGCGCGGCAACTGGTGGAGATTGCGCGCGCGCTGTCGTACGGCGCGCGCTTCATCATTCTCGACGAACCGACCGCGCAGCTCGACGGCGACGAGATCAAGCGCCTGTTCCGGCGCATCAGCGAGTTGCAGCGCGAGGGCGTGACGTTCCTCTTCATCTCGCATCATCTTCAGGAAGTCTATGAAATCTGCCAGGCCGTGACGGTGCTGCGCGACGCGCGGCATATCGTCAGCGCGCCGGTTTCCGCGTTGCCGCGCGAGCAGTTGATCGAAGCGATGACCGGCGAACGCGGCGGTCTCGCCGTCGCCGATGCGGCGGCGCGCGGCGCGTTGCCCGCAGACACGGCGGTCACGCTGGAAATTAAAGAATTGGCCGGCGCCGATTACGAAGGCGTGTCGTTCACCGTCAAGCGCGGCGAAGTCGTCGGCTTGACCGGCGCGACGAGCAGCGGCCGCACGAGCGTAGCTGAAGCGATTGCGGGTCTGCGTGCCGCCAAGCGCGGCACGATCAGCGTGGACGGCGCAACCTTGCCGCCTGGCGATGTGCCCGCGGCGCTCGCGCACGGCATCGGCTGTGTGCCGAAGGATCGGCATCACGAAGGCTTGGTGCTCACGCAATCGGTTGCGGAAAATGCATCGATGACGATCGCGCGCGTGCTCGGCAAGTTCGGCATCGCGCCGCCCGCGAAGAAGAACGCCTTCGGCCAGAAGATGATCGACGCGCTCGGCATCGTCGCGCAAGGTCCGGAGCATGTCGTGTCGGGTCTGTCCGGCGGCAATCAGCAAAAGGTGGTGATGGCGCGCGCGCTGGCCACCAATCCCAACGTGCTCGTGCTCATCGATCCCACCGCGGGCGTCGACGTGAAATCGAAAGAAGCGTTGCTCTCCGTCGTGGATCGCGTGCGCGAAGAGGGCAAGGCCGTGCTGGTCGTGTCCGGCGAACTCGACGATCTGCGCACCTGTGACCGCGTGCTGGTCATGTTCCGTGGCCGTGTCGCGGCCGAATTTCCCGCGGGTTGGCAGGACCACGACCTGATCGCATCCGTTGAAGGAGTCAGTCTCCATGAAGAATAGTGTGCCCAGTCCTGCATTCGGCACCGCGCAAGCTGCGGCTCAGCCGCCGTTGGCCGCGCAGGCGTCACGCGGCAAACGCGCGCGCTCTGAACTCGCGCGTCTGCGCGAGTTGGCCTTGCTGCCCGCGCTCGCTTTGCTGATCGTGATCGGCGCATTTGTCAGCCCGAGCTTTCTGACCAAGGCCAATCTCATCAGCGTGTTGGGAGCGTCGGCGGCGTTGGCGCTCGTCGTGCTCGCCGAGTCGCTGATCGTGCTGACCGGCAAGTTCGACTTGTCGCTTGAATCGACGGTCGGCATCGCGCCCGCAGTGGGCGCGATGCTGGTGATGCCGGCGGCGTCGGCGGGCTTCGGCATGCAATGGCCGGCGGCGGCCGGCTTGCTCGCCATCGTGGTGGTGGGCGCGGTGATCGGTTTGATCAACGGCTTCCTCGTAGTGCGCTTGCGGCTCAATGCGTTCATCGTCACGCTGGCCATGCTGATCGTGTTGCGCGGCATGCTGGTCGGCGCGACCAAGGGCGGCACGCTGTTCGATATGCCGCCGTCGTTCTTCGCGCTCGCCACCACTATCGTGCTCGGCTTGCCTTTGTCCGTGTGGCTCGCGGCGGTGGCGTTCGCGATTGCGGCCTTCATGCTGCGCTATCACCGGTTGGGGCGCGCGTTGTACGCGATCGGCGGCAACCCGGAAGCGGCGCGCGCGGCGGGGATTCGCGTGGAACGCATCACGTGGGGCGTATTCGTGCTCGGGAGCATACTTGCCTCGGTGGGCGGTCTGATCGTGACCGGCTATGTCGGCGCGATCAACGCAAACCAGGGCAACGGCATGATCTTCACGGTGTTCGCGGCAGCGGTAATCGGCGGCATTTCACTCGACGGCGGCAAGGGCACCATGTTCGGCGCGCTCACCGGCGTGCTGCTGCTCGGCGTCGTGCAGAACCTGCTGACGCTTGCCCAAGTGCCGTCTTTCTGGATTCAGGCGATTTACGGCGCGATCATCCTGGGCTCGCTGATGGTGGCGCGCCTCGCCAGCGGCGAAGGTCAAAACTAATGCGCACGCACCTCGGAGAACTCATTTGACCAGCCGCCCATTGCAAACGGACTCACGCCTGATCCTGCTCAGCCCCGCCGACAACTGCCTGATCGCGGCGGCGCGTCTGGACTGCGGCACGCAAGTCGAGATCGAAGGCGAGCGCGTGACGCTCACCAAGACCATCGAACTCGGCCACAAGGTGGCGCGCCATGAACTTGCGAAAGACGACAAGGTGCTGCGCTACGGCGCAGTGATCGGTCACGTGACAGAAGCCGTGGCGCGCGGTGCGCATCTGCATACGCACAATCTCGAAAGCGATTACCTGCCGACGTACACACACGACGCGGGCCACGAATTCGTCCATCACTGATGTGGGCACAATGACGTGGCCTCGCGCCGCGCTGGAACGATCATGACTGACATTTCCGTAGCATCTCCATCTGCCGAATCGCAGCAGCCCGCGTTGCAAGGCTATCTGCGCCGCGACGGCCGCAAGGGCATCCGCAATGTGGTTGCGGTGGCGTATCTGGTCGAGTGCGCGCATCACGTCGCGCGCGAGATCGTCACGCAGTTTCGCGAACCGCTCGACGCGTTCGACGATCCTTCCGCCGAACGCGAACCGCCCGTGCATCTGATCGGCTTCCCCGGCTGCTATCCGAACGGCTACGCCGAGAAAATGCTCGAGCGGCTCACCACGCATCCCAACGTGGGCGCGGTGCTGTTCGTATCGCTCGGTTGCGAGAGCATGAACAAGCACTATCTGGTGGACGTGGTGCGCGCGAGCGGCCGTCCCGTCGAAGTGCTGACGATTCAGGAAAAGGGCGGCACGCGCAGCACGATTCAATACGGCGTCGACTGGATTCGTGGCGCGCGCGAGCAACTCGCCGCGCAGCAGAAAGTGCCCATGGCGCTGAGCGAACTGGTGATCGGCACGATTTGCGGCGGCTCGGACGGCACCAGCGGCATCACCGCGAACCCGGCGGTGGGCCGCGCGTTCGATCATCTGATCGACGCGGGCGCGACGTGCATCTTCGAAGAAACCGGCGAACTGGTGGGCTGCGAATTCCATATGAAGACGCGCGCGGCGCGCCCGGCGCTCGGCGATGAGATCGTGGCCTGCGTCGCGAAGGCGGCGCGTTATTACTCGATTCTCGGCCACGGCAGTTTTGCGGTCGGCAACGCGGATGGCGGACTCACCACGCAGGAAGAGAAATCGCTGGGCGCGTATGCGAAGAGCGGGGCGTCGCCGATTATCGGCATCATCAAGCCCGGCGACATTCCGCCGACCGGCGGCCTGTATTTGCTCGACGTGGTGCCGGACGGCGAGCCGCGCTTCGGCTTTCCCAACATTAGCGACAACGCGGAGATCGGCGAACTGATCGCCTGCGGCGCGCATGTGATTCTGTTCACGACCGGACGCGGCTCGGTGGTCGGCTCGGCGATCTCCCCGGTGATCAAGGTGTGCGCGAATCCCGCGACGTACCGCAACCTTTCCGGCGACATGGATGTCGATGCAGGCCGCATTCTCGAAGGCCGCGGCACGCTCGACGAGGTGGGCCGCGAAGTGTTCGAGCAAACGGTGGCAGTGTCGCGCGGCGCGGCTTCGAAGTCGGAGACGCTCGGTCATCAGGAGTTCATCCTGACGTACAAGACCTTCGAACCGGTTGGCCCGGCTTGCTTGCCGTCGAGCGCCGCAGCGCAGCATCGGGTCGTTGCGATCGAGCCGCACTGAGCGGCAGGTCCGCGGGCCTGGCAGCAAGCCGTCTGTATACACCGTGGGCAAACCTCGCCCATGCATGGTAAAACACGAATGGGATCGGACTAAGTGCTTTGCATGGGACCAGAGTAGGCGTTGAACCGCCGACTCTGGTCGACAGCGAAAGCGCCAACTCCGATCGACACTGGAGATGCGCTCAATGACCGCAACGATCGGATCGAAGATCGGGCAACGGCGCCGCATCGGCCGCGGGCCTTTGCAGGTGACCGGATTGGGACTCGGAACGGCGCCGCTCGGCGGCCTCTACCGCGATCTGACTGATGAAGAAGCACACGCCACCATTGCCGCCGCGTGGGACGCCGGCGTGCGCTATTTCGACACCGCGCCGCATTACGGCAATACGAAGGCCGAGCATCGTCTGGGCGACGCGCTCCGGCGCTATCCGCGCGGCGACTATCTTCTGTCCACCAAAGTGGGGCGCCGTTTCGTGCCGCGCACCACGCCTTTCGACGACAAGGAAGGCTGGCAAAACCCGCTTCCTTTCGAAGCGATTTACGACTACACGCACGACGGCATTCTGCGTTCATTCGAGGACAGCCAGCAGCGCCTGGGCATCGTCGAAATCGACATTCTGCTGGTGCACGATATTGGCCGTGTCACGCACGGCGACAACCATCCCCATCACTGGCGGCAGCTAACCGAAGGCGGCGGTTTTCGCGCGCTGGACACATTGCGCTCGTCTGGCGCGATCAAGGCAGTCGGACTCGGTGTCAACGAAGGCGCGGTCATACTCGATGCGATGGCCGAGTTCGATATCGATTGCGCGTTGCTCGCGGGCCGTTATACGCTCCTCGAACAGACCACGCTCGACGACCTGTTGCCGGCCTGTGAAAAACGCGGCGTCAGCATCCTGTTAGGCGGCGCGTTCAACTCGGGCATTCTGGCGCGCGGCGTTGAAGGCGATCTGAAATTCAATTACGGCAAAGCGCCGCCCGAAGTGATCGAGCGCGTCGCGCGGCTGGAAGCGGTCTGCCGTACGCACGGCGTGCCGCTCGCGGCCGCCGCCTTGCAGTTTCCGTATGCGCATCCGGCGGTCGCCACCGTGTTGACCGGCGCGCGCAGTGCCGACGAATTACGCGAGAACGCCGCGTCGTTCGAGAAGCCGATCCCCGCGGCCTTGTGGTCCGCGTTGCGCGACGAAGGCTTGCTCGACAGCCGCGCCCCCGCGCCAGAGGATTGAGTTGACGATGCATATCGATGCCCACCAGCACTACTGGGATCCCGCTCGTGGCGATTACGAGTGGCTCACGCCGGAACTGAAAATCCTGTACCGGACGTTCGGCCCGGAGGATCTCAAGCCGTTGCGCGAACGCGCGGGCATCGAACGGACGGTGGTGGTGCAGGCGGCACCGACCATCGACGAAACGCGTTATTTGCTGGACATAGCGCGCCATGAGCCGTCGATTGCGGGCGTGGTCGGCTGGGTGCCGTTGTTGCTGCCCACGGCGCCGGAGGTGATCGAAGCCTTGGCGCATGAGCCGAAGTTCAAGGGCGTGCGGCCGATGCTGCAGGATTTGCCGGACGACACATGGATCGCGAACCCCGATCTCGCGCCGGCGATCGAAGCGCTGATCGCGCACGACCTCGCGTTCGACGCGCTGATTTACGCGCGCCACGTCGAGCCTTTCGAGACCTTCGCGACGCGCTTTCCGGCGCTGCGCATCGTCGTCGATCATGGCGCGAAGCCGCCCATCCGCTATGGACGCGCGGGCTATCCAAGCTGGGCCGATGCGATCACGCGGCTCGCGCAACTGCCGCACGTGCATTGCAAGCTGTCGGGCCTCGTCACCGAGGCATCCCCCGGCTGGAGCGAGGAAACGCTGCACCCGTACGTCGATCATCTGCTGAAGTCATTCGGTCCGGCGCGCTTGATGTGGGGCAGCGACTGGCCGGTGCTCGATCTGAACGGCGACTATCTGCTTTGGCATTCGGTGGCCAACACGTTGCTCACGTCGTTGAGCGAGGGCGAGCGCGAAGCGGTTTTCGGCGGCAATGCCGCCGCGTTTTATCGACTGTGATTTCTGCAAGAGACCTGAAGCAAAAGCAAATGCAAAGCCCATTCAACTGGAGTCGTAGATGACACAAAGACTGTCCGGCAAGACGGCCCTGATCACAGCGGCAGGACAAGGCATCGGACTCGCCACCGCCGAACTCTTCGCACGCGAAGGCGCGCGTGTGATCGCCACGGATATCCGCATTGACGGGCTCGCCGGCAAGCCGGTCGACGCGCGCAAGCTCGACGTGCGCGACGACGCGGCGATCAAGGCGCTGGCCGCCGAACTCGGCGCGATCGACGTGCTGTTCAACTGCGCGGGCTTCGTGCATGCGGGCAATATTCTCGAATGCAGCGAAGAGGATTGGGACTTCGCGTTCGACCTGAACGCGAAGGCGATGTACCGCATGATCCGCGCGTTCCTGCCCGCCATGCTGGAGCACGGCGGCGGCTCGATCATCAATATGTCGTCGGCGGCATCGAGCGTGAAGGGCGTGCCGAACCGCTTCGCGTATAGCGCCTCGAAGGCCGCGGTGATCGGGCTGACCAAGTCCGTTGCTGCGGACTTCATCACGCGTGGTGTACGCTGTAACGCGATCTGCCCGGGCACGGTGGCTTCGCCGTCGCTCGAACAGCGGATCGTCGCGCAGGCTCAGGCGCAAGGCGCGACGCTGGACGCCGTGCAGGCCGCCTTTGTGGCGCGTCAGCCGATGGGCCGCATCGGCAAGCCGGAAGAGATCGCCGCGTTGGCGCTGTATCTCGGGTCCGACGAATCGTCGTTTACCACGGGCCATGCTCATGTGATCGACGGCGGCTGGTCGAACTGACGCACGCCGACCCACGCCGACTCAAGCTGAACCACGAACCGAACACCACTGAAAGGAAGTGCAAGGATGAAACTGCTTCGTTATGGGCCGAAAGGCCAGGAAAAGCCGGGCCTGCTCGACGCGCAAGGCAAGCTTCGTGATCTGTCGAAAGTGGTCGCCGATATCGACGGCGCCGCGCTGACCGACGAAGGTCTCGCCAAACTGCGCGCGCTCGATCCGGCCTCGCTGCCGCTGGTCGAAGGCAATCCGCGCATGGGTCCGTGCGTCGGCAAGATCGGCAAGTTCATCTGCATCGGCTTGAATTACGCGGATCACGCGGCCGAATCGAATCTGCCGGTGCCCTCCGAGCCGGTCATCTTCAACAAGTGGACGAGCGCGATCAGCGGCCCGAACGACGACGTCGAGATTCCGCGCGGCTCGAAGAAAACCGACTGGGAAGTCGAGCTCGGCGTGGTGATCGGCAAGCCCGCGAAATATATCGACGAAGCCAACGCACTCGATTACGTCGCCGGATATTGCGTGATCAACGACGTGTCGGAACGCGAATGGCAGATCGAACGCGGCGGCACCTGGGACAAGGGCAAGGGTTTCGACACGTTCGGCCCGATCGGCCCGTGGATGGTCACGCGCGACGAAGTCGCCGATCCGCAGAACCTGAGCCTGTGGCTCGAAGTGGATGGCCACCGCTATCAGAACGGCAGCACGAAGACGATGGTGTTCGGCGTCGCGAAACTGGTTTCGTACGTGTCGCAGTGCATGAGCCTGCAACCGGGCGACGTGATTTCGACCGGCACGCCGCCGGGCGTCGGCATGGGCGTGAAGCCGAATCCGGTGTTCCTGAAGCCGGGCCAGACAATCCGTCTGGGTATCGAAGGTCTGGGCGAGCAAACGCAGAAGACGTACGCGGCGGAGTAATTCGCGCTCGCAAGCTTGACTGCACGAAGAAAGGCGGTTTCTGCATCGACAGGCAGGAACCGCCTTTTTAGTTGGCGTCGTTACCGCTCAGTTGCGCCGTTCCATGAGCAGTCGCGTGAGCGGCGCCGCTAAACGATCAACTTGCGTGTCTTCGGCGGCGCCGCTCAGGCGCGTTGTTCCGCAAGCAAGCGCGCGAGCAGCGCCACCAACTGATCGACGTGCGTGTCCTCGGTGCGCCATGACGACACGCTGATGCGAAACGCCGGCCGGCCTTGCCAGACAGTCTGGCCGAACCACGTTTCGCCCGACGCCTGCGCCGCTTCGCGAATCGCCACCGTCTGCGCGTCGGTCTTCGCGCGCACCAGCACCTGGTTCAACACGACGCGATTCAGCACCTCGAACCCGGCGGCGCGCAGACCTTCAGCGATTCGCGCAGCCTGCGCGCAATGCCGGTCGACCATCTCCTGCACGCCGCTGCGCCCGAGCGAACGCAACGCCGCCCAGATCGGAATGCCGCGCGCGCGGCGCGAGAACTCGAGATTCACGTTCTTCTGCGCGTCATGCGCGCCTGTCAGATAGACCGCGTCGCTGTTCATCGCCGATGAAAGCGCCTGCGCGTCGCGGCAGATCGCCATGGCGCCGTCGTAGGGCGTGTTGAGCCACTTGTGGCCGTCGGTGGTCCAACTATCGGCGCCGTCGATGCCATCGGTCAGCGCCCGTTTCGACGACGCCCGCGCCCACAGACCGAACGCCCCATCGACGTGAATCCATGCGCCGGCCGCCTTGGCGCGGGGAATCAACTCCGCGAACAGATCGAATTCGCCGGTGTTCACTTCGCCAGCTTGCACGCAGAAGATCGTCATGTCGTCGAGCGGCGGCAACTGGGCGGGGTCGATGCGGCCATGCTCATCCACGGGCGCGCTGATCACGCGCTTCATGCCGAAGCCGAGCACGCGCAACGCCTTCTTCACGGTGATGTGGGCCATCTCGGAGATCACGACGCGCACCGGCGGCGCGCCGTCCAAACCGTCGTTGTCGAAATCCCAACCCTTGCGCGCGAGCAGCGCGCGTCGTGCCGCCGCGACGCAAACGAGCGTGCACGCCGTCGCGCTGGTGCCGAAGCCGATCGCCGCTTCGCGCGGCAGATCGAGCGCGTCGAGCACCCAGCGCGCCGCGATTTTCTCCAGCGTGGCCGCGACCGGCGAGTTGTCGAAGGTCGACGCGCACTGGTCCCACGCGCCCATCAGACGCTCGGCCGCCGCGGCGGCCGGCAACACCGCGCCGATCACAAAGCCGTAATAGCGCGGATCGTTCGACGCTACCGTGCCGGGCGTTCCGCTTTCGTCGAGCAGACGCAGCACGTCGGCGGGCGCGTGGCCATGTTGCGGGAAGGCTTCGTCGAAGGCGGCGAGTTGCGCGAGCGCGGCCGCATCCGGAAACACCTGGCGCTTGCCGATGCCGGCAAGGTAAGCGTGCGCGCGCCGGTCGGCGTCCGCGAGAATTGCGAGTTCGTCCATGTGGCTCCCTTGATGATCGAAAAATTGTTGGCGCGGTCCCTTGAAGACCACGCGCCTAAAGATTGGCGAGGTCGCGGCCGAGCTTCTGCAACTCGGCGTCGATGCGCTTGTAGTACGTGAATTTGCCGATCCGCTGCGCGCGCACGAGTCCCGCATCGGCGAGGATGCGCATGTGACGCGTGGTGGTGGCGGGCGCTATGCCGAGCTTGTCGGTGATGAACGTGCAGCACACGCCGACCGTTTCGATATCCGCATGGTCCTGATACGGGAAATGCCGCGTCGGCTCTTTCAGCCAGCGCATGACGGCGAGCCGGCTGGCGTTGGCGAGCGCGTTGATGCGGGTGAGTTCGTCTGTCATGTAGCGGCGTGCCGAACAGAATCTTGCGTCGATAACGTTTCGTATATTAGCTAAATGACGAAACGTGAACAAGCGCAGTGATGACGGCGCGATGTGCTTCAGCCACGCGGGTGAAGCCGCGTCAGCCCGCGTGTTCGTGCTCGCCGTTCTCGCTGATCCGGTTGACCGTGCCTTGTGCGACGGCAATCAGCTTTTCGCGGTTGCCTTCCATCACATACACGTTGCATTGGCAGGTCGCCTGATGCTGGCCCGCGTAGACGACCTTCGCGCGCGCGATCAGCGTGCCGTTGATGGCCGGCCGCAGGTAGTTGATCTTGTATTCCCCGGTCACGACCTTCGGCCCGAGCAGCAGCGCGCCCGCGAAGGTCAGCGCGTTGTCGGCGAGATAGCTGATGACGCCGCCATGCACGAAGCCGTGCTGCTGCCGCAGTTCGTCGCGGATCGGCAGACTCAGCGTGAGTTCGCTGGTGCTTGTCTGCATCAACTCTGCGCCCAACAGCATGCTGAACGGCTGGGCATGCAGTGCGCCGCGCGCCCGGTCGAGGAGGTCGGTCATTGTGATTCCTTCGGGCGTGGCCCGCGGTGGCAATCTGCACTGGCCTGCGTCGTGCAGTCCCTACCCACTCTAGGAAGCGCGCACGCACCGCGTCAAGGTGAATCGGTAATTTGCGCCGTGCATTGTTGCGCGAATTGATTGCAATAGTGAAGTTGGCCGATGAAAAGGGGGCGTAAGACGATCTTTGATGGAATTGGGCTCAAGCACGGCGCGCTTATGCCGTTAACCCTGACGTAGCTCCCGTCATTCTTTGTCTTCAGGTATTCACGATGTTCAGCAAGATCAAGGTCGCATCCGGCCTGTTGTGTGTTCTGGCCGCGTTCTGCGTTTTCCAGCTTGTCACGGTGGGTTTGGGGTTCTGGTCGCTCACGCGTACTCATGACGACGTGGGCGATCTGTCGAACATCGCCTTGAAGCAGGTGGACGCGGTCAACGAAACGACCCAGCATTTGATGGACGCGCGCATCAACCTCTCGCGCGCCGGGACGCGCATGGTGCGCGGCGGCTCCGAGCCGACCGATATCGTGCAGCACGCCCGCGAACAGTTGACGGCCGCCGACCAGTCATTCGCGGCGTTCATGAGCGCGCCGAAGACCGGCGACGAAAACGGCGCCCGCGCCGCCGCGCTCGCCGAGCGCTATAAGAAGCTGCACGACGCGCTCGCGGAACTGGTGCAGTTTCTCGATTCGAACAACATCCAGGCTTTCCTCGATCAGCCGACGCAGTCGTTCCAGGACGCCTACCTCGGCGAGTCGCATAACTTCGTGCAATTCGGCAACGCCGCGAGCCGTGCGTCGCTCGATTCGATCGATACGCGTATGGCGACTTTCCGCGCCGTCAGCATCGTGATCCTGCTGGTGCTGGTGGCCGGCACGTTCGCCGTGTACGCGGCGCTGCGCCGTGGCGTGGTGGCCCCGCTGGAAGAAGCGGGCCGTCACTTCGACCGTATCGCGCAAGGCCGCCTCGATCAGCCGATCGCCGGGCGCGGCACCAATGAAATCGGCCGCCTGTTCTCGGGTCTCGCGAAAATGCAGGCGAGCGTGGCGCGCACCGTGCAGACCGTGCGCGAATCCGCCGATTCGATCCACTTGGGCGCCGACGAAATCGCGACCGGCAACGCCGATCTGTCGGCGCGCACTGAAAACCAGGCGGCGTCGCTCGAAGAAACCGCGTCGAGCATGGAGGAGCTGACGGCTACCGTCCGTCAGAACGCCGAGCACGCCCGTGAGGCCAATGCGCTCGCCGAGACCGCGCTCGAAGCGACCTCGCGCGGCAGCGAAGTGGTCAACGAAGTGGTCGACAAGATGCGCGGCATTGCGCAGAGCTCGGACAAGATTGCCGAGATCATTTCGGTGATCGACGGCATTGCGTTCCAGACTAACATCCTTGCGCTGAACGCGGCTGTGGAAGCGGCGCGCGCGGGCGAGCAGGGGCGCGGCTTCGCCGTGGTGGCGGGCGAGGTGCGCGGCCTCGCGCAGCGCAGCGCGCAATCGGCGAAGGAAATCAAAACGCTGATCAGCGAATCGGTCGCCGAGATTCAGGGTGGTTCGACGCTGGTCGAGCATGCGGGCGAGGCGATGAGCAACGTGTCCGCCTCGATCTCGCGCGTCACGCAGATGATGGCGGAGATCAGCGCGTCGTCGCTCGAGCAGAGCACGGGCATCGAGCAGGTCAATCAGGCGGTGGTGCAGATGGATGAGATGACGCAGCAGAACGCGGCGCTCGTCGAAGAAGCTGCCGCGGCGGCGGCTTCGCTGCATCAGCAGACGCAGCAATTGAAGCAGGCCGTGTCCGTGTTCGAAATTTCTGAATCTGTGTTGCGCACGCAACAAATCGACGAAGCACGCGGGCCATCGGCCGATTTTTCGTTGTCCGGTATGCGCGCAATTTAAACCGCGCAAGCGCTCAAAAAGAAAACGTCAGACAAAGAAAATGGCCCGCCGAAGCGGGCCATTTTGCATTAGACGCAAGCGCCTAAGGGTGCCTCAACGTACCTGACGGTACTTAGGCCGGCTGGATGTTCGCAGCTTGCTTGCCCTTCGGGCCTTGCTTAACTTCAAACGTCACCTTCTGGTTTTCCTGCAGGGACTTGAAGCCGCTGCCTTGAACTTCCGAAAAGTGCGCGAACAGGTCTTCGCCGCCGTCGTCCGGCGTGATGAAGCCAAAGCCCTTTGCATCGTTAAACCACTTCACAGTACCTGTTGCCATTTTTAATCCAGTAAATGTTGTGTGTTGCATTCGCGACCGCTATTTCTCAACACGAGATCGAGCGCGAAGTAGGAGTTGTATCACGTCTTTATGACGGACGCCAATCAACCAGTATTCGGGTATTCCCCGGCTTCGACCTTTTTGAGGCCTGGCAAGCAATTGGAAGGCTGTTCCCGCGGGTAGGGTAAACTGCTTGTATTACTCTTCCAGGAAAAACATTGACACATTATTTGCAAGAAGAACTTACCTCGTTCTGGAGTCGTTTGACCCCCTATCTGGCGATATTGGAGTCTAAATCACCTCAAGAGGGCGCCCCGGACCCGGTCGGCCGTATCACCGTTGATACCGAAGACCGCCAGGCTTTCGCCCTTCACACAACCGATCAGAAGCCGCACGGCGACACATCGGACACCCCCACCGGCAACAGCGCAACTTATATGCGTTTTAAATCTGCCGACAGCGGCTGGAGCCCTTGGCAGCGCGAAGAGTATTGATCGACCGGGCGGTCGGCTTTTGTGTCTGCGCCCGTTGTGAGATCGCGGCCGGCTTTCAGCCGGCTTTGCGATCGGTCGGGCGCCTGGCCGTTCTTCGGCCTTAGCCTTTACGCCCGCTGCGGCGCGTGCGCTCGTAAAAATCATTCGGCTTGGTGCGGATCCAGCGAACGAAGGTGCGTACCGCCTCGTCGTTGAGCAGCGCCTCGACCGTTGAATAGCGCTGCGCCAGTTCGGTTTCCGAGAACAGCGCGTGGAGCTGGCGGTGGCAAATGCGGTGCAACGCGGCGACTTCCTTGCCGCCTTTCGTTTTCGGCACCCAATGATGCAAGTCGCGTTGGCTCGCCGGGATCGGTCGGCCGCAGAGTGGACACACTTCGTCAGCCGGCGGCGGTCGATACCAAGGTTCGGCGAGTTTCTTGGCCATGGCCAGGATGGCTAGCGAAGTTGAGGCGTTCGCACGTCGCGTGGTTTTTGTCGGCCGCGTTCAGGTCGGCAACGCGTCGTAGGCGGTCGCGAGGTGATAAGGCGTGGTCGACGGCATGTCGGCGCGCGCCACTTCACCCGCTGGCGTCTTGCATTCGAACCAGCCTTGCGGACGCAGAAAGCGCTGCTGGAACAGTTCGATTTGTCTCGACAGCGCGGCGCGCGCCGCTGGTTCCCCGTGGCTCGCCAGCGCGCGCAGATATTCGGTTTGGGCCCAGATCCGCTGGGTCGCGTCCTTGACCCGGCCGGTTTCGTCGAGCGAGGCGTACACGCCGCCGGTTTCCCGGTCCACTCCATGTTGCTGCGCGAAGCTGAACGCACGCGGCATGGCTTCGACGAGACCCGAGCCTTCGAACACCGCGCCCGCCTGCTTGACCAGCCAGAACCATTCGAACTGGTGCCCGGGTTCCAGACGGTTATCGTCCGCGCCGATCGGCAGTTCGGCGATGCAGCCCGTGGGCGCATGCACGAAGCGCCGCGCGAGCGCACCGGCTAGACGTCGCAGCGCGGCGTCGAAAGCGTTGTCGTGCGTGGCTTCGCGAGCGGCCAGCCAGGCTTCGGTGAGGTGCATCAAGGGATTCTGGATCGGCGTGCCCGTCACGCCCGCGAAATCCGAGGTCAGCGCGGCGTTGAACAGATCGTCTTCAGCGGCGAAGTTCGACTGGATCAGCGCCGACGTGCGATGCACGACTTCCAGCGCGTCGCGTTTTCCCGAGCGCCGGGCGTACTCCGCGCACGCAAACACCACGAACGCGTGCGTGTACAGGTCCTTGGTGGTGTCGAGCGGTGCGCCTTGCGCATCCACGCTGTAGAACCATCCACCGTTGCGCGTGTCCTGAAAGGTATGCATCAGCGAATCGAACAGCACCTGCGCATGGGCCGCGTCGCCCGCTTGCGAGAACACGAACAATTGCCGCGCGCAGGCCATGGCCCGGTAGCGCTCGGCAGGCAGCGCCTGATGATCCTCGGCGCTGACCGCTTCGTAGGGCAGCTTCAGTGCAGCGTTGAAACCCGGGCCGCGCCAGATCGGCAGCACCACGCCAGTGAAGTGATCGCGCAGACTGGCAACGAGTGCGACGGTGGAAGCGGCGGGTGGGTTCATGCTCTGCATAGTCAAATGGGTCAAACAGGGTATGTCGAAGCGAAGCGGGCGCGGAGTGGGTCCGTAGCCTGAGTTTCAGAGTGCGGCGCCGTTGCCGGCAAACCTGCCGGTGAGCGTGGATGCTACCTGCTTTGCAAATCGGCAACCGCAAAATCGAGACAGCGATTGAGCGCGCGGTCCGCATGGCGCGTGCGGCTTAGCATAAAGCAAACGGGTCCCACTGGCACTGCGGCGCCGGTGCGGAAAATACTCCAAATTATTTCCGATAAGGAGGAAAAACAATGCTGGGGAATCTCGAACTCATCGCCCGTCTGGTAGTGGCCGCGGCGCTCGGCAGCGTCATCGGTTTCGAGCGGGAGCGGCTTTCGTGGGCCGCGGGCCTACGTACGCACATGCTGGTGTGCGTCGGTTCGGCGCTCATCATGATCGTCTCGGCCTACGGTTTCGCCGAAGTGCTGACCGGCGACCACATCGTGCTCGACCCTTCGCGGATGGCCGCGCAGGTGGTGTCGGGCATCGGCTTCCTCGGCGCGGGCTCGATCCTGCTGCGTGGCGAAATCGTGCGCGGACTGACGACGGCGGCGAGCCTCTGGTCGGTCGCCGCGATCGGTCTTGCGGTCGGCGGCGGGCTGTACACGGCGTCGATCGCGGCGACCATCATCATTCTGATTATTCTCGCGGGCATCAAGCCGCTCGAGCGCCGCTTCATCACGGTCAAGCAACGGCGCCAGCTGACGATGATCGTCGAGCGCGGCACCATGACGTTCCACTCGCTGCACGACGAACTCGGCGCCGCGAGTCCGCGCGTCAAGCAGTTCGTGATGCAGCAAAGCGAGGACGCGCCCGAGTGCGATGAAGTGGTGATCACCTTGCATCGCGTGTCGAATACGGAATATGAGGCGATCTGCGGCCGCTTGCGTCAACTGCACGGCGTCAAGCAGTTCCGGCAGGACGACACGACTTCCTAAAAACGGAAAATCCTCGCCGAATGGCTTCGGTGGGCGCGGGCGGCCATGCGACAATGCGGTCTCGAAAAATTCCAACGGCATTGACGAGCGGTGCTCGGCGCCCGCATTCCGGCGACGACCGCTTTTTTCTCTATGGCAGATTCCGTAGCATCCACGCAGTCCCGGCCTCAGCGCGCCGCTTCGAAGAAGCGGCGCCAGGCCACCGTCTCGACCGAAACTGAAAACAAGCTGGCGCGCGCCGCGCGCTCGGCACAACGCCTCGCGCAACTGAGCGAGGCGTCCCGCGACGACAGCACGCTCGATCTGTTCCCCGACGATCCCACCCGCGCCACGCTGGAAGCGATGAATATCGACATCCGGCAAGGCACGCTGCACGGTTTCGAATTACCCGATGTGGTGTTGGCCGCGGTCGGCGCGATCGATGCCGGCGACAACGCGCCGGTGGACGCGCGGGCTGCGCGCCGCACGCCTCGTGCTGCGAAGTCCGATGATCAGCCGGTGCCGGTCAACGCGCTATTGAGCGGGCTCGAAATCGAGCCGTTGGTGGCGACAGGTTCGGCGGCTGGCGACGTGGGTTTGGGTGACGCGAAAGCGGCGGACTCGGCCACTGTCGCTGAAGAGAAATCGGCGGCACCAGCGCGTGATGCATCGGCGCCGCTGTCGCCCTCGATGGCGGCAGCCACCGTGGCGCGCAGCGTGACCGCGCTGCGTCAGGCGTCCGAGCCGGGGGTAGCAACTGACACCGCGACGGTGCCGGCTTCAGGCGGTGGCAAGGCGCCGCAACGCTTTGCGGCGACTTTTGCCAAGGCGGCTTCGGCTTCGGCTTCGCAAGAACCGGCTGCAGTCGCGGCCGGCGTGGCGGACACAACGACGAGCGAACCCGCGTCCGCACAGTCGGACGCTGCTACTGAAGGTTCGAAGGTTGGCTTGGAGGCGTCGACGAATTCATCGGCGTCCGCACAGGCTAACGCCGCGTTCGCCACGCCGTGGCGCGAAGCCCGCCGCGCCGAGGCGGCTGCGGCGGCGCTGCGGGCCGCGCCGGAACTCGATCGCGCGCGGGCAACCGCCTTCGCCGACACCGTCGACGCGCTCTACGGCGTGATCGCCGATCAACGCCGCGCCGCGACCGATCATTCGCGCCGCATGAAATGGATGCTGTCGATCGTGGTGGGCGCGTTGCTGGTGACGGTCGCGATCGGCATTACGCAAACGTTGCTGCTGATGCGCCTCACGCGCGAGACGACGGCCCAGCAGCATCGCATCGAACAGATGATGCAGAACCAGCAGGCGGCGATGGCGAGTTTGCTCGACACGCACATGGCGATGGCGAACGCAGCCGCCGCCAATGCCGCTTCCGACGCGGCCGCGGCTGCGGCAGCGCCCGCCGCGCCTCAGCAAGCCGCCGCTGCGCCGGCGCATGCGAGGCGCGCCGCGCGAGCGCAGCATGCGCATAAGCCGAAAGCCGTCACCCCGCATTGACAGTCAGTGAGCGCCGTGGCCGGCGATGAGCCGGCCGCGGTGATCCACTCGGCACTCGCCGGTCGCCGCTCCCCGCTCCCCGCTCCCCGCTTACCAACGTTCGCGCGGTACTCGCCGACCGCCAAGCTCGCCATTTCACCGGATAGACGCCGTAAGGCGCCGCGCGTTTCCGCCACGCCGCAACGCAAACCCCACGTTCTACACTTTCAATGCTGTTGCGAAGCCGGACCGGATACGCCAGCGCATCTTCTGACGGGAGCCACCATGCCGACTAGCGAACACAAATATTCCATCGAGGAACTGTTGGGCGCACTTCTGCGCGATCAGGGCATCCACGAGGGCCACTGGGCGCTGAATGTCGAGTTTTCAGCGACGGGCGCCGCCGTCAAGCCGCAGGACAATCCGGCACGGACGCTGCCGGGGCTGATCGTGTCGGTGAATAGCGCGACGCTGATGCGCGCGGACAGCACGGCGGCGGGCGCGGTCGACGCCGCAGTAGTCAACCCGCGCAAGGCCGCGGCGAGCCCGAAGCCAATGCGCAGCAGGAAGCCGGTATCGACCACGTTGCAGTAGACCAGCCCTTTGCCCCTGAATTGAAAAAACAGGGACGTTGTCATGATGCAACGCACCATGTGAAAAATACCCTGCGACAACGCACCACACCGAAAAATTGCTGCATTGCACTAGCTTTTGCCTAGGGAAAACCCTATACTTTTTCTTAAGGGAAAACCCTAGCAAATGCAGTAACTAACCGGGAGTCGCCATGAGCTTCATTTTTGCGTTGTTCCAAAAGGTCAGCGACCTCTTTGCGTCGCCCCATCTGCCGCTGGATACGGACTACTCGTACGAAGCGCGTAGCCGCGAAGCAGAACGCGTTCGCAGAGCACAAGCTACGTTGTTCGGCGTCAAGCTGAGCGACTAAAAGCAAAGTCGTACCGGCCCAAACGCGGAGCAACTGCGTACGGGCGCGCATGTCGGATGCGCATCGCATCACCATTGAAGCCACAGTTCGCGAAACGCGTACCGTGGCTTTTTGTTTTTTTCCGGACGCTTTTCCGCCGCTCAGGGCTTGTCTCCGAATATTTCCGGGCCGAAATGAATGTAACGGAGCCTGAAAGATGGCCGTAGAGCCGGCGTGGCCCAGTCACCGCGCATGGCTTTGTAGACAGGGCGCGACAGGCAAAAAGCGCTTTGGCCATCCGTCCCTTTCTATGAAATGTGCGCTTACAAGTGCTCACGTCTTCATGCGGTTTGCGCCGCTAAAGTTGGTCTCAAGCGTACGGCGTCTGGTTCGAGCCTGAAATTGCAGGTTCAGGTCGATCTCGAGCACGGACGCTGGCTTGATACAAAACTTTGATGGGAGGTCACTATGAAAACCTTGAACAAGACATCGCGTTCGATCATCGCAACCTTGCTGGCTGGCGGCGCGCTGCTCGCAGCTGGCAGCGCATTTGCCCAAGAACGCGTGGTCGTGGAAAACGGACCGGCGGTCTACGGTCAGCCGCACATGATGCCGGTGGGCGTGTCGATCAATATCGGCTGGCACGGTGATCGTTACTATGACGGCCATCGCTATTGGGCTCATGACGACTGGATGCGCCATCATCCGCACGACTACGATCCGCATCACCACGACGACCATCGTCCGCCGCAGCGCTATTAATCCGCGCGTGACGACGCCGCGCGACGCGGCGTCGGCGGGAAGTCCACAAAGCCGGTCCTTCCTTGCGGAAGACCGGCTTTGTCACGTTCGGGCTTGCGAGTCGGCGCTCGACGAATTGATCGACGCCGACTGCATCGACCGCGCAGCCATCATGCTCGCGCCGGGCATTGGCCGTCGAGGATATCGGCCCGCGCCAACCAGCCGCGACAATGTGAATGTCTCGTCCTCTAATCGCGGTTCAGGCGTAGGCCCCCAGTCGCTGTGCAAAGCGCCGCGCGCATTCGAGTCCGAATGCCGTTGGCGCGATGCCGCGATCGTGGTGCACATCAAATCCCATTCTCCACGCCGCGATCCGTTTACCGTAGCAGGTCAATGAGTCTAGCGACTGCATCACAAACACAATGGACGGCAGTACTTCTGCATACAGCGCCTCAGCACGCGCCTCGTCTCCAGCAACAAAAGCTCGCTGAATAGCGACCTGCCTGTCGAAGGTATCCGGTGCAACGATCAGGCCGGCGCAACCTGCGCGCAGATTGTCGATGATCTCCTGACCGCCGCGTCCGTTGAACACGGGCAGAGGAGTTCCGAGCGCGCGTAACTGGTCGATTGTGTGACGGATCACAATCGCGGGTCCTTCGCCTTTGAGCCATCGAAAATTGTCGCGTTGACGCGCGAGTTCAACGATCGACTCTGCGGACAGTCCAACGCCGAGATACTCGGGCGCGTTTTGTATGCCAACCGGAGCATGCACGCGCTCCATCACGTCAGCGAAAAAATCGAAATAGAACGATTCGGGCTGATTACGCGCGGAAGGCGGCTGCAGGATCAGCCATGACGCACCACGCGTCACAGCGTAATCGGCAAGCGCGGTCTGGGCGTCAACGGTGTCGCCCGTGATCGTGACGGCGAGCGGCACGAGCGCATCGATGTCAGTGCTGGCCCAGTCGATTACATGATGCTTCTCGTCGAGCGACATGCGATGTACTTCGGTCGCGAGCCCGAGGATCACAATGCCCGGCGCGCCTGCGCGAATCGTGGCATCGACCTGCGCGCGCATAGCGTTTCGATCGAGCAGATTGTGCGGGTCGAAATACGCGTACAGAACGGGCCAGATTCCGCCGGGAGGAAGTGCATCGTTCGCCGTCATTGGACTGTTCCCTTGTCAATGGGCATTAGTGTGAGTCGCGCGGCACAGGCGCGCCGCTCGATCCGACGAGGAAGTCGAGATCCGCGCCCTGATCCGCTTGCAGCACATGGTCGACATAGAGCTTGTAGTAGCCGCGTTTGGGCGCCTCGGGCGCCTGCCATGCGGCGCGCCGGCGCGCGAGTTCCTCGTCGGTGACGTCGAGATGCAGGCGGCGCGCTTCGACATCGAGTTCGATCATGTCGCCGGTCTGCACGAACGCGAGCGGCCCGCCCGCAGCCGCTTCCGGTGACACGTGCAACACGACCGCGCCGTACGCCGTCCCGCTCATGCGGCCGTCCGAGATGCGGACCATGTCGGTGATGCCTTTTTCAAGCACCTTCTTTGGCAGCGGCATATTGCCGACTTCCGCAAAACCGGGATAACCCTTCGGCCCCGCGCCTTTGAGCACCATGATGCAGTGCTCGTCGATATCGAGCGAATCGTCATCGACTTTGGCGTGTAGTTCTTCGACGTTCTCGAACACTACCGCTCGACCGCGATGCTTGAGCAACGCCGCGGTGGCCGCCGACGGCTTGATCACTGCGCCATTCGGCGCCAGGTTGCCCTTGAGCACCGCGATGCCGGCCTTCGGCTTGAACGGCTCGGCGAACGTCGTGATGACTTTCTCATCGTGATTCGGTGCGTTGCGCACGTTGTCCCAGATCGTCTTGCCGTTCACGGTCAGCGCTTCTTTATGCAAGAGCCCTTGTTCGCCAAGTTGCTTCAACACGGCCGGCAAACCACCCGCGTAGTAAAAGTCCTCCATCAGATATTCGCCCGACGGTTGCAGGTTCACGAGACACGGCACGTTCGAACCCAGTTCCCAATCTTCAAGCGATAACTCCACGCCAATGCGCTTGGCCAGCGCGATCAGATGAACGACCGCATTGGTCGACCCGCCGATCGCCGCATTCGTGCGGATCGCGTTTTCAAAGGCCTGCCGCGTCAGGATCTTGTCCATCGTCAGATCCTCGCGAACCATGTCGACGATGCGCCGGCCCGCGAGATGCGCGAGCACCTGACGGCGCGCATCGACCGCGGGAATCGCCGCGTTATGCGGCAAGCCCATGCCGAGCGATTCGACCATCGAGGCCATCGTCGACGCCGTGCCCATCGTCATGCAGTGACCGCGCGAGCGGTTCATGCACGACTCGGCTTCGGTGAATTCTTCCTGCGTCATCGTGCCGGCGCGCACTTCCTCGGACATCTGCCAGACACCCGTGCCGGAGCCGATGTTCTTGCCGCGAAACCGGCCATTGAGCATCGGTCCGCCGGACACGGCCAGCGCCGGCAGATTGCACGACGCCGCGCCCATCAGCAGCGCGGGCGTGGTCTTGTCGCAACCCACAAGCAGAATCACGCCGTCCATCGGATTGCCGCGAATCGACTCTTCGACATCCATCGAGGCCAGATTGCGAAACAGCATCGCGGTAGGCCGCAGATTGGATTCGCCAAGTGACATCACCGGAAACTCGAGCGGCAAGCCTCCCGCTTCATGCACGCCTTTCTTCACGTACTCCGCCAACTCGCGAAAATGCGCGTTACATGGCGTGAGTTCCGACCACGTATTGCAGATGCCGATCACCGGACGTCCGTCGAACTCATCGTGCGGAATACCCTGGTTTTTCATCCACGAGCGGTGGATAAATCCATCCTTGTCGTTCCTGCCGAACCAGCTTTGTGAACGAAGCTTGCGCATGTCCTGTCTCCCGGAAACCTTCGTGATGAGGTGATGCCGTATCTATTAGAATCGTCCTGGCGCGAGTTGTGCTCGTATTCTGAGCTTAATTGGCCGTGGCTTAATGGTAATCAATGAAAGGGCATTGCGCCTATAAGCATGCAGGTGCCTTCAAGATTCGCAACTTAGAGTCTCATCTCACGGATCGTCGAAATGCCGTCATACGTGATAGCAAAAGGCACGGTAGACACCGCACCTTTCGACGCGTCGGCCAAAAATTGACGATAATGTTCCCAAGGAACGATTAGAGGTCGTGCTCCGTCGTCGGAGACGCCGCCGAATCTAAAAAAAACATGAGACGACTGCTCCTCGCTGCGTTGGCAGCCACTTCTTTCGTGACCTGCGTTCATGCGCAAAGCAACGCGTCCGGCCCGCTCGTCACGCCCTCGGGCAACCTGCAATTCGTGCGTGTCGACCACGATTTCGTCGGGATGCTCGACAAGGAAGTTTTCGATCGCTTCGGCGCAAACACGCTCAGTCATTTCGATGACGTCGGCAGCGCAGATGACACCGTCACGCGCATGCTCGTGCAAACTGAGTCCGGCCCAGTGCTGTACGACTTCCGCCACCATCCGCCGCTTGTGCAACGCTCGGGTAAGCGCATGACGGTCAAGCGCGTGTTCTGGCAAGGCGATGAAGTCGTGATGCAAAGCTCGCAAGGCTGGTTCCGATTCCAACGCGGCGTGCTGACGAAGCTGCAGTCGTCTACGACGACGTATCATTGAATCCGCGCTCGTCGGTGATGACATACATCGCTTCACGATGTCAGGCACGTCTCGATCTCGACACGGCGGAGTCTGGAAAAGCTCATGTCATTACTCCGTCGTTGCAGGTTTTTCCACACTGCATCGACATAGGAAATGCACGGCAAACATCAAAATCACGCACACCTGGCGTTTCGGATGCCGCTGTCGATGCACGCCAGCGGCCCGCGCCACTCTGCGGTATAAATGCCGTCTCGCCCCATTCGCAAAGCCCCTAAACCTCCATGCCCCACTACTTCTACGACCCCGCCACCGGTCATGGCCTCCCGCACGATCCGTTCAAAGCCATCGTCGCCCCGCGTCTGATCGGCTGGATTTCCTCGCGCGACGCCGAAGGCACATTGAACCTCGCGCCCTATAGTTTCTTCGGCGCATTCGCGACCTTTCCGGCGATCATCGGCTTCTCCAGCGAAGGCCGCAAAGACAGCGTCGCCAACATCGAAGCCACCGGCGAATTCGTCTGGAATCTCGCCACCAAGCCACTCGCTGAGCAGATGAACCGCTCATCGGCGCCAGTCGCGCCGCACGTCGACGAATTTGAACTCGCGGGCCTCACGCCCGCGCCGGGCCGCAACGTGGCCGTGCCGCACGTCGCCGAATCGCCGGCGGCGCTCGAATGCAAGCTGCTGCAAGTGGTGCGTCTGCATACGCTCGACGGCAAGCCGATGGACAACTACCTGTCGCTCGGGCAGGTGGTCGGCGTGCATATCAACGAGGCGTATCTGAAAGACGGCCTGTTCGACACCCACGCAGCGCAGCCGATCATGCGCGCCGGCTACCGCGCCGACTACGCGGAAATCGGCGACATGTTCCAGATGTTCCGCCCGACCGCATAACGTCACCGCGCTTGAGAACACGTCGCGCCGCGTAAGGCGGCGCGACGTCCACGGCATTGCCTCGGAAGCGCGCAAAAGCAAAAAAAGCAGAGTCCGCGCACTGGCCCGCTTGATGCTTGCAACCGACGCTCCACTGCGTCGTTTTCAATGCCGGCTCACTCGCGAGGAGCGCGATCATGTCCACCGAATTCGCCACGCAATTCAGTCATGTCCGTCCGCAAGACACGTCCTATGAGGATCAGGGCTTGCGCGACTTTTTTCTCTACCGCGATTTAGGCATCGCGCAGGCGACCGGCGGCAAGGTGCTCGCGCAACTCGTCAAGGCGAATCACGCACCAGAGCAAGGCACCGGCTGGCACCGTCATGAGGCCGATTTCCACATTGTGATCATGTTGAAGGGCTGGGCGCGCTTCATGTACGGCGACAAGGAGACGCTCGTTGCCGCCGGCGATTGCGTGCATCAGGCGCCGGGCATCGTCCACTATCTGTTCGACTACTCGGAGGATATGGAGTACATCGAAATCGTCTCGCCGGCCGATTTCAAATCGATCGAAGTCGAAGGGCCGTGCGAGGTGCCCGCAGTGACGCCTTGGAAGAGCGTCGCGGCGTAGCGAAGCCAACAGCGGCCGCCTGTTTGCTTGTGTCGCGTGAGGACTACGCAATCAAGCAAGCCGCCGCCAACAACAACTCATTGCGTCGCTGGCGGCCGCCTGCGCGGAGCACGCGGCGCCTGCGGCTTGATGGCAGCCGTTGAACCCGCGCTCGACGTGGCGCTCGATCCATTCGACCCGACCGACGTCGCCGCATCCCCATCCACATCGACCACCGCCGTCGCCGCCGGCGCCGCCGGAGTGACTTCTGCAGCCGCCGCAGCAGGCACCGGCTGGATCGTGCGCGCGCGCGAACTCACCAGCACCGCACGCGGTTCGTTGTCGTAGATCACGGCGCGCACGCGCGGATAAATGTGCCGCTCCCAGCGGTGTCCATTGAACACGCCGTAATGTCCCACGCCGGTCTGCACGTGATGGGTTTTCAAATAGGGCCGCAACTTGTCGCACATGTCCTGCGCGGCGAGTGTCTGCCCGACGGCGCAGATATCGTCCTTCTCGCCTTCCACGGTGAGCAACGCCGTGCGGCGAATCTTCGACGGTTCGACGAGACGCCCTCGCACTTCGAGCGCATGCAACGGCAGTGCATGCCGCTGAAACACCGTATCGACGGTTTCCAGATAGAAATCGGCCGTCAGGTCCATCGTCGCGAAGTATTCTTCATAGAAGGTGTGAATCGTGTCGGCCTTCGCCGGATCGCCTTTGGCGCGCTCGTAATGCATCGTCTCGAACGAGTCGAGATGCCGGTTGAGATTCATCGCCATGAACGCGGTCAATTGCACGAAACCTGGATACACGCGCCGATGCGCGCCCGCAAAACCGAACGGCACCGCGCTGATCAGATTCTGTTCGAACCACTCGATCGGTTTGCTTTTGGCGAGTTCGTTGACGCGAGTCGGGTTGATGCGGGTATCGAGCGGACCGGCCATCAGCGTCATGCTGGCTGGTTGCGCGGGATGATCGTCGGCGGCCATGAGCGCGACCGCGGCCAGCGCGGCGACGGTCGGCTGACACACGGCAAGCAGATGCGCGCCGGGTCCGATCGTTTCGGTGAAGTCGATCACATGCTGCACGAATTCGTCGAAGCCGAAGCGGCCCTGGCTCAACGGCACGTCGCGCGGGTTGTGCCAGTCGGTGATGTAGACGTCGTGTTCGGCCAGCATGGTGCGCACGGTGCCGCGCAGCAGGGTGGCGAAGTGGCCGGACATCGGCGCGATCACCAGCACACGGGGCTGCGGCGCCGACGGCTGGGTCTCCTTACGGAAATGCAACAGCGAACAGAACGGCGTGTGCGCGGCGACTTCCTCGACGACCGGCACGGATTTGCCTTCGCATATCACGCTGTCGATCTCGAACGGCGGCCGCACGGGCGTGAGTCCGGCCAGCGTCAACAGCTCGCAGGCCGCGCGGATCGAGCGTCCGTGCGACGTCTCGCCGAACGCAGGCCACGCGTCGAGAGAATGATTCACCAGCGAAGCGCCGTGCCGCATCGGCAGCATGATGTCGGCGAAAGCCTGGTATGTAGGATATGCGAACAGGTTCATAACCTTCGCACGAATGCTGAAAAGGAAGGAACCCAAATAAAGGCAAGTCATGTGCCATGCATGCACACGCACGGGTGCAGCCGTGCCCCCACGTTGGCATAGCATTTGCGCGAGTCGGGGCAACGGGCCGAATTTGCCGCGCTTTGGTGCGCGCGCGCACGGCAACGTGCACGCATGGCGTCAGGCGTCGACCGAACGCCTCATCTGGAGGAGAATCGTATGGCGAATACCACGCTCACCATCAGCAGCAAGAATTATTCGTCATGGTCGTTGCGCGGCTGGCTGCTGGCCAAGTTCAGCGGCTTGCCTTTCGAAGAGATCGTGATGCCGATCGACGACCCCGCGGCACGCGCTGAACTCCTGCTGCTGTCGCCGTCCATCCTGGTGCCGTGCCTCGTTCATGACGGCATCAAGGTCTGGGACACGCTGGCGATTGCGGAATATCTGAACGAACTGAAGCCGGACGCGAAGCTGTTGCCCGACGATATTCGCGCCCGCGCGCATTGCCGCTCGATCTGCGGCGAGATGCACTCGGGTTTCGGTTCGCTGCGCTCGGCTCTGCCGATGAACCTCAAAGCGCACTTTCCGGGCTTCAAGGTGTGGGCGCGGGCGCAGTCGGATATCGACCGCATCGTGACGATCTGGAGCGAATGTCTGAAGCAGTACGGCGGGCCGTTTCTGTTCGGCGAGCGCACCGCGGCGGACGCGATGTACGCGCCTGTGGTGACGCGTTTCGTGACCTACGACGTCAAACTCGATCCGGAGATCGTCGAGTACGGACAGCGGATCATGGCGCTGCCCGAGATGCAGGAGTGGATCGCCGACGCGCAACAGGAAGTGGAAGAGATCGACGAGCTGGACGTCGAGTTCTGAAGAAGCCGGGCGGCGCCGCTGTCGCAACAGTGGGCGGCGTTCGGCGCGATAAGCAACACTGCAGCGCGCCGCGCCGGCTCCGACTGCGCCTCAATCGCGTCCGCTTTCCAGTTTGAACACGCTGACCACTTGTGCGAGACGCGCGGCCTGATCGCGCAACTCGGCCGCCGCGAGTTCGGCCTCGCCGACAATGGTCGCGTTCTGCTGTGTGGCTTCGCCGATCTGCGTGACGGCGAGATTCACCTGCTCGATGCCGCCCGATTGCTCGCGCGACGCGACGCTGATCTCGCCCATGATCGCGCGCACCTGGCCGACCTGTTGAACGATGCCCTGCATCGTCGAGCTGGCTTCTTCGGCGATCTGGAAACCGCTTTGCACGGTCGCCGTGGACGTCGCGATCAGACTCTCGATCTCCTTCACCGAAGCCGCGCTGCGCTGCGCCAGCGCGCGCACTTCCGAAGCCACGACCGCGAAGCCCTTGCCGTGCTCGCCGGCGCGTGCCGCTTCCACCGCTGCGTTCAGCGCGAGGATATTGGTCTGGAATGCGATGCCTTCGATCACGCTCGTGATCTCGGCGATCTTCTGCGACGAGCGGCTGATCTCGCCCATCGTCGACACCACGCGTTCGACGGCGCGACCGCCTTCGAGCGCGGCGTCGGCGGCGCGCGTGACGAGCGTGTTGGCTTGCGCGGCGTGGTCGGCGTTCTGCTGCACGGTCGAGGTGATCTCTTCCATGCTGGCCGCCGTTTCCTCGAGGCTGCTCGCCTGCGTGGCGATCCGCGCGGCGATATTGCCGCTGCCGGTGGCGATCTTTTCGGTGCCGTGCGACATATCCGTCGATGCATTGCGCACTTGCGAAACGATGCGCGCGAGACCTTCGCCGATGCCGTCGATCGACTGCATCAGGCGGCCGATTTCATCGGCGCGCGCGTTCGCGCCCTTCGCCACGCGCACGCTCAGATCGCCCGAGGCGAAACGTTCGGATGCCTTGGCCGCTTCGTCGAGCGGGCGGCTTACGAGGCGTCGCACCGCAAAGAGAAACACGGCTGCGAACACGCCGACGAGCACCAGGCCGAGCAGCAGGAATTCATTGCGCGTGGTGATGACGTCGGCCATCACTTCGTCGCGCGGCGCGACGCCGCCCACTAGCCACTGCCATTCCGGCACGGTAACGAACGACACGATCTTGTCGCGCGAGCCGCGTTCGCCGAGCGTTGCATCGGCCGAGCTGTATTCGAGCCGGCCTTCCTTCATGTCGAGCATCTGCTGATACGGCGCGTTCGCGTTGTCGGCATTCTGGCCGGCGGCGGCCGGATGCACGATCAGCTTGCCGCGATCCGCGCCGCTCGACGCGTTGACGACGAAGTAATAACCGCTGTCGCCGATCTTCAGGCTGCGAATGCCGTCCTGGACCGACTGAATTTCCTTGTCCACGTTCACGCCGACGAACAGCGCGCCGATCACGCGGCCGCTTGCGTCCGTGATCGGCCGGTATTGCGTGATCAAACGTTTGCCGAAGAGCGCGGCGAGTCCCGTGTAAGGCTTGTTCGCGAGCAGCAGCGCGTAGGCCGGCGCCTTGCGGTCGAGCAGCGTGCCGATGGCGCGCGAGCCGTCCTGTTTCTTAAGCGATGTCGTGACGCGCACGAAATCATCGCCGCTGCGCGCGAAGATGGTGGCCACCGCGCCGCTGCGTTCGAGAAACAGATCGGGGATGGAAAAGTCCATGTTCAGGACTTTGTCGCCCGCCTTGATGGTCGGCGTGGCGACGCCGCCGATGTCGACCTTCTGGGTCTCGTCGAGCGTGTAGCCGGTGGGCAGGAAGCTCGCGAACAGCGACATCGAGCGATCGACCTCGTTCGACAAGGCTTTGTCGAACAGCTTGATCATCGCGGCGATCGATCGGTCTTTATCGGCGATGCGTTCGAGCACCTGATCGCTGATCTGCTTGCCGGCGGTGCGGGTGAGCGCCCACGTGAACGCGGCGAAAATCAACGCCACCAGCACGCACGAAAGTACGGCGAGCCGCGCGCCGACGCTGGCGCGGCGCAAAGAGAGAAATTCCATGGACGTTTGCAGAGTAGAGGAGGACAGGCGAGGCGCGAGCCATGCGTAGGCATGCCCGGCATCGATGCCTTGTTTACGGCTGCGGTGTCCGCTTTCTTTAGAATTTTGAAAGCGCTTCGTAATTGGTCGTGCCGCCAGCGGCGCTTAGGTCCCATACCGCGCTCAGTCCGCCGAACTGCGCTGCGCGCCACGCCAAGTGCGCAGCAGCAGCGCGTTGGTCACGACGCTCACGCTCGAAAACGCCATCGCCGCACCGGCGAGCATCGGGTTCAGCAAGCCGAAGGCGGCCAGCGGAATCCCGATCAGGTTGTAGACGAACGCCCAGAACAGGTTCTGCTGGATCTTGCGCCACGTCTTGCGCGAGATGTCGATGGCGTCGGCCACGAGCGCCGGATCGCCGCGCATCAGCGTGATGCCGGCCGCATGCATGGCCACATCGGTGCCGGTCGCCATCGCGATGCCGATGTCGGCGGCGGCGAGTGCGGGCGCGTCGTTGATGCCGTCGCCTGCCATCGCCACGATGCCAGCGCTGCGGATCTTCAGGTCGCGAATCACGCGGGCCTTGTCGTCGGGCAGAACTTCCGCGTGGAATTCGTCGATGCCGAGCGCCTTGGCCACGCTCGCCGCGCTGCCGCGGTTGTCGCCGGTGACGAGCACGCTCTTGATGCCCATTTGCGCCAGCCGCTCGACGGCGGCACGTGCCGTCGGTTTGACGGTGTCGCCGAAAGCGATCAAGGCGAGTGCCGCGGGCGCTTGCGGATTGCGCTGCATGAGCCACGAAACGGTGTTGCCCGCGGCTTCGAGTTCGTGAGCGCGTGCAGTGAGCACTGCCGGCAAGTCGATGCCGAGTTCGTTGAGCCAGCGTGTGCTGCCCAGCGCGAGGGTGCGTCCGTCGACTTCCGCTTCGACGCCGCGGCCTGCGACCGCGCGCGCGGCGCTCGCCTGGCGGGCGAGAGTCTGAACGGATGCGTCCGCGTCGCTACCATTCGTCTGCGCCGCTTCATACGCCTTGACCACCGCGCGCGCCAGCGGGTGATCGCTATGGCGCTGCACCGCCGCGGCCAGCGCCAGCGCCTCGTCGCGGCCGATGCCGCCGATCGGCTCGAACGCCGTCACCGAAGGCTGGCCGAGCGTCAGCGTGCCGGTCTTGTCGAACGCGACGATCGTCACGCGATGCGCGGTTTCCAGTGCTTCGGCGTCTTTGATCAGCACGCCGTGCCGCGCCGCGACGCCGGTGCCGGCCATGATGGCTGCCGGCGTGGCGAGGCCAAGCGCGCACGGGCACGCGATCACCAGCACGGCGACCGCGTTCAGAATCGCGGCTTCGCCGCCAGCGCCGGCGATCAACCAGCCCACTAGCGTGAGCGCGGCAATCGCCAGAATCGCCGGCACGAAGATTTCGCTGACTCGGTCGACGAGGCGCTGGATTGGCGCCTTCTCGGCCTGCGCGCTTTCCACGAGCCGGATGATTCGCGCGAGCGTCGTTTCCGCGCCGATCGCGGTCGTCGTCACGGCAATCGCGCCTTCGCCGTTGATCGAGCCGGCCGTGACCGCGTCGGCCACCTGCTTCGGCACCGGCAGGCTTTCGCCGGTGATCAGCGATTCGTCGATATGCGTACGGCCTTCGAGCACCGCGCCATCGACCGGGACGCGTTCGCCGGGACGCACGATCACCACCGTGCCGACGCGCACTTGCGCGAGCGGCACGTCGCGCTCGTCGCCGCCGACGCGAATGCGCGCCCGGTCGGGACGCAGCGCATTGAGGGCGCGGATGGCGTCCGTGGTCTGGCGCTTGGCGCGCGCTTCGAGCCACTTGCCGAAGCGCACCAGCGTGATCACGACCGCCGACGCCTCGAAATACAGATGCATCATGTCGCCCGGATGGGTCGCCAGTTCGTAGACGCTGATGCCATACGCCGCCGACGTGCCGAGCGCCACCAGCAAGTCCATGTTGCCCGCGCCGGCCCGCACGGCACGATAGGCCGCGCGATAGAAGCGCGCGCCGAACACGAACTGCACGATCGAGGCGAGCGCGAGTTGCAGCCATGGCGAGAGCATCGCGTGCAGGCCGAACCATTCGCCGACCATCGGCGCGACAAGCGGCAGCGTCAGCACGGCGGAGGCGAGCACGGCTGCCAGTTCGCGGCGGGTCTGGTCGCGCTTGCGGTCGGCGGGTAAGGCGTGGTCGGCTTGATCGGCCGCTGCCGTTTCTTCCGGCGGCACGATCAACGTCGCTTCGTAGCCCGCTTTCTTGACGGCGGCGATCAGCGCGTCCGGCGCGGCAGTCATGCCGTCCAGATTGACGGTTGCGGTTTCGGTCGCCAGATTCACCGACGCGCCGACCACGCCCGGCACTTTCGCCAACGCCTTTTCGACGCGCATCGCGCACGAGGCGCAAGTCATCCCGCCGATCGCCAGTTCCGTCGGCTGCTGCGCAACGAGTGGCGCGGTCTCCGTGGCGGCGAACAGCGTGGCGTCGTAGCCCGCCTTGCGCACGGCGTTGGCGAGCGTGTCGGGATCGACAGTGGCGTCGCTTTCGATGCGCGCTCGCTCCGTGGCGAGATTCACCGACGCACGCGTGACGCCCGGCACTTTGGCGAGCGCTTTCTCGACGCGCAGCGCGCACGAGGCGCAAGTCATTCCGCCGATGTCGAGTTCGGCGGTCCGGGCGGAAGGGGCGGCAGCGTCCGCGGGGCGCTGCGGGTTGGCAAGTTCTGTCATGGTAGGCAAGGCTCGTGGCGGCATCGGGCCGCATCATGAACCCAGTATTGACCTTCCCATGATGGGAAGGTCAAGGGCGAATTGCAGGGCGCGCTTCAGGACGCCGATACTTCGCCGAAACGCCCGCTCAGAAGGCCGGCGGCGCGTCCAGCATGGCCTGGCCGACGGCCTGCTGTTCGTCGCTCGAGCGTGTCAGCAGGGTTTCGGCCGCGCCGCGCCGGTCCTCCGCCGCCTTGTTCTGGCCGAGTTTCCACTTGCCGACCAGCCGCGTCACCTCGATCTCGATGCCGACGATCGCGCCGAGCATCTGGGAGATGAAGTCGGCGGGCGCGTCGCCCATCTTCCACGGCACCGGTTCGCCGGCTTCCATCTTGCGCGTCAGACGCGCGACCAGGCCGCGCACGAACGACTCCTCGTCGCGCACGACGATCCGGCCATGAGCGTGCACCACCATATAGTTGTAAGTCGGCACCTGCCGATGCGCCTCGTGCTTGCTCGGATACCAGTTCGGCGAGATGTAGGCGGCCGGACCCTGGAAGATCACGAGCGCATCCGGGTTCGCGGCCGCTTCCTGCCACACCGGGTTCGCGCGGGCGACGTGAGCGCGCAGGATGCCGTGCGTTTCACTGGCCGCGGACGGGGCTTCGAACTCGAACGGCACATGGTTCGCGTCGAGCCCGTTCGGTCCGTTGGTGATCAGCGCGCCGAAAGGCTGCTCGGCGATCAGGCGATGGAGAACCTCTGGGCGATTCTCTTCGAAATGGGCGGGCATATACATAAAGCGCTCCGGATACGAGGGGCGAAAGAGCAGCGATGAAAGGTCGCCCAAGGCGTGGGGCGCCGGGGCGGATGTAACAAAAAACGTCAACCGTACCGCAAAAGGACGGCGTGCGCGCGCGAACCCGCGCTATTCCTGCCTTTGCGCTTGCCTGGTAATCAAGGATACGATACAACCCGATGTTGTCGGCATCGCGAACCGCGGACTGGCTGCGTTGGGCTTTGGGAGGCCGCGCAAACAGGGTTCGCCGCACGCCGGCGTCTCCCTTAGGACCACCCGTTCCGCCACCTGAACGAATGATAAAAAATCGCCGAGATTTGTTTTCGATTCACTGGACCTGCGCATCGTTCGCAGGCCTCGCATTTCTGGCCGGTTGCGCGTCGACCCCCACTGCGACACAAAAATCCACCGGCTGGATCAAGGACGAAGTCGCCGACTCGTACGTATTCGGCTACCCGCTGGTGCTGATGGGCGTCGCGCGCGACGCGGCGGTCGGTACCGATCCGGGCCAGGCGCCGCTCAATACGCTGCGCCACGCGCAGGCATTACCGCCGATCGGCGCGTCCAATCCGATGCAGCCGAGTCTCGATACATTCGATTCGACCGGCTGGCTGGACGTCGGCAGCGAACCGGTGATCGTTTCGCTGCCAGACTCGCACGGCCGCTATGTCGACGCCCGCGTGCTCGACATGTGGACCAATGTGGTGTGGTCCACCAGTTCGCAGTTCGCCACGCGTGCGGCGGGCATCAAGGCGCAGGTGATCGCCTTTGTCGGTCCGGGCTGGCAAGGGGACTTGCCCAAAGGTGTGACGCGCGTCGACGTGCCGACCCGCAATGCATGGGTGAGCGTGCGTATCCAGTCGAACGGCACACGCGATCTGACGGCGGTTCGTAAGCTGCAGCGCGCGATTCGCGTCGCTCCGCTGAGCATCTACGCGGGCGACGGCCGCTCCGCCTCGATCACACCGCCGCGCAGCAATGCCGCCGACGCCGCAGCGGCCGCGTCCGGCACGCCGGCCGCGCAAGTCGCCGCGCTCGACGCGAACGGCTTCTTCACGCGACTCGCGCAGGCTTTGCCTGACAATCCGCCGACGCCGGCCGATCCGCACGCGCTCAAATTTCTCTCGGACCTCGGTGTGACGCCCGGCGAGCCGGTCAAGCTGCCGAACGCGCCGGAGGCCATCGCGGCCGGTCTCGCCGACGGTCATGAACGCGTCGTCACGCCGCCGTCCAACCTGCTGAGCGGCAACGGCTGGAGCTGGTTCGGCGACGGCGTGGGCAACTACGGTCCCGACTACGCGATGCGCGCCTATGCCGCTTACGCGCAACCCGGCATCGGCACGAAAGACGACGAAGTTCGTGCGGTCGCCACCCAGGACAGCGACGGTCATGTGCTCAACGGCGCAAACCGTTACGTGATCCACTTCGCGCCGAATCAGTTGCCGCCGGTGCGCGGCTTCTGGTCGATCACCGCCTACACGAAGGATGGTGCGCTCGGCGAAAGCGCGCCGGCGCGTCTGGCGGTCGGCGACCGCAACGGCGCGCGCCGCAATCACGACGGCTCGCTCGACGTGACGGTGTCGTCCGCTCGCGGCAAGAGCGGCAACTGGCTGCCGGCGCCGCGTGCCGATCTGCAACTCGTGTTGCGTCTGTATGCGCCCAAGCCGCAAGCCACCGACGGCAGTTGGCAACCGCCGGCCGTCGTGCGTCAGTGATACCTGCGTGTCCATGACGTGACAGCCGCGCATCAGTGACGAGCGGTTAGCGCATCGCGAAACGCATGTCCGCCGCATCGACTCGGCGGACATGCGACGCTATCGCGCGGAGGAATGTGTAAGCCACGCCTTACATTTATATCCGACGAAAGATTCACGACTTATACTGCCGCTTGCGGGATTTTCGTTTTCGCGGCGGGCTTGCCGCCGCACTACCCAAGACCGAGCATGGCAAGCCTCAATAAAGCATCACTAGCCTCGTCCATGCAGACCGTGCGCGATGTCGCGCAGTCACGCCGCACCCGGCGTGTCATTACCGGTCTGCTGATCTTCGTTGTACTGTTTGGTCTGCTGGGCTTCTTCGCGGCGCCGCCGCTGATTCGCCACATTGCCGAACAACAGCTCAGCAAACAACTCGACCGCCCTGCCACCATCGGCCGCATTGCGCTCAATCCGTACACGCTCAAGCTCGAAGCCGATCGTGTGCATATCGGCGAGCGCGGCGGCGCGGGCGACTTCGTGGATATCTCGCGGCTCATCGTGCAGCCGTCGTGGAGTTCGCTGTTTCGCGCGGCGCCGATCATCGACGAAGTGCAGCTCGATTCGCCGCGCTTTCACATTGTTCGCTACGATGCGCAGCGCTTCAATTTCACCGACCTGATCGAGAAATTCGCGAAGCAGCCGGCCAAGCCCGATAGCAAACCCACGTTGTTCTCCGTGTCGAACATCAGGCTCGAAAACGGCCAGATCACGTTCGACGACAAACTCCTCGGCGCGACGCATGTGATCGATCAATGGAAGCTCGGCGTTCCGTTCATCGCCACGCTGCCGTCGAAAACCGATATCTTCGTCGAGCCTTTGCTGCGTGCTAGGATCGACGGCAGTCCGCTTGCCATCGACGGCAAGACCAAGCCGTTTGCCGCGTCGCGCGAGTCGGAAGTGTCGTTGCGCTTCGACGGGCTCGATGTGCCGCGCCTCATGTCGTACGTGCCGACCAAACTGCCGGTGATCGTGCAGTCCGGCAAACTGTCCACCGATCTCAAGCTCAACTTCGTGGTCTCCAACGACGCGCCTTCGTTGCGCGTGGCGGGCACCGTCGATATGAACGACGTGGACGTGCAGGATCAGAGCAAGGCGCCGTTCTTCGCGGCGCGCGCGGTGCATGTGGCCGCCACCACGCTCGAGCCGTTGAAGAGCCTCTATCACTTCGACGAGATCCGCATCGAGGCGCCCACCGCCAATCTTGCGCGTGACAAAGACGGCGTGGTGAGCGTCGAGAAGATGTTCGCGCCCGCGCCCGCATCTGAAGCGGCTGCGGCGCAACCGGCCGCGAGCGCGCCGCTTGCGGCGTCCGGTTCGAAGGCCACCGAAAAGACGGCGCCGCCGCTGGATCTGTCGATCAAACGCTTCTTGCTCAATGACGGCACCGTGAATGTTCACGACGCCGCCGCCTCACGCCCCATGGACGTCGGCCTGCAAAAACTGGCCGTGACGCTGACCGATTTCTCGACGCTCGCCACCGCGCCCGCGCACTACACGCTGAACACCGATTTCAAGAATGCCGGCGGCTCGCTCGGCGTGGCCGGCGCGTTCGGCCTCGTCGCGAAAACGGCCAGTGCGAAGCTCGATCTGAAGTCGTTGAAGCTGCCGCTGCTGCAACCGTATATCGACACCGCGACTGTTGCGCAGATCACGGACGGCGCGCTTTCGGCCAGCGCCAATGTCGGCGCGAACTGGTCGAAGTCGCCGGTTGCGGTGATGGTCACCGATTCGCAACTGGACCTGCAATCGCTGAAAGTCGGGACGCGCGAGAGCAAGGATCCGCTGATCTCGCTTGCGCAAGGCAGCGTGAAGCTCAAGCAGGTGGATCTGGCGGCGCGCACCGCCGAGATCGCCAGCGTCGATACGACCGGCCTTGCGGTCGACGCGCAGCGTCTGAAAGACGGCAGCATCAACCTCGCCGCGCTTGCCGGCCAGCACGAAGCGGCGCAGCGGCGCACCGCGATTCACGCGGTCAAGAAGGCGCAGGCGGAAGGGCCCGCATGGCACTACAAGATCGGCGAGCTGACCGTGAAAGACGCCACCGCCAATTTCATCGACAACACCACGCCGCAGCCGGTGAAGCTGAACATCACGCCGCTGCAGCTAAAGGTGCAGAACATCAGCGACGACCTGAGCCGTCCGCTGCCGGTCGATCTGCAGGCGACGCTGAACAAGAAGGGCACACTCGGCGTCAAGGGCGACGTCACGGCGACGCCGCTCAAGGTGGCCGTCAAGGTGAACGCCAACCGGCTCGACGCGGCGGCCTTCGAGCCGTACTTCGGCAGCAAGCTGAATGCGGTGATCGCGAGCGCGCTGCTCAATGCGAACGGCGACCTCGCGTTGAATCAGGCGAAGTCGCTGAAAGCGACCTATCACGGCGACGTGGCGCTCGTCGAAGTCCGTATGCTCGACAAGGCGACCTCCGATCCGTTCGCGGGATGGGGCTCGCTTGCGTTGTCCAACCTTAAGGCGGACTACGACGAGCACGGCACGGTGGTCGACGCGGGCCGCGTCACGTTCACCAAGTTCTATGGACGCGTGCTGCTCGACGCGCAGGGCAAGCTTAATCTCAAGGACGTCGTCGCGCATGAAAGCGGCGCAGCGCAATCGCTGACGCGCGACAAGAGCGGCGCCGAGCCCGTGCCGTTGACACCGCAAGCGGCATCGACAGTCGCGGCTGCGCCTGCGCCGGCCTCGTCGACCGCGCCCGCCACGGTGACGGCGGCTACGCCGCCGCAAAGCCCGGTCAAGCTCCACTTCGGTCAACTGGTGCTGCAACAGGGCCGCGTGACGTACACCGACAACTTCATCAAACCGAATTTCACGGCGAATCTGGTCGGCATTCAGGGCACGGTCGGCGCGTTCGGCACGCAATCGACCACGGCTGCGCCAGTCGACATCGCCGCGAAACTGGCGGCCAATGGTCCGTTGTCGATTCGCGGCACGGTCAATCCGCTGATTGCGAAGCCGGCGCTCGATCTGACAGCGGTCGCGCACGATATCGAACTGACCAATCTCACGCCGTATTCGTCGAAATATGCCGGGTATCCGATCACCAAGGGCAAGCTGAACGTCGATCTGCACTACAAGCTGGCGAACGATCAACTGGACGCGAATAATCATATTTTCATCGACCAGCTCACGTTCGGTGATCACATCGACAACGATACGGCGACCAAGCTGCCCGTGCGTCTCGCGATCTCGCTGCTGAAGAATTCGCGCGGCGAGATCGACGTGAACCTGCCGGTGTCGGGCTCGCTTGCGAATCCTGAGTTCAGTATTGGCGGCCTGATCTGGCATGCCGTGCTCAATCTGCTCCAGAAGGCGGTGACCGCGCCGTTCTCGCTGATCGCCAACGCATTCGGCGGCAGTGGCGAGGAGTTGGGCTATGTCGAGTTCGAACCCGGCTCGGCGAAACTGACCGACGCCGACACCCAGAAACTCGACACGATCGTGAAGGCGCTGTCCGATAAACCGTCGATCCGCATGGACCTGATCGGCCGCGTCGATCCGGCCGTCGACGAACCCGCGTTGCGCACCGGCTATGTGGACCGCCTCGTCAAGCAGCAGAAGATCAAGGACGTGGTGGGCAACGGCGAGAGCGTCGACTTGTCGACCGTCACCGTCGACCCGAAGGACTACGACAAGTATCTGAGCAAGGCCTACAAGTCGGCGGACTTCAAGAAGCCGCGCAATTTTGTCGGCTTGACCAAGAGCTTGCCGGACGACGACATGAAGAGCGCGCTCGCCGCCAACGCCCCGATCGATGAGGCCAGCCTGCGCCAGCTCGCACAACAGCGCGCGCAGAGCGTGCAGCAGTATCTGGACGGCAAGATCGACAGCAGCCGCGTGTTTATCGTCGCGCCTAAGCTGAATGCCGACGGCATCAAGGATAAGGGCGCGACGACGCGGGTCGACTTCGGCTTGAAGTGAACGTGGTGAGGCCTGGCGCTTCGTGCGTCAGGCAGAATCCGGTGTTTTTCTTGAGCGCGCTGTGTTGAACATAGAACGTTGAACGTTGAGCGCACCGTCGCCGGCCGCGCATGCTCGCGGCGGCGTGTGCTCAAGCGGCGCGCGTCGGCGCCTTCAACGCGGTTTGCTCGATCACGCGCGCGAGCGTGTCGAACGCGGGGCCGATCTTGTCGTTCGGCACGCACGCATATCCGAGCAGCAGTCCACGCCGCGCGGGCGTATCGCTGCTGTAATAGCTTGCGAGCGGGCGCACGATTACGCCGGCGTCGTAAGCGGCGGCCGTCACCGCGCGATCGTTCGCGTGATCCGGCAGGCCGAGCACCAGATGCAGACCGGCCTCGTCGCCCATCACCGGCAGTTCGTTGCCGAAACGCGCGGTGATGGCGTCGATCAGGATCTGCCGGCGTTCGCCGTACAGCGCGCGCATGCGCCGAACGTGCGAGGTGAGATGGCCGTCCATGATGAAGTCGGTCATCACCGCCTGCTGCATCAACTGACCTTCGCGATACAACTCCGCCACGCCTGTGCGGAACGTATCCACCAGATGCTCCGGCGCGATCATATAGCCGATCCGCAGGCCCGGAAACAGCATTTTCCCCAGGCTGCCGACATAGATCACCTGGCCGGCGTCGTCGAGTCCTTGCAGCGACGCGAGCGGACGGCTGCCGTAGCGGAACTCGCTGTCGTAGTCGTCCTCGATGATCCACACGTTGTGCTGGCGCGCGTATTCGAGCAGTGTGCGACGGCGCGCGAGGCTCATCACCATGCCGAGCGGATACTGATGCGACGGCGTGACGAGCGCGAGCCGCGGCGGCTGTTGCAGATCCTGTTCGCGCGGATTCAGGCCTTCGTCATCCACCGGCACCGGCACGAGGGTAATCCCCGATGACTGCAGCACGCTGCGTGCGCCCCAATAGCACGGTTCTTCCACCCACGCGCGGTCGCCGACATCGGTCAACAGACGCACCGCCAGATCGATCGACTGATGAATGCCCGTGGTGATGATGATCTGGTCCGGCGTGCAGTTCACCGAGCGCGCCACACGCAGGTAGTCCGACAACGCCCGCCGCAATGGCCGGTAGCCGCCGCCGGGCGCGTAGGTGAGCAGATCGGGATTGGCTTCCTTCCACAAACGCGCCTGCAGACGGCTCCACGTGCGCGCCGGAAATTCCGCGACGTCGGGCACGCCCGGCATGAACGCGCCCCACTGTTTCGCGGAAACGCCGGCTTTGTCGATCAGACGGCGTCCGCGGGTCGACAGATCGCTGAGGTCGCGCTTTGGCGGCTTGGGGCTTTCCCTGGCTGTACTGCCTTCTTTGTCGACGCTCGCCACGGCCGGCTTCCTGCGCATATTCACCGCGGCCGTGTCCGGCCGCGTGTCGGCGACGTAGGTGCCGCTGCCGGTGGTCGAGATCACATAGCCTTCGGCGGTCAACTGGTCGTAGACGTGCAGCACCGTGTTGCGCGCAATGCCGAGGTCTTCGGCGAGCGTGCGCGAGCTGGGCAGCTTGGTGCCCGGCGGCAGCTGGCCGGTCAGGATAGCCTGCTGCATGAGCCGCAACGTCTGCCGGTAGACCGGTTCGGCGGCCGCGCGGTCGAGCCGCGCGGCAAGCCAATCCGACAAAATCACGGTGTCCAAGTGGTTCTATCCGGAATAATGAAATGGTTCCATATTGTAGAACCGTAACGGTCTATAGTGAGCCACGCAATTGCTGCAATCCCGCTGCTTTGCACGGGAGCCAGCCGGACCGCAGAGGAGACTTGGACGATGAAAACCGAAGACGTGATCGTCAGCTTTCGAGGTGTGCGAAAGACCTACGACGGCGAGACGCTGGTCGTCAAACAGCTCGACCTGGATATCTATCAGGGCGAGTTTCTGACGCTGCTCGGGCCGTCCGGTTCGGGCAAGACCACCTGTCTGATGATGCTGGCGGGTTTCGAATTTCCCACCGGCGGCGAAATCTGGCTGGATGGCACGCTGCTCAATACCGTGCCGCCGCATAAGCGCAACATCGGCATGGTGTTTCAGAACTACGCGCTGTTTCCGCATCTGACGGTCGAGCAGAACGTCGCGTATCCGCTTACCGTGCGCAAGATTTCGGCGGAAGAGCGCGCGCATCGCACGAATAACGCGCTCAAGATGGTGCGCATGGAGAGCTTCGCAAAGCGCTATCCGGCGCAGCTTTCCGGTGGCCAGCAGCAGCGTATCGCGCTCGCCCGCGCGCTGGTGTTTGAGCCGAAGCTCGTGCTGATGGACGAGCCGCTCGGCGCGCTGGACAAACAGTTGCGCGAACACATGCAGTACGAACTTAAATCATTGCACGAGAAACTCGGCGTCACGTTCGTGTACGTCACGCACGATCAGGGCGAGGCGCTGACCATGTCCGATCGCGTCGCCGTGTTCGATAAAGGCATCGTGCAGCAGCTCGATACCGTGGACCGGCTGTACGAATCGCCGTGCAATGAGTTCGTGGCGAACTTCATCGGCGACAGCAACAAGCTGCGCGGCACGATCGCGAATGTCGACGGCGAGTATTGCGAATTTCACCTGATTGACGGCACGCGCCTCACCGGCCGCAATATCGGCGGCGCGCAAGCGGGTACGCCGGCGGTCGCGTGCATCCGGCCCGAGCGCATGAAGCTCGCCAACGGCTTGTCGCGGCCGGGCGCCAATGCGCTCACCGGTGAAGCGCGCGGGCTGATCTATTTCGGCGACCACGTGCGCATGCGTTGTGGTCTGCCGCAACAGGACGAGTGCTTCGTGAAGGTGCCGCTCGGCACCGGCGTGCTCGACACCTTCGCGCCCGGCGCACCGGTCGCACTCGAATTCGCACCCGAGCATCTGCGGGTTTTCGCAGGGGCGTGAACGCGTCGAACGCGCAAGATGTTCGACGCAGGCAGGGCAAGTCAAGCAGCACATAACAAAGTCGCACTGAACGTATGAAGCACACCACCAAAGGAGAGCAACACACCATGAGCAAGATCGGGAAATCGCGCTGCGCCATCGCTGTCGGTGCTGTGGCGCTCGCGCTGGGCGCCGCGCAAGTCAATGCGGCCGAATTGACGGTCGTCAATTTCGGCGGCGCGAATGGCGACGCGCAAAAGGTTGCATTCAACCAGCCGTTCGAAAAGGAGACCAGCAACAAAGTCACCGCCGTCGAATACAACGGCGAGCAGGCCAAAGTGAAGGCGATGGTCGAAGCCAAGCATGTGAACTGGGACGTGGTGGAAGTCGAATCGGGCGATATCGGCCGTGGCTGTGATGAAGGGCTGTACGAGAAACTCGACTGGTCGAAGATCGGCAAGAAGGCGGATCTGATTCCCGAAGCACCGCAAACCTGCGGTGTGGGCTTCTTCGTGTGGTCGACGGCGCTCGCGTACAACGCTGACAAGCTGAAAACGGCGCCGGCCGGCTGGGCCGATTTCTGGGACGTGAAGAAATTCCCGGGTAAGCGCGCAATGCGCAAAGGCGCACGCTACAACCTCGAATTCGCGCTGATGGCCGACGGCGTGCCGCCGAAGGACGTCTACAAGGTGCTCGCCACCAAGGAAGGCCAGGACCGCGCGTTCAAGAAGCTCGACGAACTGAAGCCGAACATCCAGTGGTGGGAAGCGGGCGCGCAGCCGCCGCAATTCCTCGTCGCGGGCGACGTGGTGATGTCCACTGCGTATAACGGCCGGATCGACGCCGCGCAGAAGGAAGGCAAGAACCTGAAGGTGGTGTGGAACGGCAGCATCTACGACCTCGACTACTGGGCGATTCCGAAGGGCACGCCGAACAAGGCGCTGGCCGAGAAGTACATCGCCTATTCGATTTCGTCGAAGCCGCAACAGGACTATGCGCACAACATCGCGTACGGTCCGGTGAATGTGGCGGCTATCAAGGCGCTCGATCCGAAGACGCTTGCGAATCTGCCGAACTCGCCGGCTAATGGGAAGAATGCGGTGCTGCAAAACCTGGCGTTCTGGACCGATCATGGCGATGAGTTGGAGCAGCGGTTTTCGTCGTGGGCTTCGAAGTAGTTAGTGTTGTGTGAGGGCGTGGTGGGTTCGATGCCGCCGCGCCTTCGAGTTGTGAAATGACGCGCGCGCATGCAGTACCCAAGTGCGCGCGCTTCCAAGGTAAAGCAGGAGACAGGTGTGACTACGATGACGATCGCTGCCGATTCGACGCCTGAATCAAGTGGCCGACTCAAGCGCGAGCTGAAGGCCGCGGAAGCCAGGAAGCGGGCCATGGCCCTGCTGCTGATCGCGCCGCTCGCGATTTTTCTGCTGCTGATTTTTGTCGTGCCGATCGGCGCGCTGCTCACGCGCGCCGCGCAAAATCCCGAAGTCGTCAACGCGCTGCCGCATACGCTGGCGTCGTTGAGCGCGTGGGATCGCAAGACACCGCCGCCGGATACCGCGTATGCCGCGCTGGCTGTCGACCTCGCCGCGATCGCCGACAGCGACGGCATGGGCGCACTCGCACGACGCCTGAACGTGGAGATTCCGGGCTACCGTTCGCTGGTCGCCAAATCCGCGCGCGCCATGCCGTTTGTCGACGACAACAGCAAGCCCTTGCAACTGACGCCCGCCCAGATGCACGCGAAATTCGCCGAGCTTGACGAACGCTGGAACGACGTCGCGTACTGGCAAGCCATCGCGAAAAATTCCGGCGCGTATTCGCCGTTTTATCTGCTGGCTTCGCTGGACCACAAACAGGACGCGTTCGGCCACATCATTCCGACCGACCCTGATCAACAGATTTATCTCGCCGTGTTCAGCCGTACCTTTGTGATCGGCGCGGCAGTGACGTTCTTCGCGCTGCTACTCGGCTATCCGCTCGCCTACTGGATTTCGACGCTGTCCGAACGTCGCGCGAATCTGGTGATGATTCTCGTGCTGATTCCGTTCTGGACCTCGATCCTCGTGCGCGTTGCGGCATGGATCGTGATTCTGCAAAGCGAAGGGCTGGTGAACAAGGCGCTGGTCGGCAGCGGGCTGTTGCACGATCCGCTGGCGCTGCTGTTCAACCGGACCGGCGTCTATATTTCGATGACGCACATTCTGCTGCCGTTCATGATCCTGCCGCTCTATAGCGTGATGAAGTCGATCCCGCCGACCTATCAGCGCGCCGCGATTTCTCTCGGTAGCCATCCGTTCGCCGCGTTCTGGCGTGTGTATGTACCGCAGACCTATCCGGGCATCGGCGCAGGCGCGTTGCTGGTGTTCATTCTGGCAATCGGCTACTACATCACGCCGGCCTTGCTCGGCGGACCGAACGATCAGATGGTCAGCTACTACGTCGCGTACTTCACCAACGTGACCATCAACTGGGGCATGGCGTGCGCGCTCGGCGGCTTGCTGCTCGCCGCGACGCTGGTGCTGTACGTCATTTACGGGCGCTTCACGCGTTCGTCACTGAGCCTCGGCTGAACGGAGTCTATTGCGATGAAACTTGCCAAGCCTTTGTTCGCGCCGCATACGTCTTTCGTCGAACGCGTGTGGTATTTCGCGTTGCGTGCGCTGGCGGTGCTCACGCTCCTGTATCTCATCTTGCCGGTGCTGGCGATCGTGCCGCTGTCGTTTTCGTCGAGCACATTTCTGGTGTATCCGATTCCGGGCTGGTCGTTGCGCTGGTATCAGAATCTGATCGCGTCCGATGAATGGCGCATGGCGGCCAAGAACAGCTTTATCGTCGCGCCCTCGGCGACGGTGGTTGCGACCGTGCTTGGGACGTTGGCGGCAATCGGACTGACCAAGGCGAACTTCCGCGGCAAAGGGCTGCTCATGGCGATCCTGATCTCGCCGATGATCGTGCCGGTGGTGGTGGTCGGCGTCGGCATGTACCTGTTCTTTGCACCGCTTGGGTTGGCCAATACCTACATCGGTCTGATTCTCGCGCATGCGTCGCTCGGCGTTCCCTTTGTCGTGACGACGGTGGCGGCGACCTTGCAGGGCTTCAACTACAACCTGGTGCGGGCGAGTTTGTCGCTGGGCGCAAATCCGGTGAAGACGTTTTTCCGTATCACGTTGCCGGTAATCGCACCGGGCGTGATTTCGGGCGCGCTGTTCGCATTTGCGACTTCATTCGATGAGGTCGTCGTGACGCTGTTCCTGGCGGGCGCGGATCAGACTACGTTGCCCCGACAGATGTTCACCGGTATCCGCGAAAATATCAGCCCGACCATCGCCGCGCTGGCGACCATTCTGATTATTTTTTCCACCAGCCTGTTACTGGCGCTCGAGTGGCTGCGTGGGCGAAATGCAGCGCGGGCAGTCAAGGTCTGAGTATCTGCTGATGACAGATTTTATTTGAAACGCATCACAATTAACATTTTCCTGACGCTAATCTAAGATTGCTCCCATTCCCTATGCATCAGCATATCTTCATACTCGTAGCCCTCGATAAGAAGATGCGCTCGACGCGGGGAATCAATGAAACACCAGCTAATGGTGCTTGTGTGCGCGCTAGCCTTAACGGCCTGCGCGGACCACGGCGCGCGTGACCGGCTTGGCGTTCAAGACGCCACCTTATTGCATAGCGGATTCGGCGTCACTCAGGACGAAGCCGCGGGCGCGGTCAACTCACAATGGATCAGCACCTATGCGCCGGTCGTAAGCAGCGGCACGGCGTTGGCACTACTGCAGACGCGGCTCGACCGTTTGCCGGGCGATAAGAACGGCTATTTTCAAGCCAAGGCACAATGCTGGATCAATGCCGCTCAACAGGCGCGGCAAGCCGACGATCACTGGGGCTTTGTCGAAGAAGCGATTGGCCAGGCAGCCATGATCACGATGAGCCTCGAGAACGGTGCACCGTTATCGGCTGTCAATCCCGCGCTGCGTACCGTGTCCACGGTGCGCCCCGATCTTTGGAAGATCGTCAATACCATCAAGTCGGATCCCGCTGTTGCGCAATGTCCGCAGGCGCTGCCGCCGCTTGCTTGTGCCGAAGTCGAGCTGATGCAAAGCGGGCATGACGCATGGCGACGCAGTTTCTCCAACGCCGAGAAACGCCTGCCTGAAGTGCAGGACAACTTGCGTCAGTCGGCGGAAACTGCGCTGCAATGCAAGCAGGCTGTACAAACGCCGACGTCCGCTCCGGCGCCCGCACGTGGTCCTGCCTCCGCCTCAGCTGCGAATTCGCCGCGGACGATCGCGTTAAAGACCGATTCTCTTTTCCGTTTCAACGGCGGTGACGCCGCCGCGATATTGCCCGCCGGCAAACGACAGTTGAACGACGTGGCAATGCGTTTGAAGAAGATTCCTGCCATGTGTGAGTTGAAGGTCACCGGCTACGCTGACCGCCTCGGCGACAAGTTTTACAACATCGGTTTGTCCATGCAGCGCGCGCTCACGGTCGAGCGGTACTTGCGAGCGCGCGGCGTGAGCTTGCCGATGAGCGCGCAAGGCAGAGGCAGCGAGAATCCGTTGGTGGACTGCCGGCAAACGAAGCGAGATGTGTTGATGCGATGCCTCGCGCCGAATCGACGCGTCGAGATTGAACTCGTCGCGGTGGCCCCGTAGTGTGCCCTCGGGTGGAAAGCTAGCAAGCGTGCCGCACAGATCGATGCGTCTTCGACCTTGACGCTGCCAACGATCAATGTCGCAAAGCGTGTATTCAGGAGGATTAAGAAAAGTGTCAACTATTCTGGTTATCGACGACCATCCTGCGTTTCGCATGGTCATCAAAATGCAGCTCGTGCAATTGCTTGGCGTTGAAGAGGTGATCGAGGCCGATAACGGCCAGAGCGCTGTCGAGATGGCCCGCATACACACGCCAGAGCTCGCCATATTGGATCTCGACATTCCGCGCATCAGCGGACTCGATGTGATTCCCCGACTCAAGCTCGTTCATCCGCCGATTCGCGTGATGGTGCTGTCGAGTCACGATCCGGCGACGTTCGCGCCGCGCGCGATGCGCTCGGGCGTGCATGGTTTCGTCGGCAAGTCGCAGGAAATGAAGGAGATCATGCGCGGGGTAGAGGCGGTGCTGGCAGGCTATACCGTGTTCCCGGTGACGACTAATGGCGGCGGTATGGCGTTCGCTGCTGGGGAGGGAGGTGAAGAAGCCAGGATCGGGCTGCTGTCGGATAAGGAGCTCGTGATTCTGCAGATGCTTTCGAAAGGCATGTCGAATAAGGCGATTGGGGATGCCTTGTTTATCAGCAATAAAACCGTCAGCAGCCACAAGACGCGCATCATGCACAAGCTCGGTGTCAAATCGCTCGTTGAGCTCATCGATCTGGCGAGGCGCTGCCGGATTGCCTCCGTGCAATGAAGGCCGCTGACGCGATGGACCACACCGTGTTTTCCGCCGACGCTCATTTGCTCTGGCAGAAAGCGCTGGATCTGGCGTGTGGTGACCATGCCACCGCCGGACGTTTGCTCGAGATGATTTCGCAGACCAATCGTACGACGCTCGACTCGTTGTGTGAAGGTTCCGAGGTAGCTTGCTGGGATAGCGTGGGTAGCGCGGCGCATCGGATCGCCGGATCGGCGCGCATGCTTGAATGCCACGACTTGATTGCGTTGCTGATACAACTGGAAACGGCTGCGCGTGCGCACGATATCGCAGCGGCGACGGCGGTTCTGCCGTGCGTGATCGATGCGATCGAGGAGCTCGACGTGTCGATTGCGAAGGCGCTGGGCAACGGTGACCAGATCGGACCCGCGAGCGCTTTATCGCAGACTTACGGTCAATCCGTGCCGCCGGAACCGACTAGAATAAAGCGTCCGCGACCGCCGTTCGACGCCGCTTGCACCGATGCCGTACGCGCCGAAGACGAGACATCCTGATACCACCGGTATCGAGCGATGACCTTCGGGACATAGTTCATCGTCTCCGCATATGGTGGTATCTGTCCACCGTACTTTTGCACGGCACCCTCACCGGCGTTATAGGCGGCCAGCGCGAGCGGAAGTCCGCCGAACTGGCGCATGAGTCCTTTCAGATAGCGTGCGCCCGCTTCGATGTTCTGGCGCGGATCGAACAGATCGGACGCGCCATGCCGCGCGCCCGTGCCGGGCATCAACTGCATGAGGCCTGTTGCGCCCTTAGGGGACACGGCTTGCGGATTGCCACCGGATTCCACATCGATGACCGCCATCAGGAGCGCACTGTCTACATCAGCAACATGGGCCGCTTCGTTGATGATTGGCGACAGAGCCATCACACGCGATGCGACCGCCGCGGACGTTTGCCGTACTCCGTCGTTGAATGCCGATCTGCCTGGCTGGATCACGACAGACTGTCTGCCGGCGTCGTCGGATGCAGCAAGGGACTCCGCTGACGCCGCGCGCGTGGGCTCCAGGGCGACGTCACTATCGCTTGTCATTCCACCAATCATCATGACAACGCCAGGCGAACGACGTTCGTGCGCGGTCGCGGCGTCGGCAGCCTGAGCGACGAGCGGCACGCATGCGCTTGCGGCAATCAGACCGCCAAGCAGCGCTCGCTTCGTCATGGCGCCTCGCAATGCAGACAGCCAATCATTAACGCGCTGCGCCATCAGTTGCCTGTCGGATTCGGCGAGTCGTTCAACGCTGACACCCTGAGCGGCGACTGCATGCGGACCATCGCCTCCGAATCGAGCGAGATCGGCCAACGGCCTGTCGCAATGCCGTCCACGAGCTTGGTTTTGCAGAGATAGTCACCATTTTGGGGATCACCGTACGGATCTGGATTTTTCCCGGCCGGCTCGCGACTCAAAATACCTCCCGTACCGATCGCGCCGATCACGTTAGCGGCGTAGTAGATCACTTTGTTCACTAGCGGCACGTACATGTTGTAGCAGTAGTGCACATGAATTTTCAGCAGGTTGGCGTCCTGGATGTTCATGTGCGACGTTGCATTGGGCGGCACGGAGGAGTCGCGATACATCAGCGAATCGTTGGGGATCTCCAGATAGGTCGCTGCCTGATCCGCGTAATAGCGGGGTTGCGCATAGTCCAGAATGGCGGCCGAGGTCGGATTGAGGACGATGATGCTGCTGAACGTGGCGGCATCGGCTTTTGCGCTCACAAGCGCTGCGGCGACGCCCTCAGCGTCTGCCTGATGCGCGTAAAGCGGCGCGAGCCCGCGTGCGAGACCGCTTCGCATCGATCGCATGGAGCCGTGGTTGACCGCGCCTTCACGCGCGGCTTCCAGAACGGCCACGTCCAACGTCGACTTCGCCTGATAGAGCAGCACGAACTGGAGAATGCCGAAACAGACGAACAGCAGCACCGGCGCGATGATGATGAACTCCGCCATCGACTGACCCGACTGTCGCGTCTTCCGCGGGAGGTCGATCAGTCTCGCGCGCCGTTTCCGGATCCGCCGCAATTTGCAATGTGAATAGTTCACGAGGTCGCCTCGAAAACAAGTGAGTCACCGACAGCCAGTCCATGCAAACGCGCCGCGCAGGCTGCCATCTCCAAGGTATGCGCCGCGCGCAGACTGAACACCATGCGCCGTCTGGGCACGTTGTGATGAATGGCAACGACGCGCTGGCGCCGGTCGAGAAACAGCACGTCGATGGCAAAGCGCATGCCGAACGTGTGAACCGATCCGCAACGCCGCAAAAGCAGCGCTTCCCCTGAGGCGAGCGAGTCGTGGCCCAGCAAACCACGCATGCGCTCCTGCGCGGTCTCCGTGATCGACACGTCGACGCCGATGTCGCATCCGCGAACGTGAAGGCATGCTGGCTTCACAGCAAACCTTCCTGCACGAATTTCATCGCGATCGGAAATCCCAGCACGATGAAAGTGATCGGAAAGATGAACACCAGCAGCGGGAACACCAGTTTCACCGGGGCTTCCATGGCTTGTTTCTCCGCGCGCTGAAAGCGTTCGGACCGCCGCTGTTCCGACTGAAATCGCAATGACTTCGCGAGCCCCGAACCCATCCGCTCGGCCTGCACAACGGTGCCGACCAGATTCGTTACTTCCTTGATGCGCAACCGGTCGTCCAAACGGTGCAACGCTTCCATGCGATTCAATCCGGACTTGAGGTCGCGCAGCACGTGCTCCAATTCCCAGCGCAACGGGCCTTCGGGTCCTTTTTCAACAGCCTTCTGAATCGCGCCATTGATGTTCAGGCCGGCTTCGACGGCGAGCGTCAGGAAGTCGAGGTAGATCGGCAGATGCTTGAGAATGCGCGCGACACGGCGGCGTCGCACATCGCGCGTCCAGATGCGTGGGTAGAAGTAACCGAGTACAGCGGCGCCAATCAGCCCCAGCAGTGAAAACATGCCGAGCAGCAGCATGAGCAGAAGCGCCACCAGCGAAGCCAGCGCTGATCCAATGATCGACAACGCGATGAACTGACGCGCATTCATCAGGAACGTGAGCGACGTCAGGCGCAATTGCAGATCGGTTTTCTCGACCAGCTTCGGGCTGAATCTGTCGCCGAAATGATGGACGACGAAATTGACGAGCGGCCACAGCAGCCGCAACGACTTCGGCAGCGGATCGAGGAAGACGCGATTCTCTTGCGGCACCGCGCCAGTCAGGCCGCTGATCGATTTATACCCGACGCCGAGAATGACGATCAGGCCGACGCTGATCGCAAAAGCAATGAATAGCAGCATAGTTCACACGTCGATGTTGGTGATTTTGGTGATCGAGAGATAGCCGAGAAACTCCATCACGCCGATCACGGCCAGTGTGGCCCAGCCGATCGGCTCGTTGAAAAGCGGCGCCATCGCCTTGGGTTCCATGAAGCGCAGCACCAGCATCAGAAAGAGCGGCAGACAGGTCATCACGATGCCCTGCATGCGGCCCTGCGATGTCAGCGCCCGGATCTTGCCTTCCATCTGCAGTTTCTCGCGCAGGGTCGCCGCGACGGACTCCAGCGCTTCAGCGAGGTTGCCGCCCACCTCACGCGCGATCGTGACGGCCGCGGTCATCATCAGAAAATCGGGGATCGGGATGCGCTTCTCGACGTTGCGCATGGCAATATCCAGGTCGATGCCGAGACGGATTTCCCGCATCAACAGATCGAATTCCTGCGAAATCGGCGGGGTCGTTTCGTGCACCACGGCTTCGAGGGCGATCGGGAAGCTCGCGCCGGCGCGCAGTGCGCCTGACATCATCATCAGCGCATCGGGTAGTTGTTTCTCGAGCGTTTCAATGCGTTTTTGACGCATCCGCTTGAAGTATTTTTTGGGCAGTATCATCGCGATCGGCACGGAGACGAGTGCGATGAGGACGCTGTGAGTCATTAGGAAAACGATGATCGGCAGGCCGATCATCACGACCATGCTCCACGCGGCGGCCCTTTGCCGACTCACGAAGACGAAAGCATCGGCGAGCGACGATTCGATTTCGCCGGCCATTTGTCGCGAGCCCGCTCTGAGCGTGGATGTGCCCATGCGCGAAAGCAGGAAAATCAGCACGAGGCTGCCGAGGAACATCGACGCGAGAATGATGGGAAGACTCATGATCGACCTCTCACTTGCCACGCGTGAAGATTTCGGTATTCACCGGAATACGCCGACGAATCAATTCTTGATAGAAGTCGGGGATATACGCAGTGGGTACGAACTTGCCCTGAATCTTGCCGTTCTCGCCGAAACCTTCTTCCTTGAAGACGAAAACATCTTGCAGCGTGATGACGCCCGACTCCATGCCGCTGACTTCGGTAACGTGCGTGACGCGGCGCGAGCCGCAGGAGAAACGCGACTGCTGCACGATGAGGTCGACCGCTGAGCAGATCTGTTCACGGATCGCCTGCACTGGCAAGTCGAGTCCGGCCATCAACGTCATGACTTCGAGACGCGCGATACAGTCGCGCGGCGTGTTGGCGTGAGCGGTGGTGAGCGAGCCGTCGTGACCGGTGTTCATGGCCTGCAACATGTCCAGCGCTTCGCCGCCCCGGCACTCGCCGATCACGATCCGATCGGGGCGCATCCGCAAGCAGTTCTTCACCAGATCGCGGATGTGAATCGCACCCTTTCCTTCCATGTTCGCGGGTCGCGCTTCGAGCGAGACGAGGTTAGGCTGCGACAGTTGCAGTTCCGCTGCGTCTTCCACGGTCACAATGCGCTCGTCGTCGGGAATGTAGCTCGACAACACGTTGAGCAAGGTGGTCTTGCCCGATCCCGTGCCGCCGGAAATGATGATGTTGGCGCCTTGCTCAACTGCGGTGTGCAGGAATTCGAGCATATCCGGCGACATGGAGCCGAACTTGAGCAGATCCTCGCCGGCCAGTTTGCGCTTGGAGAACTTTCGGATGGTGATGCTCGGGCCTTTCAGCGCGAGCGGCGGAATCACGGCATTCACTCGCGATCCATCAGCGAGGCGTGCATCGACCATCGGCGAGCTTTCGTCGATGCGGCGGCCGATCGGCGCGACGATACGTTCGATCGCGCCGAGCACCGCGCGGTCGTCGGTGAAGATCACTGGGGAACGCTTCAACTGTCCGTGCTGCTCGATGAAGATCTCGTTATGGCAGTTGACCATGATTTCGGATACGGTCGGGTCAGCGATCAGTTCTTCGAGCGGTCCCAGTCCGATGATTTCGTCGAACACGCTTTTCTTCAGCGTCTCGAGCGGAATGTCCGTGGCGCGGAAGCTGGGGTCGTGGTTCAGGATGTCGTCGAGCGCGGCGCTGACAGTCTTGTGCAACTCGTCCTCTTCCATGCGAGCTACATTCAGTCGCCGTAGGTCGAGCGCGGCAATCACTTTCATGTGAGCCTGCTTGCGCAGTTCGATGCCGAGTGGGCTGTTGATTGGCGCAACCGGCAATTGCGGGGCAGCCGTTTGTTTCGTGCGCGCCGGTTGTATTCGCAGAGGGGCTCCGCCCGGCGATTTGTTCTGAGCAGCCTGATCTTCGTGTGTCGTCGCGGGCGCTTGCTGGACGGCGAACGGCGACGCTTGTGCGGCGGTATGCCCAAGCGAGGAGTCCGCTGATGCCGATGTCGGAGAAGTCGCCGTGAAAGCGGGTTCGACATGAGCCCACGGATGAGCCTCAGCGGAATGTGCGGCTTGGGGCGCAACGTGCGAGTTTTGAGGCGCCGCGTTAGGCATCGGCGGCGCGTGATGCGCCGGCTGCGCCGCAGCAGCGGCGCGAACGATCTTGATCGTCGCCATGCCGATTTCGATCTGGTCAGCCTCAGTCAGCGGTCCGTAGCGCGTGATCGCTGAACCGTTGACGAGTGTCGCCGCAATCCCGCCCTGATCTTCGATGTAGTACGCGCTATGTTCTCTCACGATGCGCGCCTGCAGCTTGCCGATCAGCATCCCCTTGACGATGATGTCGCAGCTTGCGTCCTTGCCAATCGTGCAGCCACGTTCGACCTGAAGGGTGCGTATGGGCGTGTTACGCACATGGACTTGAAGATTGAGCATGGTGTTCCTCCGCTAGACGCGATCAGTTGGCCGGGTTGCCGAGCACGCCAACTTGCTCCGGCGGCAACTTGCCATCCGAAGCCGGGTGCGCCGAATCACGCGGGGTAGGTGGCACTGCCGGCGGTTGTTGCGCAGCGGTGAGCATGCGCAGCGCGTCCGCCACACCTGCCGGTGGTTGCGAGGAGAGGGGCTGAACGGGGGGCGTGGTTGCCGGGCGAGGTTGCTCAGGAGCGGGCGTCGGAACCGGCGTTGCTTGCGCTGCGGCCGATGCCTGCACGCGAGGCTGAACCGGAACCGGGACGGGAATCGGAGGGGGCGCTTGAGTCTGCGCGCTATCCGCAACCGGCGCAGGCGCCTGCTGCGGGATCGGCGCACTCAGCGGCGTGCTGCGAATGGGCGTGGGAAGCAGCGCGGGCGTGGATTCGATTGGCTGTCGCGGCGCTGTCCTACGCGTGGCCTTCTCCTGATCTGCGATGAGCGGTTCAGGATTGCCATACTCCTTATGGAAGCCTTGGTCCATTCGATCGGCGCGTGCGAGCAAATCGGTATTCGGCGCCAGTTCCGGATCGGAAATGACCGGCGTCACAAAAATGATCAGATCGCTTTTCTTGGCGCGAAAGGCGTCCGATCGAAATAGTTGGCCGATGATGGGGATCTGGCTGAGAAACGGTATGCCATTGGAATCGTTGGCTGCGTCCGCGCTGACCAGGCCGGAAATGGCGAGCGTTTCGCCGGCGCGCATCGAAATGTCTGAACTTGTGTTGCGGGTCAGGAAGCCCGGCATGCCGGCAAACGTCACAGTGGGGTCGATCTGGCTGATCTCGGTGGTCAGATGCGCGGAGATGATGTTGTTCGCGTCGACGACGGGCACGATGCTGAGCTTGATGCCGTAGTCTTTGTACTCGACGTTCGTGGTGCCGAGCGCGCCCGATTGTGGAATCGGCACTTGGCCGCCCGCCAGGAAGCTCGCGGTACCGCCGCTCTTCGTATTCAGTTCCGGCGCTGCGAGCACGTACGCATCACCATTGTCGACGGCGAAATTGATTTGCGAGGTGATGTTCGTGGCGATGCCCGCGAGAAAGTAGCTCGTGCCCGCGGTGACCGCCTTGGCGGCGCCCGTTGCGACGCTGGCAGCGCCGCCGATCTGCGGGCCTTTGAAGGCGCTGTCCCACGAAATGCCGAGACTTCTCTGCGCATTGCGTGTGACTTCCATGATCTGAACCTTGAAATGGACCGTCTTTCTGAGTGCTTCCCCTTCGTCGACCGTAGTGGTGTCGATCACGTTCTTCATGTCTTGCGTGGCCGATTTGATGATCGCCACCATGTCGCGATGTACGACGCCGGATAAGACGATGTTCGAACCGATCCCGTCGATGCGCAGCCCCGATACCGACTTCAACACCTCCCGCAGTTGTTCCAGCGATGCGCTGACCTCGGCTTTGGCGATGCGCACGGTGCTTTGCAGCGCGATGCCCTTTTCATTCCACACGACGAGAGACGTGATGCCGTCCTGTTCGCCGAGCAACATCAGGCTACCGTCCACCACATTCGCTGTGAGCAGTTTCCCGTTGCCGATAGCGATACGCTTGATCGTGCCTGGAATGTGCAGGATACGCACTTCGCCACGGAACATTTCGAGAACACGCACGCCTGCTGATGCACTATCCGATGCCGGTAAGTGTGCGGTTTGAGCGAACGCGACCGGCGCGGCCTCGCAAAGCAACATGCCGATGAGGACCGACCGCAGAACCCCGCGGCGCAACGGTGCCGCATTGTGTTTGACTTTCATGGTGTGAAACCTGTGCTCAGTGCTTTAGTTCTGCTTCGACGCGCTGGGCGTAACGGCCTTCTGCAGTTGTTGGGCGATCGCGTTGGCCTGCTCGTAGAGACTCGGCTGGCGCTGCGGCGAGGCGGGCGTGGGTTGAGCCGCTGCAGGCGGCGCGGTGTCGGCGCCCGGCGCTTCTTGCGAAGAACCCGACTGCGTGCCTTGGGGCGTAATCACGCTGGTGCTGTTCGTTCCACCGCCAGCAATTACTTCGACGACCTGAGGCGCCGGCCCGTTGCCAAGGGTTGTTGTTCGGTGCGACGGGTCCATGAACACGTCGCTTTCCTGGACTAGCGACGGGCCGTCCTTACCTTTGTCGTCCGAGTTGCGCAGGATGAGGCGCAAACCGCCAATCTTTTGTGCAAGGGCGATACGTCCGACGTCGTCGACCGGTACTTCCAGAGTGATGGTGGTGTAGCCCGTGCCTTCCTGGCGGCTCATGGCGCTGCTATTGGCGTTTGCCTGATCCCACTGGGCGGCCTCGCCGGCGTCACGCGGGCGCATGTCCTGCCCGGTCGCCAGAACCAGTATGTCCGGCATGATTAGTTGCGCGACTTTCTTGTCGTCGGAAGCGTGATCTTCGTGGAATACCTTGCCGAGCCAATACACGTCGACGCGGTTGCCCGGGCGGAGCATCAAGGCTGTCGAGTTGACCGTGTCGATTTCCACCGTGACGGCGCGTTTGCCGGCCGGCAGGATGTCCGAAAAATCGCGGCCGCTCAGGGCATCGATGTCGCTAGCACGCAGGGGCAAACCGCGGCGTACCGGCTTGACGAGGCGTGACTGGCGATATTTTTCGAAGTTCTCCACGCGGATCATGTCGTCGTAGACCAGATCGGCTTGGATCGGGCGCGAGACGAAGTCGCTGCTCGACAGCGGCGTGCCGACCGGGACGTCCTGTGCGGGCACGACGACCTCCACGTCGGCACGCCCGTGGTTCGCCGCAATGTCGGCCTTGAGTTTTTTCTCGCGGTCGCTGAGATATTTGTAGAGGAGGAACGTCAGCCCGCCTGCGACCAATACGGCGAGGAACAGGAGTACCCAGGAGTTCGCGAGAAGCGAACGGAGATTAATTTTTTTAAGCATGACCAATCGACCGTTGCGGGTCAGGGAAGCGAGAGGGTGAAGCTGTAGGCGCTAAAAAACGATTTGAAACTGGAGACGAGGGCTGTGAAGGGCGCCACGGTGTCACCTGCCGCCATTAGCAGAACCCCAATAAGCGCGGTCGTGACGACGAGGTACTCCGCATAGGCTTGGCCACACTGCCGGCTGCGCCGCGCCGCGAAGAAAGTGAAACGTCCCGGTTGTTGCATTTCAACGGTTCCTCGTTGCATTGATGACCGCGACGGTTCTTCCATCGTTGTCTGAAAAACTCACGTCCACACTGTCTCTACCGTGTTGCATCGCGAATGCCGTGCCTTGGGCGGTTGGTTTGCCTGCGGATTGGTAGTCCGGTTGACGGCCCACACTCATCCATCCCTGCGCGACAAGACTGTTGCGATATCGCTGCGCATTCCAGCGCGCGTCGCCGGACATGCCGAGCAGCCAGGTGCGTCCGGTTTGGCCCGGATCGTGGCTCTCGACATCTGAGAGAACCTTGCTGCCTTCCGGCAGCGGCACTGCGGAATCAGGAATGCGGTGGCCAACTTCACTGTTGCCAAGCCGGATGACGCTCATCAGCCCGCGTGTCCGGGCACGCTCCGGTTGTGGCGGGATGTTGAGCACGTAGAGGCACTGGTCGTCGAGTGCGCTAAGCATCAGTCCGGAAGAGTCGGTACGTCCTTTTGCCGGTACGTCTTCGTTGGTCCAGAAGTCGCGGAATGCCTTTGACACATCGCCTGTCGTTCCCGCGAACTCCATGCCGACCACCGAGGTGGGCACGCCATTCACGATCATGTCGCGACCGAAGGCCTGGACGCTTTGCGGTGGAACCGGCGTTTTGTTGCATGCGGTGCCGGCCACGGCGGACCCGGTGATCAACACGCAAATGAGGCAGCCGCCGCGCACGAACTCGTAAGCAGATTTCATTGGTTCAAGCGAGTTGGCGGCACGACGTCTTGCCGAATACGGCCGAATTCAAGCGTCGAAATTTCAGGCGCGTATTTTTGCAAGCTCCTATATCCGGTCGATGGCACCAACGTGGCGTTGGCAGCCGGCACCGCCTGGCTGAACAGGGCTTTGTTGCTATCGGAGCCGTCCGGCACCCAGCTGTCGGTCGTCAGCACGTTGGTATCCGAGAAGGTCAATCCGCTGAATGCAGGCAGTTGATCGTCTTTCGGCCAGAGTCGCTTGAGCACATCATTGTTCTGGGCGACAGAAATGCTGAGCGTGCCGGACCGCAGTGAGCGCGTCGGCAAATTCAGATGGGCGAGATACTGATTGCCGGTGGCGGTCGGCACGGCCCACTGGGCGAGCGCCGAACTGGTCTGGCCGCTGGCGAGATCGGCCGCGACGCCCGTGCCGACCGCAACGTCGCCCGCCGACGCGAGCAAGGGATTGCCACCATAGTCGTTCCACATTGCCGGCTGGGATGCGGATAGTTGATTCTGCGTGCGGTCTGCGCTGGTGACCGGCGAACCGTCGCCTGCCAGGATGCGTTGCATCACTTCGCCTTTGAGTTCGGTGTCCAGTTTGCTTGTGCCTAACGCAGCACTGCCGTATGCGCTGGACCAGCCTTCCGTGGTCGTTGGATCACTGACGAGGTTCTTCGTGGCATCGCCATCCGTCCACACGGTGCGTTCCCATGCGAGGTAGCGCGAGCCCATCAACGTACGGTTACGGATGTCGTTGAACTTGCCGAGCATGACGATGGCGAGGAGCAGCACGCTCATGACCATGGTCATGGAAATGAGAAATTCCACCATCGCCTGGCCGGTTTGCCGGACGTTTGCCGTGTCGATTCGTTTCATTGCTTTTGTACCTGCGATGCTGCCGAGATCTGGCTTGCTTGAGCCGCTTCGCGTTCGCCGTCGCTGACCGGTGCGAGCCTGGGTTGCCAGTACGGGCTGAACAGGCTTGGGTATTCGGTGGCGTGGTCCTCGCGTGCCCACTGGTTGGCGTTGACCAGGCCGCCAAGGATCGATCCGCTGAAGGTCGTTTCATCAGGGCGCACGAAATAAGCGTTGGCGCTCGATAGCGCGCGCATTGCGCCGCCGGCTGCGTTGTCGTTGACTTGCATGCGTCCACCGCCTTTGAGGCCCACGGTCTTCACAAGCGTGTTGGCATTGCGGGTGACTTCGATAGTGATGCGCGGCGCTTCGCTGGCGAGTTGCACGCCACTGACTTCCTGATAGGGGAGCAGTCCACCGTTAGCGGGATCGAGCGAGGCGCCGGGGCCGAGCGAAAACTGTTGCGCCATCGCTTCCGGCACTTGCCATCCCGGTGTGGGACTGCCCGTATAGCCGAAGTTGAAGTATCCACCGTAGCCTTCCCAGTCTTGCCATGCGGCGAAGGGGGGATGGCTCATAAAACTGTTGATGTTTCCGTTTGCACTACCGCCGGACCCGGCAATGCCACCAAATGTTCCGAGACAACTTACCCGTACTTGCGCGGTACTGGCGTCGATAGACTGCCAGCCGGACTTGTCATTGCGTAACTGGGTGCCACCAGCGTGTGTGACGTTTACGGTAAACGAGCTGTTCGCGCCACATATGCCGTTGGCTGTGTCGTTCATCTGCTGGAAGTTGGGCGCGACGCTGCGGCTGGAGTCGCGATTCTTGACGAATCCGTCGAGTGTGCTTTGGGCCGTGACCACATCGGCAAAGTCGTCAGTCCCGGTCGTGCCTGCGGGAATGACGGTAGCCGTGTAGGAGTTCCATGTAGCGAGTTGCGCGGCATTGCGCGGACTGATGAAGTATCCGCTGGTGACGCGCGTGTCGGCTTGATTGAGCTGCGCGATGGCGTCGGCTGTGTCGGGGACGGCGGTGAACACCGCTACATGGTAGTTCGCCTGCGCAACGCTCAGTGCGCGATTGAGCGAACCGATGCTTCTGGTCACGGTAGGCAGCAGTGTGTCCAGCGCGGCGCGTACCGGCCCAATGTCGGCTTTGCCGATCTTTTTGGGTGTACTCCATTGAGCCGGATGATCCGCCAGACCGTTGATCGTATTGTCGAGATCCGACGGCGAGTAAGTCGCGTCGAGTTCGTCGATCCAGGATTTCAGTGCGACCACCTGCGCGGCGGTGACCTGATTGGCGACCATCGCCCGGTTCGTATAAGCCGAGAAGTTGTAGTCGCGCGCCTGCAGCACTGCGGCGCTGTATGCGGCGGCGTCGGCAGTGTTCTGAAGTTTGATTTTGGCGCTCGTCATCTGGAACGAGTTGAACGCCACATACAGGCCGATGCAGCCGGCCAGCAGAAAGATCAGTGCAGGGACCAGCGCCTGCCCGCTAGCGCCGGCGACCCTGGCCCTGCCCTTGCGGGCAGAGGGTTTCATCATGGATATCGCTAATCTGAAGAGATTAGTTGCCCGTGTTGTTGCTGTCGTTATACGTGCCCATGTTCTTCGTGTGGTTGGCGTTGCTCGTCGCCGTGTTCGCGTTCGACTGTGCCGTCGAGATGTTGGCCGCCGCATCTTTGCCGGACATTTCTATGGCAAGGCCAGACGTTTGGTTGCGCAGCGTTTGACCGAACAGCGAATACACGCCGATTGCCGAGACAGCGATCAGGGCGACGATGATGATGTATTCCGTCATGCCTTGGCCGAGCTGCTTATTTTTTCGGCGAATTTGTGTAAGTTTCATGATGTCTTTAGCAAAAGAATTGATGTGAAAGGAGGCGGGCTAGACACGGCTGTGTAAGTTTCGTCGTCGTGGACGGAAAGCAAATGAGAAAACTCCCTGTTCAAAACGCATCGGCAACAGTGTCGGAGGCGAAGTATAGGAATGCAGAGGTCTTACAAGGCGTCGAAATTTCCCAATTTCCGGGGCGTAATTACCCATGCTGCATGCGCATGAGACCTGGAGTGGTTTATCCAGGCATCATGAAAACTGACGTATTGATATACCTATTGGCTGAAGTCGAGCGCGCAACCGACAACAGTCATAGCTCATACCGCGGCATTTCGGCGATCGCCCTGTTCGTCCCGCTTTCGCCCCGACGCACTCATTCGAACGGCTGTGACTTCTCCAGCGTCTATACGGAAAATTCCCACGTGCTTTTCCCGTTTCCTGATTTTTAGGGATAAGGCTGCCGGTTAGATTTGCGTTGCGTGAAAAACTTTGGATCGAGCTTTCAAGGTGCCGGCCTTTTTTTTGCGGGAAGCGTGTGCGCACGATTTTCTCAAATCTAACAGCAAGCGGGGCTTGCCCTCTATTTAGGGAATTTATGAATAAGTCGTATATCAGCGTGTGGAACGACGCATCCGGAACGTGGGTGGCTGCGCCCGAGACTGCCAGGACACATAGCAGTGCGGGAACTGCTTCGTCATCCTGCACGGTTTCGTTCGACGCGATTTATCGGCCAGCAACCCCGCTGAAGGCCATGTTCATGCCGATTGCCATGGCAATCGGCGCGACGATGTTGCCGGGTATGGCAGTTGCCCAGTCGGCTACCGTAGGGTACGGCGGTCTTGAGTTATGCACTGGGACAATTGGATCGGCAGGGTCTTCGCTGGGGCCGTATTCGAGTTCCGCTGGCGCGTTGAACTGCAACGGTGCAGATGGTAGCGGCGGTATGTCGTTTTCGTTGAACAACGCGGCAACCGCCAGCGGCGCCGAGGGCTACAACACCGGCAACATAACGGCCCGAATCGCTGGCTATCAAGATGGCCACATCGAGATCCAGGGCATGGGTGGCATCGACATGCTCAACGGCGTCAACATGACCGGTAATAAGATTACCAGCCTGGCAGCAGGCGACTGGTCGTTGACAAGTACGGACGCGGTGAACGGTTCGCAGCTGTATCAGTACACTCGCTATTTCCAGGCGAACTCCCCTTCGAGCGATCCGTCTACGAGTGCCTTGGCAAAGGGGGCTAACTCGGTCGCTTCCGGGCCTTCCTCGATAGCGATTGGTGACAATGCAAGTGCGTACGGTGCGAATGCTGTTGCTCTGGCGCCCCGGTCGGTAGCGCTGGGCGCGGGCTCGGTTGCCAGCCGCAGCGACTCTGTGTCGGTCGGCTATCTGTCGGCGGATGGCACGTCGCAATACACGCGGCAGATCACCAACGTGACAGCAGGCGCTGCGGGCACCGACGCCGTCAACGTCAACCAACTGAACGCCGCGATCGCAGGCGCCAGCGGCGGGGGCAGCGGCAGTGTTGCCGCCAACGCTGTGACGTACGACAGCTCTGCTTCCACGCTGATTACGCTCAAGGGTTCGACCGGTACGAAGATCACGAATCTGACGGGCGGCGATATCTCGTCGGACTGGAGTACGGATGCCGTGAACGGTTCGCAGTTGTACCAGACGAACCGGAACGTAACGAACGTCGCCAATAACGTCGCGAACATATCAGGCAACCTTGCCAATGTGACGAATATCGTCAACAACATCGTCAACAACGGTATCGCGGGCTCGCCCCTCGTGGTGACGTACGATTCGTCGGCGCGCGACACCGTGACGCTCGGCGGCGTGAGCAGCATGAAACAGGTCAAGCTGACCAACGTGGCCGCCGGCGATATCTCGTCGGCCGCTAGCACTGACGCGGTCAACGGTGGGCAGCTGTACACGACTAACCAGAATTTGGATAGTCTGGCAAACCAGGTCGGCGACGTTGTTGTGAACATGTACAGCCGCGGCGTCAAGTATTTCCACGCCAATTCGACGCTCGCCGACTCCTCGGCGATCGGTACGGATTCGGTGGCGATCGGTGGCATGGCCATTGCAAATGGAAACAACTCGGTGGCTCTGGGTTCGAACTCGGTGGCAAGCCGTGCGAATGCAGTGTCGGTGGGTGCAGTCGGTTCGGAACGCCAGATCATCAACGTGGCGGTAGGTACGTCGAATACTGATGCGGTCAACCTGGGCCAGATGAATACGGCTATCGCAAATGCCTCCATCGGCGGCGGTGGTTCACCCGACGCGGTGATCTACGACTCGTCGGCACATAACAAGTTGACGCTGGGTGGGACAACCTCGACGGTGCCGGTTGGTCTAACGAACGTGGCCGCAGGTCAAATCACGTCGAACAGTAAGGACGCGGTTAACGGCTCGCAGTTGGACAGCACTGCAAGCAGCGTGGCGAACGCATTGGGCGGCGGTTCCAGTGTGAGCGCGAGCGGCGCCGTCACGAACCCGACTTACGTGCTGCAAGGAAGTACGTACAACGATGTTGGCTCGGCCCTCGGCGGGATGAACACAGCGATCAACGGGCTGAACAACGACGTGGCCAATACGTCGAAGTACATCAAGGTAGTTTCGGCCTCTTCCGCAGCAATCGCAACGGGTGGCGAAGCAGTCGCCGTCGGCGGAGGAGCGTACTCGAGCGGAGCCAATTCCGTAGCGATCGGTTCGGGTTCGCGCTCGATGTTCGCCAATTCGGTGGCGCTCGGCTCAAACTCGCGCGTGATCGCAGCGAATACCGTTTCTGTCGGCGATGTCGGTTCGGAGCGTCGCATCACGAACGTGGCCAACGGTGTCTCGGGGACTGACGTCGCAACGTTCGCTCAGTTGAACGCGCTGCAGACCTCGGTTGCGCAACAGCTTGCGGCACAATCGGGCGGCGCGAAATCAATGCTGATGGGTGCGTCGCTGCTGGGCGCAACGCCGGTTACCTCCTATATTTCGGTGAGTTCGAACGTTACGGCGGGCACTCAAACGAGCACCGACAATGCGCAGGACGCAATGGCGATAGGTCCGACGGCGATGGCGCTGGGTCAAGGTTCTCTGGCCGTCGGTGCAGGCTCGGGTACGGCTTTGGCAGGTTCGACCGCAGTCGGTTCAGGTGCTGCGGCTCTGGCATTGAACACGACAGTGATTGGCGCCGGCGCGAACACCAGTAGCATTGCTACCAACGCTGTTGCAATCGGCTACAACGCGGCCGCGCAAGGCGCGAATGCTTTGTCGCTTGGTACCTCCGCTGTGTCGAATGCCTCGAACTCCGTTGCGTTGGGCGGCAACGCAGTCGTAACAACGGCAGCCGCGAACTCGATGGCTTTCGGTGCCGGTGCAACTGTTAGCCAGTCCAACTCCGTGGCGTTGGGCGCCAATTCGGTGGCGGATCGCGCGAACACCATTTCGGTCGGCAGCAGCACGGCACAACGCCAGGTTGTCAACATGGCGGCCGGTACACAAGGTACTGACGCGGTAAACGTTACCCAATTGACCGGTGTGACTAACCTGATCGGCGGCGGCGCCGGCGTGAACGCTGACGGCACGATCAGGAGGCCGTCCTTTGCAGTCTCCGGTCAGACATACACGGACGTCGGTTCGGCCATCGCGGCTGTGGCATCCGTTGGTTCGGCGAACTCGGTGCAATACGACTCGTCGTCTCACACGAAGGTGACACTGGGCGGCACGGGCACGACCGTGCCGGTCACGCTGACGAACGTGGCAAACGGCGTGGCGAGCAGCGACGCAGTGAACGTGGCGCAGTTGCAGGCAATGGGCGGCACGATCAACAGCAGCGGTGTGGTGACGAACGCATTCGTGGCGTATGACGACACGACGAAGAACACGATCACGCTGCAGGGCACGAGCGGTTCGACGAAGATCACGGGTCTGACGGCGGGTACGCTGTCGGCGACGAGTCTTGACGCGGTCAACGGCACGCAGTTGTACCAGACGAACGCGAGCGTCGCGAACGTGGCAGGCAACGTGACGAACGTGACCAACACGGTTAACAACATCGTCAACGGTGGCGGCATCAAGTATTTCCACACGAATTCGTCGCTGGCCGACTCGTCGGCAACCGGCACGAACGCGGTGGCGATTGGCGGTGCGGCGAGCGCATCGGCAAACAACTCGGTGGCACTGGGTTCGAACTCGGTGGCTAATCGCGTGAACGCGGTATCGGTGGGTGCGGTCGGTTCGGAGCGCCAGATCATCAACGTGGCCAATGCTACAAACGGCACCGATGCGGTGAACCTGGCGCAACTGCAGGCGATGGGCGCAAACGTCACGAGTGGCGTGGTGACGAACGCGTTCGTGGCGTATGACGACACGACCAAGGGTAAGGTGAGCTTGGGTGGCACAGGCGCGACGAAGGCGGTGACGCTGACGAACGTGGCAAACGGCGTGGCGAACAGCGACGCAGTGAACGTGGCGCAGCTGCAGGCAATGGGCGGCACGATCAACAGCAGCGGTGTGGTGACGAACGCATTCGTGGCGTATGACGACACGACGAAGAACACGATCACGCTGCAGGGCACGAGCGGTTCGACGAAGATCACGGGTCTGACGGCGGGTACGCTGTCGGCGACGAGTCTTGACGCGGTCAACGGCACGCAGTTGTACCAGACGAACGCGAGCGTCGCGAACGTGGCAGGCAACGTGACGAACGTGACCAACACGGTTAACAACATCGTCAACGGTGGCGGCATCAAGTATTTCCACACGAATTCGTCGCTGGCCGACTCGTCGGCAACCGGCACGAACGCGGTGGCGATTGGCGGTGCGGCGAGCGCATCGGCAAACAACTCGGTGGCACTGGGTTCGAACTCGGTGGCTAATCGCGTGAACGCGGTATCGGTGGGTGCGGTCGGTTCGGAGCGCCAGATCATCAACGTGGCCAATGCTACAAACGGCACCGATGCGGTGAACCTGGCGCAGCTGCAGGCGATGGGCGCAAACGTCACGAGCGGCGTGATCACGAACAGCTTCGTGGCGTATGACGACACGACGAAGAACACAATCTCGCTGAAGGGCACGAGCGGTTCGACAAAGATCACGGCGTTGGCGGCGGGTACGCTGTCGGCCGCAAGCCTTGACGCGATCAACGGTTCGCAACTGTACCGTACTGCAACTAGCGTGGCGAACGCACTGGGCGGTGGCTCCAGTGTGGGGCTGAATGGCGCGATTTCTGCACCGAGCTATCAGCTCAGCAACGGAACGTACGCGGACGTCGGTTCGGCTCTTACTGGACTCGACAGTGAAATCACTTCGATCAATAACAACATCGCTGACACCACGAAGTACATCAAGGTGGTGTCCTCATCGAGCGCGGCGATCGCGACCGGAGGCGAAACAGTGGCGATCGGCGGTGGGGCGTATGCAAGTGGATTGAGATCGCTGGCTATTGGCTCGGGCGCGCGTTCACAGTTCGCCGATTCGGTGGCGCTTGGGTCGAACTCGCGGGTGACCGCGGCGAATACCATTTCCGTTGGGGATGTGGGCTCAGAGCGTCGCATCATGTACGTGGCTAACGGTGTCTCGACATCTGACGCCGCAACGTTTGGTCAATTGACCGCGCTGCAGACCTCGGTTGCGCAACAGCTTGCGGCGCAGTCAAGCGGCGTGAAGTCGATGCTGCTGGGCGCTCCGCTGGGCGCGACGCCGGTCGACAACTACATCGCCATCAGTACCAACATCACGCCGGGCCTCCCTGCGACGTCGACCGACAACGCACAGAACGCCATGGCCATTGGCCCCGGTGCAATGGCGCAGGGCGTGGGTTCGGTGGTCATCGGTGCCGGCTCAGGCACATTCCGTGACGGTTCCACCGTAGTCGGTTCGAGCGCGGTTGCTTCGGCGATTAATGCGACAGTGATCGGCGAAGGCGCGACAACCAATACCTTCGCCGATAACTCGGTGGCAATTGGTTACATGGCTGCGGCCCAAGGCGCCGATGCATTGGCGCTGGGCTCTAACAGCGTGACGAACGCTGCTAACTCCGTTGGACTGGGTGCTAACGCGGTTGTGACGACTGCGGGTACGAACTCCATGGCTCTCGGCTCGGGTTCTACAGTTAGCGCAGCGAATGCGGTGGCGATTGGTGCCAGTTCGATGGCTAATCGTGGCAACACGGTCTCCGTCGGCGCGCAGGGCTCGGAGCGTCAGATCGTCAACGTTGCTGCGGGTACGGAGAACACGGACGCGGTGAACGTGGCGCAGATGAATGCTGCGATCAACGCTGTTGCGGGTGGTGGCGCACCTAACGCGGTTGTCTATGACACTTCGGCGCACACTGCGCTTACGCTAAACAAGGGCGGCGCGGCGGTCGCGCTGACCAACGTTGCGTCGGGGCAGATCGCGGCGGGCAGCAAGGACGCAGTCAATGGTTCGCAGCTGTATAACGTGGCAAGCAGCGCGGCAGCCGCACTGGGTGGTGGCTCGACGGTGGGTTCCGATGGCAAGATTTCCACGCCGAGCTATAAGTTGAATGGCAACACGTACTCCGACGTGGGTGCAGCGCTGATTGCAGCTGCATCGAGCAGCGGCGGCGGTTCGCCTAACGCGGTTGTCTACGACACGTCGACCCACGACAAGCTGACGCTGGGCTTCGCGGGTACGCCGGTCACGGTGTCGAACGTGGCAGACGGTGTGGCCGATCACGACGCGGTGAACGTCGAGCAGTTGAAGGCGATGGGCGCTACGATCGGCACCAGCGGGGTCGTGACGAACAGCTTTGTTGCGTATGACAACGTGAACAAGGGGACGGTCACGTTTGGCGGCGTTGGCTCGACTACGCCGGTGATCTTGGCGAACGTGGGCGATGGCGCGATCGCATCGACCAGCAAGCAGGCGATCAACGGCTCGCAACTGTACGGCGCGATGAGCAGCACGGCGGCCGCGTTGGGTGGTGGCTCGACAGTGAGCTCTAGCGGTCAGATTTCGAAGCCCACGTACACCGTTGGCAGCAACTCTTACAGCGGCGTCGACTCGGCGATTGGCGCTCTCAACGCGGCGATCATTACCGGCGGCAACCCGGACGGCGTGATTTACGACACGCCGGCGCACGACAAGCTGACCTTGGGCGGTGTGGGTTCCACCACGCCGGTGACGGTTGCAAACGTCGCCGCAGCGACGAGCGACGATCAGGCAGTGAACCTCAAGCAATTGAAGGAAGCTGGTTTGAATGTCGACACGTCAGGCAACGTGACCAACACGTTCATCGCCTATGACGACGCAACCAAGAGTAGGGTGACGTTTGGCGGTGTCGGCTCGACGACTCCGGTTCTGTTGAAAAACGTGGCGGCCGGTATGGCTGACACCGACGCTGCCAACGTCGGTCAGATGCATTCGTATGTCGACCAACAGATCAGCATCGGCGGTGGTGGCACGGCGAATGGCGTCGCCTACGACGACTCGACGAAGAGCAAGGTGACGTTGGGCGGCGTGGGTTCCACGACGCCGGTGAAGTTGACGAACGTGGCGGCTGGTACCGGCGCAACGGACGCGGTCAACTACGGGCAGTTCTCGGCCCTCGAAAACGTAGTGGCCAACCTTCAACCGGGCGGTTCGGGTAGCTCGACCTACGTCAACATCAACACGCCGGCTTCGGGCGGCATCGCTGCAGTCGCCTCCGGTACGGACTCAATCGCGATCGGCAACGGTGCTTCAGCATCCGGCCAGTCCGCGATTGCAATCGGCAAGAACACGGTGACGACGGGCGACAACTCGGTCGCAATGGGTGAAGGCGCTTCGGCTCCGAACACCAACGCGGTCGCGTTGGGTGCGAACTCGACGACGGATCGCGACAACTCGGTATCGGTGGGTTCCGCCGGTGCGGAGCGTCAGATCACCAATGTCGCAGCCGGTACGCAGGGCACCGATGCGGTCAACCTGAATCAGTTGAACAGTGCCATGGGCAATATGAGCAACTCGATCAACAACGTTGACCGTAGCGCGGCGAAGGGTATCGCTTCGGCATCGGCGCTGAACATCGTCACGCCGTATCTGCCGGGTCGTACCACGTTGAACGCCGGTGTTGCCAACTATCGTGGCTATCAGGCTGTCGGTTTGGGCGTGTCCCGCTGGAACGAGAAGGGCACGATCAACTACAACCTTGGCGTGTCCACCTCGGGCGGCAATAGCACCATCGTTCGCGCTGGTATCGGCATCGTCCTCGGCAACTAAACAACGGCCGCAAGGCTTTGATTAGAAGCTCGGAACGTTAGCCGTCTGGGTCGCACGGGAAGTTTCCGTGCGACCCTCTTTCCATGAGACACAGACATGAAGTATTCGTTAATTGCCATCGCGCTAGCCGCGATGCTCGCAGGATGTTCGTCGTCCGCGACGCGCGATCGACTGCAGATTCAGGACCCCACGGTTCTGCAGACCGGCTTCAGCGCGACCCAGAGCCAGCCCGCCGGCGCGGTGACGCCGCAGTGGATCGGGACGTATGGCGGCGTCAAGAACAGTGCGATGCTGAGCGCCGTGCAGAGCCGTCTGAATGCACTGGGTGAGCGTAAGAGCAACTATTTCGGTGACAAGGCACAGTGCTGGCTGAATGCCGCTCGCGACGAGCGTTCCGGCCACGACGGTTGGGGCTTCGTCGAGGAAGCGCTGGTCCAGGCCAACAACCTGACCACGGCACTGGAAACCGGCCAGGGCCTTTCCACAGACAATCCGGAACTGCGGACCGCATCGGTGCTTCGGCCGGATCTATGGAAGCAGGTTCTCACCGCGAAAGGGTCGCCACTGTTCCCGCAGTGTCAGGAAGCGCAGCGTCTGACGGCATGCTCTGAAGTCGAGTTGATTCACGCCGGTCACGAGGCGTGGACACGCGACTTCGACGAGAGCACGCGTCTGGTCGATGGTGTCGAAAAAGGTCTGCCTGGCATTGCGGCCGCGCTAGAAGCCTGCACGCCGCCGCCCGCTGCAAAGGTCGACTCGATTCCACAGAAAGTGACGTTGCAAGTTGACGCAACTTTCCGGTTCAATCGAAGCGACCTGGCCGGCATGCTGCCAGCCGGTAAGGCCAAGCTCGATGAACTGATTCGCAACCTCAAGCAGGTTGACGACGTGACGAGCATCAGCATCGAAGGCTATACGGACCGCCTCGGTAGCGACAGCTACAACCGTCAACTGTCGGCCAAGCGCGCTGAGACTGTAAAGCGCTACCTGCAGGGCGGCGGTGTTAGCGCGCCGATCTCGGCACGCGGTCGCGGCAAGGAAGATCCGGTGGTGCAGTGTGAAGACCGCGGCCACGAGGCATTGATCGCCTGTCTGGCGCCGAACCGTCGCGTCGAACTGGACTTTGTGCGGACCAGTACGCGGACATCGGCTGTGCCGCAGGATGAGCGGACGCAAAACCAACCCGTCATGCAGGATCAGCAGGCGCATTGAGGAACAAGGAGTGGCCTGGCTGTCACGGCCGGTCATTCCTCTTATCGCTAGTGCTCGCAATGGCTATCTCGAGCGCGAACGATGTTCGTGCTCTTCTTTCACCGCGGTTCTCGCTTACGTTCGCCCTCAGCCGAATCCGGCCTGGCAACACCGCCGCTCCCCGGAGTTCGCATCCGTGAGAGCTGAGCTATTCCACGTCAACAACACATGCTCTTCCTGCTCTCGACGGGGACTTCCGCAAGCAATGGACCTGCGCTTGCAATAGCGTCTCACGCGTAGGGGAATCCAGTTGGCCGCATAAGATAATTCCCCTAGATATTGCGGAAATATCTCTGTGTTGTCTCGAAGAAATCTTTCAGCAACATTGCTAGTATTGAATTGAATTTAATGTTGGGCAATGTCGATTCGGTTTTGCGCCCGTTAATTAATATCAGAAAATGGAGCGGCTGATGAAGAGAATCGTGATTATTGACGACCACCCAATAATTCGGGGGACGATAGCCAGCGTGTTACGTGCTGACAGGGAACTGGAGCTGGTCGGAGAATCTGGCGACGGCGAAGATGGTCTGGCAATGGTACTCGCGCAAAGCCCGGACCTCGTCATTCTCGACCTTGACTTGCCACGACTAGACGGACTAACCATGATCCGCCGCATTCGAGCGAGCAACATAAAAATATGTATTCTTGTTCTTTCTGCCAAGCCGGAACATATTATGGCCGGTTATGCACGCAATGCCGGCGCGAATGGCTATGTCGGCAAAGGCCGGGAAATCAGTGAACTGGTGACAGCACTAAAAACGGTTCTATTCGGCTACGATTGCTTCCCCGCTGATAACGGCGACGTTGTGCCCGCGAGCGGATTGAGCGCCTTGTCGGCGCGCGAGGTGGAGGTGTTGCAACATCTCGCACGGGGCGTGAGCAATCGCGACATTGCGGGGCGCTTGTCGCTCAGCGACAAAACCGTCAGCACATACAAAAGCCGTATCCAGGAGAAACTCGGCCTTTCGTCGTTAGCAGGTCTCATCGAGTTCGCGACTTTGCACCGTTTGGTCGAGTAGGTTTGTGGGCTATGAATACTGCCAGTCTGTCTCGTTCCTCTGCGTCCACATGGAGCCAAACGCTTAAAGATCTGCTGGATGCCGCGCCTGTAGAATCTCGCGCGTTTGTCCTCGAAGAGAGCGCGACGAACCTGCGCGAGCTCATCGATGGTGTTTTCGCATTGCTCATCTCGTTTGCATCTCGTCGCGATTTGCACCTGCGTGCGAACGTCGACCACACTGTCGCCGAAACGATTCGCGCCGACGGTGTCCGGTTAGGCCAAGTCCTTTTCCATTTGCTCAACCGAACGGTCCAACTCAGCGCGCAGGGAGAGATTTCGCTCGTCGTGTGGGCGCAGTCGTTGAATTCGGGCTCGCAACGTATCTTTATCAGCGTGGTCGGCGGTGCGGATAAGCATGCTGCCGTCGCGCCGTCGCAGCCTTCGGCTCCAGTCGCTGGTGACTCACAGGTAGCCAAGCGACTCGCCGACGCCGACGCATGTTTGCCACTCTGCACACTACTGGCGCAGTGCATGCACGGCGAGCTTTCCATCGCGACCAGTTCGGAGAAGGGCCCTCGCGCGACCTTCAACGCGCTGTTCGCCGTCGAACAACAGGAGCCATCCGCGGGAACGTCTAGCGGCAATGCACAAGCGCCTTTTCTTCCCAACGCCACGCAGCCGCGGGACGTTTCCGCAAGCGCCTCGTTTGAGCCCTTTGAAAGCCGTTATCTGGATGCTCTATCCGAAGAGGGAGTCGATCTTCACGCGTTTCTCAACAACTGGCGTGAAGCAATGAATGACGACCTCGAGCGTCTCAACGCCTTGCATCGTGAAGGTGACTTCGATCATTTCCATAGCGTGCTGCATCGGTTGAGCGGAGCAGTGGGCCTCGTCGGTGCGCGCAGTTTGATGGAGGCGTTGCGGCGTGCGAGTACGTCGCCCCTGGAACACAACACCGGCTCAATCGACGCGCTAACGGCGCGCGCCAGAACCCTGGTCACGCAACTCGACGCAACGTCGCGCGAATACCGGAGCACCTCACAATGAATCGACCGCTTGCCTTGATCGAAGGCGACCTGGCGCTTCCAATTCCGCGGCCGTTCGATGTCTTGCCACCGCCTTTCGGTTCACGGCGTCGGCAGGCCCAGACCATGGCGCAGCGCGAACCGCAACCCGCGCCACTCACCGCTGCACAACAGGCAATCCAGGATGCGGTACAACACCCGTCGCCGCCAGCACGTCGTGGACCGTTACCACCCGGCGTGAAGTTTCTTTTTTTCTACAAACTGCCGGCGCAACGCGATCATTCTCATCGGTTTGCGGAGCAATTGGCCGAAGCCAGGTACTACCTGAACATGGGGCAAGTGCGCCCGAGGTCGACCCGTTCGGATCATATGCTGGGAGCGGCGATCTTCGCGGGCTGCAGCATTGCACTGGCCTGGCTGCTGGCCACCTGTACGACGCACGATGCCGACAGGACGACAGCCACGACTACGGCTGCGGCTAAGTCGATAACGCAGCCGGTTGCATCGGCAGACGGAAGTACGATGGCGCTTGATCCACGCGAGCGTGCCAAACCGGCACAACCGCCGGTCGAATTCACCCGCGCGATCGCGCGAAGCATACCCTTGGCCGCTAGTTCGCCGAAGGCGACGAGTCCCATCGCTGTTCCTACGCCAAACACAGCGAAGGCGAGCGAGGTTTCTCGCGAGCCACCGAAGCCGCAGCATGTCGAAAGCCTTGTGCCGCGTCCAACCGCCCGAGTGTCTATGCATCAGGACACTGCAAGCCAAGCCGCAAAGCCTCGCCATCGGGTCCCAGTCACACACCTCAGCAAACTGCAAGCGGACGAACGCCCGGCACCAAGCCACACGGCCAAGCCATCCGGACCCGGACAACCGTCCACGTCGCAACAACCCGATTGGACCGCGCGCCCTACGTCCGCAACCGACACAGCGGAGCGCGCCGCATTGCTCGATTGGGCGGCCCAGCAACGGCGCGCGAACATCACGACGCGGGCTCGCATCCCGGTGCCGAAAGATACCGACTGGAGCGCCCACCTAACGCAGCGTCGGATCACCGACGACCCTGAAGCCTTCGGCACAAGCGGCGCCGGCAAATAGCGCCCAAAAAGTAAGCAGCCAAAAAAAAAGCCCGACCACCGGTCGGGCTTCAAAGTCAGCTGCGTCCTCCACAGGACGCAGCCCCTGCAAAACAGCTCGCAGCTACTGCACAGGTAAGCGAATACCTTAAGCAGCCAGCAGCGAACGCAGCACGAACGGCAGAATCCCGCCGTGCTTGTAGTAGTCGACTTCGATCGGCGTGTCGATACGCAGCAGCACCTGCACGCGTTTTTCCTTGCCGTCCTTGCCGCGAATCACCAGCGTCACTTCCTGTTGCGGCTTGAAGTCCGCGCCGAGGCCTTCGATGTCGTACGTTTCTTCGCCGGTGATGCCGAGCGATTGCACGCTATCCGAGCCCTTGAACTGCAGCGGCAGAACGCCCATGCCGACCAGGTTCGAACGGTGAATCCGCTCGAAGCTGCGCGCGACCACAACCTTCACACCCAGCAGTTGCGTGCCCTTCGCAGCCCAGTCACGCGACGAGCCCGTGCCGTACTCTTCGCCCGCGAACACGACGGTCGGTGTGCCGGCGTCGATGTACTTCATCGCTGCGTCGTAGATCGACATATTTTCGCCGCTCGGCTGATGAATCGTCAGGCCGCCTTCCACGCGCGAGCCGTCTGCCTTCGTCGGGATCATCAGGTTCTTGATCCGGACGTTCGCGAACGTGCCGCGCATCATCACGTCATGGTTACCGCGGCGCGAGCCGTAGCTGTTGAAGTCGGCCTTCTGCACGCCGTTTTCCTTCAGCCACTTGCCTGCCGGCGAGTCTTCCTTGATCGAGCCAGCCGGGCTGATGTGGTCGGTCGTGACCGAGTCACCGAAAATGCCCAGTGCGCGCGCGTCCTTCACCGCTGCGATGCTGTCGGCCGGCGTCATCGAGAAGTCCTTGCCGAAGAACGGCGGCTCGGCGATGTAGGTCGACTTCGGCCAGTCGTAGACTTGACCTTCCTCGCCTTCGATCTTGCTCCACAGGTCGCCCTTCTTGGTCAGCGACGCGTAGTTTTTGCGGAACGCTTCCGCGTCCAGCGCGAACTTGAGCAGGTCGTTGACTTCATCGCTGGTCGGCCAAATGTCGCCCAGGTAGATGTCCTTGCCGCCCTTGCCCTTGCCGACCGGTTCGGTCATCAGGTCGCGCGTGATGTTGCCGGCGATCGCGTAGGCGACGACCAGCGGCGGCGAGGCCAGGAAGTTGGCGCGGATGTTCGGGTGAATACGCGCTTCGAAGTTACGATTGCCCGACAGAACCGCTGCCGCGACGATGTCGTTCTTCGTGATCGCTTCGTTCAGTTCCGGCGTCAGATCGCCCGCGTTACCGATACAGGTCGTGCAACCGTAAGCGGCCAGCGTGAAGCCGAGCTTGTCGAGGTACTTCAGCAGGTCGGTCTTCGTCAGGTATTCGGTGACGATACGCGATCCCGGCGCCAGCGACGTCTTGATGTGCGGAGCGACCGTCAGGCCGGCTTCGACAGCCTTCTTCGCCAGCAGGCCGGCGGCCAGCAGCACGCTCGGGTTCGAGGTGTTCGTGCACGACGTGATCGCGGCGATCAGGATGTCGCCGTTCTTCACGTCGACGCCATTGCTCGTCGTGTATTGCGCGTCGAGGTCTTCGGCCTTCTTCGCAAAGCCGTTTTCCGCAACCGGCTTGGAGAACAGGTCGCTGAACGTCGACTTCACATTGCCGATTTCGATACGGTCTTGCGGGCGCTTCGGGCCTGCCAGCGACGGTGCGACCGTGCCCAGATCCAGCGTCACGACCTTGGTGTAGTCGATGTCGCCTTCCTTCGGCACGCCGAACAGGTTCTGCGCCTTGAAGTACTTCTCGAAGGCCGAGATTTCCGCGTCCGTGCGGCCCGTGCCCTTGAAGTAGTCGATGGTTTTCTCGTCGACCGGGAAGAAGCCCATGGTCGCGCCGTATTCCGGCGCCATGTTGCCGATCGTCGCGCGATCCGGCAGCGACAGCGAGCGCGTGCCTTCGCCGAAGAACTCGACGAACTTGCCGACAACCTTTTCCTTGCGCAGCAGTTCGGTGACAGTCAGCACCAGGTCGGTTGCCGTCACGCCTTCGCGCAGCTTGCCCTTCAGGTTCACGCCGACCACGTCCGGCGTCAGGAAGTACACAGGCTGGCCGAGCATGCCGGCTTCCGCCTCGATACCGCCCACGCCCCAGCCCACCACGCCGATGCCGTTGATCATGGTGGTGTGGCTATCGGTGCCGACCAGCGAATCCGGGTAGTACACCGTGTCCGCGCCTTCAGCCTTCTTGTGCACGCCGCGTGCGAGGTATTCCAGGTTCACCTGGTGAACGATACCGACGCCCGGCGGCACGACCTTGAACGTGTCGAATGCCTGCATGCCCCACTTCATGAACTGGTAGCGCTCGTTGTTGCGCTGGAATTCCAGTTTCATGTTCAGGTCGAGCGCGTTCTTTTCGCGGAAGTGATCGATCTGCACCGAGTGATCGACGACCAGATCGACCGGGACCAGCGGTTCGATCGACTTCGGATCCTTGCCCATTTGTTTCGCGACGCCGCGCATTGCCGCGATGTCGGCGAGCAGCGGCACGCCGGTAAAGTCTTGCAGCACGACGCGCGACACCACGAACGGGATCTCGTCGACGCGCGCGGCGGTCGGCTTCCAGTTCGCGAGTTGCTCGATGTGTTCTTCGGCGATTTTCTTGCCGTCGTAGTTACGCAGCACCGATTCCAGCACGATTCGGATCGAAACCGGCAGGCGGTCGATCTTGATGTTCAGTGCCTTGCCGAGTTGCGGCAGGGAGTAGAACTTGCCTTTGCCGGAACCGCTGTCGAATTCCTTGAGCGTTTTGTGGAGGTTGTGGGCCATGGTGTTTTCCTTGGTTTGATCGCGGAACTACAGTACTTAACTAGATGACGTACAGATCGACGTATTCATTGACCGGCATGGCTTCGAGCCTTGCCTGATCCAGCGACACGTCGAGAATCGCCAGTTGTTGCTTGACCGGAAAGCGGCGCGCGAGGTTGGTCTTGAACTTCTCGACCAGCAACGGAATCCCGTCTTCGCGACGACGCTTATGACCGATCGGGTATTCGACTACGACTTCGTCGAATGTCGATCCGTCGTTGAATTCGATCGTCAGTGCATTGGCGATCGAACGCTTCTCCGGATCGTGGTAATCCTTCGTGAACTGCGCGTCTTCGACGCATTCCATCTTCGCGCGCAGCACATCGAGCCGCGCGTCCTGCGCGATCGAATCTTCATAGTCCGCGGCCGTCAGCCGGCCGTGGATCAGCGGAACGGCGATCATGTACTGAATGCAGTGATCGCGGTCGGCCGGATTGTTCAGCGGTCCTTTTTTATCGATGATGCGAATCGCGGCTTCGTGCGTGCGGATCGTGATCTTGCTGATGTCTTCCACGCGTTTGCCTTCAGCCGCGAGTTGCGCGTGCAATTTCATCGCGGCTTCCACTGCGGTTTGCGCATGGAATTCTGCCGGAAAAGAAATCTTGAAGAGCACGTTTTCCATCACGTACGAACCGTACGGACGCTGGAACCGGAACGCGTTGCCCTTGAAGAGCACGTCGTAAAAGCCCCACGTCTTCGCCGTCAGCACCGACGGATAGCCCATTTCGCCGGTCTTCGCGATCAGTGCGAGACGCACGGCGCGCGAGGTCGCATCGCCCGCGGCCCATGACTTGCGCGAGCCGGTATTCGGCGCGTGGCGGTACGTGCGCAGCGCATGCCCATCGACAAACGCCTGCGACACCGCGTTGATCAGTTCGTCGCGAGTGAGGCCGATCAACTGGCCGACCACCGCGGTCGACGCCAGTTTCACCAGCAATACATGATCGAGCCCGACCTTGTTGAAGGAGTTTTCGAGCGCGATACAGCCTTGAATTTCGTGCGCCTTGATCATGGCGATCAACACGTCTTTCATCGCCAGCGGCGCTTTGCCCGCTGCGATGGCGCTGCGCGAGAGCCAATCGGCCGTCGCCAGAATTCCGCCGAGGTTATCCGACGGATGCCCCCATTCGGCGGCAAGCCAGGTGTCGTTGAAGTCGAGCCAGCGGATCATGGCGCCGATGTTGAAGGCGGCCTGAACCGGGTCCAACTGGAACGACGTGCCCGGCACCTTCGCGCCGTTGGGGACGATCGTGCCCGGCACGATCGGTCCCATCAGCTTGGTGCAGGCCGGGTAGGTGAGCGCCTCGAGTCCGCAGCCGAGCGTATCGATCAGGCAGTGACGCGCGGTTTCCAGCGCGAGCCTGCTATCGATCTGATAATCCAGAACGTAGTCGACGATATCGGCCAGGACTGGGTCCGGGTCGGGTCGCACGTTGGAAATCGGAGCGGACATCGGAGAGCTTTCCTGATGACGATGATTAGTTGCTGGTCTTGTCGATCGCGTTCGATTGCGTCGGAGCCGGTGCGCCTTGCTGCATCGCTGCCGTCTTGCACTCGTCGGCCAGGCGCGAGCTGTCCTTGTCCGAGAACAACATCGCCTTCGTCGGGATCACGACCAGGTCCATACCCGTTGCGGCATCGTGGAAGCGGTCTGCCCCCGTGGTCGTCGCTTCGCGCGGCAGATTGTAATTTTTGTTAGCCCAGTGAACCGTGACGATCTGGTCACGCTTCATGTCGCCCTTCAGTTCGAAAGCCTGGCCTTCGTTGCACGACCACTTTTCCGCGCCTTCCGGTACCGGATCGACCTTCGCTTCCTTGGCCGGGTTCGGTTTGCGCTTGATCAGGCGCTTCGGCTGCGGCTTTTTCGGCGCAGCGCTGGCAGCCGGCTTCGTGGTGGTCGCCGTTTGCGCGGCGGCGTCAGTCGCGACGGACAGCATCGTCGTGGACAGGGCGCCAATCACGGCGGCGATCATCAGCTTTTTCATGGAGAAAACCTTTCTATCTAGTTTCAGTTAAACATTCCGCGGGCTACCGGTCCTGGCGACCGCGTGGTTGAACTGCACGCGCTTTGAAAGCGCACAGCGACCGCTATTTTCTCCTATTTAGCGGCAGGTACTTCAAATTCTCAGGTCCGGTGTAATTCGCGCTCGGACGGATGATCTTGTTGTCGACGCGCTGCTCGATGATGTGCGCGCTCCAGCCGGCCGTGCGCGAGATCACGAAGAGCGGCGTGAACATCGCCGTGGGCACACCCATCATGTGATAAGAGACCGCGCTGAACCAGTCCAGATTCGGGAACATCTTCTTTGCGTCCCACATCACCGACTCCAGCCGCTCGGCGATATTGAACAGCTTGCTGTTGCCCGCTTCCTTCGAGAGCTTCTTCGCGATTTCCTTGATGACCTTGTTGCGCGGGTCGGAGATCGTGTACACCGGGTGGCCGAAACCGATCACCACTTCCTTGTTCTCGACGCGACGGCGGATGTCCGCTTCGGCTTCGTCCGGCGTCTGGTAGCGCGACTGGATCTCGAATGCGACTTCGTTGGCGCCACCGTGCTTCGGCCCGCGCAGCGCACCGATCGCGCCGGTGATGGCCGAATAGATGTCCGATCCCGTGCCCGCGATCACGCGACCCGCAAAGGTCGACGCGTTGAACTCGTGCTCGGCGTACAGGTTCAGCGACACGTGCATCGCGTCGACCCACGCCTTCGACGGCTCCACGCCGTGCAGCAGATGCAGGAAGTGGCCGCCGATCGAATCGTCGTCGGTTTCCACTTCGATGCGCTTGCCGTTGTGCGAATAGTGGTACCAGTAGAGCAGCATCGAGCCGAGCGAGGCCATCAGCTTGTCGGCGATGTCGCGCGCGCCCGGCAGGTTGTGGTCGTCCTTCTCGGGCAGCACGGTGCCGAGCACCGACACGCCGGTGCGCATCACGTCCATCGGATGGGCGGCGGCCGGAATCCATTCGAGCGCGGCCTTGACGTTGGCGGGCAGGCCGCGCAGCGCTTTCAGCTTCGTCTTGTAGGCGGTCAGTTCGGCCTGGGTCGGCAGCTTTTCGTGCACGAGCAGGTACGCGATCTCTTCGAATTCGCAGGCGCTGGCGATATCGAGAATGTCGTAGCCGCGGTAGTGCAGGTCGTTGCCGGTCTTGCCGACCGTGCAGAGGGCCGTGTTGCCGGCCGTCACGCCCGACAGGGCGACGGATTTCTTCGGTTTGAAGCCGCTTTGGGGTTCGTTGCCGCCTTGTGCACCGGCGGTTTGCGTCGTCTCGCTCATCTCCCGCAATCTCCTTTGTGCCTGCTCGATGCTTCTGATTGACCCATGCGTTCGACGCTCGCCGTCTGCAGCGCCACATGATGCGGTGCTTCGATTGCCTGGCGGCGTGCGCATTTGCCGCTCACCGCAGCCGCGCTGATTGCCGCAGCGACTTTCATGCTCATGATCCTGCTTGCACGTCAGTGCCCACTTTCGTGAAAAGCGGCGCGGCGTCTTGCGGGACGGCGCGACCGGTGGCTTGCGCGCGGCGCAGTACCGACCAGTAGTAGCGATAGCTGGCGCGGTCGTGCAGCGTGTCGTGATGGCGCGTCGGGCCCCATTGTGCGGACTGCGCGGCCAGCAGGATGTCGGTGGCCGTGGCGATCTCTTCGTCGCGCGGCGCGAATGCGGCGACGATCGCCTCGATCTGCGCCGGATGGATGCTCCACATGCGTGTGTAGCCGAATTCGTTACGGGCGCGCGCGGCGTCGTTGGCGACCACGCTCATGTCACGCACTTCCGTGCTGACGTTGTGCGACGGCACTTTGCCGTACGCGTGGCAGGCCGCCGAGATTTCCAGCTTCGCGCGCCGCACCAGCGGATGATCGAACTGGCCGGGCGAGCGCATGGCGGTATCGGGAATCGCGCCGTCGTGCGCGGAGACGAAGTCCATCAAGCCGAAGCTCAGCGCTTCCACGCCGGGCAGCGCGGCCAGATCGAACACACGCGTCAGCGCGCCGTGCGTTTCGACCAGCAACTGCACCGGCACCGGTTGCACAATGCCGAGTTCGCGCCGCGTCGCCTCGATGAACGCGACCATTTCGGCGGCATCGGGGACGTTGCGGATTTTCGGCAGGGTGATGTAAGCAGGCGCTCGCTTCGCGGCACGCAGAATGAGACGGACGTCGTCGCGCCATTGCGCGTGATCGAAGTCGTGAATCCGCACGCCGACGCGGCCGAAGCGGTCGTGCTCGCTGCCAAGCAACGAGGCGACCAGTTCGGCGTGCTGCGCTTCGCGGCCGACCTGCGCGCCGTCTTCGCAATCGAGCGTGATGTCGAACACGGGACCCAACTGCTGCTGCAATGCCAACGATTTCAGCATCAGCTTTTCGCTGCCGGCGTAGTGATCGCAGGCAGGCAGCACAGCGGGCGGCACTTCGCCGTCAAACAGCACTTCGGCGGGTGTGAGGGCGCGCATCTTCGGCGTCAGGGGCGTGGGTAGTGTTTGGAGAAATCTGATTCGGGCGCGCTCTGCCGGACCGTCACGGCAACTGAGCAAAACGCGCTCGAATCAGATGCGAATAGCAGCATTCGCACGTAAAAAACGGAACCCGCTGCGGTGGCGCCTGTGAGCGCCCCCGGACATTTCGCATCGTGCCAGGCTGCCTGAAAGGCGGCCTGGCGTTGTCTCACGAGTTCCGGTTCGTTTGCATCAGCCGCTTAGCCGAGCAGGTGTTGAACGCCTTCGCGCTCTTCCAGCAACTCGTTCAGCGTGCCGTCCATCTTTTCGCGCGAGAACGCGTCGATTTCCAGACCTTCAACGCGCTTGTACTCGCCGTTTTCGCACGTGACCGGCACACCGTAGATGATGTCTTCCGGAATGCCGTACGAACCGTCCGACGGGATACCCATGGTGACCCACTTGCCGTTTGTGCCGAGCACCCAGTCACGCACGTGGTCGATTGCAGCGTTGGCCGCCGACGCTGCCGACGACAGGCCACGCGCTTCGATGATCGCCGCGCCGCGCTTGCCGACGGTCGGGATGAACGTGTTGCGGTTCCATTCTTCGTCGTTGATCAGCTTGGTCAGGTCTTGACCTTCTGCCGTTGCAACGCGGAAGTCCGGGTACATGGTCGGCGAGTGGTTGCCCCACACAGCCAGCTTTTCGATCGACGCGACCGGCTTGCCCGACTTGGCGGCCAGTTGCGACAGCGCGCGGTTGTGGTCCAGGCGCAGCATGGCGGTGAAGTTCTTCTTCGGCAGATCCGGCGCCGACTTCATGGCGATGTAAGCGTTCGTGTTGGCCGGGTTGCCGACCACCAGCACCTTCACGTCGCGGCTCGCGACCTTGTTCAGCGCCTTGCCCTGAACCGTGAAGATTTCGGCGTTGGCCGACAGCAGGTCCTTACGCTCCATGCCTTTCGAACGCGGACGCGCGCCGACCAGCAGGGCCACGTCTGCATCCTTGAATGCAACTTCCGGATCGTCGGTGATCACGACGCCCGACAGCAGCGGGAATGCGCAATCATCCAGTTCCATCACGACGCCTTTGACGGCGCCTTGCGCTTGCGGCAGGTCGAGCAATTGCAGGACCACCGGCTGATCCTTGCCGAGCAGGTCGCCATTGGCGATGCGGAACAGCAGGGAGTAAGCGATTTGACCTGCGGCGCCGGTGACGGCAACGCGCTTTGCGGGCTTAGCCATTGAGAAATCTCCAGGACGATGCGTTAGACGCTAGGGAAAACGCCATTCTATATGCGCGTTCAGCGAAGCGTTGTGAAACACGGCGGAATTCACTGTCGCGGACTGCCTCGCCAATTGCCGAGGCCGAGCGGCGCGTTGCGGCAAGACCGCCATGCCGGAAATCTGCACTACAGCACGGGAGCGGAATATGAAGCGCCGGGTAGCCGCTGCACGGTGCGGGCTCCTGCAAACAGCGCGTTTCGGCAAGCGTCTGACCAACGAATGGCGGCGAAATCGAAACCTGAACTGCGTGGGAACAGCATGGTGCACAGTGGCTGCCGGTGCGTCGCGGCGCTGCATCAAAACAGCCGCCGAAAAACCCGCAAACCCTTGCTCGACAAGGAGTGTAGGAGTCGTCAGACACAAAGTCAACATTATCTTATGTCTTATATAAGACATATCTATTGCGGGGAAAACCCTAGACGCGGCCTAGCCCTTTATGATGAAATGCGCGGATGAATTCGAACCCGGCGAACACCACGAATCCGAGCGGCCAAGGGGTCGCGGGCGAGGGTGTACCCACTGCGCCTCCGGCCACGTCGCCCACTTTCAGCCCCTTGTACCAGCAGATCAAGGGGTTGATCACGCAGAGCCTCGAAAGCGGCGAGTGGAAGCCAGGCGAGATCATTCCTAGTGAAGTCGAATTGGCGGCCAGATACAAGGTCAGTCAGGGGACGGTGCGCAAAGCGATCGACGAACTTGCCGCCGACAACCTGCTGGTGCGCCGCCAGGGCAAGGGCACGTTTGTTGCAACGCACAACGAAGACCGCGCCCAGTTTCGGTTCCTCAGATTGCTGGCCGATGACGGCGCGGAACACCCGCACGTCAGCCGCCTGCTTGAATGCCGGCGCTTGCGCGCTTCGGCGGACATCGCCCGGCAACTCGATCTGAAACCGGCCGATCCGGTCGTCTTGATCAAGCGCTTGCTGCAGTTCGACGGCGAAGTCACCGTACTCGATGAAATCTGGTTGCCCGGCGCCGTGTTCCGTGGCCTGACGCTCGAGCGGCTGTCGGAGTATAAAGGTCCCCTCTACGCGATGTTCGAGACGGAATTCGGCACCCGCATGATCCGCGCAACGGAGAAGATTCGCGCGGTGGCGGCTGAGCCTTCCGTCGCCGATCTGCTGCATGTGCCGGCGGGTTTTCCGCTGCTATCGGTCGAGCGCGTGTCCTATACCTATGGAGACCGGCCGGTCGAAGTGCGCCGTGGTTGGTATGTCACAACCGGGTACTACTATCAGAACGATCTAAGCTGAATCGGGCTGAATGAGGGCGCTGCGTCCCACACGTGCGCCTGTTTGAAAGCGCCTTTATCGCGCGCGCTGTAACGGACCTGTCGTGGTTTTCGCTGCAGCGCGATATAAAAAGGCGCTAAAATTGCGGATTAGTGTGACTACATAGTAGGGGTCTAGCATGGCTGAAGCCGTAAAAAAACCGAGGCCGGAATTCCGGAACATCGGTATCGGGCAGATATTGACGGCATACCGTCTCCCGCTAGCGGGGCGAGTATCGATCTTGCACCGCTTGAGCGGTGGTCTGCTTTTTGTTTTTCTTCCGTTCCTGCTGTACCTCTTCGATCAGAGTCTGACATCGGAACTTAGTTTCGAAGTCTTCAAAGGTTTCCTCTCCAACATCATCGTCAAGCTCATCACGCTCGTTCTGGCGTGGGCCTTCCTGTTTCACTTCTGCGCCGGCATCCGTCACCTCGTGATGGACACGAACCACAACGCGGTCACGAAGGAAAAAGGCAAATCGACTTCCATCGTCGTTCTCGTCGTGTCGTCGCTGCTCACCATCGCATTCGCGGCAAAACTGTTCGGAGCATTCTAAAAAATGTCAGCTAATAACCGAATCGGTTCGAAGCGTCTCGTTGTCGGCGCTCACTACGGTCTGCGCGACTGGCTGGCGCAGCGCATTACCGCCGCCGTCATGGCGATCTACACGGTGATCCTGCTCGCGTGGTTCTTCGGCGCGCGCGATTTCTCGTACGACGGCTGGGCGTCGATCTTCGCCACGCAGTGGATGAAGCTCGCCACGTTCGTCACGCTGCTCTCGCTGTTCTATCACGCGTGGGTGGGTATCCGCGACATCTGGATGGACTATGTGAAGCCCGTTGGCATCCGCCTGTTGCTTCAAGCGCTGACGATCGTCTGGCTGCTCGCGTGTGCGGGCTACGCTGCGCAGATTCTCTGGAGAGTGTAAAAGAATGGCTGCAATCAAGAATTCTCTGCCGCGTCGCAAGTTTGACGTGGTTATCGTCGGCGCAGGCGGCTCGGGGATGCGCGCTTCGCTGCAACTCGCGCGCGCCGGTCTGTCGGTCTGCGTGCTGTCCAAGGTGTTCCCGACGCGTTCGCACACGGTCGCTGCTCAAGGCGGCATCGGCGCATCGCTCGGCAACATGAGCGAAGACAACTGGCACTACCACTTCTACGACACGATCAAGGGTTCCGACTGGCTCGGCGACCAGGACGCGATCGAGTTCATGTGCCGCGAAGCACCGAACGCCGTCTACGAACTCGAACACATGGGCATGCCGTTCGACCGCAACGCTGACGGCACGATTTACCAACGCCCGTTCGGTGGCCACACGGCGAACTATGGCGAAAAGCCGGTGCAACGCGCTTGCGCGGCCGCTGACCGTACCGGTCACGCGCTGCTGCACACGCTGTATCAGCAGAACGTCGCTGCGAAAACGCAATTCTTCGTCGAATGGATGGCGCTGGATCTGATCCGCGACGCCGACGGCGACGTGCTCGGCGTGACCGCGCTGGAAATGGAAACGGGCGACGTCTACATCCTCGAAGGCAAGACCACACTGTTCGCCACGGGCGGGGCGGGCCGGATCTTCGCGGCATCGACCAACGCGTTCATCAACACCGGCGACGGCCTGGGCATGGCGGCGCGTTCGGGTATTGCGCTGCAAGACATGGAATTCTGGCAATTCCACCCGACCGGCGTGGCCGGCGCGGGCGTGCTGATTACCGAAGGCGTGCGCGGTGAAGGCGGCATTCTGCGTAACTCGAACGGCGAGCGTTTCATGGAACGCTACGCGCCTACCCTGAAGGATCTGGCGCCGCGTGACTTCGTGTCGCGTTCGATGGACCAGGAAATCAAGGAAGGCCGCGGCGTGGGTCCGAACAAGGATCACGTGCTGCTCGACCTGTCGCACATCGGCGCCGAGACGATCATGAAGCGTCTGCCGTCGATCCGCGAAATCGCGCTGAAGTTCGCGAACGTCGATTGCATCAAGGAGCCGATCCCGGTCGTGCCGACCATCCACTATCAGATGGGCGGTATCCCGACGAACATCCATGGTCAGGTGGTGGGCACATCGAAGGGTCACGAAGAGCCGGTCAACGGCTTCTACGCAGTGGGCGAATGCTCGTGCGTGTCGGTGCACGGTGCGAACCGTCTCGGCACGAACTCGCTGCTCGACCTGGTGGTGTTCGGCCGCGCGGCCGGCAACCACATCGTCAAGCACGTGAAGGAAATCAAGGAGCACAAGCCGCTTCCGGCAGACGCCGCCGATTTCTCGCTGGCACGTCTGGCCAAGCTGGAGAAGTCCTCGTCGGGCGAATACTCGCAAGACGTTGCGGCTGAGATCCGTTCCACGATGCAGGCCCACGCTGGCGTGTTCCGCACGTCGGAGTTGCTGGCCAAGGGTGTCGAGCGTATTCGGGAAGTGGCTAACCGCGTCGACAACATCTACCTGAAGGACAAGTCGAAGGTGTTCAACACGGCCCGCATCGAAGCGCTGGAAGTGGAGAACCTGATTGAAGTGGCCCGCGCCACGATGGTTTCCGCCGAAGCGCGTAAGGAAAGCCGTGGCGCGCACGCGCAGAACGACTTCGAACATCGCGACGACGAAAACTGGCTGCGCCATACGCTGTGGTTCAGCGAAGGCGATCGCCTCGACTACAAGCCGGTTCACATGCAACCGCTGACGGTCGAATCGGTTCCGCCGAAAGCGCGGACCTTCTAAGGCACAAGTCAAAGGAATTCAGAAATGGCAAAGCGTACATTTGAAATTTACCGCTACGACCCGGACAAGGACGCAGCGCCGCGCATGCAAACGTACGAGATCGAGATCGACTCGCACGAACGCATGCTGCTCGACGCGCTCATCAAGCTGAAGGCTGTCGACGAAACACTGTCGTTCCGCCGCTCGTGCCGTGAAGGCGTGTGCGGTTCGGACGCAATGAACATCAACGGCAAGAACGGTCTGGCGTGCCTCACGAACCTGAACGACCTGCCGCAAAAGATCGTGCTGCGTCCGCTGCCGGGCCTGCCCGTCGTGCGCGACCTGATCTGCGATTTCACGCAGTTCTTCAACCAGTATCACTCGATCAAGCCGTACCTGATCAACGATACGCCGCCGCCGGAAAAGGAACGTCTGCAGTCGCCGGAAGAACGCGACGAGCTCGACGGCCTGTACGAATGTATTCTGTGCGCCAGCTGCTCGACTTCGTGCCCGAGCTTCTGGTGGAATCCGGACAAGTTCGTCGGCCCGGCAGGCCTGTTGCAAGCCTATCGCTTCATCGCGGATAGCCGCGACGAAGCGACGGGCGAACGCCTCGACAACCTGGAAGATCCGTACCGTCTGTTCCGTTGCCATACCATCATGAATTGCGTCGACGTTTGCCCGAAGGGCCTGAACCCGACCAAGGCAATTGGCAAGATCAAGGAATTGATGGTTCGCCGCGCGGTCTGAGATGGAATCAACATCGCATCAGTCCGACCCTCTCCGCCGCGCGCGCCTTCGCTGGCGCGCGCGGCGGGGCCTGCTGGAAAACGATCTGATCTTTGAACGTTTTTTCGGCCGATATGAGCATGACCTCAGCGATGCTGACGTGGGCGCACTTACACGGCTGCTCGAGCTGAGCGATAACGACCTGATGGACTTGCTGCTCGTGCGCAAGGAACCGGAAGGCGACCTTGCCGACCCGGATGTGATCCGGGTGCTGGAGCTGCTGCGTAATGCCTGACCGGCATGACCGGCTTGAGCGCTGCTTGTCCGCGCTTGTCCGTTGTCCCAGGCGTGCAATTATCGAAACCCTGTTTCCATACTTCGATTGAGGATGTGCTATGACCCCGTCAGATGTTAAAGCCACGCTATCGTTCAGCGACAATTCGCCGAGCGTTGAAATGCCGATTTACAAGGGCACTCTCGGCCCGGACGTGATCGACATCCGCAAACTGTACGGCCAGACCGGCAAGTTCACGTACGACCCGGGCTTCATGTCGACGGCGGCTTGCAATTCGGCGATCACGTACATCGACGGCGACAAGGGCGAGCTGCTGTATCGCGGCTACCCGATCGACAACCTCGCGCAAAACGCCGACTTCCTCGAAACCTGCTATTTGCTGCTGAAGGGCGAACTGCCGAACGCACAGCAAAATGCTGAATTCGTGAAGACGGTCACGAACCACACGATGGTGCATGAGCAAATGCACTTCTTCTTCCGTGGTTTCCGTCGCGACGCGCACCCGATGGCGATTCTGGTCGCCGCAGTCGGCGCGCTGTCGGCGTTCTATCACGACTCGCTCGACATCAACAATCCGCGTCACCGTGAAGTGTCGGCCATTCGCATGATTGCGAAGCTGCCGACGCTGGTGGCGATGGCGTACAAGTACAGCATCGGCCAGCCGTTTGCGTACCCGAAGAACGACCTGTCGTACAGCGCGAACTTCATGCACATGATGTTCTCGAACCCGTGCGAAGAGTACAAGGTCAACGACGTGCTGGTGCGCGCGCTCGACCGTATCCTGATCCTGCATGCGGACCACGAGCAGAATGCGTCGACCTCGACCGTGCGTCTCGCCGGTTCGTCGGGCGCGAATCCGTTCGCGTGTATCGCAGCGGGTATCGCGTGTCTGTGGGGCCCGGCGCACGGCGGTGCGAACGAAGCCGCACTGAACATGCTGGAAGAAATCGGCTCGGTCGACAACATTCCTGAGTTCATCAAGCAGGTGAAGGACAAGAACTCGGGCGTGAAGCTGATGGGCTTCGGTCACCGCGTCTACAAGAACTACGATCCGCGTGCGAAGCTGATGCGCGAAACCTGCCACGAAGTGCTGGAAGAGCTGGGCCTGCACGACGACCCGCTGTTCAAGCTGGCCATGGCACTGGAAAAGATCGCACTGGAAGACGAATACTTCGTGTCGCGCAAACTGTACCCGAACGTCGACTTCTACTCGGGCATCGTGCAGCGCGCGCTGGGCATCCCGACCTCGATGTTCACGTGTATCTTCGCGATGGCACGTACGGTCGGCTGGATCGCGCAGTGGAACGAAATGATCGCCGATCCGGAACAGAAGATTGGCCGTCCGCGTCAGCTGTTCATCGGCGACACGCAACGTGAAGCCAAGCCGATCGCGCAACGTTGATCAGGTTTGAGTCCGCTTAATTTGTAGTGGCTGCGTGCGCTGCGAGTCAGGACGGAGTCTGCTGATAAAGACGCCCCGACGGGTTTTCCGTCGGGGCGTTTTGTTTTCAGCTTCTTGTCCCGCGCACTGAGCATGCATTTGCGCGGCAGTGCAGCAGGCGGGGGACGGGTGCGCTCTTGCCGGGTAACGCCAATACAGGTATCGACACTACCACCCAACTCCCTGTTTTTTATCGGTTTTCTCCCTGGTTGAGCGGCCCAGGCGGGGCGCTGCGTGGCATAATCGACCGACACGGTCAGCCCGCAGTCAATACTACCCCGCATACCATGGCACAGACTCTCTACGACAAATTGTGGAACACACACGTGGTCCACACGGAAGAAGACGGTACGACGATTCTCTACATCGACCGTCACCTGCTGCACGAAGTCACCAGCCCTCAGGCGTTCGAAGGTCTGAAGCTGGCTGAGCGTCCGGTGTGGCGCATCAGCGCGAACCTGGCGGTCTCGGACCACAACGTCCCGACCACGGACCGCAGCCACGGCATCGCCGATCCGGTTTCCAAGCTGCAAGTCGACACGCTCGATTCGAACTGCGACGCCTACGGCATCACGCAGTTCAAGATGAACGATCTGCGTCAGGGCATCGTGCACATCATCGGGCCGGAGCAGGGCGCTACGCTGCCGGGCATGACGATCGTCTGCGGCGACTCGCACACGTCCACGCACGGCGCGTTCGGCGCGCTGGCGCATGGCATCGGCACGTCGGAAGTCGAACACGTGCTGGCCACGCAAACGCTCTTGCAGAAGAAGAGCAAGAACATGCTGGTCCGAGTCGAAGGGCAACTGCCGCGCGGTTGCACCGCGAAAGACATCGTGCTCGCCATCATCGGCAAGATCGGCACGGCAGGCGGCACCGGCTACGCGATCGAATTCGGCGGTTCGACGATTCGCGCGCTCTCCATGGAAGGCCGCATGACGGTTTGCAACATGGCGATCGAAGCAGGCGCGCGAGCCGGCATGGTCGCGGTCGACGATACTACGGTCGAATACCTGAAGGGCCGCCCGTTCTCGCCGGAAGGCGTGGAGTGGGATCACGCGGTCGAATACTGGAAGCAATTCAAGTCGGACGAAGGCGCACAGTTCGATCGCGTGGTCGAACTGAACGCAGCGGAGATCGTGCCGCAAGTCACGTGGGGCACGTCGCCGGAAATGGTCACGGCTGTGGACGGCCGCGTGCCGGATCCGGACCGCGAGAAAGACCCGGTCAAGCGCGACGCCATGGAGCGCGCGCTGAAATACATGGCGCTCGAACCGAACGCGCCGATCGAGTCGATCAAGCCGGATAAAATCTTCATCGGGTCGTGCACCAACGCGCGCATTGAAGACATTCGCGCCGCGGCTTACGTCGTGAAGAAGCTGGGCCGCCGCGTGGCGCCGAACATCCGTCTGGCCATGGTAGTGCCGGGTTCGGGTCTCGTGAAGGCACAGGCGGAACGTGAAGGCCTCGACAAGGTCTTTACCGATGCCGGTTTCGAATGGCGTGAACCGGGTTGCTCGATGTGTCTCGCCATGAACGCCGACCGGCTGGATCCGGGCGAACGTTGCGCGTCCACGTCGAATCGTAATTTCGAAGGTCGTCAGGGCGCCGGTGGCCGTACCCACCTCGTGAGCCCCGCGATGGCTGCGGCTGCGGCCATCGAAGGGCATTTCGTCGATATTCGCAAGCTTGGATAAACACGCATGATGAAGAACATGAGTCGCACCACTCTATTGCGCCGCTTCGCGCTCGGTTCCCTGGCTGGGCTGTTGCTTGGTCTGGCCGGTTGCAACACGGTGCACGGATTCGGCGAGGACATGTCGCACCTCGGCAATTCGATCAGCAATCACGCTGATAAATAAGCGGTTTTTGATTTTTGCCGGCCATGCGCCGAGCGGCTTTCCGGCCGCCGCGCGCATCGCCCGGTCTTGAAACAGGCGCAAGCGTCATGGATAAATTCATCGTACACACCGGCGTCGTAGCGCCGCTCGATCGCGAGAACGTCGACACGGACGCGATCATTCCGAAGCAATTCCTGAAGTCGATCAAGCGCACGGGTTTCGGTCCGAACGCGTTCGACGAATGGCGCTACCTCGACCACGGCGAGCCGGGTCAGGACAATTCGAAGCGTCCGCTGAATCCGGATTTCGTGTTGAACCAGCCGCGCTATCAGGGCGCTTCGGTGCTGCTGGCGCGCAAGAATTTCGGTTGCGGCAGCTCGCGCGAGCACGCACCCTGGGCGTTGGAGCAATACGGCTTTCGCGCGCTGATCGCGCCGAGTTTCGCCGACATTTTCTATAACAACTGCTTCAAGAACGGCGTGTTGCCGATCGTGCTGACCGAACAGCAAGTGGATCACCTGTTCAACGAGACGTATGCGTTCAACGGTTTCAAGCTGACAGTCGATCTCGAGGCGCAAGTCGTGCGCACGTCGGACGGCGGCACCGAATATCCGTTCGAAGTCGCTGCGTTCCGCAAGTACTGCCTGCTGAACGGCTTCGACGACATCGGCCTCACGCTGCGTCACGCGGACAAGATTCGCCAGTTCGAAGCAGAGCGCATTACGAAGCAGCCTTGGCTGAATCACCGCATCGTCGGTTAAGCGCGTAGGGTCTCTGAGGCTCGCTCGTTGATTCAAGCTCGCAAGAAAACGCCGGGGCGCCCCAAGTTTTCTTGCCCCCCGCGGGGGGCCTGACGCGAAGCGACAGGTCTGGGGGCACTCTCACTCTCGAAGCAAACATCAAGGAATTCGCATGAAGATCGCAGTCTTGCCGGGCGACGGCATCGGTCCCGAAATCGTCAAGGAAGCTGTCAAGGTCCTGAACGTACTCGGCGAAAAGTTCGAACTCGAAGAAGCGCCGGTTGGCGGCGCGGGCTACGAAGCGAAGGGCCACCCGCTGCCCGACTCGACGCTGGCGCTGGCGAAAGAAGCCGACGCGATCCTGTTCGGCGCCGTCGGCGACTGGAAATACGACTCGCTCGAACGCGCGCTGCGCCCGGAGCAGGCCATTCTGGGTCTGCGCAAGCACCTGCAACTGTTCGCGAACTTCCGTCCGGCGATCTGCTATCCGCAACTCACCGGCGCGTCGTCGTTGAAGGAAGAGATCGTCTCGGGCCTCGACATCCTGATCGTGCGTGAACTGAACGGCGACATCTATTTCGGCGCGCCGCGCGGCGTGCGTTCGTCGCCGGACGGGCTGTTCGAAGGCGCGAAGGAAGGCTTCGACACGATGCGTTACTCGGAGCCCGAAGTGCGCCGCATTGCGCACGTCGCGTTTCAGGCGGCGCAAAAGCGTCAGAAGAAGCTGACGAGCGTGGACAAGGCCAATGTGCTCGAAACCTCGCAGTTCTGGCGCGACGTGATGATCGACGTGTCGAAGGAATATGCGGACGTCGAGTTGTCGCACATGTATGTCGATAACGCCGCGATGCAACTGGTTAAGGCGCCGAAGGCGTTCGACGTGGTCGTCACCGGCAATATGTTCGGTGACATTCTCTCCGACGAAGCGGCCATGCTGACGGGTTCGATCGGCATGCTGCCGTCCGCCTCGCTCGACAAGAACAACAAGGGCTTGTACGAGCCGTCGCATGGTTCGGCACCGGACATCGCCGGCAAGGGCGTCGCGAATCCGCTCGCCACGATTCTGTCGGCGGCCATGATGCTGCGCTATTCGCTGAACAAGGCGGAGCAGGCGGATCGTATCGAAAACGCCGTGAGAAAGGTGCTCGAACAAGGCTATCGCACCGGCGACATTCTCACGCCGGGTTGCAAGCAGGTCGGCACCGTCGCGATGGGCGACGCGGTCGTTGCCGCGCTGTAAAAGCAGGCAAATAAGAGGCAAGTAAAGCGGTAGTCAGGTCGATAAACGGCCTTTAAAACGCGAATTGGCCTCGAAAGAGGCCGATTCGCGCAATACGGACGGCAGCGGCGGACATTGACGTCGCCGGATTCCGGTTTTCGTGTATATTGTAGCGATGGCGCACACAGCTCAAATCTCCTCGATTTCGACACTGCACGGCAAAACGGCCCGTGTGGTTGAGCTCGCCATTACCGCCAAAGCTTCCATTAAAACGATTACCCCGAAAACGATCACGAAGCGCTGATCGTCCGTCGTGCCCGCTCATCTTCCCCGCGCGGTCACTGCGGGCAAAGATGCGGGGAAGTTTCCATTCGAAGGGTATGAAGTCATGAACGTAGGTCTCGTAGGTTGGCGCGGCATGGTCGGCAGCGTCCTGATGCAACGCATGCAGCAGGAACGCGATTTCGATCTTATCGAACCGGTGTTTTTCAGCACCAGCAACGCGGGCGGCAACGCGCCGTCGTTCGCCAAAAACGAGACCAAGCTCAAAGATGCGACAAGCATCGACGACCTGAAGAAGTGCGAAGCGATCATCTCGTGCCAGGGCGGCGACTACACGAACGAAGTGTTCCCGAAGCTGCGCGCCGCGGGCTGGAACGGCTACTGGATCGACGCGGCTTCGTCGCTGCGCATGAAGGACGACGCGGTCATCATTCTCGATCCGGTCAACCTCGACGTGATCAAGAACGCGCTGGTCAAGGGCCAGAAGAACTTCATCGGCGGCAATTGCACCGTTAGCCTGATGCTGATGGCGCTCGGCGGCCTGTTCCGCGAAAACCTCGTCGACTGGATGACGGCTATGACGTATCAGGCCGCTTCGGGCGCGGGCGCGCAAAACATGCGCGAACTGCTGCAGCAAATGGGCACGCTGTACGGTGCGGCGAAGGAAGACCTGGCGGATCCGTCGTCGGCGATTCTCGACATCGACCGCCGCGTGCTGAGCGCGATGAACAGCGACCGTATGCCGACCGACAACTTCGGCGTGCCGCTCGCCGGGTCGCTGATTCCGTGGATCGACAAGGATCTCGGCAACGGCATGTCGAAGGAAGAGTGGAAGGGCGGCGCGGAAACCAACAAGATTCTCGGCAAGCCCGCCATGGGCACGCCGGGTTCAATTCCGGTCGACGGCCTGTGCGTGCGCATCGGCGCAATGCGCTGCCACTCGCAGGCACTGACCATCAAGCTGAACAAGGACGTGCCGCTCGACGAAGTGAACAGCATCCTCGCGTCGGGCAACGACTGGGTCAAGGTCGTGCCGAACGAGCGTGAAGCGTCGATGCGCGATCTGTCCCCGGCGGTCGTGACGGGTACGCTGACGGTGCCGGTCGGCCGCGTGCGCAAACTGGCGATGGGCGGCGAATACCTGTCGGCTTTCACGGTCGGCGATCAGTTGTTGTGGGGCGCGGCGGAACCGCTGCGTCGCATGCTTCGCATTGTGCTCGACAAGTAAAGTAAACTACGCGCTCACGACGCGTAGAAAACTCAAGAAGCGTCGCGCTTGCGCGGCGCTTTTTTCATTGTGTGCTCCGATTATCTTGTCTCTTTCCAACCGCAAAAAAGGGCTGCGCGCTGACGCGCCAGGAGTCCCGATGAACCTTCGACTCTCATCCCTTCGGGCTATGTTCATTCATCGAGGTGCGGGCCGATTGGCCGCTGCCGCGGCTGCGGCTCTCGCGCTGGCGGGTGCCGGCATGGGCAGCGCGCTCGCCGCGCCAGGCGATGCCGCGAGCGCGCCGGACGCCGCCTCCGTTTCGTACGCGAACGGCGGTCAAGTGACGGTACGGCCCGGGCAGTCGCTGAACGACGTGGCGATTGCCGTCACGCAGTCGCACGACAAAGCGACGCTCGCGCGCGCCTCGCGCGCATTGTTCGATGCGAACCCGAATGCCTTCATGAGCCACGACCCGAGCCGGTTGCGGCTGGGCGCGGTGCTGACGGTGCCCGTGTTGGATGCGTCGGGCGCGCTGGCTGCGTCGGCGGCGGGTGTTGCGACGGCGGCTTCCGCGGCTGCGCCTGCTTCCACGTCGAATGCAGCGCCGGCGACCGACGCGGCGAGTGCTGCAGCGCAGGTCAACGCGGCGGCGGCAAGCGCTGCGGCTCGCGCGGCGACGCCGGCCGCGCCTGCTGTTTCGGCGACGGCCAGTGCGGCCACTGAGGCAAGCTCGGCGACGCCGGGTGGCACGGTTTCATCGGCGCCGGTCGCGGGATCGCAGGCGGCGGCACTGCCGGCCAGCGGCACCCATGAGTGGACCGGTTCGATTCAGCCCTCGGCTAGCGAGGCCGCTGAAGGCGCATCCGCGGCTGGTGCGGGAACGACTCCGGCGACGACCGCCGCGCAGCCGGCGTCGCAACCGCGCGCGCAGGTGTCGAGCTTGCAGCAATTGCTCGCGCTGAAGAATCGCGTGCTGATGGAGTTGCAGAAGCATGGCATCGGCGGGACGCCGCCTGCTACGGGCACCGCGTCGAACAATGTCGCGCAGCCGGCAGCTGGCGCGTCCTCAGTGGCGGCTGTGCCGAGTCATGGCGCTACGCCGGTGGCATCGACGTCGAATGATGCCGGCATGTCGCAGACGGAGTTGAGCGTGGCGGCGGCGGTCGGCGCGGCGCTGGTCGCGCTGCTGGCGGCGTTGCGTATGGGCCGGCGCAAGCGCGAACGTGCGGCGGCGGAAGCTGCGTCGGCGGATGGCGATGCGGCGGTGTCCACGCGCGCAACGGGTCCGCAGGACATCGTTTCGACGCGCGAGCACGTTCCGGTGCGCGAAGCGTCGGACGCCGGCGATGATGCGGCCGTGGGAAATGCGGCGGCGCTGGCGGCTGCGGAACGTGAAGCTGCCGAAGGTGACGCGGCGGCGCGTGAAATGGCGGAGCGTGTGGCGGCGGAGCGCGACGCGGAGATTCGTCAGGTGGCTGCGCGGGAGGCGGCGGAGAAAGCGGCGGCGGAACGTGTGGCTGAAGAACGGGCTGCGGCAGAGCGTGCTGCGGCGGAACGCGCGGCGGCGGAGCAAGCAGAGGCAGAGCGCGCAGCGGCGGAACGCATGGCAGCGGAGCGAGCAGAGGCCGAGCGCGCAGCGGCGGAACGCACGGCAGCGGAGCAAGCAGCGGCAGAGCGCGCAGCGGCGGAACGCACGGCAGCGGAGCAAGCAGCGGCAGAGCGCGCAGCAACGGAACGCGCAATCGCAGAACGTGTAGCGGAACAACATCCCGCAGGCCACGCAACCTTCCCCTTACCCGACCACATCTCGCAAGAGCGCGACGCAACACCCGCGTCCGTCGAACCCGCGCAATTGGATTCGAACACCGCTCCATCCGCTCAGAGTGGCTTCACTCCCGAACCTCTCCCGGCTCCGCACCACGACGATTTCGATAGCGCGACCACGGCCGCGAGCCTTGCCGCCGCTGCGGAACTCGGCGCCGAGGCGTTGCCGCTGGCGCCGCTCGAACCCGTCGACGAAGCCTTCCTGCACGAGGAACCTGCCCATCGTCTGCAATGGGACGACGTGCCGGCTGTGCCGCAGGAACCTTCCGTCGAGCCGCACACGATTTCGGCGTTCGGCCAGCCGTACAGCGACGCACCGGTGCCGACCGCGCCGCTGGCGGGTGAGACGCAGCAAGCGCACACCGAACCGTCGTATGAACCGCACCAATCGGCCCAAACGGCACCATCCAATGCCGCACCGAAGCTCGAGCCTGAAGAACCGCTAGCGCAACCCCAGTCCGCGCCCGCAGCCGTGCCGGCCGAATTCCCGCGCGACGCCGTCGATGCGTTCGGCAGCCTCGACATGCCGTTGCCCCCGCGCGTCGAGTCGTCCGCAGACGCCCTGCAAGCGCCCGCCTCACTGTCGACCCAGCCGGTGGCATCGCCGGAAATCACGGCGAAACATGTCGCACCGTTGCCCCACCCGGACGACGACGCGCCGCATATCGCCGACGAAATCACCGCCGGCACCGCAGGCCACGCGGCGGTCGCGGGCCTGGGTGCGGGTTTAGGTACGGGCTTCGGCGCGTCCGGCTTCGGCGCGTTGAAGCTCGATTTCGACCTCGAGTTGCCGCCGAGCCCGGCCCAGCCGCTGCCGGCGTTCACGCAGAACGATCTCGGCCGCATCGCTCGCAACAAGCTCGAACTGGCGGCCGAGTACATCGAACTCGGCGATCTGTCCGGCGCGCGCGCGCTCATCAACGAAGTGATCGAGACGAACGATCCGGGTACGCGCACCGAGGCCCGCGCGTTGCTCTCGACGCTCGCCCCGTTGTCGTGAAGCGTATTGCTCTGGGCGTCCAGTACGACGGTTCGGCATTCTGCGGTTGGCAGTCGCAACCGCACCGCAACACCGTTCAGGACGAGCTCGAACGGGCGCTGCGCGAGTTCGCGCAGACGCCGGTGCAAACCGTCGTCGCGGGCCGCACGGATACAGGGGTGCATGGTCTCGGCCAGGTCGTGCACTTCGACACAGAACTCGATCGCGCCGACGTGTCCTGGGTTCGTGGCACCAATTCGTTCCTGCCGAAGACCATCTCGATCCAGTGGGCCAAGCCGATGCCCGACGAGTTCCACGCGCGTTTCTCGGCGTTCGAGCGGACCTATTACTATGTGCTGTACGTTCATCCGGTGCGCTCGCCGATGCTGGCGACGCGGGCCGGTTGGGTGCATACAGCGCTCGACGTCGGCGCGATGCGGGCGGCCGCGGCTCATCTGATCGGCGAGCACGATTTTTCGGCGTTCCGTTCGTCGCAATGTCAGGCGAAAACGCCGGTCAAGCATCTGTATCAGATCGACGTACGGGAGCAGGGCGACTTCGTCCATTTCCGTTTTCGGGCGAACGCCTTCCTGCATCATATGGTGCGTAACCTGATGGGCTGTCTCGTCTACATCGGCCGTGGCCGTCGCCCGGTCGAATGGATGGCCGAGGTGCTCGCGAGCCGTGATCGCGATTTCGCCGCGCCGACCTTCATGCCCGACGGCTTGTATCTGGCGCAGGTGGGCTATCCTGAGCAATTCGCCGTGCCCGCGCCGCAGACAGGCAGCGTGCCGTGGAGTACCGTATGGACCGAGCAAGCCCAAACATGAAAGCAACCGAAACCCTCGCGAACGAATCCCACGCCGGCGCGCAGCAGCAGGCGGCGCCGCATCGCACGCGCATCAAGCTGTGCGGCCTGTCCAAGCCGGAAGACGTGTCCCATGCCATCGACCTCGGCGCCGACGCGATCGGCCTCGTGTTCTACCCGCCGAGCCCGCGCTCGGTCAGCGTCGCGCAGGCGGTCGAACTGGTGCACGACGTGCCGCCGTTCCTGTCGGTGGTCGGCTTGTTCGTCAACGCCACGCCGGACTGGATCCGCGAGGTCGCGAGCAACGTCGGCCTCACGCTGTTGCAGTTTCACGGCGACGAGACGCCGGAACAGTGCGAATCGCTTGCCGGCGTTGCGGGTTTGCCTTGGTTGCGCGCGTTGCGCGTTGCGGCGGATACTCAGCCCGCCGATTTGGTAAAATCGGCTCTTAGCTATTCAGCAGCCAGCGGCCTTCTGTTCGACACCCATGTCGAAGGATACGGCGGCGGCGGGAAGGTCTTCGATTGGTCACTTATTCCAGCAGAGCTCGCGCGTCGGGCCGTTTTGAGTGGTGGGTTGAACGCGCAAAACGTCAGTGATGCGATCCATCGCGTGCGCCCGTACGCGGTCGATGTCTCGAGCGGCATCGAAACGCCGGGCGCCAAGGGCGTGAAAGATCACGCCCGGATGGCGGCGTTCGTACGCGCGGTACGCGCAGCGGACGCCGAATGATTCCGGCGCGGCGGTTGTCTCGCACGAGAGCCGCGCGCCACACTGAGAAGAGTGATCACCATGTATAACTTGCCTGACGAAAGAGGCCATTTCGGCCAATTTGGCGGCGTGTTCGTCGCTGAAACGCTGGTTCACGCGCTCGACGAGCTGCGTGCCGCATACGAAAAATATAAGCAAGACCCGGAATTCGTCGCCGAATACGAGCGCGAACTGAAGTATTTTGTCGGCCGTCCGTCGCCGATTTATCATGCACAGCGCTGGAGCGAAATGCTCGGCGGCGCGCAGATTTTTCTCAAGCGTGAAGACCTGAATCACACCGGTGCGCACAAGGTCAACAACGTGATCGGGCAGGCGCTGCTTGCCAAGCGCATGGGCAAACCGCGCGTGATCGCGGAAACCGGCGCCGGCCAGCACGGCGTGGCCACGGCCACGATCGCCGCGCGGTTCGGCATGGAGTGCGTGGTCTACATGGGCGCGGAAGACGTGCGCCGCCAGGCCGCCAACGTGTATCGCATGAAACTGCTCGGCGCGACCGTCATACCCGTCGAGTCGGGCTCGCGGACCTTGAAGGACGCGTTGAACGAAGCCATGCGCGACTGGGTCACCAACGTCGAAAACACGTTCTACATCATCGGCACGGTCGCGGGGCCGCATCCGTACCCGATGATGGTGCGCGACTTCCAGCGTGTGATCGGCGACGAGTGCAAGGTGCAAATGCCTGAACTGGTCGGCCGTCAGCCGGATGCGGTGATTGCGTGCGTTGGTGGCGGTTCGAATGCGATGGGCATCTTTTACCCATACATTGACGATACTTCGGTGAAATTGATCGGCGTCGAGGCTGCCGGAGACGGCATTGAATCCGGCCGCCACGCAGCGTCGCTGATTGGCGGAAGTCCCGGCGTGCTGCACGGCAACCGCACGTATCTGCTTCAGGATGAAAACGGCCAGATCATCGAGACCCATTCGGTGTCGGCAGGCCTGGATTATCCGGGTGTCGGTCCTGAGCACGCGTGGCTAAAAGAGAGCAAACGCGCGGAATATGTCGGCATCACCGACGAAGAAGCGCTCAAGGCGTTCCACGATTGCTGCCGCATCGAAGGCATTATTCCGGCACTGGAATCCAGTCATGCGCTGGCCTATGCCGCGAAACTCGCGCCGACGTTGCCGAAGGACAAGTACCTTCTGGTCAATCTGTCGGGCCGCGGCGACAAGGACATGCATACGGTCGCTGAGCGATCGGGCATTCAGTTCTGAGCGCCGCGACGATGCGTGACGAGTTCGACGAGCCGCAGCCGGCGACTGTAACCACGGAAACCACGCCGGCCGCCAATGTAACGGCGGCCGAGGCGCGTGCATCGCTGTTGCCGCAGGTGCCTGCCGGCATACGGCTGTTGAACCGCGATTTTCTGATCGATGTAGCGAACATTCCCGACGAATCGATCGACCTGATCGTATGCGATCCGCCTTACGGGCTCGGCAAGGACTATGGCAACGACTCCGACATGCGCACGGGTGAGGATTTTCTCGCCTGGACGCGTGGCTGGCTCGAACTGGCTATTCCCAAGCTGAAACCGTCAGGTTCGCTCTACATTTTCTGCACCTGGCAGTACGCGCCGGAAATCTTCAGCTTCCTGAAGACAAAACTCACGATGATCAACGAAATCATCTGGGACCGGCGTGTGCCGAGCATGGGCGGAACCGTGCGCCGATTTACCTCGGTGCACGATAACATCGGCTTTTTTGCGGTGTCGAAGGATTACTTCTTCGATCTCGATCCCGTCCGCATCCCGTACGATGCCGCCACGAAGAAGGCGCGTTCGCGTAAATTGTTCGAGGGCAGTAAGTGGCTCGAGGTTGGCTATAATCCAAAGGATGTCTGGTCGGTGTCGCGACTGCATCGGCAGCATGCCGAGCGCGTCGCGCACCCCACCCAGAAGCCTCTGGAAATTGTCGAGCGGATGGTGCTGGCAAGTTGTCCGAAGGGCGGTCGCGTGCTCGACCCTTTCATGGGCAGCGGCACCACCGCAGTCGCTTGCGCCCGTCAGCAGCGCGAATTCGTCGGCTATGAGATCAACGAAAGTTACTGCGCGATCGCGCGCGAACGCGTCAGCGCGGCTGCCGCTCCGCCCATAGCGCGTCGGGTCAAAGCCAAAACTCAACGGCAGACCGAAGTGCAGTGAGCGACGTGCAATGAGCACGCTGCGCAGTAACCCAAATCCGAGAATATTCCATGTCCCGTATCAAGAACACGTTTGCTGCGCTGTCCGCGCAAGGTAAGAAAGGCCTGATTCCGTTCATGACGGCCGGCGATCCGGACCCCGCGCGCACGGTCGAATTCATGCATGCGCTCGCCGCCGGCGGCGCCGATGTGATCGAACTCGGCGTGCCGTTTTCCGACCCGATGGCCGACGGCCCGGTGATCCAGCAATCGTCGGAACGCGCGTTGGCGCATGGCGTGTCTCTGCGCCACGTAATCGCCGACGTCAAGCGCTTCCGCGAAACCAACGACACCACGCCCGTCGTGCTGATGGGCTACGCCAATCCGATCGAACGCATGGGTACCGAGGCCTTTGCAAAGGCGGCGAAGGAAGCCGGGGTGGATGGCGTGCTGGTTGTCGACTATCCGCCGGAAGAGTGCGTTAATTTCGCCGAACAGATGCGATCTGCCGGCATCGATCCGATTTTTCTGCTCGCGCCCACGTCGACCGACGAGCGCATTGCGGAAGTCGGCAAAATTGCCAGCGGCTACGTCTATTATGTGTCGTTGAAAGGCGTGACCGGAGCGGCAAATCTGGACGTTTCCAGCATCGCGAGTAAAATCCCGGCCATCAAGTCGCGCGTCCCCCTGCCGGTGGGCGTCGGTTTCGGTATCCGCGACGCGCAAACCGCGCGTGCAGTGGCCGAAGTATCCGATGCCGTCGTGATCGGCAGCCGTATCGTGCAATTGCTCGAACAGGCGGCGCCCGAAGCCGCTGCCGAGACGCTTACGCGTTTCGTCGCCGAAGTGCGCGAGGCCCTGGATAGCGTCGCGACTGCCCGATAACAGTTATTTTTGTCTTCTGTAGTGTGAGCGGCGGGCTTGTCCCGCCGTTTGCGCGATGGTAGACCCGAGAAGGATTCAATATGAGCTGGCTCGACAAACTGCTGCCGCCGAAAATCAAACAAACCGACCCGAAGAACCGCAAGGGGATTCCGGAAGGCCTGTGGATCAAGTGCCCGTCGTGCGAAGCCGTGCTGTATCGCAACGACGTCGAGGCCAATCTGCATGTTTGCCCGAAGTGCGACCATCACATGCGCATTGGCGCGCGTGAGCGGCTCGACGGCCTGCTCGATCCGGAAGGGCGCTACGAAATAGGCCAGGAAATCGTCCCGGTCGACGCGCTCAAGTTCAAAGACAGCCGCAAGTACCCGGATCGCCTGAAAGAGGCGATGGACGACACCGACGAAACCGACGCGATGGTCGTCATGGGCGGCGCGATCCACACGCTGCCGGTGGTGGTGGCCTGCTTCGAGTTCTCGTTCATGGGCGGCTCGATGGGTTCGGTGGTCGGCGAGCGCTTCGCGCGCGGCGCGCAGAACGCGCTTGAACAGAAAGTGCCGTTCATCTGCTTCACCGCTTCGGGCGGCGCGCGGATGCAGGAAAGTCTGCTGTCGCTGATGCAGATGGCCAAGACCACGGCCATGCTCACCAAGCTCGCCGAAGCCAAACTGCCGTTCATCTCCGTGCTGACCGATCCGACCATGGGCGGCGTATCGGCCAGTTTCGCGTTTCTCGGCGACGTGGTGATCGCGGAGCCAAAGGCGCTGATCGGCTTTGCCGGCCCGCGCGTGATCGAACAAACCGTGCGCGAGAAGCTGCCGGAAGGCTTCCAGCGCGCCGAGTTCCTGCTGACGAAGGGCGCGATCGACATGATCGTCGACCGTCGCAAGCTGCGTGAAGAACTCGCGCAATTGATGGCGCTGTTGAGCCATCAACCGGCTGACGCCGTCGCGTAAGCAGACACTACGGTGAACCGTCGTCGCGCTTTATCAAGCGCGGCGGCCATCAGAAAAGCAGCAAAAATAGCGCGCCGCGTGAGTGATCAAGCGGCGCGCTGTCATTTCCGGGATAATCACGGTCTCGCAACGCAGCGCCGGTTGCTGACGGCGGCCAGCGCGGGCGGGTGCGGTTTTCGCGCATAAAGTGCCCGCCGGATCAGGCTCTGGCCGCAGCCGCAGCCGCAGCCGCAGCCGCAGCCGACCGCTTCGCGCCGCGTCCATTCGCAACACTGCCTAATCGATTCACTCGCGATTCACCCGATGACCACATTCCCCACCCTCGACGCGTGGCTCACGCACCTTGAATCCGCGCATCCGGTCGGCATCGACATGGGACTGGCCCGCATCAGCCAGGTGCGCGACGCGATGCAGTTGTCGTTCGCGTGTCCGGTCATCACGGTCGGCGGCACGAACGGCAAGGGTTCCACGTGCGCGATCCTCGAATCCATTCTGCTGCGCGCCGGGTTCACGGTCGGCTGTCACACGTCGCCACATCTCCTGTCGTTCAACGAGCGCGCGCGGGTGAACGGCGAAATGGCGAGCGACGCGAATCTGCTGCCGCACTTCGAAGCCGTCGAAGCCGCGCGTCTGAGCCTCGCCGAACCGGTCACGCTGACCTACTTCGAATTCACGACGCTCGCGATCATGAGCCTGTTCGCTTCGCGCGGACTGGACGCGGTGATTTTCGAAGTCGGCCTCGGTGGCCGCCTGGACGCGGTCAATATCCTCGATACAGATTGCGCGATCATCACCAGTATCGATATCGATCACACGGAGTATCTCGGCGACACGCGCGAGAAAATCGCCTTCGAAAAGGCCGGCATTTTCCGTCCGGGCAAGCCGGCGATCTGCGCGGACCCGGTCCCGCCGCAATCGCTGATCGACTACGCGGAGAAAATCGGCGCTGAATTGTGGCTGTTCGGCCGCGATTTCCGCTACGAGGGCCAAGCTGGCAGCGAGCGCCAGCAATGGAGCTACGTCGGCCCGACCCTGCGGCGTTCGGCGCTGGCCTATCCGGCACTGCGCGGCGCGAACCAGTTGATCAACACGTCGGCGGCGCTCGCCGGTCTTGAGGCGCTGCGTGACCGCTTGCCGGTGTCGGCGCAGGACATCCGCCTCGGCCTCGCCAACGTGGAACTGCCGGGCCGCTTCCAGGTGCTGCCGGGCAAGCCGGCAGTCGTGCTGGATGTCGGCCACAATCCGCATGCGGCCGCGGTGCTGTCGCAAAACCTCGGCAACATGGGCTTCTTCCCGTATACCTACGCGGTGTTCGGCGCGATGCGCGACAAGGACATTGCCGGCGTGCTGACGCACCTGAAAGGCGAAATCGATCACTGGTGCGTGACCGATTTGCCGACGCCGCGGGCGGCGTCCGCGCAGGAACTCGAAGCGGCCTTGCGCGAGCAGGGCGTGGGCGAGGGCGCCGACAGCAGCGTGACGCGCTACGCCACACCGGCAGAGGCTTTCCAAGACGCGCTAAAACGAGCGTCAGAGAATGATAGAATCGTGATTTTCGGCAGTTTCTATACGGTAGCAGGCGTGATGGCCTACCGTAAATCGCAGCAACACTGAACGGGCGCCAGGCTCGAACCAAGCGATTCATGGGAATTTTCTCGTTCGGCAAGAAAGACGACGCGCCCACCCGGCGCGGCGCAAATACCAGTTCCACCCGGGCCGCCCGTGGCGAGCGCGTGGAGCGGCGAACCCGCCGCACGGAGCGCACCGTCGACGCCGATGCGATGCTGCTCGACCCTACGTTGCCGGAAAAGCAGCGTGCGCGTCGCCGCCTCGTCGGCGCGATCGCGATGGTCGTGGCGGCGGTCGTCATCCTGCCGATGGTGCTGGACTCGCACCCCAAGCCCGTCACAGACGACATCTCCATCGACATTCCAAACCGTCCGGCGCCGAAGCTTGCCAAAGCCGCGGAAGACACGCAGGCCGGTGTGGCGCCCGATAACCCCGTAACGCCAGACGCGGCACTCGCCGCATCCGGTCTCGCGCCGGCAACGGCCGCCAAGCAAGGCCAATCCAGCGCCGCGAAGCAACCGAGCGCGGAGACGAACGCAGCGGCGTCCGCAGCCAAGCCGGCGGCGAAACCGCAAGCGCCGTCCGTGGCGGCCAACACTACGCCGGCGGCGCCCGCAACGGCTGCCAAGCCGGCGGCGAAACCGCCGGTCACGCATAACGCCGCGACCGCACCGGCTGCTCAAGCCCGAAGCTCGGATGACACAAACACGGCCGCCAGCGCGGACGCGAATTCCGGCACGCCGGCTTCGCCGCCGGGCAGCCGTTTCGCCGTGCAGCTCGGCGCCTTCGCGAATGACGCCAACGCGCGCAATTGGGCCACCAAGTTGAAAGCGGCGGGTGTGCCCGCATATACCGAACATCGAAAGCAGGCTGACGGCTCCACGCTCACGTTGCTGCGTGCCGGCCCGTTCGCCGACCGTGCCGCGGCAAGCGCCGCCATCGCAAAGGTTCGCGAGGTCGGCTTGACGTCGGGCGCGAACAGCGGCGCTGCACAGTAAGCCGGCGATGTTCACTGCCTTCGACTACGCTGTAATGGCGGTGATCGGTTTGTCGGCGCTGCGCGGCACATGGCGCGGGTTTTTGTCGGAGATATTTGGGCTGATCGGCTGGATTGCGGCGTTTTTCATTGCTTGCCGCTTTGTCGGTTACATCGTGCCGTTCATCCCGTCCAACTGGCCGGGCGGCGCGTTGACCCAATGGCTGCTGGCCTTTGCATTGGTGGTGGTCGGTGTGGTGCTGGTGGCGAGTGTGCTGAACGCCCTTTTGAGCCGCATCGTGCAGGCAACCGGCTTGAGCGGCGTGGACCGCTCGCTCGGTTTGATGTTCGGCCTCGTGCGCGGGGTCATTCTGGTGCTGATTCTGGTCGCCCTGGCTGGCTTGACCGAACTGCCCCAACAGGAATTCTGGCGCAACGCCCTGCTTCGGCCCTATGCGGTCGAGGGCGTGCACGTAATGAAACCGCTGCTTCCCGAGACGCTTGCTGCTTACGTCCGAGTGTGACGATCAGGCGAGTGGCTAGGGAAACGCAGCAGGACTCCGGCGCAAACCGGCTGCCTTTACGTTCGGTCGCATAGCTTCGCGAACGCCCCGAAAGAAGTCTCTCGGGACACCATCGCAGGCAGCGGCCGCCATGACGAATTTCGTACCTTTGAAGGACATGCCATGTGCGGCATCGTAGGCGTAGTTTCCCACTCTCCGGTCAATCAGTTGATCTATGACAGCCTGCTGCTCCTGCAGCACCGCGGTCAGGACGCCGCCGGCATCGCGACAGCGAACGGCAGCAACTTCCACATGCACAAGGCCAACGGCATGGTGCGCGACGTGTTCCGCACGCGCAACATGCGCAGCCTGCCCGGCACCACCGGTATCGGCCAGGTCCGTTACCCGACCGCCGGTTCCGCGTCGAGCGAAGAAGAAGCCCAGCCGTTCTACGTGAACGCGCCGTTCGGCATCATCCTCGCGCACAACGGCAATCTGACGAACTGGCAGCAACTGAAAGATGAGATGTTCCGCATCGATCGCCGCCACATCAATACCAATTCCGACACGGAAGTGATGCTCAACGTGCTCGCGCACGAATTGCAGCTCTCCAGCTCGGGCTTGCAACTCGATCCGGCCGCGCTGTTCAAGGCTGTGTCGGGCGTGCATCGGCGGGTGCGCGGGTCGTACGCAATCGTCTCGCTGATCGCCGGTTACGGTCTGCTGGGCTTCCGTGACCCGTTCGGCATTCGTCCGCTGTGCCTCGGCAAGCAGGAAACGGCGGAAGGCGTCGAGTGGATCCTGGCGTCGGAGTCGGTGGCGATCGAAGGTATCGGCTTCGAGTTCGTGCGCGATGTGGCGCCGGGCGAAGCGATTTTCATCGACATCGAAGGCAATCTGCACTCGCAGCAATGCGCCACGAACCCGAGCCTGAACCCCTGCATTTTCGAACTCGTGTATCTCGCGCGTCCGGACTCGGTCCTCGACGGCGTGCCGGTCTACAACGTGCGTCTGCGCATGGGCGACTACCTCGCCGAGAAGATCAAGCGCGAGTTGCCCGACGTTCCAATCGACGTCGTGATGCCGATTCCCGATTCGTCCCGTCCGGCCGCGATGCAGGTCGCGAAGAAACTGGGCGTGGAATACCGCGAAGGCTTCTTCAAGAACCGTTACGTCGGCCGCACCTTCATCATGCCGGGCCAGGCCGTGCGCAAGAAGTCGGTGCGCCAGAAGCTGAACGCCATGGGCATCGAGTTCAAGGGCAAGAACGTACTGATCGTCGACGACTCGATCGTGCGCGGCACCACTTCGCATGAAATCGTGCAGATGGCGCGCGATGCCGGCGCGAACAAGGTGATCTTCGCTTCGGCGGCGCCGCCGGTGAAGTTCCCGAACGTCTACGGCATTGACATGCCGACGCGCGGTGAACTCGTCGCCCACGGCCGCTCGGACGACGAAGTCGCGCGCATGATCGGCGCGGACCACCTCGTCTATCAGGACGTCGACGCGCTCAAGCAGGCGGTGCGCGATATCAACCCGGCGCTGAAGGAATTCGAAGCGTCGTGTTTCGACGGCAACTACGTGACCGGCGACGTGACCACCGAGTACCTCGACCGCATCGAAACCGCGCGTCTCGCACCGTCCTCGCAATCGGACCGCGACGCCGCGAGCGAAGCGATCGACGGCGGCGCCCCGGCCCGTTCGCAACTGCATTTGCAACTGTCGGTAGGTTGAGCGCGGCTTGAATGAGGCCGCTCCCGGCGTGGCGCGCTGCACGCCGCGCCGGGAGCGTGTTAGCATGACGGCTTGCGTCGATTTGAACTCAGCTTGCGGACGCGGGGCAACCCGAAACAGCTAAAGCGAATGGTGGAAAAGCCGCATTCATCTACCTCCGCTCCAGCTTTCCCCCGCACATGAAGCCCGCTTATGCCGACGCAAAAGCGGGCTTTTTTGTTGCTGCCGTTCGGCTTGATACGCGCGTCCCAGTTCATCTGAGACGCAAACGCCGAACGCAGCCATGGAACATTGGAAACCAGAACCAACATGGACGACTCCCTGAACTTCGACACGCTGGCAGTCCGCTCGGGCACGGTGCGCAGCGACTTCAACGAGCATTCGGAAGCGATTTTCCTGACCTCGAGCTTCGTGTTCGCGAGTGCCGCGGACGCCGCAGAAAAATTCAAGAATTCCGAAGACAACTACACCTACTCGCGCTTCACGAACCCGACCGTCTCGATGTTCCAGGATCGTCTGGCCGCGCTCGAAGGCGGCGAAGCCTGCATGGCGACGGCGTCGGGCATGGCCGCGATCATGTCGGTGGTGATGTCGGCGTTGCAGGCGGGCGACCATCTGGTCAGCTCGCAGGCGCTGTTCGGTTCGACGCTCGGCATGTTCTCGCAGATCTTCAGCAAGTTCGGCATCACGACCACGTTCGTCGATCCGACCGATCTGGACGCGTGGAAAAACGCGGTGCGCCCGGAGACGAAGATGTTTTTCCTCGAAACGCCGTCGAATCCGCTGACCGAAGTCGCCGATATCGAGGCGATCAGCAAGATCGCCAAGGCGTCGAATGCGCTGTTCGTGGTCGACAACTGTTTCTGCAGCCCGGCCTTGCAGCAGCCGCTGAAGCTCGGCGCGGACGTCGTGATGCATTCGGCCACCAAGTTCCTCGACGGTCAGGGCCGCGTGCTCGGCGGCGCGCTGGTCGGCACGAAGCAGTTCATCATGGAAAAGGTGTTCCCGTTCGTCCGCAGCGCCGGGCCGACGTTGTCCGCGTTCAACGCCTGGGTGTTGCTCAAAGGCATGGAAACGCTGTCGCTGCGCGTTGAAAAGCAGTCGGCGAATGCGCTCGAAATCGCGCGCTGGCTGGAAACGCATCCGGCCGTGAATCGCGTGTTCTATCCGGGGCTCGAATCGCATCCGCAGCACGCGCTGGCCATGCGTCAGCAGAAGGCGGGCGGCGCGATCCTCTCGTTCGAATTGAAGGGCGACACGCCGGAGCAGATGCGCGCGAATGCATGGCGGGTGATCGACAATACGAAGATCTGCTCGATCACCGGCAATCTTGGCGATACGCGCACCACCATCACGCATCCGGCCACGACCACGCATGGTCGCGTGACGCCGGAAGCGCGCGCGGCGGCGGGGATCAGCGAAGGCTTGATTCGTCTTGCAGTCGGTCTGGAAAATGCCGGCGATATCCGCGGCGATCTGGAGCGCGGTCTCGCGGGTTGAGCGAGGTTCGAGCGAAGGCTCAATGAAGGACAGGCGGGCCGCTCAGGCGGCTCGCGCAGTGAAACTGAGTGCAGTGAAAACTCAGTGGCGCAACGCGCGCCACTGACCGGGCGCCAGCCCGAAACGCCGTGTGAACGCGTGCGTGTAGGCGCTCTGATCGCCGAAGCCGATGTCCAGCGCGATATCCGTCAACGAAAGACGCGGATCGGCGAGCAGCGTGATCGACGTATCGAGCCGCAGCCGCTGCAAATAGCGATGCGGCGTCTCGCCGAAGGCCTCGATAAAAAGCTGATGAAAGCGCCGCATGCCGAAGCCGCAATGCGCGGCGAGGTCGGCGATCCGCAAAGGCTCCGATAAATGCGCGCGCAGCCAGCGGTCGATACGCGCAAAGTCGAGACCCGCGCCGGCTGCCTGTGCGCCGGCCGTGGTGCCCGCATCGGCCACCAACGCCGCGCCGAGGCGCGCGGCTGCGTCCCAATGAAAACGCCGCGTATCCAGATCGTCGCCCAGAACGCCGCCGGTAGCGTGCGCCGCGATGCGATGCACGAGTTGCGCAAGCGAGCCTTCCACGGAGACGGGCCGCGCGCGGTCGAACAAACGCTCCGGCACGGCCAGCGAAGTGGCCGGCAAATCCAGCACCAACTGCCGATTCTCGCCGACGCCGGCGTAATCGTGCCGCGCGCCCGCCGGGATGAGCCAGGCGGTACTGGCGTCGAGCCGTTGCGCGACGCCGTTCACCGCCATCACCATCGCGCCGTCGAGCCCGAGCACGACCTGGTGAAAGTCGTGCACGTCCGACGCTTCGATCGCGCCGTAGCGGCGCAGCGAAACGGTAGGAGCGGTAACGGCGGCGTGGCTCATCGACGGTGCGCGGTGACAGAACTGCGAAAAGCTTAGACGCCGAGCAATTCGACTTCGAACACGAGCGTGGCGTTCGGCGGAATCACGCCGCCCGCGCCGCGCACGCCGTAGCCGAGTTGCGGCGGAATAGTCAGCTTGCGCGTGCCGCCGACCTTCATGCCTTGCACGCCTTCGTCCCAGCCCTTGATGACCATGCCGCCGCCCAGCACGAAAGCGAACGGGTCATTGCGGTCCTTGCTCGAGTCGAACTTCTGGCCATCGGTCAGCCAGCCGGTGTAGTGCACGCTGACGGTCTTGCCGGCCACCGCTTCGGCGCCGGCGCCTTCAACGATGTCTTCGTACTTCAAGCCGGATTCGGTAGTCACAGTCGACATGTGTCGCTCCTCAGGTCAAAAACGTAAAAACCGACATTGTAGGCGTGTTGGCGCCGCATGCCGAGGATTGCCGCGTGGCACGCGGATTGCGTGCTGATTGGCCGTCCGGCCAGGCTGGTGGCGCCGGACGGCATGCCTATAATGGGGCTTCTTTCAATCATCATGCACTGCCTGAGAGGGCTCGATCGTGACAACGTCTTCAACCGGAACTACCGGCGAAAAGCCGGTGCCTTCCGGCTTCGCCGTATCCGAACGTACCGCGCATCTACGCGCGGAAGCAGCGCTGTTCATGCGTGACCATGTGCTCTCGCTGGTGTCGCACGATCTGCGCGGTCCGTTGAATGCCATTCATAGCTGGGCGTATGTGCTGGAGCGCAAGCTCGACGCGAACGATCCCAACGCGCAGCGTGCCGTCACCGGCATTCGCAATGGCGTGGACCAGCAGGTCAAGTTGCTCGAGACGATCGTCGACGCCACGCGCGCCGAAACCAAATCGCTGGCGCTGGCCTATGCGTCATTCCCGCTGCATCCGTTACTCGATGAAACCGTGGAAGAAGTCCGCTCGGGCCTGGCTCGGACACGCGGCGTGGAAGTCACGCTCGACTCGCAACTCGCCACCGAGCAGCTCAACGGCGACCGCGAGCGGCTTGCCGCCGCGCTATGGCTGATGCTGACGTTCGCGGTCGAAACGAGCCCGGAAGGCGCCACGGTCGTCCTGTCCACGAAAGCCGACACGAGCGCATGGCACGCCAGCCTCGCGTACGACACGAACAGCGCCGCGTTGCAGGATCCCGCCTTGCCCCATGTGCTCGAAGCGTTTGCCCGCAAGCAGGCGCGCGAGCCGCGCGAGGCGAAACGCATCGCGTGGGTGCTGGCGCTGTGCAAACGCGTCGCGGAAGCGCACGGCGGCAGTTTCGAGCAAGTCGACGCGGCCGGCGGCGAGCCGGGCGGCAACGCTACGGCCACGCTTGCGCTACGCATCCCGCTGAGCGCAACAGCACCAAAGTGAACGGTTGGACTCAGCCACTTCGTTTGCGCGATTCAGATTTCACCGAGCTTTCACCCTCTATACTGACAACTTTTGTTGCCGGAGCCTTTCGCTTTGATCCAGGTCGTCGCCCTTATCGGTGCGTTGTTTCTCGTTGCCCTCAACGGTTTCTTTGTTGCCGCTGAATTCGGTCTGGTCAAACTGCGGCAGACGCGCGTGCAAAGCCTTGCCGCCAAACATGGCATGCGCGGACGTCTGCTGGGCAAGGTGCACGGGCGCCTCGACGCGTATCTGTCCGCCTGTCAGCTCGGCATTACCCTCGCGTCGCTCGGGCTCGGCTGGATCGGCGAACCCGCCTTCGCGGAACTGCTCACGCCGCTCTTCACGCTACTCGGCGTGGAATCGGAGAAGCTGATCCACGGCATTTCGCTGTTCTTCGCGTTCTCGTGCATTTCGTTCCTGCATATCGTGGTGGGCGAACTGGCGCCGAAGTCGTTGGCGATTCGTGAGGCGGAGAAGGTTTCGCTCTGGGCCGCTACGCCGTTGTACGGCTTCTACTGGGCCATGTATCCGGCGATCTGGGTGCTCAATACGAGCGCGAATGCCGTGCTCAAACTCGCCGGGCTCGACGCCGATCACGGCCACGACTCGCACTACTCAACCGACGAACTCAAGCTGATCCTGCGCGGCCGCCGCGCTAACGTCGCAACGGAACTGGGTTCGCCGGACGGTGCCTACAGTCAGGACGAGTGGAACACGATCGCGCACTCGCTGGATTTTTCGCGCATGACGGTGTCGGACCTCATGCGTCCGGCCTACGAAATGGTCGGTTTGCGGCGCGATTTGCCGTTGCGCGAAAACATGCAGGTGGTGGCGCGGCATCGCTTCAGCCGCTATCCGCTGTTCGAAGACGCATCGGGCGAACGCGTGGCCGGCATGATCCATTTGAAGGATCTGCTGCTGGCCCGCCATGCGGGCAGCACGCTCGACGATCTCTCCAAATACGCGCGACCCGTGCAGTACGTGACGCCGGAGATGCCGGCGCTCGAACTGTTTCGCCGCTTCCGCAAGGGTGCGCCGCACTTCGCGCTGGTCGGCCACAAGCGTTCGAAGCCGATCGGGTTCCTGACGCTCGACAATCTGCTCGGCGCACTGGTCGGCCAGATCCACGACGAATTCCGTCAAGGCGACGCCGACTGGACGCGCATGGACGACGGCACCTTGATGGGCAAGGGCAGCTTGCCGGTGGTGTCGCTGGAACGCGCGTTGGGGATCGACATCGACGAAGGCAAGGCCGAATCGGTCGGCGGCCTCGTGATTCAGGCGCTCAACGATCTGCCCTCCGAAGGGCAGCGCGTCGAGTTCGACCGCTTCGACGTCGTCGTCAAGAAGATGAAAGGACCTCGGATCGTGCTCGTGCGCGTCTATCCGAAAACCTTCGATGACGAAGGCGGCTAAGCCGCGATAGCGCTGCAACACGCCACAGGTAGAATTGTCGTCCACACCATTGGGGGCGACATGGGATATCTGTTGGTGCTGTGCGTCGGGTTGCTGGCCGGCACGCTGAGCGGCGTGGTCGGCACCGGCTCGTCGATGATGCTGATGCCCGTTCTCGTGATGCTGTTCGGTCCGCAACAGGCGGTGCCGATCATGGCGATCGCCGCGATCATGGGCAACTTCGGCAAGGTCCTCGCGTGGTGGCGCGAGATCGACTGGCGGGCGTGCGGCGCCTACTGCGTGACCGCCGTGCCGGGCGCGGCACTCGGTGTGCGCACGCTGCTTGCGTTGCCGCCGCACGCGGTCGAAATTGCGTTGGGTTTGTTCTTCGTCGCGATGGTGCCCACGCGGCGCTGGCTCGCGCGCCGGGATATCAAGTTCTCTTTGTGGCAGCTTTCCCTGATCGGCGGCGTGGTGGGTTTTCTCACCGGGATCGTTGTGTCCACCGGGCCGATCACAGTGCCGGTGTTCATGTCTTACGGCCTCGTAAAGGGCGCTTTTCTCGCGACCGAAGCGGCGGGCTCCTTGACCGTCTATGCCGCCAAAGTCGCAGTCTTCAATCATTTCGGCGCATTGCCTTTGCATGTGGTGATCGATGGCTTGATCACCGGCTCTGCGCTCATGGTCGGTTCTTTTGCCGCGCGGCTGATTGTGGTTCGTATGAGCCCCTCGACCTTCAAACTGGTCGTCGACGGCTTGATGTTGTCTTCGGGACTTTCACTGTTGTGGGCAGCGGGACGCTAGGTTAGCCGACGGAAGCCTGAAACACGTCATCAGCGCTTCCCTTGATTTTTCACATCCTGATTGTACAAAGGGCGCGTGTGGCGGGACACGAAGAGCAGAGCACTTCAGCGGAATGACGCCTCATTCCGACCAGGTCCATAAAAAAGGCGGTCAGAGCACATACGCTCCAACCGCCTTCGCCCAGCAGATCAAGAGGATCAACTACGCGGCACGCCGTCCTCCACCAACACAGCGATCGGCATCGCGCCGAGCGCATCGCGCAGATACAGCAGACCGTTTTCATCGACCTTCGGCGCAGCGGGACTCAGCCAGTCGAACAGCGCTCGCGCGGATAGATCGGACGGCATCTCCAGCGCCGTATCCTCCCATTTCGCCGGATCGACCATCGGCAAATCGCCATCGTCGCCGAGCAAGCCGGCCGCGAGCCGGCTCGCTATCACCACGGCCCACGCATTGCCATGCCGCCGCGCAAACGCGATCACACTCGACGCGTGCTTCCCGCGCACGGCGAGCGGCAGATACTCGCTCTGGCTCAGCAACTCCGGCAAATGCGCTCGCAACGCGAGCACGCGCTGCACCACCGCGAGCTTCACGCGTCCATCGCGCCAGCTCGGCAGAAATTCCGACGGCGGCGTCTGTACGAGCCACGCCTCGCGCTTGGCGAAATCGACGGGTCTGCGGTTGTCCGGATCGACCAGACTGAAGTCCCACAACTCGGTGCCCTGATAAAGATCGGGAATCCCCGGCGATGCCAGCCGCAACACGGTCTGTTGCAAGCTATTGAGCGCGCCGGCGCGGCCGATTCTCGTGACGAACGCGGACAACGCCTTCAGGAAGCCGTCACGCCGCTGCGGTGCAAGGATGTCGAACAGGAAATCGCGACAGGCGGCCTCGTACCCTTCGTCGGGCGCGAGCCAGTTGGTTTGCAGCTTGGCTTCGCGCAGCGCCTTCAATTGCCATTGCGCGACGCGTTCGGCCAGTTCCTTCACGCCGGCTTCATCGTCTGGTTGCAAATCCGGCGGCCAGCAGCCCACCAGTGTTTGATAGAGCATCGCTTCGGCGGCGGGGCCGGGCGCCCAGTGATAGGTCGTGTCCTGGCCGACGCTGCTGACGGGTTTGCCATCGAACGCGCGACGATGCGGCGCATTCAACGTGGACCACGCGCGCAACGTCGCGCCCCAGTCCTGCGCGATCTCGCTCAACACAGCGAGCCGCGCGCGCACGTCTTCGCCACGTTTGTGATCGTGCGTGGCCGTTGCGAGCATCGCGTGCGGGAAGTGCTGCGAACGCTCCAGATTCGCCCCGTGAAACGCTTCGACCGACAGTGCGAACTCGCCCGGGTCCGAGCCGACTTCATTGCGTGACAATAGCCGGCCATAGCGATAGCACGCCGTATCTTCGACCGCCTTCGCGGCAACCGGCGCTGTCAGTTGTGAAAACAGCGTCTGCGCGGTGCGTCGCGCGGAACCGGCATGGCTTGGCGGTGTGCCGTTCTGGCCTTGTTGCTGCGGTGCGCCGCTTCGTCCGGGCGGCGGTTCTTCCGCGCTACCGCCGAGCCACGCATTCACGCGATCGAGCGCGACAAGATCCGCGCGCGAAAGCGTCCGTCGCGCGCCCTCCAAAGCCTGCTCGAAATAGACGTTATCCGCCGCGCTACGCAGACCGTTCTGCGGATAGATTCGATACACCGGAAAATGCACTACCAGTTCGGTCAACACACGCCGCAGCGTAGTGAAGGTGAAATCGCGCGTGGTCAGCGAATCGCGGGCAATGCGATGCAACGCGCGCGCCGCGCGGTCGAGTTCCGCCGACAGGTTTTCCGCGAGAATCTTGCGGCGCGCGATTAGCGCTTCGTCTGCAAAACGGGGGCTGCGGCCGGTCAGTTCGGCCCACGTTTGCGCGAGCGGTTCGGCGCCCGACGGATCGTGCAGCAACGCGCCGACGTCGCTCATGAAATCGTAGCCGGTCGTGCCGTCCACGGGCCAATCATCGCGCAGCGGTTCGCCGCGGCCGAGAATCTTTTCGACCACCACATACGGCGCGGTATCGCGCAGTTCCGTGAGACGTTGACGCAAACGCTGGCAATATTCACGCGGCTCGGCGAGGCCGTCGACGTGATCGATCCGCAAGCCGTCCACCACGCCTTCCTGGTACAGACGGAAAGGCAGCGCATGCACGGCCTCGAACACTTCGGGCCGTTCCACGCGCACACCGGCGAGCGTCGAGATGTCGAAGAATCGCCGCCAGTTCACCTCGTCGGACGCGGTGCGCCACCACGCCAGGCGGAAGTGCTGCCGCTCGATCAGCCGATGCAGTCGGTCACGCGTCACCGGATCGTCAGGGGCATACGCCTGCAGCGCGATTTCGATCGCCGAGGCACCGTTTTGTGCGACGAACTCGCGCAGCATGTTGCGGCCTTCGGCGGCGCGCGGATGATCGGTCGGTTGCGTCGTGAGTCCGTGGAAGCGCTCGGCGAGCGCGTTGAGATCGGCGCGGTCGGCGCTTTGCAGAATCGACGCGTAATCGGTTGGGCACACGGGAAACACGTGCGGGCCGTAGCCGATATAAAAGCGCCCGATGTCGGCCGCGAAATGCAGCGCGATGCGGCCTGCCGCGAGTTCCTCGCCGTACGGCGCGCCGAGTGTGGGCACCAGCACCTTGCCGCGCAAGGCGGGATCGGGCGAATGCCAGTCCACGTCGAAGTGCCGCGCATAAGCGCTATGACGGCCCCATTCGAGGATGTCGAGCCACCACGCGTTGCTCGATCCGCCGACGCCCATATGATTGGGCACGGTGTCGATGATCAGCCCCATGTTATGCGCGCGCAGTTTGTCGACGAGGCGCTTCAGGCTCGCCTCGCCGCCGCACTCGGCGCTGACCTGGGTGTAGTCGACGGTGTCGTAGCCGTGCATCGAGCCCGGTTCGGCCGTCGTAATCGGCGACGCGTACACGTGGCTGATGCCGAGCGCGGCGAAGTAATCGACGTGCTTCGCGGCATCGTCGAAGGTGAAGCCTCGGTGGAACTGGAGGCGAAGCGTGGAGCGCGGGACGGTCATGGCGTATCAGGCTCCGAAGAAGCGTTGGCGGAAGGAACCGGGGCGGTCGCGGCGCGGCGCGCGCGATCGACCGCGAGCAGCCGGTCGCAGAAAGTGTCGTCCTCGAACAGTTCGTCGATCGGCACGCTCACGCGGCGCCGCCAGTTCGGATGCTCGTCGATCGAGCCGGGCAGATTCGGCTGCTCGACTTGCGCAAGCAGATCCTCGAGCGGAAACGTGACCAGCGGGCCGGGCGTCGCGGCCACGAAGGCGAGCGCTTCGTCCACGGGCGCGCGGTCGGGCGGCGGCGCCGCGACGTCGGGCGCGGCCACGCCCGCTTGCTGGAACGCGCGCCACAACTCGGCGCGGTCTTGCGCGCGCACTTCCTGGGCCGCTTCCTCGGGATCGCGGCCGTCAGCGCGCGCCATCGTCTGGCCGATCCTGTTGCGCCACGTGATGTCGCTGCCGCGCCACCAGCCGGCGACCGTCGGCAGATCGTGCGTGGTCGTCGTGCCGACCGCATTGTGGTCCCAAGCCGAAGGCGGCTTGAATCCTTTGCCGTCGTGCGCGCCCTCGAACCACAGCACGCGAATGCCGGCGATGCCGTGCTCCTCTAGCCGCTCGCGAAAACCGGGCGGCACGGTGCCGAGATCTTCGCCGATCACGATCGCGCGATGCCGCCACGATTCGAGCGCAATCAAACGCAGCAGGTCTTCGAGCGGGTAGCGCAAATAAGCGCCGTTACGCGCGCTTTCGCCTTCTGGCACGAGCCACAGCCGCCGCAGGCCGAGAATGTGATCGATACGGATGCCGCCGGCATGCGCGAACGCCGCGCGCAACATGTCGATGAAAGCGGAAAAGCCCTGCGTGCGCATGGCGCGCGGCGAGAACGTGGTGAGTCCCCACGCCTGGCCGGCCTGGTTGAACAGATCCGGCGGCGCGCCGACCGATACGCCTTGCAGCATGTCGTCGCGATACGACCATGCATGGCTGCCGGCGCTATCGCATCCCACCGCGAGATCGGCGATCAGGCCGACGGCCATGCCGGCATCGCGCGCCGCATGTTGTGCGTGCGACAAACCCTTGGCGGCGAGCCATTGCAGAAACAGATGAAAATCGACCTCATGACGATTGGCCTCGGCGAAGGCTTCGACTTCCCGGCTGCGCGGATCGCGCAATGCCTCGGGCCAGTTGCGCCAATGTCCGTTGCCGCCTTCTTGCGAGAGTTGTGCCGCCTGCAGTGCTTCGAAACGCGCGTGATCTTCGAGCGCGCGCCCGGCGCGTTCGCAGAAGCCGTGAAATTCCAGCGCGCGCGGCGTGTGCTGCGCGCGTTCGTGCGTGCAGAAATGCTCGTACAGCGTGCGCAAGACTTTCAGCTTCAGCACGACCGCGTTCGGCCAGTCGATCAGCGGCAAGCGTTCGAGTTTCGACCACGTGTCGCCGGCCTGTGCGGCTTCGAGCGCGGCATGGGCCGCATCCGCGCCGAACACGGCGGCGGGATCGATATGCGTGACGTTCAACCACAAACGCGACGACGGCGAATATGGACTGAAGCGCTCCGGCTCCGCGCTGAACATCGCATGAGTCGGGCTGACGGCGAGCGCATGCGCGCCACGCTTCGCACTTCCGACGGCGATTTGCGCAAGCGCCGAATAGTCGCCGATGCCGCCGTCGCCGGTGCGGCGCAAGCCGTATAACTGCGCGGCGATGCCCCACAGCGGCGGCGTGGTCCTGTTGTCGCCGGTGTCATCGTCGTTGTGCAGCGTGCGCCAGGCGTCGGCGACCGTATAGCAGCGCGGCGGCGCCACGGCCAGCGTCACGCGTTGATCGTTGATCACGAGCGTGTGATAGCCGGCCTCGTCGATCGGTGCGAGCAACGCTTCCTCGCCTTTGGGCGCCGTAAACCTGCCGTCGATGATCGAGCCGCTTTCAAGCTCGATCCGATAATGGATGCCGGATTTGATCGCCGCGACGTGCAAGGCAATGCCGCGCCCGACTTCCGCGGTCATCAGCGGCGGAAGTTTGCGGCCCGACAATTCTGCTTCCAGCGCGGCAGTGCTTTGGCGGATTTGCGTGGCGTTGCCGCACGGCAAACCCATCCGCTCGAGCAGCACGGCGAGTGTGGTCTCAGGCACATGCTGCGTCGTATGGTGCGCGTCCTGCCACTCCACCTCGAAGCCGGCGCGCGAGGCGAGAGTGACGATCGTGTTGTTAGGGCGTCGGGTAGTCACGCGTGGCGCTCCTGTTGGCCCGCAATGCGGGCATCGTGGCCGATGGCGTAGTCGCAGACGTCGCCGGTCAGCCACGCGACGAACGTGTACGGCGGCAACACCTTGACGTCGATCTGTTCGCGCACGCGTGGCGGCGTTTCGAAAATCACCTTGCCGGCCGGAATTTCGGCGCACGCCACGTTCTCTTTCGAGAGATTCAGCGCGACCGATAACGTCTCGCCGTCGCAGAGCTTCCAGCGCGCGATCAGCGCATTGGCGTCGCCGCCATTCGCCGCGGTCAGCACGATCACGCCGCACGACTTGCTATGTTGCAGGCGCGGGGTAATCAGTTTGGCGCGCACAGCGAGCGCGGATTTGTAGAAGTGCATCCAGTCGAGGCGATCTTTCGCTTCATCGCCTTCGTGATTCGGCGCTGTGTGCGACGCCGCCGGCGACGATGCCGCGAACGTCTTCACGTCGTTCGGATCGGGAATCTGCGCGCGGCGTTTCTCGTCGCTGAACGAGGAAAAGCGCGCGAATTCGCGGCGCCGTCCTTCGCGGACCGCGTCGGCGAGATCGCCGGCGTAGTCGGTGAAGAACAGGAAGGGTCGAGTGGAGCCGTACTCCTCGTCCATGAAGAGCAGCGGGATTTGCGGCGACAACAGAAGCAGGCCGGTGGCGGCGCGCAACGCGTCGTCCGAGGTCAGTTTGCGCAGCCGCTCGCCGAACGCGCGGTTGCCGATCTGATCGTGGTTCTGCAGGAACATCACGAACGAAGTGGGCGGCAGATGACCGCTCGCTTCGCCGCGCGGCTTGCCGTCGTGTATCGGCGAAGGGTCGCCCTGATAGGTGAAGCCTTCCGACAGCACGCGCGCGAGACGGCGGATCGGCTGGTCTTCGTACGCGTGGTAATAGCCTTCCGTTTCGCCGGTCAGCAGCACGTGCAAGGTGTTGTGCGCGTCGTCGTTCCATTGCGCGTCGAAATGCGTTTCCAGCAGGCTCGCGCTGTTGTGCTCGTTTTCCAGCACCAGATGCACGTGCCGGCCGTGCTGCACTTTGGCACGGATATGATCGGACAATTCGCGCAGCCACGCGTGGTTGTCGATAGCGTGCACCGCGTCGAAACGCAGTCCGTCGAGACGATATTCGTTGATCCAGTAGACGGCGTTATCCGTGAAGAAGTCGCTCACTTCGCTGCGCTCGAAATCGATCGCCGGGCCCCACGGCGTGTGCGTGCCTTCGCGGAAAAATGAGCGGGCGTACTGGTGCAGATAGTTGCCGTCCGGGCCGAAGTGGTTATAGACCACGTCGAGAAACACCATGAGGCCGAGACCGTGCGCGGCATCGACCAGCGCTTTCAGATCTTCTGGGCGGCCGTAGGCGGAATCGGGCGCATACGGCAACACGCCGTCGTAGCCCCAATTGTGCTTGCCGGGGAAGTCGTTCAACGGCATCAGTTCGATGGCGGTGACGCCGAGCGCGGCGAGTTCCGGCAGGCGCTTCTGCACACCCGCATAACCGCCCATTGCGCCGACGTGCAACTCGTACAACACCGTTTCTTCCCAAGGCCGGCCATGCCAGTTCGTGTGTTCCCAACGGTACGCGCGCGGATCGATGACTTCGCTCGGCCCATGCACGTCTTGCGGCTGAAAGCGCGATGCCGGATCGGGCACCGCATGCTCGCCATCCAACCGGAAGCGGTACAGCGTGCCCGCGCCGCCGTCGACGCTTGCTTCGAACCAGCCGTTACCGGCGGGCGTCATATCGTGCGTGCCTTGGGCAGGGCCGTTTTCGATTTCCACCTGGACGTGTTGGCAGGAAGGCGCCCAAAAGCGAAACCGCGTGCGCGGCTTCGTGCCCGTCGCGCCTAGCAACTGCGCGCCGAACGGCAAACAGTGCGCGTGATGATGCGCATGAGGATCAATCGGACTTTCGGACATGATTCGTCACCATTCAGTTTTGCTTTCGAGCCGCGTGTTACGCGTCGCTCGCGGCGCCGCTACCGCCTAAGTAGTCGGCGACATATCGCTACTGGGCGGATGCGCACCAGGATCGGGCGGAAGTGCAGTCAACAGCCGCGGTCCGTGCTGCGCGCCGGCCTTCCAGCCCGCCTGCCAATCCGCTTCGCCCACCGGCTGCGCAGCCAGCATCACGAGGCTATGCGCGGCCACTTCGACCTCTCCAACCGCCAGCCGATGCGGCGTGCTCTCCGGCTCAGCAGTGTCTAACAGCACGTGCCATTCCAGGTGCGGGGCGGGCGGCGTAAAACGCAGTGTTTCCTCGTTGGCGTTGAGCATCATCAACAATACTTCTGTTTCGCCGTTTAAGCCTGGACCCGCGCGCCGCAGCGTGAACGCGCGGCCTTCGGGATCCTGCCAGGCCTCGATGGTGAGCGGGTCGCCGTGCTCGTCGAACCAGCCCACGTCGAACAGGCCGGGCAACACTTCACGATCGCCGAATAGAAAGCGCGTTTCGCGCAACAGCGGATGTTGCTTGCGCAGCGCGATCACGCGCGCGACGAACGCGGTCATCTGCTGCCCGTCCGGCGATTCCGCGCGCTCCCAGTCGAGCCATGAAATTTCGTTGTCCTGGCAGTACGCGTTGTTGTTGCCGTTCTGCGTGCGCAGCGATTCGTCGCCGGCCAGCACCATCGGCGTGCCGAGCGCCATCAGCAGCGTGGCGATCAGCGAGCGCGCCACGCGTTTGCGCGTGGCGAGAATCGCGAGGTCGTCGCTCGGGCCTTCAACGCCCCAGTTGCGGCTGCAGTTCTCGTTGTGGCCATCGTTGTTGTCTTCGCGATTGGCTTCGTTGTGCTTCTGCTCGTAAGCGGTGACGTCGGCTAACGTAAAACCGTCATGCGACGTGACGAAATTGACCGACGCCCACGGCTTCCTGAAACGTCGATTGAACAGATCGGCCGAGCCGGTCAGACGCGCAGCGAGATCGGGCCGCAAACCGGCGTCGCCGCGCCAGAAACGGCGCACGGTGTCGCGGAAACGGTCGTTCCATTCGCCGAAACCCGGCGGATGATTGCCTAGCTGATAACCGCCCGGTCCGATATCCCAAGGCTCGGAAATCAGCTTGCGTTGGGACAGAATCGGGTCCTGGCGCAACGCGTCGAAGAAACCGGAGCCAGGATCGAAACCGTGCTGCTCACGGCCGAGCGTAACGCCGAGATCGAAACGGAAGCCGTCGATGTTGAAAGCGGTCGACCAATAGCGCAGCGAATCCATCACCATTTGCAGCACGCGCGGATGCGGCAGATTGACTGTGTTGCCGCACCCTGTGTCGTTGATATGGTGACGCTCGTCGCCGGGAATCAGGCGGTAGTAGCTGGCATTGTCGAGGCCGCGCCACGACACCGTTGGCCCCATCTCGTTGCCTTCGCAGGTGTGGTTGTAGACCACGTCGAGAATCACTTCGATGCCGGCCGCGTGCAACTGACGCACGGCGATGCGCATTTCGTCGAGCCGGTGCGTGCTCAGATACGACGGCTCCGGTGCGAAAAATGCCGCCGTGTTGTAGCCCCAGTAGTTGCGCAGCCCGCGTTCCACCAGGAAGCGGTCGTTGAGAAACGCATGCACGGGCAGCAATTCGACGGCGGTCACGCCGAGTTTGAGCAAATGCTCGATGAACTCCGGAGAAGCCAGCGCCGCGAACGTGCCGCGTTCGTGCTGACGCAAATCGGCGCGCAACATCGAGGCGCCGCGCACATGCGTTTCGTAGACGATGGTTTCGCCCCACGGCACATTCGGGCGCTTGTCGTGCGACCAGTCGAACGCTTCGTCGATCACCACGCACTTCGGCATGGCGGGCGCCGAATCGCGCCGGTCGATAGAAAGGTCAGCGCGATTCGAATGCACGCGATAACCGAACAGCGCATCCGACCAGCGAAACTGTCCGACCAGTTTGCGCGCGTACGGATCGAGCAGCAGCTTGTGCGGGTTGAAGCGATGCCCATGCTGCGGCTGATATGGCCCGTGCGCGCGAAACCCGTAAGCGGTGCCCGGATGCGCGTTGGGCAGGTAGCCGTGCCAGACTTCGTCGGTGCATTCGGGCAGTGTGAAGCGGCGGATTTCCTTGCGGCCGGTCGGATCGAACAGGCAAAGCTCGATTTTTTGCGCGTTCGCCGAAAACACCGCAAAGTTGACGCCGAGGCCATCCCAGCTGGCGCCGAGCGGATACGGCGAACCGGGCAGAAGCCGGTCGGGCATTGCATGCGACATGATTCCCCTTCCTTGTTCTGATTGTTGAACGCTGTCGTGGGTCTTCATGCAACGAGCGCGCGGCGCGAAGATTTCGCACGCCGCGCGCTCGCTTCACAGCACCTCCATCAATCCGCGCGCAATACGATCGTCGCAAGCGGCGGCAGCGTCAGTGAAGCGGAATGTGGCCAGCCATGGCTCGATTGGGAGTCGGTGTGAATCACGCCGCCGTTGCCCATGTTCGAGCCGCCATACACGCCGGCGTCCGTATTGAGCACTTCCGACCAGCGTCCGCCGCGCGGCATGCCGATCCGGTAACCCACCCGCGGCACCGGCGTCATATTGCACACTACGACGAGTTCGCGGCCCGCGCCATCGGTGCGGCGATAGGCGAACACGCTGTTGCCGCTGTCGTCGCCGATCAGCCATTCGAAGCCGCCCGGCTCGCAATCGAGCAGATACAGCGCGGGCTCTTCGCTGTACAGCCGGTTCAGGTCGCGCACCAGCTTCTGCACGCCGTGATGGTTCGAATCGTCGAGCAGATGCCAATGCGGCGACGTATCGTGATCGAACTCCGCCATCTGGCCGAATTCGCCGCCCATGAACAGCAGCTTCTTGCCCGGATGCGTCCACATGAAACCGAAGTACGCGCGCAGGTTGGCGAACTTCTGCCACCTGTCGCCGGGCATCTTGCCGAGCAGCGACCCCTTGCCGTGCACCACTTCATCGTGCGAGAGCGGCAGCACGAAGCGCTCCGAATACGCGTACACCATGCCGAACGTCAGCATGTGGTGATGGTATTGGCGGTAGACCGGATCTTCTTCCATGTAGTGCAGCGTGTCGTGCATCCAGCCCATGTTCCACTTGAACTGGAAACCGAGGCCACCGTCTTCGACGCGCGCCGTCACGCCTGGCCACGCGGTCGATTCCTCGGCGATCGTGATCGCGCCCGGCGCGCCCGGCACGTAGCCGACTTCGTGATTCAGGCGCTTGAGGAACGCAATCGATTCGAGGTTCTCGCGGCCGCCGTAAATGTTCGGCACCCACTCACCAGCGGCGCGCGAATAGTCGCGGTACAGCATCGATGCAACCGCATCCACGCGCAACCCGTCGACGTGATAGCGCTTCAACCACGCCAGCCCTGACGCGACCAGGAACGCGCTCACCTCGTTGCGGCCGAGGTTGTAGATCATCGTGTTCCAATCCTGGTGATAGCCTTCGCGCGGGTCGGCGTGCTCGTAGAGCGGCGTGCCGTCGAAGTCGATCAGGCCGTGCGCGTCGTTCGGAAAGTGCGCCGGCACCCAGTCGAGAATCACGCCGAGTCCGGCTTCGTGCGCCTTGTCGACGAATCTTGCGAACTGTTCGGGTTTGCCGAAGCGCGCCGACGGCGCGAACTGCCCAAGCGGCTGATAGCCCCACGATCCGCCGAACGGATGCTCCGCAATCGGCATGAACTCCACGTGAGTGAAGCCCATGCTTTTCACGTACGGAATCATCCGCTCCGCGAGTTCATCCCAGTCGAGTCCGCGCTGACCTTGTTCCGCGACGCGCAGCCAGGACTCTGCATGCGCTTCGTAGATCGAGATTGGCGAGCGCGGCGTCTGCTTGCTGGCGCGTGACTGGATCCATTCGTGATCGGTCCACGGAAACTGCTCGATTTCGTCGACATGCGCAACGATCGACGCGGTGCCCGGCGGCTTTTCCGTTTGCATCGCGCACGGATCGGCCTTCAGGGGCAGCGGATGACCGTCGCGCGAGAGCAGCTCGTATTTGTAGCGCGTGCCTGGACCGACGCGCGGCACGAACAATTCCCACACGCCGGCCTGATGCCGCAGCCGCATCGGATGACGGCGGCCGTCCCACGCATTGAAGTCGCCCACCACCGAAACGCGCCGCGCGTTCGGCGCCCACACGGCGAAGCGCACACCCGGCACGCCGTGGAATTCCATCGGATGGGCGCCGAGGCATTCGAGCACCGCGTACGGATCGCCGCCGGCGAGCCGGCCGAGCGGCTCGTCGCCGAGAACCGGACCGAACGAATATGTGTCCTCGATTTCCTGCACCACGCCATGCCAGTCGATGCGCAAACGGTACGGCGCCGCGGCCGTGACGCGGCCTGCAAAGAGGCCCGGCCGCAACTGTTCGAGCTCGCCGAGCAACGCACCGTCGGCGCGGGAAATCACGCTGACGTGCGCGGCGTTCGGCAACAGTGCGCGCACCACCGGCCCCGCGTTCGTCTGATGCAGCCCGAGCTGTGAGAAAGGATCGGGGTGGCGCGCTTCGACGAGCGCGTCGATCTCGAGCGGTTGAAGGCCTACGGCCGGATCATGCTCACTCATAGTCGCCCTCGGCCGGGTTAGGCGGCGTGGCGGCGCCTGGCGCCTGGGTTGAAGAATCGTGGCCGTGTGCGCCGGTGTCGCCGAGCAAACGGCTGGCGAGCGCGGCGAGGCCGCGTACCGGCAAGCTGAGCCACGTCGGGCGGTTGGCCGCTTCATAACGGATTTCGTAGGCGGCTTTTTCGATCAGGAACAGATCGAGCAAGGCCTGTTCGGCTTCGGGCGCGACGAGCGGCGTCGACGCTTGCGCGGCAGCCGCGCGGTACTCGCTGAGGAACGTCTCGGTGGCATACGCGCGGAAACGGTCGAACAGCGTGCGCTTGCGATCGGCGGTCTGTTGCGGCGCGGCCTCCGTGGTGGACTGCGCAGCGGCGCTTGCGTACGACAGCGAGCGCATCAGGCCAGCCACGTCACGCAGCGGGCTCGACTTCTGACGACGTTCTTCGAGCGTGCGTGCCGGCTCGCCTTCGAAGTCGATCAGATACGCGTCGCCTTGCGCGACCAGCACCTGGCCGAGGTGGAAGTCGCCGTGAATGCGAATGCGCAGCGCGCCCGCGTCGGCGGAAACCAGCTTGTCGACGACGGCCACCAGTTCCTTGCGACGGTCGATCAGGCTTTGCGCCAGCGCCTTGGTTTCCGGATCGCTCATCTGCTCGATGCGCGGCGCGAGCAGATCGAGCGCGCTGGCGAGCATCGCCTGCGTGCCGTCCACCCATGCCTTCACCTGCTCCGCGCTGGCGGGTTCCGGCGCGAACGCCGGGTCGTCCGTCGGCGAGGCGAGCGTCACGTGCAATTCGCCCAGCCGTCTGCCGATGATGCCGGCCAACGTGCTGTAGCCTTCCACCAGAATCGCCTCGTTGGTGCGGTCCGACGCCGATTGCGATTCGGTATCGACGGCGATCGCGAGTTCGTCCACGGAGCGGCGCAGATAGTCGAGCGACCAGTTCCACGCGTCGCCCTGATTCTCGATATAGCCTTGCAGAATACACAGCGTATGCGGCACGCCTTCGGGATCGACGCGCACCACTTCGCCATATAGCGGCGCGGTATTCGCGTAACCCAATTGCGTCAGGTACCGACTGATTTCGGCTTCCGGATGGACGCCGCTCACGAGGCGGCGCACCAGTTTCAGCACGACCGCATCGGCGATGATCAACGAACTGTTGCTCTGTTCCGCCGCGAGCCAGCGGATCTCCGGCCGCTCGCCGAGCCCCTCGAGTTCGGCGAAACGCTCAGTCGGCAGAAACTTGATTTCGCTCTTCTGCACGGTCGGCACCACGGCGCGTTCGCGCAGCTTGCGCATCACGCCATGCGCGAAGATCGGCAACGCAAAGGCGTCCGTCAGATGTCCCACGTTGCGGCCGCGCCGCACGCGCGCGAAGGCCAGTTGCTTGAACAACGGGAAAGTCGTTTCGCCGCCCCACGTGATGGCGATCGGCACCACGTAGCGTTCGGTGTGACCACCTACGTCCGCCTCGATTTCGGTGAAGGCGAAACCGCCGTGCGGAATCGTGGTCAACGCCGCGAGCCGCACCGCATTGAGCTTCTGATCCTTCGACGCAAACCAGCGGCGCCGGCTCAGCCACGAAGGCAGCACTTCCGATTCGAGCAGGCGTACGTTCTCCGGCGTCGGACCGACCTGGCCTTCGCGGATCACGATCGTGACGAATTCCGGCAGCGACTCCGAATGGGCCTGTGCCCACGTCGGACGCTGGCTGCCCTCACACAGGAGGAACCACAGGAAGCCGTACGGCGGGAACGTCAACAGATACGTCAGTTGGCCGATGGCGGGGAACACGGAATCGGCGGTCATTTCGATCGGCACCGAGCCGTTGAACTCGGACAGATCGAGCTCCACCGCTTGCGGCGCGCGCGACAGATTCGCCACGCACAGGATCGGCGGCTCGCCCGGCAGTTCGCGCAGATACGCGAGGATCTTGCGGTTTTCCGGCTTCAGGAAACGGATCGTGCCGCGCCCGAACGTCTGTTTCGCGCGGCGCGTGGCGAGCATGCGCCGGGTCCAGTTCAGCAGCGAATGCGGGTCGCGGCTTTGTGCTTCCACATTCACCGCGTCGAAACCGTACAGTGAACCCATGACCGGCGGCAGCACCAGTTGCTCAGGATCGGCGCGCGAAAATCCGCCGTTGCGATCCGACGACCACTGCATCGGCGTGCGCACACCGTCGCGATCGCCGAGGTGGATGTTGTCGCCCATGCCCAGTTCGTCTCCGTAATAGATCACGGGCGTGCCCGGCATGGAGAGCAGCAGCGAATTGATCAGTTCGATACGGCGGCGGTCGCGCTCCATCAGCGGCGCGAGGCGGCGGCGAATGCCGAGATTCAACCGCGCGCGGCGATCGCTCGCGTAGGTGTTCCACAAATAGTCACGCTCGGAATCCGTGACCATCTCCAGCGTCAATTCGTCGTGATTGCGCAGGAAAATCGCCCACTGGTTCGTTTCGGCGAGGTCCGGCGTTTGCCGCATGATGTCGGTGATCGGGAAGCGATCTTCGCTCGCTATCGACATGTAGATGCGCGGCATCAGCGGAAAGTGGAATGCCATGTGGCATTCGTCTTCATCGCCGAAGTATTCCTTCACGTCTTCCGGCCACTGGTTGGCTTCGGCGAGCAGCATCCGGTTCGGATACTCGGCGTCGATGGTGGCGCGAATTTTCTTGAGCACCTCGTGCGTTTCCGGCAGATTCTCGTTGTTCGTGCCCTCACGTTCCACCAGATATGGCACCGCGTCGAGCCGTAGCCCGTCGATGCCCATATCGAGCCAGAAGCGCATGACCTGCAGCACTTCCTTCAGCACGGCCGGATTGTCGAAATTCAGGTCGGGCTGATGCGAGTAAAAACGGTGCCAGTAATACGCGCCCGCCACGGGATCGTGCGTCCAGTTGGACGGCTCCGAGTCGATAAAGATGATCCGCGTTTCCTGGTATTTCTGATCGGTGTTGGACCACACGTAGTAGTTGCGGTGATTCGAACCCGGCTTCGCGCGGCGCGCGCGCTGAAACCACGGGTGCTGATCCGACGTGTGGTTGATCACCAGTTCTGTGATCACGCGAATGCCGCGTGCGTGTGCTTCCTGAATGAAGCGCTTCACGTCGGCGATCTGACCGTAGTCGGGGTGCACGTTGCGGTAGTCGGCGATGTCGTAGCCGTCGTCGCGCCGCGGCGATGGATAGAACGGCAGCAGCCAGATCGCGTTCACGCCGAGCTCGGCAATGTAGTCGAGCTTCGCGATCAGGCCGGGAAAATCGCCGACGCCGTCGTTGTTCGCATCGAAGAACGACTTGATGTGCACCTGATAAATGATCGCGTCTTTGTACCAGAGCGGATCGTCGCTCAAGGCCGCCGGTTTGCCGCGCCGATTCGTGCGCGGCTTGGCCGTGTTGCCAGGGGCATTGCCCACCGGTGACTGTGTCGTGCTTTGAGCCGGGTCGTCACGCTTCATGTCGCACCTTCCGTTGAGGTTGGGTTGCCAGCGTCTGCGTGATAGTCGCTGTCGGCTTCATCCGGCCGTTCGGCGGGCAGGCCGCCGAGCGGCGCGATGCGCCAGATCGAGAACGGCTGGCCCGACCCGAGCTGGACGTGCTGCCAGCGGCCGTGCCATTCGAAGCGCGCGCCGGTCATCTGGTCGGTGACTTCCAGCGGGCCATGGTCGTGCAGATTCCATTTCTGGAAAGTCTCCCACGACAATTCGATATCCGCGCCCTGTTCGTTGAACGGGTCGAGATTGATCGCGACGAGGATCACGTTGTCGCGCGATTCGGTCGCCTTCTCGAAGAATAGGATGTGATCGTTGTGCGCGGGCAGGAACGTCAGTCCGAGATGCGTTTGCAGCGCCGGGTTCGCACGGCGAATCCGGTTCAGCGCAGTGATCTCGCCGACGATGTTGCCGGGCCGGTTCCAGTCCCACGCGCGCAACTGGTACTTCTCGGAGTCGAGATATTCCTCGCTGTTCGGCAACGCGGCGGCCTCGCATAGCTCGAAACCGCTGTACACGCCCCACAAACCGGCCAGCGTCGAGGCGAGCGCGGCGCGAATCAGAAAGCCCGTGCGCCCTTGCGATTGCAGGTGCCGTGGGTTGATATCCGGCGTATTGACGAAGAAGTTCGGCCGGTACGAATCACGCGCGCCGGTTTGCGTGAGTTCGGTCATGTACTCGATGAAGTCGCGCTTGGATTCCCGCCACGTGAAGTACGTGTACGACTGCGAGAAGCCGATCTTGCCGAGCCGGTTCATCATGCGCGGCCGCGTGAAGGCTTCGGCGAGGAAGATCGTGTCGGGATAGCGCGCGCGGATATCGCCGATCACCCACTCCCAGAACGGCAGCGGCTTGGTGTGCGGATTGTCGATGCGGAAAATATGCACGCCCGCTTCGATCCAGAACAGGAACACGTCGCGCAGCGCGAGCCATAAATCGGGCTTGGCGTCGTGCGCATAGAAGTCGGGATTGACGATGTCCTGATACTTCTTCGGCGGATTCTCCGCGTAGCGCAGCGTGCCGTCGGGGCGCCACGCGAACCACGTCGGATGCTCCTTGAGCCACGGGTGATCCGGCGAGCATTGCACCGCGAAGTCGAGCGCGATTTCGAGGCCATGCGCGTGCGCGGCGGCAAGCATCGTCTTGAAGTCGTCGAGCGTGCCGAGTTGCGGATGCACGGCTGTGTGCCCGCCTTCGACCCCGCCGATCGCATACGGACTGCCGACGTCGCCCGGCTGCGCGTTCAGCGTGTTATTGCGGCCTTTGCGATTCGCCACGCCGATGGGGTGAATCGGCGGGAAATACAGCACGTCGAAGCCCATGTCGCGAATGCGCGGCAGCTTCGTCGTGACATCGGCGAAGGTGCCGTGGCGCGATTCGTCGTCGCTCATCGACCGCGGGAAGATTTCGTACCAGCTGGCGAAGCGCGCGGCGGTGCGGTCGGCGTCGATCTTGTAGATGACCGGATCGCGGCTCAGGAACGGCCGGTGGCGCGCGGCGGTCATCGCTTTCGCGGTGGTCGGCGCGAGCAGCAGCGCGAGCTTGGTTTCCGGGTCGGCCTTGGTGAACACCTTGACGATATGTTCGAGCGGTTCGGTGACCGCGCCTTCCGCGGTTTCGACCTCGGCGAGCACCAGTGCGAACAGATGCGACGCCTCGTCCAGTTCGAGTTCGACGGTCTGTCCCGCCTTCAGCTTCTTCTGGACGTGCTCGACCAGCGAAGCGAAGTCGTCGCGCCAGGCGATCACGGTGAATTCGTGCCGGCCGAGGCGTTCGAGCGGAATGCGCGCCTTCCAGATGTCGAGGCCGGCGGGTTGGGCCGGTTCCATCAACACTTCGTGCCAGGCGGTTTCGTCGGCGGCGCGCCAGATCACGGCGGCGGCGATCTTGTCGTGACCTTCGGCGAAGATCGCGGCGGTGATTTCGGCGCGTTCGCCCACGCTGCGCTTGGCCGCGAAGCGGCCGTTGTCGACCGAAGGCGTCACGCTCTCGATCGCCACGCGCGGCGCGCTCAGCGCCTCGATCACGGTCTTGCGGCCGCTGCGCTTGCTGTTCGCCTTGTCGATGGGTGGCGCGAGACGGATCGGCTTCTCCGTGACCGCGCGGAACAGTCCGACCGCGCCGGGCGCGAGCGTGAACGATGTCAGCGTGACGGGCGAGGCGCTGGCGGGCGCATCGAGCGGCACGAAGCGTGTGAAATTGCCCGGCACGCCCGCGAGGAAGCGCGCGGGATCGACGCGTACCGGTGCGCCGAGTTCGGGATTGATCGCGATCAGGATCGCTTCGTCGGCCTCGCGCAGGTCGGGCTGGTCGGCGCGCAGCAACACCGCCGCGGGTGCGCCGGGCCCGCTGAGCGGGCGCAATTCACCGTTGGCGTGCAGCGTCTTCGTATTGCGCGACACCTGGTTGGCGTGCGTGATGCGTTCCGAGAGATCGAAATGCTTCGCCTGGACCGCGAGGGCGAACTGCGAGGCATCGCCGCGCGTTTGCGACATCGGCTCGGTGATGCCGTATTCGAAACCCATCGGCATCATCCAGCCCGTGCCGATGGCGGCCGACGTGAACAACGCGCGCCGGTAGGCCCGCTCGACGATGGCGGCGTCGTGCGAATCGCTCAACTCGGCGGCGAGACGGGTGCCGTAAGGCGCTTCGGGAAACGCGATCGGCGCGCCGATGCGCGCGAGCGCGGCATGTTCCTCGACCATCCAGCTTGCGCGAAAGTCCCACCAGCGCACCGACGAGAACACGCTGTCGAAGCCGGCGCCTTGCAGGCCGAGCAGATCGCCGCGAGCGAGGCCGGGCGTGGCGGCGAGAAAACGCACCTCGGGATGCTTGGCGCGGACCGCGTCGCCCAATTGCCGCCAGACGGCGGCCGGCACGCGATGCGGCGAATCGAACCGGAAGCCGCCCACGCCCGCCTCGGCGAGCGCCAGCAACTGCTGCGTCCACCAGCCGACTAACGCGGCGCTGCTGCCGGCGTCGTTGAAGTTGGCATACGCGACGTTGTCCTCGCGATGCACGTGGCGGGGGTCGAGCCGCGCCTCTTCAGACTCGAATGGGTGGAACCAGTCGGCATGTTCGGCGTACAGCGCGCCATCGGCGGCCATCCGGTCGATCACGAGATCGACCAGCAAGGTCAGGCCGTTCTGACTGGCGGCGCTCGCGAGCGTGCGTATCGCCTCGCTGGCGGGCTGCTGGGTCTCGAATACCGGATGCAGGCGGGCGTGGTTGCCGACCACCTGTCCGTGGCCGGCTCGTCCAGGCGCGAAGAGGCTGCCGATCAGCGCGTGATCGAAGCCCAGCGCGGCTGCATGCGCGAACTGCGCAGGCCATGCATCGAGCGGCCCAACCAGAAGTGAATGAAAAAAGTAAATCCGCGGCGCGTACCCGTTTCGAGGTTCCATCGATCGTTTCCAGATTCGTCCTGCTGCGGTGTGGATGCAAGTGGCATGCGATCACAGCGCTCATTGGGCTTCCAGAGCCGGATACCGCGCGATGCGTCAAGCGAAGGCGCGTACTGGTCAATGTAGTGCAAAGATCGTCACGCCGCTGGCCAGTAAAGGGTGCTTTGACGCCAGGCGTCGATTGCACGGGCCGGCCAGATCGATTCGGAAGACGCAGCAAACGCTGTGCCAGTGCGGCTCGGACGGCAGCGATGGAGGGGTGAGCGTACGCACTGCAGCAAGCTTCGGAGGCAAGTGCGAAAGAAGGCGCGAGGCGCCAAGACGCGTTGCACGGACGGCCGCCGCGTGTAAAACGGGCGGCCGCGGTCCGGGATTTACACGTGGCGCGTCAGGGTCGGGGCGATGCCCGCAAAAGGCGGAGTGTCATTCGGCGAGGGTATTCGTGAGAGGCTTTGTGTCGACAGTATTACGAAGAACCGAGCAAGCCCGCCGCGATGTTCACGCACAAACCCAGCACCGCCACGTTGAAGTAGAACGACAGGACGGATTGCGCGAGCGCGGCGCGGCGAATCGAACGCGAGCGCAGCACCACGTCAGAGGTTTGCGACGCTACGGCGATCGTGAACGAGAAATACAGGAAATCCCAGTAGTCCGGCTGGAGCGCATGGTCGGGAAATAGCAGCGGCGTTTCCTTTGCGTCGGTGTCGTAGTAAATCCGCGCGTAGTGCAGCGTGAAGATGGTCGGGATCAAGAACCATGCGCCGAACATCGTGAGCCCCGTCAGCGCGTAGTGCCAGACGGTGGAGGCGCCGGCTGTCCCCTTGGCCGAGGCCAGTTCCAGCACGATGGCGGCAATGCTCGCAATGGTCGCCACGCAGATCACCATCAGCACCACGCCGGCGTTCTCGTCGTCGCGACGGGCGAATTCGCGCACGCGGCCTTCGTCGGCAACGGCCATGTGCACCCAGATCATCGCCAGATAGCTCCAGATGGCCGCGTCCCAACCGGCCAACACGCGGACCATCGGGCGTGTGTGGGCGGGCACGGCCAGCGCGGCGATGATGCCGAGCGCAAGGCCGACCAGCATGCGCGGTCGATTGCGAAGAACCTGTGGATAGTATTTTGTGAGCATGGAATGTAGGGTGTGGGGCTCTCGCTGTCGCGGATTCTACCCGCGCCTGGACCACCATTTGTCGAATGGGCGGGTCACAGGCTATAGTCTTTCGCAACGCCCTTGCGCGGCGCTTTCAGTTGAAAGGCGATTGGCAGGCGGCACGGCTTTTTTTTGCCGCGCATGCCATGCCGTGCATGCGGTTTCATACGGATGTCATCAGCACCACGTAGCTCAGCTCGCACTGGGTGCGTGCGGGCTCACAAAAGACCGCTCAAGCGGCGCTTAGGCCAGGTTTGGGGTAGAGATCGACGCCACGCGCGAATGGCATCACGCCAGGGTCGCGAGGCAAGTTGAGAATCACTCACCATCTGGAGTCCCCATGACAGATGTACCCAACAACAATGATGCGCACCACGAAGTGACGCATCCAGCAGAGTTGTCGTCGTCCGCCTCGCGCAGAGCGTGGGTGCTCGGTGCATGCGCCGCAGCCGCGGCGCTCGCGTTTGCCGGCGCCGGCCGCTCGCTCTCATGGATCGCCCCGGCGTTTGCCGATACGCCCGCGGGCGGCGGGCTCGACGCATTCCTTGCACTCTCGCAGCGTCTCACCGGCCGTACGGGCTTCGACGCCCCGCTCGGCAAACGCGTCTACGACGCCCTCGCCAAATCCGACAGTCAGTTCACGCAGAACGTCGCCGCGCTCAACACATGGCTGCAAGGTCATGGCGGCGTACCGTCGGATACCGTCACGCAGGCTTTGCAAGTCGACCAGCCCGCGCTCGCGAAATCCGTGAGCGCGATCATGCGCGCGTGGTATCTCGGCCTTGTCGGCGACATGCCGCATGTGGACGTGGTTGCTTATGAAAAAGCGTTGATGTTCGAGCCCGTCAAGGACGTGCTCACGATTCCGTCCTATTGCCGGGACGTGCCGTTCTACTGGACGAAGAAACCGTTGAGCGCGTGAGCGATGTTCGTCTCGCGCGTGCCGCATTGTTCGATTGAGTCATTCGGCGCAGTGGCGGCACGCGAGTACAGCAATCAACGCAAACAAAGATAAGTGCTCTGCACAAGAGGGCAACAATGGCAAACTCAAATTCCGCCGACATCGTCGTAGTCGGTTCGGGCGTGGCGGGCGGACTGGTCGCGCATCAGATGGCGCTGGCCGGCGCGTCGGTGATTCTGCTCGAAGCCGGGCCGCGCATTCCGCGTTGGCAGATCGTCGAGAACTTCCGCAACTCGCCGGTCAAGTCGGACTTCGCGACGCCGTATCCATCCACGCCTTATGCGCCGCATCCCGAGTACGCGCCCGCCAACAATTATCTGATCCAGAAAGGCGACTATCCGTATAGCTCGCAGTACCTGCGGCTGGTGGGCGGCACCACCTGGCATTGGGCGGCGGCCGCATGGCGGCTGTTGCCGTCGGACTTCCAGTTGCACAAGCTGTACGGCGTGGGACGCGACTGGCCTTATCCGTATGAAACGCTGGAGCCGTGGTATTCGGCGGCTGAAGTGCAGCTCGGCGTGTCGGGTCCCGGCAGTTCGATCGATCTCGGCTCGCCGCGCTCGAAACCGTATCCGATGAGCCAGCTTCCGCTCTCGTACATGGATCAGCGTTTCAGCGACGTGCTCAATGCGCAAGGCTTCAAGGTCGTGCCCGAGCCGGTGGCCCGCAACAGCCGTCCGTACGACGCGCGGCCCACCTGCTGCGGCAACAACAACTGCATGCCGATCTGCCCGATCGCCGCGATGTACAACGGCGTCGTGCATGCGGAGAAAGCCGAACAGGCCGGCGCGAAACTGATTCCCGAAGCGGTGGTGTATCGCGTCGAAGCGGACAATAAAGGGCTGATCACCGCGGTCCACTACAAGGACCCGAACGGCAACAGCACGCGCGTGAGCGGCAAACTGTTCGTGCTCGCCGCGAACGGCATCGAAACGCCGAAGCTGATGCTGATGTCGACGTCCGATAAATTCCCGCACGGCGTCGGCAACAGTTCCGATCAGGTGGGCCGCAACCTGATGGATCATCCGGGCACGGGCGTCGCGTTCCTCGCCAATGAACCGCTGTGGCCTGGACGCGGACCGATGGAGATGACGTCGATTGTCAACTTCCGGGATGGCGCGTTCCGTTCCGACTACGCCGCGAAGAAGCTGCATCTCTCGAACGGCGTGCCCACGATGAGCGTGACCGCCGATCTCCTGAAAAAAGGCCTGACCGGCGCCGAACTCGACCGGCAGATACGCGACCGCGCGGCGCGCACGCTGAATATCAACAGCTTCCATGAGCACCTGGCGGAGCCGCAGAACCGCGTGGTGCCGTCGGCGGATCACAAGGATGCGCTCGGCATTCCGCAGCCGGAAATCTACTACTCGATCAACGACTACGTGAAGAAAAGCGCGGCCAATACGCACGAACTGTATGCGCAAATCGCCGCGCTGTTCGGCGGCGCCGAGGTCACCTTCGACGACACCTTCGCGCCGAACAATCACATCATGGGCACCACGATCATGGGCAGCGATCCGGCGGATTCGGTCGTCGATGCGGACTGCCGCACGCATGACCACTCCAATCTGTTCATCGCCAGCAGCGGCGTGATGCCGACCGCGGCCTCGGTGAATTGCACGCTGACGATCGCGGCCTTGTCGCTGAAGCTGGCCGACAAGCTCAAGCGTGAAATCTGAGCGTGAACGGAGAGCCACAATGACGAAGAACACCTCTCGCGTGCAGCCGCTCGAGGCGCTTGCGCGGAACGCCCGCCGCCGCCACCTCAGAGTCGCGACGCTGGCCGCGATTTTTTCGCTGTTCGCGCTGTACGTCGCCTGGTATGAGGCGCACGGCCCCGACACGCAACGTAACGACGAACTGCCGATCACGCAGGCCCGCGCCGACGACGCCTCGCAAGCGATCAGCGGCGCGGCCTTGCCGGTGACGGCGGCCGGCGCCGACCTGGTCAAGCGCGGCGAATACCTCGCCCGCGCCGGCGATTGCGTGGCGTGCCACACGGCGGACAAAGCGCGGCCCTTCGCGGGCGGGCTGCCGATCAACACACCGTTCGGCACCATCGTGACGCCGAACATCACGCCCGATCCGGACACCGGCATCGGCCAATGGAGCGACGTCGATTTTCTGCGCGCCATGCATGAGGGCATCGGCAAAGGCGGCGAGCGCCTGTATCCGGCCTTCCCTTATGCGGAGTACACCAAGGTCACCGACCAGGACGTGCTGGCGATTCGCGCGTATCTGAACACGCTCACGCCGATCCACTACACGCCGCCCGGCAACAGCCTGAAATTCCCATTCAATCAGCGCTGGCTGATGGTGTTCTGGAACCTGTTCAATTTCACCGAGGGCCGCTTCGTGCCCGATCCCAAGCAAAGCGCCGAGTGGAATCGCGGTGCGTATCTGGTGCAAGGGCTCGCGCATTGCGAGGAATGCCATACGCCGCGCAATTTCACGCAGGGCTTGAAGACGAGTTCGCGTTTCTCCGGCGCGGTGCAGGCCGGCTGGCACGCGTACAACATCACGTCGGACAAGAACAGCGGCGTGGGTAACTGGAGCGACGACGAACTGGTGTCGTATCTGTCGACCGGCGCGGCGCCGGGCCGTGCCAATGCGGCCGGTCCGATGGCTGAGGTGGTAGCCGACAGCACGCAATATCTGACGCGCGAGGATCTCGGCTCGATCGTCGCGTATCTGCGCGCGGTGCCGCCGATCAGCGGCGGCGAATCACGCCCGCGCGACCAATGGGGCAATCCCGCCGACGACGTCACGGCGCTGCGCGGCACCGCCGTCCACGCCGTGAACGGTGCGCAACTGTTCGTCGCCAATTGTGCAAGCTGCCATAGCTGGACGGGCCAAGGCGTGGGCGCGAGCGCGCCGGGTGCGTATCCGTCGCTGATTCACAACTCCGTGGTGGGTGCGAGCGACGCCAACAATCTGGCGATGGTGATCCTGCACGGCGTCACCCGTACGACGAAACAGGCGGACGTGTTGATGCCCGCATTCGCCAGCCAGCTCACCGACGACCAGGTGGCCGCCATCACCAACTATGTGACCAGACAGTTCGGCAATCCCCAATCGACCGTGACGGCTGATCAGATCGGCAAATTGCGAACTCAGCAATAGTGACCGCGCAGACGGCGTGTTTCCGGTAAGGCCTGCCGGAAACATGGCGCTTTTGCGTTGATTTTCGTCATTCTCGCCCTCCACGGCGCCAAGAAACGATAGGCAGCGCGCATACGCATTGCGGATGCCGCATTATCATGAACGCATGGCTACCGTACTCGTCAATTCCGTCCAGCATCACCCGGCCAACCGGAGCGGCCGCGACTTCGTGGTCGGGGATCTGCATGGCTGCGTCGATGCATTGCGCTATCTGCTGCGCGTGATCACGTTCGACCCGGAGCGCGACCGGCTCTTCTCGGTCGGCGATCTGGTGGATCGTGGCGAGAATTCCGAACTGGCTCTGGCGCTGCTCGACAAGCCGTGGTTTTTCGCCGTGCTCGGCAATCACGAAGACACGCTGTGCGCGGTGGCCGACGGACGCTTGCGGCGTCAATGGTGGTACGGAATCGGCGGCATCTGGGCGGCGCAGCTATCCGACGAACGCTTGCAGCATTACGCAGAAATCGTGCGCGGGTTGCCGCTTGCGCGCGTGGTCGGCAGCGGCAAGGAGCGCTTCAATATTCTGCATGCCGAATTCTTCGGCTCGGATGCGGAGCTCGACGCGGGGAATTTCTCCGCCGACACCCGCCAGCGATTGCTGTGGGGCCGCGACCTGGCGTTGGGCAACGGCGATCCGCAGCGGCAGCGCGGTCTCTCGCTGACCTATTGCGGCCACACGCCGATGCGCGACATCAAGCAGGTCGGCTCACAGGTGTTCATCGACACCGGTGCTTTCGGGCCGGGCGGCAAGCTCACGATCGTGGAGCCGCTGGCGTTGCGGCGCTGGTCCGTCTCGACCGAAGAGGCCCGCGCGGAAGGCGCGGCGGCGCTGGCGCTGCCTTGACGGCGGCGTTGGCGACTGCGCGCGCAGGCCACGCGCAGTCCATTTAGGCCGCGCGATCAGCCGACCTGGCTGAGTTCGAACACCATATCCACGCTCGTGCCATTCCAGTTGTATTCCAGATACGCCGCGTGATGGCAGTCGCGCAGCAGCGTCGTTTTGAACGCGGCGAGGCACTCGCCGCCGTCATCCCGTACCGACGGATACACGATACCCGGCGCACCTCCCTCGCGGATGGCCCGGCCGAGAGACTGTCCGGCCAGATAGTCATCCGGCGACAGCACCGCGAGATCCACCGAAGCGTCGCCGCGAATGTCCACCACGCTGCCTTGCGCGGCGACGGTGTAAAGACGCATCTGCTGGCGCATGGGCGGCTCGGCCGTCGCTTCCAGAAATTTCCCTGTGTGATAACGCGTTTCGGCGATCGCGGTGGCGCGTGAGCGCGCGCAATAGAACACGCCGTATGTGCCGTCCGAGAAACGGCTGCCGAGCGGATTCAGATGGGTCAACGCTGCCATGATCGGCCCGTAGCCTGGTCCGAAACGGCGTTCTTCGCGGGGCACCAGATCGAGCTCGCCGACTTCGGTGCGCAGACGGTCGTTGGTCATGGCTTCGAGCGCGTAGAGGGCGTCGAAATCTTCCGGCGAAGCGACCCGGTCGAACAGATTGACGGCGGGAAAGCGCGTCGGAATCACGCGATACGCGGGCGACCAATCGAGCGGCGCCGTGCGCCAGCGGTCCTGCCAATGCGGTTGTGTCACGCCCAGCCGCCTCGCATTGCGTCCAGATACTGGCGCACGGCCACGAGGTCGCTGATGTTGCCCGCCAGCATGCGGTCCAGCGCGCGGCGGCCGCCGAACGGCGGCGCGCTGTTGGGACGTTTGATCCAGGTGTCGGCGGCACTGGCTTGCGGCAACAGGATTTGCAGCGCTTTATAGATGCCGAGCAGCAGTGACAGGCGCTCTAGCGTGTCGCGCCCGAGGCGGGCCGTTTCAGGCGCCGACTTCCATTTGAAGTAGGTGGAGCGGCCCGGCGAGCCGAGCAGCACGATCTGTTCTTCCGCGTTCAGGTCCCAGTCGTGCGCGATTTTGAAGAACGCGCGTAGACCCGCCGCGGACATTTCCGTTAGCGTGGGTTCCGAAACCGGCCGACGAATCGGCGCTTCGGGCTGGGTGGCACGGGCAGCGTGAGCCATGAGCGGGTAAGTCCTAATTTGTACTTGGAATTGATATTAGTCTAAATGTGGATTTTTGCAAGAGAATATAATCCGGGCTCGTCATAAAGTCGAAGATCAGGAGAAGCAGGAGATGGGCGTTCGAGCAGTTGCAGCAGGAGCGGCGCTTGCCGTGTGGTGTGTGTCGGGCGCGGCCATGGCCGCGGGTTATGCCGAAGTATGGAATCCGCCAGAGGCGAGCGGGCATGTCACGAAGCCGGGCAAGAAGGTCAAGTCTAGCGCCGGTTCGAAGACAGCGTCGAAGGCCGCTTCGAAGCACGTGACAGCGACGACGGGACATGCCAACAAGCCGGCGGCGCATGCCAGCGTGAAGAAGGTGGCGGCCAAGGGCGCCGCGAAGAGCGGGATCAGCGCGACGCATGGAGGCAAAACCCAATCGAAAGCGGCCGTGATGGCGCAGAGTAAAAAGCCGCACGCGCAGTTCGTCCAGACCCAACCGAGGCAGGGCAAGGTCGTGCACGCGAATCTGGTGGTCCCGGCTCGTCAGGCTAACCCGCAAACGGCTAAGGTCGCGGCGAAAACCGGCGCGGCGAAACCGGCTGCATCCCACGTGAATGTGCCGGCGCCGTCCGCAAACGTTCAAGCCAATCCGGCGAACGCCACGAGCAATCCCGCCACGGCCAGCAGCGGTTCGCTGCCGCCGATTCTTCACTGATCCGCGGTCAAGCCGCGCGTTTGCGCTTCGGTTTGCTGCCTGGCGCCCCCAACGCGGTGCGCCCAAGTTCGACGATGCGCGCCGACAGCTTTTCCAGGCGCGGCGACTGGACCTTCCACGCGTGCCAGTACAACTCGACGTCGCTGGGCTGCTTCGGCGCCAGGTCGATCAGATCGCCGCGCTCTAACGCATCGCCGAATTCCAGTTCGGGCACCATGCCGTACGCCAGGCCGCGCTGGATCGCCATGTAACGCGGGACCGGCGCGGGCACGTAGTGACAGGGATAGGCTTCCGGCGGCAGGCCGAAACGCGTCTCGAGAAAACGCGCCTGCAACGCGTCCTTGCGTGAGGACAGGATCACCGGCGCGCGCCGCGCGCTTTCGCGCGTCAAGCCATTCGGAAACCATCGCTGCACGAATGCCGCCGACGCCACCAGCCGGTAGCGCATGGCGCCGAGCCGTTCGGCGAAGCAGCCGCGCATGGGCGCCGGTTCGGTGGTGATGCAGCCGATCGCGAGGCCGGAGGCGAGCAGGGCGTGCGTGTGGTCCTGGTCGTCGACGGTCAGGTCGAGCAGCACGTTTTCTTGCAGCAGGATGTCGGAGAGGGCGGGGAAAAACCACGTCGACAGCGTGTCCGCATTGACGGCGGCGGCGACGCTGAGCAGCGCTTCGTCGGCACGTGCAAGATCGCTGGCGAAATCGTCTTCGAGCAGGGCGGCGCGCCGCAGATATTGCAGCAGACGCTGGCCCATCTGCGTCGCACGGCACGGCCGCGTGCGCACGATCAGTGGGTTGCCCAGCCGTGTTTCGAGCGCCCGCACACGCTGCGATACCGCCGACGACGTGAGATTCAGCCGCACAGCGGCCTGCTCGAAGCTGCCGGTTTCGATGACCGCGCGGACGGCGGCGGTTTGTCGGGGGTCGAGGTCCACGGATCTACTTTGAAAGGGATAACTTTTCTAGCTTAAGCGAAAGGCGGCGAAGTTTATCCGCGGGGGAAGGCGGTGAGTCGTTTTGTCATTGCATCGCCAACCCGTTGGTCACCAGCCGCAAGGTCTCCGCCGACCGCTCGTCCCTAACCCGCGAATGCAGCGTGACGCGCGATTCCGGCAGCGCCGGCAAACCGAGCCGCGCGCCGACGTCGATCAGGCCGCGTGGCGCCACGCGGCGCGCCAGCGGCGACACCGCCAGGCCCGCCGCCACGGCCGCGCCGACGGCCGCCACGCCGCCGCCGACGAATACTTCCTGCCAGCCAACGCCCGCCTGCGCGAGCGCTCGCAGTGCGACGTCGCGCACGTTGCACGGCGGGCTCAACAGCGCCAGCGCCAATGGCTCGCCGACTCGCGGCAACCACGCCGGCGTGGCGAGCCAGCCGAGCGGTTCGCTAAAGAGCACCTGGGCGTCGTCGCGTGGCGGTTCGTCGGCGCCATAGCGGACGATCACCGCGTCGAGGCGGCGTTCGTCGAATTGCGCGAGCAGCGCGGCGGACATGCCCAGATGCAATTCGATCACCAGCCCCGGATCGTGCGCATTGAGCCTGCCGAGCAGGAGCGGCAAGTCCGGTCCCGCGACATGCTCGCTGAGCCCCAACGCGAGCCGCCGGCGCTCGACCGATAGCGACCCCAGCGCGCGTTCATGCGCATTCAGCAGGTCGCGCGCGGCGCTGAGGAACGCATTGCCGTCCGCGGACAGGCGCACCACACGCGGCGTACGCTCGAGCAATTGCTTGCCCAGATGGGCTTCCAGCCGCTTGAGCTTGAGGCTGACGGCCGATTGGGTCGTGTCGAGCGCATCTGCCGCACGCGTGAAGCTACGCAGGTCGGCGACCAGAACGAACGCTCGAACCGCGTCGAGATCGAGAACTTTCATTTTCGATGGATATAGATGAAATCATCAATGATGTCTGTTTATTATGACTGAGTGCGCCTAAGCTGTGTTTACCCAATCAACCGCAGCCAAGGAGTTTCATCATGCCGCTCACACGAATCGCATTGCGCGCAGGCAAGTCCGCCGAATACCGGAAGGCGGTGACGCAGAGCATCCAGCGTTCGCTGGTGGACACCTTCAACGTGCCGAAGGACGACATCTTCATGCTGATCACCGAGCATGAGGCCGGCAATTTTGTGTACGACGATCAGTATCTGAACGTGCAGCGAAGCGATGATCTCGTGATCATTCAGATCACGCTGAACAACACGCGCACGCTCGAGATGAAAAAGGCGCTGTACAAGCGTATGGCGGACGAACTGGGGGAATCGCCCGGGCTGCGACGCGAGGATGTATTCATCAATCTCGTCGAGGTGCTGAAGGAGAACTGGTCGTTCGGCAACGGCATCGCGCAGTACGCGTTGTGAAGATTGCGGCCATGACGTGACGTGAAGACGGGCGGCCATGCCGCCCGTCGTCCGTTAGAAAAGCGGCAACGTTACGCAATCGTATCGATCACGCCGCCATCGACGCGCAGCGCCGCGCCGGTCGTCGCCGAGGCCTGCGGCGAGCAGACGTAGACGACCATGTTCGCCACTTCCTCGGTGGTGGCCGCGCGCTGGATGATCGAACTGCTTCGGTGCTCGCGGACGAACTCCGCGGCGACCTGTTCGACGGTTTTACCTTGCTCTTTCGCGGTGTCTTCGACCATCGAACGGAAGCCGTCAGACAGGGTCGGTCCGGGCAGCACGGCATTCACTGTCACGCCACTGCCGGCCGCTTGTTTGGCGATGCCGCGCGCGATGCTCAATTGCGCGGTCTTCGAAAAACCATAGGCGAGCATATCCGGCGGAATATTCAATGCCGACTCGGACGAGATGAACACCACGCGGCCCCATTTGCGCTCCATCATCCCTTTCAGGTAGTGGCGCGTGAGCCGCACGCCCGACATCACGTTGACCTGAAAGTAGCGCTCCCAATCGTCGTCTTCAGTGGTGAAGATGTCGCCGGGTCCGAAGACGCCGAGGTTGTTCACCAGGATATCCGCCTGCGGTATGGCTTTCGCCAACGCGTCGCAACCTTCCAGCGTGCCGAGGTCGCCCGCGAAGCCCTGCAATTTCGCTTGCGGCGCGGTCTTGCGGATCGTCTCGATCGCGCGGTCCACCGCTTCCTGCTTGCGTCCGTTGATAATGGTCTGCGCGCCTGACGCGGCAATGCCGGTGGCGATCGCAAGCCCGATGCCCGCCGTGGATGCGCTGACGATAGCGGTCTTGCCCGATAGATCGATGTTCACGGTCTTGCTCCTTGTTGACGTTGCGGCGGGCCCGGCCCACCCCCCCGCCCCCCAAAAAAAAAAGGGGGGGTTTTTTT